>SVMZ01000004.1 GCA_015067185.1 Oscillospiraceae bacterium | reverse complement strand
GTGGAAGCGATGGAGTTTTTGATGGCTCTGGATCGCCTCGGCGACTTTGCCGACTATACGCAGACTGCTTATGAGACCTATTTTCTCACCCTCCAAGTCAAAGAGGGAGAAGATGCCGGTGCGGTTCAGAATCTGAGCGGACAGCGGTGGGGCTGTATTACCGGCGGCTCCACCTGGGGCTGTGCCCGTCATCTGTTGTTCCGTGATTCCAGAGAAGCCTTTGATCTTTTCCGCGACTCTTTGTATCTGGGCTTCCGCTGGATGGAAAAGCAGCGGAACAGCACCAGAAACGGTGAATATCCCGGTGTTGGCATCTTCCCGCCGATGAAAGCTACCGATTGGCCGGGCGTATTCCAGAGCTGGACCTTTACCGATGCAATCAACCTGATGGGATATTACTGGCTGGCAGAAGCCTTTGAACATTTCAACGACCCTGCAGCCGCAGAGGTACGCGCTGCCTACGACGATTACATGACCTGTATGCGTCAGGTATTGGAAGAGCAGCTTCCTCTCAGCATCGGCGATGAGGAGGAGCTGTTCATCACAACCAAGGTTGGCGAACGCCCCCTTGATCCTCCTGCTGGGGCAGAACGTCCGGAGGCGCTTGCCTTTGCCCACGTCATCGATCCCAAGAGTGATCTTGTCCGCAGAATGGAAAACTACCGCCGCAATCGCGGTATTATGAGGAATGGTTTGACCGACCATATGCATGACGGTTTGATTTTCCAGGGACACAATGCCGACCCCTGGGCGGGACACACCTGGTATACCTCCATGTTCGATATGTACTGGTTCTACATCTGGATGGAACGCGGCGAAAAGGATAAAGCCTGGGAGACACTTTCCGCCCAGTTCAAATGGGGTATGTCCAAAGAATATTATCTGCTGGAACGCTATGCGGATAACGATCCCTACTGGACGCCCTGGATGCCCAACGCCAGTGCCAACGGCCGCCTCCTTATGATGATGGCTGACTATTTTGAAGAATAATTCATCAGAAACTCCTCTGCCGTTTCTCGGCAAAGGAGTTTTTTTATCCGGCGTTCCTGTTATCCGTGCTGTATGTCATCTTTACACGGTTTATTTTTTATGCTACAATAAAGCTGTTTTCCCTACAAAAACAAATCCTATGCCGAATCCAGCGGTTATCTTTTTGCTGCCGCATGTCGGTTCAGCCTTTCTCCAATTTTAAAATAAGAGGTTTTTTATGCTGCATTTTGAATGTGATTATCTTGCCGGCGCGCATCCCAGAATTCTTCAACGCCTGGTTGAAACCAACACAGAACTGTTTCCCGGCTACGGAGGTGATCCCTATACGCAGCGTGCTGCCGAAAAAATCCGTACAGCCTGCGGTGCTCCCGATGCCGAAGTGTTTTTTCTTGTAGGCGGTACGCAAACCAACCGGATCGTCATTTCCTCTCTGCTGCACAGCTGCGAGGGTGTCATTGCTGCCACAACCGGTCACGTCAGTCTGCACGAAGCCGGTGCCATTGAAGCTTCCGGCCATAAAGTTCTGCAGCTCCCCAGACATGCCGGCAAACTGGATTCAAACGAACTTTCCGAATACCTGAACGGCTTTTTCACCGATGTCAACCGTGATCACATGGTATTCCCCGGCATGGTGTATATCTCCCATCCCACTGAATACGGAACGCTTTACTCCCTTGCAGAGCTGCAATCTCTCTCTGCTGTCTGCCGTCAGTATCGTCTTCCTCTTTTTGTTGATGGTGCCCGTCTTGGTTATGGACTGATGAGCCGTGATACCGATGTCTCCCTCCATGATCTCGCCGAATTGTGTGATGTATTTTATATCGGCGGCACCAAAGTAGGGGCGCTATGCGGTGAGGCTGTGGTTTTTCCCCATGGCAATGCCCCAAAGCATTTTTTCTCCTTTGTGAAACAAAACGGTGCTCTGCTTGCCAAGGGTCGCCTGCTCGGCATTCAGTTTGATACGCTTTTCACCAATCGGCTCTATTTTGAGATCAGCCGTCACGCCATTGATATGGCTGAACGGTTGAAGGCCATTTTTATCCAAAAAGGCTATGAACTTTTTATCGATTCCCCTACCAACCAACAATTTATTATTCTTGACAATGATAAACTCAACACATTGAAAAACCATGTCACCTTTGATTTCTGGGAAAGACTGGATTCCTCCCGTGCTGTCGTTCGTTTTGCCACCAGTTGGTCAACCACTGCCGAAGACATCGATGCGCTGGAAAAAATTCTTTAAAAGAAGACGCTCTCTCTATTGTAAAAAACCTTTGAGAGCTTCTTGATAATTTTTTTCAATACCGTATACTTATTAATGAGTTCTATTTTTATTCTAAAACAACAGTATGAGGTGATTGCTATGAATTTCAAGCCGGTTTCTGACTATATTGAAAGCTTTCTCCGCAGAGAAAAAGGCGTTCCCTGCTGTGATTTGAAAATTATGCGGGAACACCAAGTCCTTTTCCGCTATCAAAGCGGTTTTTCCGATTATGAAGATAAAATGCCTCTTTCCGGAAACGAGCTTTACTATATGTACTCCTGCACCAAACCCATCACCTGTACCGCCGCCATGCAGTTGGTGGAAAGGGGAGTGATTGCCCTTGACGATCCTGTCTGTCAATATCTCCCTGCTTTTCATTCTGTTTTTCTTCTCCAAAATGGAGAAAAGAAAACTCCACAAAAAACAATGACGCTCCGTCATCTCTTCACCATGAGTGCCGGATTTGACTATCATCTTCAGGCTGCACCTATCCTAGAAACCGTTCATGCTAATCCCAATGCTGATACCCTCACCGTTGTCAATTCTTTCATCCGTTCTCCTCTTCATTTTGAACCGGGCGAAAAGTTCCAGTATAGTCTCTGCCACGATGTCCTGGCTGCCGTTGTGGAATCCGCCTCCGGCATGAAATTCTCTACCTATCTCGATCAGAACATCTTCGCTCCCCTCGGCATGAAACACACCGGCTTCTTTCTTTCAGAAGAAAAGAAAAAGTATCTGGCAGCGCAGTATGAATGTTATGAGTCCGGAAAAATCCGTCCTCACACTGTACCAAATGCCTTTCAGGTTACTCCTTCTTATGAAAGCGGCGGTGCCGGCCTTCTCTCCACCGTGGATGACTATAGCCTGTTCGCCGACGCCATGGCAAATGGCGGTGTTGGCAGCAGCGGCGCTCAAATCTTAAAACCGGAGACCATTGACCTTATGCGTACCGAACAGCTGAGCACCTATACCATAAATCCCGCTTTTAGCTGTGCCGCCGGCCCCGGCTATGGGTACGGTCTTGGCGTCCGCACACTAATTGACAAAACGGACGGCCAGAGAAGTTCTTTGGGCGAATTTGGCTGGGACGGTGCTGCCGGATCCTATGTTATGATCGATCCTACCTATAAACTTTCCATCTTTTTTGCCATGCACGTCCGCGAGTGGCCCTCTCTTATCGGATTCGGACATGCTCCCATCCGCGACCTGACTTACGACATACTTGGCCTGTAGTAAAAATAAGATCGGAGGAAACTCAATGACTACGTTATCTCTTAACGGAATTTGGAATGGAACCTGCCTTTTTCCGGACGGTTCCTCCTTCGCCTTTTCCGGAACCGTTCCCGGCTGTACCATTCAGGATCTCATCACCGCCGAAAAACTTCCTTCAGATATCTTTTGGGAAAAGAACGCCGATGCTGTTGCTGCTTTTGAAAATTGTGATTACCTCTACGCCAAAGAGTTTTTCTTTGATGGTTCTCCCGCCCGAACTTTCCTGCAGTTTGAGCGCCTGGATACCTACTGCGATGTTTTTCTGAATGGAACCCATATCTATCACAGCGAAAACGGAAACATCGCCCACACTATTCCGGTACATGATACGGTGGTGAAAAGGGAAAACCTGCTTGAGATCAAATTTTATTCTCCTGTCACCTGGGTAAAGGATCGCCCTGTCCGCAGGGGTGCTTTTACTACCGAGCGTCTTCACACCCGCCGTATGCAGTGCACCTACGGTTGGGACTGGGTTGCCCGTTTTATCGCTTGCGGTCTGGGAAACTGCACTCTTGTTTCCCGCGAAGAAGACGAACTGATCATCGACAACGTCTACCTCACCACACTGGACGTGGATGAAGAAAGTGCTTCTGTCCGTGCCGATGTCACCTTCTCCGAAACATACCGCGGCCGTTTGCTCTCCTTTTCTCTTCTTTCTCCCGACAGTACAGCAGTACAAACCATCTGCAAATACTGTGCCGAGGCATTGATCCGTATCGATTTTGATGTGCCCGCTCCTCAGCTCTGGTATCCGTTGGGATATGGTGAGCAGCCTCTCTATACCTTCGTTCTGAAAGACGGCAATTGCGTTATTTTCCAGGAGAACTTTGGTATTCGCACCGTTAAAATCATGCAGCTGCCCGATGCTCCGGGAAGTGCCAATTATCAAAAATGCCTTTCCATCCAAAACCCGGAATACGATTTCAACGAGACTTTTTCCGGTTTCGTGTTGAAAGTCAACGGTGTCAAAATCAACTGCAAAGGAGCCAATTGGGTTCCCTGTGTCCCCTTTGCCATGGGTGATATCCGTGCACGTCAGACTAAAATTCTGGAACTCTGCGCTCAAGCCGGCGTCAATATGCTCCGCATCTGGGGTGGAGGCGCTTTCGAAACACGGCATTTTTACAACGAATGCTCCCGGCTCGGCATTACCGTTACCCAGGACTTTCTGATGGCCTGCGGCTCTTATCCCGAAGAGGAAGATTGGTTCATTAAAGAACTGCAGAAAGAGGCAATGTACGCTGCCCATTTGATCAGAAATCAGCCCTGCCTCATGTGGTGGAGCGGCGACAACGAAAATGCGGTCAATGGCTGTGATACCGATGAAAACTATACCGGAAGACGTTCTGCTTTTGCTGGTATTGCACCCGTTCTCTACCGGGAAGATCCCCATCGGCGTTTTCTGCCATCCAGCCCCTTCGGCGGTAAAAAATATGCTTCCAACACAGTTGGAACCACCCACAATACCCAGTATCTTGGAACAACACTCCAGTATCTCTTGAAAGAGGATCTCTCGGATTACAAAAATGAATTTAAAAAATATCGTGCCCGTTTCATCGCAGAAGAACCACAGATGGGCGCGGTGTCACTGCCGACACTTCGGCGCATCATGAAGGATGAGGATATTTTTAATGGGGATGAGATGTGGCTTTACCACACCAAAAATAATCCCGCTCTCGGCCGTGAGATCTTTGAATATACCAATCTCTTCGCCGAAAAGATTTTCGGTACCTTCCAGGACGGAAAGGACCGTCTCTTCAAGATTCGTTATATTCAGTATGAGTGGCTACGTGTGGTGATGGAGCAGCTGAGAAGGGAAAAGGGATTCTGCTCCGGCATGATCTTCTGGATGATGAACGATTGCTGGCCTGCCGCCTCCGGCTGGGCACTGATCGACTATTTCAATCTTCCTAAAGATGCCTACTATGCCTTTAAACGTTGTGCCAAAAAGGTTGTGGCCTCCATTGACCGCTGCAATGGCATCTACAGCGTCTATGTTGCCAACGACGGACTCTCTTCCGAAAAAGCAGACGGCTCGCTCATTCTTCTGTCTCCAGACAAAAAGACAGTTAAAAAATCCTGGGAAATTCATTGCTCTATTGGCGCAAATCAATCTCAGATCGTGGCAGAATATACCGCCGCAGATCTCGATTCCGGGTTACTTGTCTGCGATATCCATGGTACCTTTGGTTCCGACAGAGCTTTCTACAGGGACGGCACCCTGCCCCTTGTTCCTGCCGAAGTCACTTACAGCATAAATGAAACCCAGCAAACTATTACCGTTTACGCAGACAGCTATGTCCACGCGGTCACGCTGGATGCAGATGCAGTTTTTGAGGATAACTGTTTTTCTCTGCTTCCCGGAGAAACAAGAACTATTTGTTATCAGCCCTCAGAACCATACAAAAAAACAACCATCTCTGTCACAGCCTATACCATTGCCTGATTCTTCGTACTTCCACATAATTCCGATTAATTTCTCAGACTAATTTTAGTAAAACAAAACAGACCTTCATATGGTACTGCCCTATTGGCACTGACATTCTCATATAAAGGTCTGTTTTTGTTATGTCTTTTTCTATACCCTTGTATTGCGGTCAAATTTTTAAAACTGTTCCAAATCAACCACAAATACTTCAGCGCCCCGTCTGCTCCAGCTGTAATTTTTTGTTGCAATAATATACAGCTTGCCATCACTTTCAGTCGCAGCAGGATAGTGACAGGCAGTTACCCCCGGCATATCTTCTGCTTTTCCATCAAACAATACAACCGCATGTTCAAAACACACCGTATCTTTTTCCGAAAGATAGAGTACAAGTTTGGAACGATCAAAGTTATCCGTGTTGGCAATCAGATAATTTCTACCGTCCGTCAGCGTGCCGCAGTAAATTTTGCTGCTGACATAGGGGATATCGTGAGCCTTTGCCGTACTCCAGCTTTCACCAAAGTCTTTAGAGATATATACCAGCGGTACTCTCCTCTGATCATCTCTGTTAAACATATACAGTGTATCGGCACAGCAGATCACCGATATCTCCGGGTGAACCAGCTTCTTTCCATCCGGAAGATCCCCATTCTCCGCTATTTTAACCAAACGCCATTCCGCATCGATCTTTCCGCTGTCCGATATCATAACCGCAGGTGTGTTGGGGAATCCGTCTAATTTTGCCACACGTCCCGGTAACATCAGTTTTCCATTTGGCAGAGTGACCACGTTGGTATTCAGTTTGAAGGGAATCGGCCGGGACCAAACGAATTCAAACCGCTGCGGTTCCTCGTTCAGCACATAGAGATCCAGCGCATGCATATGGTCCGGCGCCACCATTTCGTTGACTAGCATATATAAGCTGCCCTCGCAAATCCCGTAAACGGGCGGGCAAAAGAGGATTTTTTCCGTTTTATCCTCTGCGATGATCTCCATATCTGTCCAGGTTTTGCCCCCGTCAAAGGATCTTCTTCCGCAGATTGGGGTATATCCCATCAGCTCTTTGTCCGGGCAGTTGTACCAGGATGCATACAGTACACCTTTGTACTCTATGATTGCTGTCTCATGCAGAAAACCGAATCCCTCTTCCGGTTCAAAAAGGGGATATTTTTGTACTGTATCGTTGTTTTCCTGCTGAACAACATCCTTCAGAAAACAAATCCCTCCCAGCTGTGCAGCCAACAGCATATCCTCATATTCGTAAAAAGAATGGAAGAAGATCTCTGCCGTCTCGCTTCGAAAACGACTGGGAGAGAGACCGGTCATTTTGGTAAACATCTCTGTAAAATAGCTTACATTGTTAAAACCGCATTTTGCCGCAATCTCCGCTATTTTTTTGTCTGTCTCACTCAATTCCCGAATCGCTTTTTCCATCCGTTTTTGGTTTTTAAATGTACTCAGTGACATCCCTGTTTGTTGTTTAAAAAAGTGGCAGATATAGTAATAGCTTACATTAAGCGCTGCTGCCGTTTCTTCTATACTGATATCCTCTTCCAGATGCTTTGTTACATAAGAACGTATCTCTTCCAGCAACGCTTTTTCTCTTTTTCCCACAGTATCTTTTCCTGCATGCATCAGACCGATGATCTCCGTCAGCAGTTCTGTATCACTGTATCCGGATTTTTCCCATTCGCTGATCCGTGCATCCAGTTTTCCCGGATCGATCCCGCACCGTGCCATACAATCAAACCCGAAAAAATCGAACAGCGCATTCAGCACCTCTTCTTTTTCCGTTTTTTCCATGAAAAAAGCGGCAAGATCACGGTTGGTAATTTGCTTTTTCATCTCCATCCAATCGCCCCCTTTCCTAATAGTGTAATACAAATGATTTCAAATAGCTATAACACAATTGTCCTTTTCTCTGTTTCCCGATACTCCTTTTCCTTTATTTACAATATATAAGTTCTGTGCTATACTGAAACTGATTTAACACGGTATATTTTTTTACAAAGGCAGGCTATTAATATGAAAAAAATTCGTTTTGGCGAACCCGAAAGACTGGTCCCCTCTCTTTTCTGCAAAAACTTCAACTACACAGAGAGCCAAATCAGTTATCCCATTGAAAAAATCGAATATTCCGTCTCTGCCAGAGGAACCCGGCTGACACTGCCCCTTGCGGAAGATGAACAAATCTATGGATTGGGACTGCAGCTCAAACAATTTAATCATCGCTGTAAAAAACTGACCTGCCGTGTCAATGCCGATCCCGTGTCTGCCTCAGGGGATTCTCATGCGCCGGTTCCGTTCTTTGTCAGCACCAAAGGTTACGGCATCTACATAGACACAGCCCGCTATGCAGAATTTTACTTTGGCTCTTCCAAACTGCTGTCCCAGATCGTCAAAAAATCAAGTGCCGCTATCTGTACCACCACCGAAGAACTGTATGCCGCACATGCTGCGGGAACATCCAATATCAATATCCAAATTCCTATCTGCCAGGGTGTGGATATCTACATCATAGAAGGGAAGACCATTACCGATATTGTTGCCCAGTACAACATGCTTGCCGGCGGCGGCTGCGATGTCCCTGCATGGGGGCTGGAACCCATCTATCGCTGCTATACCAAATTCAGTCAGGACAAAATTCTGGAATTCGCCAAACATTTCAAAGAAAAAGCTATTCCTATCGGTATTATCGGTCTGGAACCCGGCTGGCAGACAAGAACCTATTCCTGCTCCTACCTGTGGGATACCGGGCGTTATCCCAACCATACCGAAATGGTGAAAAAACTGCGGGAAATGGGTTACCATGTCAATCTCTGGGAACACGCCTTTGCCCATCCGGAATCTCCCGTCTATGATGCTTTGGTTCCCTACAGTGGCAACTATGCCGTATGGAACGGATGTGTTCCCGACTTTGCACTCCCCGAGGCACGAGCAATTTTCGCAGCGCACCAAAAGACTTTGATCGCTGAAGGTGTAGATGGGTTTAAACTGGATGAATGTGACAGCAGCGATTATACTGGCGGCTGGTCCTTTCCCAATATGGCAGAATTCCCCTCCGGCATGGATGGCGAGCAGTATCACAGCATGTTTGGCACCCTTTATATGCAAACCATGCTGGAAGCTCTAAATGGTCTTCCTACTCTTTCCGAAGTGCGAAATGCCGGTGCCTTGG
The DNA here is from genome assembly GCA_015067185.1 of Oscillospiraceae bacterium. Classification (GTDB taxonomy): domain Bacteria; phylum Bacillota; class Clostridia; order Oscillospirales; family Ruminococcaceae; genus SIG526. The sequence goes on along the minus strand of SVMZ01000004.1, from coordinate 120,078 downwards.
CCGCATCCTATCCCTTTGTGCTCTACTCTGACCTCTATGACCACAAGGATTTCATCCGCGGCACTGCCAATGCCGGATTCTCCGGCATCCTGTGGACTCCAGAAGTCCGCGATGCCCAAAGCAAGGAGGAACTGCTGCGCAGACTGCAGTCCAATGTCTTTTCGGTACAGTGCCTGATCAACGCATGGTATGTGGACGGCATGCCCTGGACTGAGTTTGACTGTGAGGACGAAGTGCGGGAACTGCTGAAACTGCGGTATCAGCTGATTCCCATGCTTCTTCAAGCCTTTAAACAATACAAAGAAAAGGGAATCCCTCCTGTCAGAGCTCTTGTCTCCGACTATACCGATGATCCCAACGTATACAATATTGATGATCAATATGTTTTCTGTGATCAACTGGTCGTAGCTCCCATTGCCGCAGGAGAGACCGGCCGCGACGTCTATCTCCCCGCCGGGGAATGGGTGGATTTCTTCACCAAAGAACCGGTGCAGAGCGGAACCTTCCACGTAGAAACCGATTTTATCCCCGTTTATGAAAAAGCCTGACTGCGCTTTTGAAAGGAGCCCCCATGAAACTGCTGTTTATCGGCAACAGCTATACCTTCTACCATAATATGCCCGTTCTGCTTGAAAATCTTTTGCGGGAAAACGGGTATGCAGCAGATATTTTCTCCGTTACCCGCGGAGGACGGAAACTGATAGAAAACACCGCCACTCAGGACGAATGTTCGCTGCAGTTAAATTCGCTTCTGCAAGACCATTTCTTTGACGTTGTTTTCCTGCAGGAACAGAGTTTATTGAGTATTCTGGACTACCGGCTGTTTGTGGAAGGTGTAACCGCACTTGCAGAAAAGCTTGCACCGCACACCTCCAAAATGATTCTCTATGCCACCTGGGGCAGGAGAGAGGGCAGCCCCGATTTGGATTCCCTCGGCCTGTCAAGCCTTGTTATGACAGAAAAAATCTCTTCTGCTTATGAACGTGCCGCCTCACTGATTCATGCCTCGGTTTCCCCGGTGGGCATGGCCTTTGCAGAACTGCAGAACGACTGCGAGCTGTATGCGGAGGATTTTTCCCATCCCTCCTATATTGGCAGCTGTCTTGCCGCTGTAATCCATTATACCACCGTTCTGGGAATGCCTCCTCAAAAATGCAGTTCTCTTCTTTTGCCACCTGAAATTACCGCAAAACTCATAGAAACAGCGTCACATTACACCGGCCGCACAGAAAAATAATTTTCACATAAAAGCACCCGAAAAACATGATCTTTTTCGGGTGCTTAAACTTTATTTTGATGTAATCTTTCCGATGTAATCAGTCGCAGAACTGCTGATAAACAACGGAAACAGCACGATCCGCTTCCTGCTCATTGATGATAACGGAAATTTTGATTTCGCTGGTTGCAATCATCTGAATATTGATATTAGCTTCACTGAGTGCTTCAAACATTCTTGCTGCCACACCCGGGTTGGACTGGATGCCGGCACCGACAACGGATACCTTGGAGATATTTTCATCACAGACAACCTCTTTTGCCTTGAGGGATGTCAAAATGTCGTTGAGTATCTCCATGGTCGCTTCCTTATCGCCCTTGGAAACGGTAAAGCTGACATCCTTTGTGCCTTCGCGCCCGATGGACTGAAGGATAATATCCACATTGATATGCTTTGCTGCCAGAGAAGAGAATATTCGGTGAGCCATTCCCGGCTTATCCTGTACGCCGATGATAGAAATGCGTGCGATATTGCTGTCCTTCGTCACGCCTTTGATCAACATTTTTTCCACTTTTGCAACCTCCCTGACAATTGTTCCCGGCTTTCTCTCCAGACTGGAAAGCACCTCAATCTCAACATTGTATTTCTTTGCCATTTCTACTGAGCGGTTGAGCAGCACCTGTGCTCCCAGTGTAGCAATCTCCATCATCTCATCATAGCTGATCTCTTCCAGCTTTTTGGCGTTCTTCACCTTTCTGGGATCTGCTACATAAATACCGTCAACATCGGTAAATATCTGGCAGCGGTCTGCCTTCAATGCCGCAGCCAAAGCCACCGCACTTGTATCCGACCCGCCTCTGCCAAGTGTTGTGATATCGTCATACCGGTTGACACCCTGGAATCCCGCAACGATGACAATGTTCTTTTTGGAAAGCTCATTCTGAACACGTTCCGTATCGATACGGCGTATACGTGCCGTGGAATGAGCGGAACTGGTAACAAAACCAGCCTGCCACCCTGTCAGAGATATAACAGGATAACCCAGTTTTTCTATAGTAATTGCCAACAGAGCCGAGGACATCTGCTCTCCGGCTGAGAGCAGCATATCCATTTCTCTTTTGGACGGCATTTCATTGAGTTCTGCCGCTTTTTCTATCAGTTCATCGGTAGTATCACCCTGTGCAGAAACAACGGCCACTACGCTGTTGCCTTTAGCATAGGTTTCCGTAATGATCTCGGCTACATTCTTCAGCCTTGCCGCATCTCTGACAGATGATCCTCCGAATTTCTGTACGATAAGTCCCATTTTTCATCCTCCGTGCTTTACAAGTTTTCCACATCACCACGCTGAATTGTTGAAAACCTGCGCGGCTCGATTATTCAAAGTTATACAGTCGTCCTTCGCGAATAAACATATCGTTAAGGACATCCGGCTGACCGAAACCGTTGGAACGGTAATACTTCCACTTAGGTTCGATTTCTGCGGTAATAAATCCGGTACCCTGACCGATATCACAGAGAATTTGGCCTTCCGGAGAAGCGATCATGGAATGGGCTCCGTTATCCGCACCGTTTTTCAGTCCCATAGAATAGGAAGAACGGACTACATGGGAGTTGCAGCGCATGGAACACAGTTTGATCTGCGACCGAAGAATATCGGAGCGCTCTCCGCGCTGATAGGAGGCATATACAATGATATCGGGCTGGAAATCGGCCATATATTCAATCTGCTCATTAAAATACATATCATAGCAGGTGAGGAAGCCGAAGCGAATACCATCGATCTCTGCCACACAGCCGCTGAGATCAGGCTTGCCGTCTGCGCCAAAAGCATAGCTCTGGTCAAGTGCCAGTTCAACCTTTTCGGAGTAGGGAAGGTGAAGTTTGAAGTAACGATATGCCAGACTGCCATCTCCTCTATAGAGATAGGTGGTGTTTCTCATACCGCTTCCCTCATCGCAGGCAACATTGACTGCAACAAAACTATTGAGACGCTTTGCTGCATCGGACGCCGCTTTAAGCAAAATCGGGGTGTTGCGGGCAGATCTCTCATTCAGATCTTCTCTGGATGCAATCGGTCCGGGGACATTGGCATACTCAGGAAGAACTACCAGATCCACATCCTCGTCAAGCTTATTCAGCTTATCGAGCATATATTTCAAACATTCCTCGGAAGCCTCCACAGATGTGGGATACTTGGGCTGAAGGGACATAATTTTCATTTTGCTTTCCTCTTTTATTTAAATTTCAATTTTCCAGAACTCTTATATTGGCAAGCACCTTTACACCGCTGCTCTCAAGCTGTGCTTTCAGGGCATCCAGCGCATCATAGGACACAACTGCAGTAATGACAGCCGCTTCCTCATCCGGCTGTTTCTCACGGTAAAGTACCTGTGCTCCTTCCATTGCGGCGGCAGCTTTGGCAGCTTCCGCGCCGGCAAGGCGAAGATAGAAGCGATGCTCAATCTCACCGTGGGGAACGGTCTCATCACAGCCGGTATCCACCCAGAACATATTCTTCGCGCCTTCACTGCCCTTGGCAGCATCGATCACGTCAGCCATAACAGCAGAGGCGGTGGGCAGTTTGCCTGCGCCCTTACCATAGAAGACCACATCGCCTGTGGCATCGCCGCGGACAAGAATTCCATTGAATACATCGTCAACACCGGAAAGCTGGCTTTCAGACGGAACAAAGGCAGGGGAGACCTCGATCTCAATCCGTCCGTCCTCTCTTCTGGAGGTGCTTCCAATCAGCTTGATCACGCCTCCAAAGCCGGCTGCATATTCCACATCTTCCGCTGTAACGGAGGTAATTCCCTCTGTGGAAACATATTTCGGATAGACATGCTTTCCAAAGGCAATGGCAGCGAGGATACATATTTTACGGCATGCGTCATGTCCCAGAACATCGGCATCCGGATTTCTCTCTGCATAACCAAGATCCTGAGCCTGTTTCAATGCAGTTTCAAAGCTCATTTTTTCACGGATCATCTTGGTGAGAATATAGTTGGTGGTTCCGTTGAGGATTCCTTCCACGCCATAGATTTCATTGGCCGCCAGGCACTGATGAAGCGGATGGATAATGGGGATACCGCCTCCTACACTGGCCTCAAAGAGGAACATAACACCCTTATCACGGGCGATCTGCAGCAATTCGGCGCCCTTCTCAGCAACCAGTTCCTTATTGGAGGTAACAACACTTTTACCCGCAAGCAAACTACGGCGCACAAAATCATAAGCCAAACCGATGCCGCCAATGGTTTCTACAACAATGGCAACCTCGGGGTCGCTCTCAATAATATTAAAATCTTTTATAAATTTGCTCTCATATTCATTTCCGGGAAAATCACGGATATCGAGGATATATTTGATATCCATCTCTGCACCTGTTCTGCGCTTGATGGAAGCATAGTTTTTATAAAAAACTTCCACAACACCGGAACCGACCGTTCCATATCCCATAACAGCAATCTTTTTAACTTCCACTTTCTTTTCCTTCTTTCCGGTTTATTTTATCTTTACTATATCAATTTCACTTCAAGTACGCCGTCAATCGCAGTGAGCCTTGTCAGCAGCGTATCTTCCGATATTTTTGCATCGGACATTCGCATGGCAATGACCACCGGTGCCACGGAATCCTGCGGAATATTCTGATTTATTGTGAGAATATTAGCGCCTGTTTTCCACAGACAATCCAAAACTCCTGCCAATACGCCCGGTTTATCCTCCAGAGAAAGATAACAGGTAACCATCGAATCCTCCAGCCTGCGCTCATAGAGGTTGACCATATCACGGTATTTATAGTATACACTTCGCGATATACCGGCCTGACGAGTGGCATCCGTCAAATTTTTCGCTTTGTTTTGCGCCAGCAGCCGTTTCACCTCAATTACCCTGAGATAAACCGACGGCAATGCTTTCGCATCCACAATTAAATACTTAGCGTCCTCCAAAACAGTCCACCTTCCAAATACAATTGTATTACCTAAGGATACAATTGTATCATTTCCCCTCTCATTTTCCAACCTTTATTTTTTCAAATTATCTCTCGTTCTCTTTAGTTTTCTCTGTTTTTATCGTTTTTTCTTCACATCACGCATATAATACCAATATCTTCTATGCGTGTCACCATAGAAATAAGCAAAAATAAATACCATGGGGGTGTTTCTTATGTCTGAAAACAAATTATCCGTTCATTCAAACAACCGCTCTTCGTCAACTCCTGATCCTCGTTTGACCCGACGAAAAACTTTTCTGATCAACTTTGCTTATTTTGCCGCTATTGCCTGCATCATTTATGTTTGCGCCATTTATCTCATCAACCTTGCACTGCCCTTTCTTCTCGGCTTGGCCATTGCACTTATTCTGAAGCCTGCCGTGGATTCTCTTTCCTCTCTTTTGAAACTGAAGCGCAAACCAATGGCTGTAGCCGTTACCACGCTTTTGTATATCTCTGCTGCAGGTTTTCTGTGTTTGCTGCTGCTTTTTGCCGTAAATTCCCTGGGAAAACTGTTTCTGCGTCTGCCTGATCTATATACAAACAACATCGCCCCCTCTCTCGAAAAACTCGAATCACTTCTTACGCGTTTTGGCGGCGATAAATTCTCCTCTCTCCTCACCGACGGCACTCTTTCCGGTGTTGCCGAGCAATTTACCGCCAGATTGGTGGAAACAGGAACCGCCGCTGCCGCTAAACTTCCATCTGCCATGCTGACCGCAACCTTCACCATTGTTTTTTCTCTTTTTATCTGCGCCGATTACAACACCGTAACCGATTTTCTTGCAAGACAGCTCCCCCCAAAACATCGCCACTGGCTTTTTGATACAAAATCACTCCTTCTTCAGGGAGTTTCAAAAATGTTATGCTCCTACCTGCTTTTGATGTTTATCACTTTTTTACTGCTTCTTGCTGCTTTCTGGCTGCTTGGAATCTCTTCTCCCGTTTCTTCTGCGGCGATGATTGCCGTTCTCGATGCACTTCCGCTGCTTGGCACCGGTACCGTTTTAATTCCGTGGGCACTTCTTGAATTTATTCGCGGCAATATTACACTGGGTACTGCTCTGCTACTGACCTATGTTATTATTACAGTTGTCCGCAATCTCCTTGAACCCCGTTTAATAGGAAAGAATACCGGACTTGATTCTGTAGCCGCATTGTTTTCCATGTATCTCGGGTGGCGGCTCTTTGGTTTTTGGGGCCTTTTTCTAATGCCGCTGCTTTTTTTGGTTTTATCCCGGCTTAACGAAAGTGGCAAGCTTCGTCTTTGGGTTAAAAAATCATAATTTGACTGGTTCTTATTCTACCTGTAAAAATACTTTGATTTAGAGAGAAAATATGATATACTATAAATAAGTATATCTTTTTTATGCAGCAGCCCATTTTGTATGCTGCTGCCTTGTTCCGTTCAAAGCCTTTGCTGCTGCGCTGACAGCAAACACCTTTTTCCGAAAAATACCGCTGCTGATGCAGTTGCACACTTTTGTTCCTTGCATCTTGTGCGGTTAGCCGAACACACAGCGAGACAGTAATTTTCAATCCTGATTTGGGGGTTTCACAATGATAGAACAACAAATATACACCCGGATTCCCGGCACCAATGAAGGCGGCGGCTTCGGAACAGCGGCTTCCTCCTCCGGTCTTTCAGCCTCGGATCTTTCCTCTTTTGAAAGTCTTTGCACCTATAATGTTCCTTATAAAAAAATCGATCCCAATTCGCCCGATAAAAACCCAAAAGTGCGTTTTGTCGCTGTAAAGGACAGATATGCTGTTATTGGGCAAAGCGTTTACCGAACCGACGAGGGACGTTCCACCTTTTTGACTCATAATTATATCGTCGATATTACCGATAATCCGGATTTTTTCAAAAACATCTCCCCACTGGTTGCCGCCGACGGCTTCCTCTGCGAACCGCCTGCTTCCTCAGATCTGCCCTGCCTGGAAAGCATTCCCTGCACCGAACCCGGATACATCCTGGATAAAGACACCATCTTTTACCGTACCGGTCTTACCGACGGTCTTTTCGCTGCGCTGTTGGCTTCTTTATTTGCCGCTATCACCTCCTCCCGCAAAATTTTTATCTCTCTTTCCTGCGGCACCAACGATATTGACCGCAATGCCCGCGATCTTATGCGGTTGCTTTTTGCCGCCATGCCTCCTGCTCTCCGCAGTGAAATGAGCTATACTACTTACTTCTCTGAAGGCTCCACCAATTCCGGTATTCGCATCTACTTTGTCGATGCCTCCTTGCTCCCCGAAAGCGGACCTATCCATCGTATTGGAGACAGAAATACCAAACAGGATTGTGTTTTCGATCTCAAAAATGCCCGAATCCAGAATGCCGAATCCGGCAGAAACAGCATGTATGTTTCCTATGCACTGAAAAACCTTAGTGTGCACAATGCATTGGATGGATTTTTCACCTCCGCCTCCCGGCTATTCTCTCTGCTCGGCACCCTCATGCAGGATCCCACAGTTCACCGTTCTTTTGTTTCCGATCTGCGTATTTACGATCTCATCGCTCTTGCCGAAAGCGCTTTTCGTGACAGCAGTGTTCCGCTCTCCCATGGTATCAGTGGACTGCTCGATCTTTTCTGCCTGATTTTTGCATCCGCCGATGACAGCACCCTTACCTTTATCCAAAAAACTCTTTCCTGCTATGGACGGGAACTGCAAACGCTCGCCTCCAACGGTGTGCCCGATCTTCCCGATAAGCGTATTCTTACCTCGGTCTGTGCACTTTCCGTCAAACCCGAGCTCACCGCTGCATGTGCCAATATTATCACGGCTTTGGCCTCCGTTGCTCTTAATGAAAGCGATGCCGCCATGCTCAAACTGCTGGCAAAAGTCAAGGCAGAAAATGATGATCTCTATGTCACCGTCCTCGCAGAACATTTCAGTACTGATAACAAGTTGTTCACCGGTTATATGAACTACTGTCTTGCTGAAGCAGACGATTACCCGCTGCTCTTTACTTTTTATCTGCGTCAGCGCGTTTGCTACAGTGCCCTTACCAAACATCCTCTCTTTCCAGAACTCTTTTCAAGACGCTGCCACGAACTGAAAACACTGGAAAACTGTAACCTTTCCGCTATTACCATCATGACCCAGTCCCTCTCCCGCGAAACTGCCGTTATTGATGATCCGGCTGTACTTTCGGTATATAATGCCATTGTGACCGGAATTATGGAAATGGCAGATCTTACAGCGGCAGATCCTCATGATTTTGCAGATATTCAACTCAATCCCGCTCTTAGGATCTCAACCAAACAGCAGGCTGATAAGTTCACCTGCGTCAGCATTCTTCGCGATATCTGTCTTTCCATGCAGCCGGGAAAAACCGCCTATCGTTGCGCTGATATTCCCGAGCTGCTGACAGCTCTTCCAGTTAATACAGCTTCCTGCGAGGCCCAGATAAAGCTTGTTTTACGCTCGCTGCTCTCCCGCGGAGCCTTCGCCTCGGATACCCGCGCCTTTGGTCTGCTGCTCTATTGCTGTGATAAAGCCGCTGATATTCTTAAATATTTCAATCATTGCCCCGATCTTCTTCCTGATTTTCTACCTTATTTTGCCGAGCATACCACCTCTTCCATTAAGTGTCGCGAATTTCTTTCAGAAACGGTGCAGTTTTATCGTGGAAACCATACCCAAACGGAAAACTACCGGTATATTTTTGAAAAATACGATCTTGCCTGTGAAAACAGAGCGTTTTCTTCTTCCGGCGAGCCCTTTAAGGGCCGTATCCTTGACATTTATCTTTCCCATATGCCCCCATTAAAACGTATTTTCTTTTCCCTTTTCACCAAACGCTTCCGCAACTGATTTACATGCTCTCTTCCGGTTGCTGGTTCTTTACCCTCTCAAAATTCCTTTTGTATCCCTGTGTTCGCATTTTTACGTTTTCTTTGTCTGCTACCAATTCACATTACAGAGATCACTGTTTTATTAAAGGAGCATTATGGCTAAACAAATTTGGAAACCCAACACACTGATTTCTCCTGTTCCGCCTGCGATGGTCAGCTGCGGTACCGTTGAGGAACCCAATATTATTACCATTGCCTGGACCGGCATCATTAATTCCAATCCCCCTATGACCTACATCTCTGTTCGTCCAGAGCGATATTCTCACCCCATCATCCGTGATTCCGGTGAATTTGTTGTCAATCTCACCACCAAGGCGCTCGTTCGTGCCGCCGATATCTGCGGTGTAAAAAGCGGTCGGGATATCAATAAATTCGAATCACTCTCCCTGACCCCGCTGCCCTCTTCCACCGTTTCCGCACCGCTGATCGGAGAAGCTCCCATCAGTTTTGAGTGTAAGGTGACCGAAGTCAAACCTCTTGGCTCTCACGATATGTTCCTCGCTAAAATTACCGCCGTACAGGTGGATGATTCTCTCATTGACCAAAACGGTAAGCTGCGGTTGGATCGTGCCGGGCTTGTAGCCTATTCCCATGGAGAATATTTTGCATTGGGAGAGAAGTTGGGGACCTTTGGATACTCTGTCCGAAAGAAACCCGCTAAAAAGCGCCGTTAACATTTTCAAAACCCGCCTTTCTTTATCCAACAGGGAAGAGAGGCGGGAATTATTTTTGTATCCCGTATATGCTGTATATTCATTCAACATTTTTCTCTTTTAACTCCCTTTTTTCAACCATGCTTCAAATAAAGTTTTCCACACTTTCAACAGGTTATTGACAGCCTGTCCTGCATATTTTTTTGGCCAATATACATTTTGCACAGTGATTTTATCCGCTGATTATGCTACTTTACTTTTTGTATTTTATTTTTAAATGTATATTTGCTTTTACAAAAAGTAATTTTTCATTTCAATATTATGGTTTTCCACACTTTCAACATAGTTTTCAACATCTGTTGATAGTGGAAAACTTTTCTCTTTTTCTGCAGAATATACAGCAGGATATTCTTTTCATATCACAGCCCACTATAAATTTCTCTATTGACAAATAACACAGACAATTGTATAATACAGGTGGAATCCTATTATACAATTGTCTGTGTTAATATTCTTGAAAGGAGGCCTCATGTATGTCTTCTGATATGAAAAGAAAAAAGCTCAGTGAAGCTGAACTGGAAATTATGATTGAACTGTGGGGAGAAGGGAAACCAACCACCTCCCCCTGTCTTCTTCGTCTGCTCTCCGATAAACGCAGCTGGCGGCTTGCCACGCTTCAAACCGTACTTTCCCGACTGGAAGAAAAGGGTTATCTCTTTTGCGACCGTTCCGCCAAAGCTAATCTTTATTCCCCTTTGGTGGATGAAAAAAGCTATAAAGAACAGGCAAGCCGGCATTTTCTGAAAAAAATGCACCGTAACTCGATCTCTTCTCTGGTTGCCAGTCTCTATGATGGTGGAGCCATCAGTAATGATGACTTGGATGAATTGAAAAAATTCATTCAGAAAACCGAAACCAACGAAAGGAGTTGACAAGATGGAAAATTTGTTTTTAGCTTTATTGGAGATTTCGCTTTCCTGCTCTCTTGTTATTCTCCCTGTTGTTTTTCTTTCTCCCTCACTCAACAAACGTTTTTCCCTGAAATGGAAGTACCTGCTCTGGGGATTGCTCGCTCTTCGGATGCTTATCCCAGCCAATTTTGCTTTTAACGGAATATCCACCCAATTTGAATTTGTCATTCCCGAAACAGCCAAATTCGATGCCGTTTCTCCGGTGGTCCAATCCCCCTCGTTTCTTCCTGCTGAATCTTCCTCCGACAGGGAAGAGGAGGTTCATTCCTCTATACCTTCGGAAACTGATGCCAGTGCCGACCTGTCACAGACATCGCCTGTTCCTAATTCTTCCAATGACAATAAAAACAATCTTTTCCTTTCTCATCCTCGATCCCCACTTACCATCGTCACCTCCATATGGTTGTGCGGTGCCGTTCTTATTCTGTTTTGGCATCTGTTCTCTTTCCTTCATTTTCGGCATAAGCTTCTAACTAACAGCCATATCATCTCCCTTGCCTGTCTTCCAAAGGAACTTTCCTCCTTGTTCTATAATAAAAACGGCAGTAAACCTATCGCCTCGCTGCTGATAAGCAATGGTGTCTCTTCTCCCATTGCCGTCGGTATTTTCAAACCGTTGTTGGTTCTTCCTGCCAAAGAATTTGATGGAACCTCTCTCTCCTTTATCTTCTCACACGAACTGACCCATATCCGCCGCAAAGATCTTTGCTACAAATTCTTGCTGGTTCTTACGGCATCTGTACACTGGTTCAATCCGGCTGCATGGCTGATGCTGCGCTGTGCCTCTCAGGATCTGGAACTCTACTGCGACTCTCTTGTTACCAAAACATTTGATGCTGCCCAGCGCCGTGCTTACAGTGAAACCATTCTCTCCGTCGTCCCGCTCGTACATCATGCCCGCTCCTTTTCCACCTGCTTTTCTTCCGGTAAAAAAGCGCTTAAAAAGCGTCTTTTCAATATCCTCAGCACCCAAAAGCGTCGAAGCGGTCTTTTTGTTCTGCTGGTGTCTGTTGTTCTCCTTCTTATTGGCAGCATTCTTATCAGTTGTTCCTCTACCTCTCAGACTGATCCCCTTCATCTTCCTGCCATCACCCCCAAAAAACTCAAGGCGGAACCCAGGGAGCTGCATCTGGAAGTAAACGGTACACCGCTGTATTTTACGGAGGACGAGGCCATCATTGAAGTGATTGATGATCATAATATCTCACCCTACGACCTTCCCCAATATTATCGCGTTGATCTGAACACCGGCCGTGCCGAATTCCTTGCGGAGCGTAAAATTGCTATCCTAGGGTCTAATACCATCCTTTGCAGCAATCGGTACGCATGCCAGATTGCCGAATTTTATGAAGGGATCAATCCTGTATCTCCCTATTCTCTGGCTGTTACGGATCTTGAAACAGGGGAAAGCAGTTATTTTCCCATTGATACCACTTCTCCCAATGCACACGCTTCACTTATCCCTTGCGAAGACCGCTTTTTCTGCATTTTGCGCGAACCCTATTTCTCTCCGGATTACAGCGTTACCTTCCGCACCAATTACAGCCTGCGCCTGTATGATCCCCTAACCGGAGAATACATTTTATTTGCCGAAAGCTCTGTCGATGAAAGTTCCGGTGTATTTCTTCTCGATGTTGCTGTCTGCAATAATCTCGTTTATCTCTTCTGCCTCTCTTCACAAACCGGAACCGCCTATATTGAAATTTATAATATGGATGCCACTCTGTTGAAAACAGTTCCAGTCTCCGGTACCGATCTTATTACGGCCGCCCTGGAAGAACGTTATACCGACCCCTCATGGGATAATTCTCCTTGGTCTATCCTTCCCACCGCAGACGGCAGTTATATAATTGTGACCTTTTCCAAAGAGGCTTATCTCTTTCAATATTCTGCTGAAAGAAACCGGTATGAACCTGTAGGAACTGTTCCGTGTTATACATTTTCCAATACATTTTCCCCCAAAAACACCACCTTTCTTTGGTTCCAAGAATTTTTTGAATCCGGAACTGTTACTTACCTATTTAACCCTTTTAATAAAACATTGTACCAACTTTCTTTTCCCTCTCACTTGTCTTCCGGTCTTATATTCGAAAATAGCTCTGGTGATTTGATTATCTCTCTTCTCGATGGGTTCAATATCGAAACGCAATATTACCTCTCTTTTTCCAATCTCGATGTTCCGCAATAATTCTTTCCAACCGCTTTTTTCTTAAAGAAGCGGTTTTTTGCTTCCAAACAGGGCATATTCTTAATAAGCACGTGGACTGTACCGTTCCCGTTGCTTTTTATGCTGTTTTTTCTCTCTTTTACTTATAAATTATATATTTCCACTTTCTTTTTTTCCTGTTATCTGTTATAATACCAATATAATATATTTATTTTGAAGGGAGGATACCCCAAGATGAAACGTCCCCGTTTTTTTAAAACGATGATCTTTGTTCTTTGCACCGTTATTGTGTTTCCCGTTGTTTCTCTTGCCCTCTCTGTTACCGCCAAAGCAGAATACACCCCTGCCTTTGATGTTAATTCACAGGCCGCTTATCTGATCAATCTGGATACCGGCATGTGCATATACGAAAAAAATGCCTATGACCAAATGCCTGCAGCGGCCACTTCGGCTATCATGTCTGCCATTGTTGCGCTGGAATCGGATTATGACCTTGACACCAGTATGGGAGTTATGCGCCCCTATATCCAGAATCAGCTCTACGAAAAGAGCTTTCAGGTCAACGTGGCTCTGGGCGGAGTTCTGCTCAACGAAGAGCTTTCCCTGCGTCATCTGCTCTATGGCGCTTTTTTGCGCTCCGCCAACGACTGCATGATGATGCTTGCCGACTGCGTGGGAGACGGCTCTCAGGAATACTTTGTTGAGATGATGAATGCCAAAGCCGCGGAACTGGGCGCCAACAGTACTCATTACGTCAATGCCACCGGTCTTGATGCTGAAGGCCAGTACACCACTGCCTACGATCTCTACCTCATCGCCAAATATGCCATGGAAGTTCCGGGACTGTTGGATATTGCCTCTACCACGGTTTATGATACCGGTGCAACCAATATCCATAGCAATCTTCATTGGAATACCAATCTGGGGCTGCTGACTGTCAATTCCGGCTACTATTATGAACCTGCACAGGGAATCAAACTTGCCTATACAGAAGAGGCCGGACGCTGCCTTGTCACCTGTGCGTCCAGCGGCGGTTACAATTATCTTCTTGTTCTTTTGGGTGCTCCCGCCAAAGATGAAGCAGGGGAGTGGCTGGACACCAATCTTGCCCTTAAAGATGCAATTAATCTCTTCAGTTGGGCTTTTAACAGTTTCAGTGTGAAAACCGTTATCAGCAGGGGAGACATTGTTACCGAAATGAGTGTCCGCCTTTCCTCCGAAAGGGACTATGTCAACCTGGCCTCCAATGAGACCTTTACTTATCTCATGCCTAATGATATCGATTCCTCCAATGTTTCCATCTTGCTGGATACGCTTCCGGAGTCGATTGATGCTCCGATTTCGCGGGGCGATTCTGTTGGTACGGCCCGTCTGATGCTCGCAGGCACCGAAATAGGCATGGTGGAACTGATTGCCAACGATAACATCGCCAGAAGCGAAATACTCTATACCATCGAGCTTATCAAATCTATTTTCCGCTCGTTCTGGTTTAAATTTGGCCTGATCCTTTTTGTCCTGCTCATCGTCTTTTATATTTCTCTGACGGTGGTGCGGAATTACAATAAAAACCGGAGTGCCAAATACCGAAATGTGCAAAAAAGGCGTACCTTTTAAAAGATATGCTTTTTAGTGTGAGTCTTCTCACTATAGATCATTCAACCCCAGAATCAAAAAACTCAGATTGGATGGAAACAGCAATGTCTAAGAAAGTTATTATCAGCGCAGACAGTACCGTTGACCTTAGTGCCGAATTAAAAGAACGCTACAACGTCAGTTATTTCCCCTTCCACATTATTTTTGAGGGTAAAGATTATCTCGACAACGTGACCATCACCCCGCCCGAAATTTTCTCTGCCTATCACGAACGCAAATCTCTCCCCAAAACCACTGCAATCAATATCGATGAGTATATCAAATATTTCTCTCAGTGGAACGCAGATGAGTATGATGTTATACATATCAACCTCAGCAGCGCCCTCTCCAGTTCCCACCAGAATGCCCGCATTGCTGCCGAAACCCTTGGCAATGTTTATCCCATCGACTCTCTTAATCTCTCCACCGGTTCCGGACATCTTGTTATCGAGGCTGCCAAGCTGGCTGCTGAAGGCTATTCTGCACCGGAGATTGCAGAACGCATTAAAGCCATGATCCCCTGCGTGCACGCAAGCTTTATTCTGGATAATCTGGAATTCATGCGTGCCGGCGGACGCTGCTCCTCCATCACTGCCTTCAGTGCTACGCTGCTTCGTCTCAAGCCCTGCATCGAAGTCAGCAACACGACCGGCTCTATGCGTGTAGGCAAAAAGTATCAGGGAGATCTCGGCAACGTGCTTGTCAAATATACCAAAGATCAGCTGAACGCTTATCCGGATATTATCACCGATAAAATCTTTATTACCCATTCCGGTATTGATCAGAAATACATCGATATGGTCCACAAGGCAATTAACGATACCATGCATTTTGATAACATTTATATTTCCACCGCAAGCTGCACCATTTCTTCCCATTGCGGCCCCAATACCCTTGGCGTTTTGTTTATGACTAAAAGCTGATTACAAACACATACTTTTAAAACAATCGGGAATGGATCGAATTAATCCATTCCCGATAAAAATTTTTTGGCAAGAATTTCATAGGTGTTATTTTTCAGAACATAATTCCGCCCCCGCTCACCCATCACCCTTCTTTCTTCCTCGGACAGGTTTCGAAGTGTATTTACAGCCGTGGCGATAGCGGCGGAATCCTGCGGTGGAATAACAATGCCGCATCCACTCTCTGCAACCACATTAAACGGAGTATTGATTCCGCAGATAATGGGCTTTCCGGAAAGCATATAATCATACAGCTTGTTCATCCCTATACCGTAACGATACAGGGGTTCATCCCTTGCGCCGATATAAAGGCAATCTGCTTTTTGCAATACCTGCAGTACATCTGTTTTGTCCACGGCATCCCAAAAATATATTTTCGGCTTTGCCGTCTCTGCTCCGCAAAGCCCTTCTTTTTCCGCTAACTTTTTCAGTCTCGCCCTGTCCCAACCGTTTCCCGCCAACAAAAAGGCAGATTCTTTCACCAAACCTGCCGCCCATACAAATTCATCCAGTGCGTTGGCTGCAGCAAAACCACCCAGATACAGAACCGTGAAACAGCCGCTTCTTTTTATCTCTTCCATTGTTTTCATCAGCATTTCACTGTAGGCAGAGCGGGGATATGCTTCTGTTCCTTCCGTTTCTACACCGTTGGGTACATAGATCAATTTCTTTACCGCTTCTTCTCCATAACGTTTTTCTTTCAAAAATTCTCCTGCATGGGAAAGAATACTGACAATCCTGTAAGACTTCCTGCAGGCTCTCTCTACCGACTTGTTCATAACCCACGCAGCACCCTTGCTGATCCATTGCGGAAAATGGTTCAGCGCAAGGCTGTCCGGATAGATATCGTGAATCTCCCAAACAAGTTTAGCGCCGCTTTTACGGGCTATTTTTTCCGCAGGGAAAATATCCATTGGATAGGTGGAGGAAGCGATTACGATATCGGGACGCCTGCTTTTTGCAATATGGCGGGCAGCAAGGATGAGCCTTATCAAAAAAGCAAAAATATTTCTCCCTCTTCCGCTGTCATTTCCCTGATACCCCGGCGTCTTTATGAAAAGATAATCCACCCCATCGATTCGCTTTGCCTCTATCCATGATAACAGAGAAGGATTTTCTTTCCGTAGATGTGAATATGACCCTGCCACAATGGTCACAACATGCCCCATCTGCTGCCATTGTTTTGCCAGAAAATAGGGTCTGAATTCCATTCCCATTGAACGACTCCCCGCGTAGTGATCGATCATCAGAATATTCACAAGCGTTTCAGTGCCGCCATCAGACGTGCACCTTCTCCCTCCCAGCTGAATTTTTCACGCAGCTTTTTCCGCTCCTCCTCCGGTATTCTGCGGCTTTTTCCGATTTCTTTTGCCGCCTCCGCCGTATTCCTTTCTTCCACAAACCTTACAAAAGGGAAATCCGCAGCAAGCTTTCTCCAATAAGGCATATCTGTTGCTATTACCTCCAATCCCCACACCGGGTATTCAAACAGCTTGGTAGGTATCGAAAACGGGTATCCTCCTTCTTTGAGCAACAAACACAGCCCCGCCCTGCAGTGTCCGGTCAACCGCCGCATTTCTTCCCGTGTCAGGCGCCCGTAAAATCGGATATACCCTTTTTGCCGTCCTTCCGCAATCAGTTTCCAGCTCTCCCTGTCTTCCACCGTTCCCGCAAGATGCAGCGCAACTCCTGCCTGCCTTGCTGCGGATATCATAACTGCCGCACCGCGCTTCATGGAAATTGTACCGAGATAACACACATCATCCGACCGTTTGCCGCTCCTTACGCACAACTGCTCTTCCCACAGGGGAAAATTTCTGATCACAACCCCTTTTCCTCCAATGTCATTGTTAATGGCAGGCGTTGCCGCTATCGTCAAATCGAAAAATACCGCTGCATATGTTATCAGCTTTTCTGCCATGGCAGATGCTATCGGTTTTATCTTATCCGGAATCCATGTCTTGGTCATAATTTGCAGGGGAAGCTGTTCATGAATATCCATGACCACCTTCCGGCCGCTCAGCTTCAGCAGCAAGCCCGCCGGGATCAGTTCGGGATCATGAAAAATACATACGCTGGCACCGCTTTGCAGCGCTGCTTTCAGATAGGAAATCCACCCAAACAGAATCCGTACTGTTCGCAGAGAGGAGACAGGAACTTTTTTGTGATCGATTCCTGCATCATCTCTGCCATGACAACCATCCGGTGCAAGCAGCATAATTCGATATTCTTTTGCCATTGTTCTTGCCTGCTTTTGATAAATCCGCGGATCATCCCATGGATGCACCGAAGTCAGAATGCATATTTCCGTTTCTTTTTGCATCATTCCTCTGTATTTCCCCCTCCAATAAAACAACCAAAAGTAATATAACCAAATAAAAATACTTATCGTAAAGAAACCCGTACCGATTGGAGATCATATTATTGACAAACACAACACCTAATAACATGGCGGCAGAAAGCCCTTCCTGCCAATTCTTTCGCACTGCGCGGCCTGCGGCAACAATAGCAACACCCCAGAATATGACAGCAGCCGCAGCCTTTGTGACTCCGCCGTTTAATCCATCCGCCAGCAAAAAATTGTGCGCAGAAAGTTTTCCCTGATATTTTTCCTCCTCTGCGAAGATACGGTTAAAACGCTCGTCCTTTTTTTCCCTCAGCAGCCGGTCATACAGTTCAATATCATATCCACCGCCCATACCAAACAGAAATTCTGCAGGGGAGGAAAACAGCCTGTATCTCAACTCGTCCCATGCCGCCCCCCAGAGAACACGCCTTGTTTTCAGTGCACCCTGCTCCTCCGCTATTTTTTCTGCGCCTTTCACCGTTTCATAGCGTTGGGGGAGGGTGGTTTCTGAACTGCTTTTATTGCTTTCCTCCCGCGTGATCCATCCGTTGACAGCCGCTGATGAAACTGCCGTCAGCAGCAGAACTGCCGCTGCGGCGACCGCTTTCTTCTTCCAATCATTGCGATGCTCTTTCATAACCGCCGCCACAAACAAAATTGCTGCAGGCAGCAATGCCATCACCATTCGCCGTGAGCCGGAAAGATATATCATGCACCATAAAAATGCCTCCGATAACCAAAATAAAAGCTGACTCCCTGTATTCTTTTTCCCTGTCAAATATACTCCCAATCCGCTGCATCCTGCAGAAAACAGCACCGTCGCATACATATTGTAATCATTCCTAAGAGTTATACGATTCGTATAACTTATTCCTCCTGTTTTTAGCCCCAGACCTGTTACAGCGCCCAATATTCCTGCCGCAATGCCGGCCAGATATATCACCGCCAAAATATTCTTTCCCGTAAGTGCCCGCTTCCGCACAGCCATCATTATCCCTACAGCATTGATCATCGAAACTCCTGCAACACGATATTTCACCCAAAACACCGCGAACCCACTGCGCAAAAAAGAGAGGACATCCAAAACAAGATATCCCAAAAGAGCTGTCAAGAGAAAAACAACAATACGGTTTTGAAAAGAAAAGTAGAGCGTATCCTTTCGCATCAACACCCGCCCCAAAATTATTACCGTCAAAACTGCAGTAGTTATTTCCGGCAGATAGAAGGAGACGGGGCAGGCCAAATCAAACAACAATGCAAACAACTGTGCACAAACCGCAAAAGCAAAAATTTTTTGATACGGCAGACCGCTAAGTCTGTACATCATTTTTTTTCACCTCTCCTGACAGAATCCGGAAATTGTATCTGCAGAAAGCAATACTGCACCAGCCCAGTGCTACAGAATAAGATACCATCAGCAACGAATAAGGAGCTTTGGGTATTAAAATGACTGTCAGAGATAGCACTGCTGCCATCAGCAGCCTTTTCTGCCACTGAAGAGCTTCTTTCTGTTTCCCCGCCGCAATGGCTGTTGAGAAAAAGGGAACAGTTACAAAGCGAACGGCATAGAGAGGTATCAACAAGCGGATTAACCATGCTGCATCTCTCCATTCTTCGCCAAAAAACAAGGGAAATACCGACTCTGCTCCCAAAAACAGCAGCGCATATATGGGAATTGCCAAACGAATCAATAACTTGCGCATTGAATGCATTCTTTTACCGGTTATTTTTTGCGAAACATCTCTGAAATATACCTGCGCGATTGGGTTGGAAATTACGGTGATAGGTGCCCCCAATGCTTTGGCCGCCACACTGTAACACCCCAGCGCTGCCGAGCCATAAAACAAAGAAATGACAGGGGAGAGGATATTGGAAGCGATGGATGCTGCACCTGCAGCAGGGAAGGTAAAGCGCACAAAAGGCAGATATTTACGCATACTCTCCACAATATTTCTTATGCAGATATACTCCCCCTCACAGATATCTGCACTGTAACGGTATCTCCTGACCAACAGTATCATAGGAAAAAGCATAGGGATGCATCCCGCAAAATAGGATAGCATCAAACCTATAGCAAGACCTGCGGCCTCTCTTTCAGTTTGGTTTACCGAGGGTATTTTCTGAAAAATCCGACACAGCGCAAGCTGAGTTACCGCAAGTGTTATACTTCTGACCATTACTGCCGCTGCCATTCTTCCGTATGCACCGTCACGAAGACAGATTCCGTTTTCCCCCTGATGGAGACCGGAAAAAAACACGGTAGGCACCAACAACCATCCCCATACAGGGATTTGGACGAACAGTGATACAGCAATCAACAGCAGCCATGTTACTGCACCTGCTGTCAGGCACAATATGATACAACCTGCTGCCAGCATAGCTGCATATTTATCGTCCCGAATAGTAACGATAGCTGTATCATATTTGAGACAAAGCAGGGGGGAAACCATTGCTACCACAGAATAAAACAAACTGTAGCTGCCATATCCCTCTGGTGTAACGATTTGCATGATAACAGGAAGAACCATCATTGGCAGCAGTTGCGAAACCACTGTTGAAAAAGAAAGCTTGATCTCGCCTGTATACTTTTCCGCCATCTGCTTAATTGCTATCCACCGTTTACTCATAGTTCTTATCTTTTCCCTATCATTTTTCCTGCTGTTTTGCACATGTTCTTATTGCTGTCTATTCTTCCCGCTTTCTCTTCAATTATCATTTTCCGTTCAACTCCTTTTTCTTCTTATGTAAGAAATATTCCAAAGTTTGTAATTTCCCTGTGCAACGGCGGTAAAATGTGATATAATAATATTATCATCTTCAGCATAAAACAAAAAGGAGCTTCAAACATGGGCGGAATCTTTGGTGTTGTCTCAAAACACGACTGCGTATTCGATCTTTTCTTTGGAACCGACTATCATTCTCATCTCGGAACTAAACGCGGCGGCATGGCCGTTTGTGATAATGGAAAATTTGAACGTTCTATACACAATATTGAAAACTCTCCCTTCCGAACCAAATTCGAACGCGATGTAAATGAAATGAAGGGAAACTGCGGTATTGGCTGTATTTCCGATACAGAACCTCAGCCGCTGATTGTCCGTTCTCACTTGGGCAACTTTGCTATTACAACCGTAGGCCGCATCAACAACACCGAGGCTCTGGTCAAACGTGCTTTTGATGAGGGAACTACCCATTTTCTTGAAATGAGTGGCGGCAGTATTAATCCCACCGAACTTACTGCAGCGCTGATCAACCGTCAGGATTCCATTCCGGAAGGTATCCGCTATGCGCAAAGCATGATCGAAGGGTCCATGTCTATCCTCGTTCTCACCGCAAACGGTATTTACGCTGCCCGTGACCTGCTTGGCAGAACGCCGCTGGTTATTGGTAAAAAGGAAGATGCTTTCTGTGCTTCATTTGAATCCTTTGCCTATCTTAATCTAGGCTATGACAATTACCGTGAACTTGGTCCCGGAGAAATTGTGCACCTTACGCCGGAATCTGCAGAGACAGTGATGCCTCCTATGGAACAAATGAAATTCTGTACCTTCCTTTGGGTTTATTATGGGTACTCTTCTTCCACCTATGAGGGAATGAACGTAGAACAAATGCGTTATAACTGTGGTGCCAGTATGGCTCGCCGGGACGGTTTTAAACTGGATCACGCCGACAGCGTTGCGGGTATTCCCGATTCCGGCACTCCTCATGCCATCGGTTATGCCAACACCTCCGGTATTCCTTTTGCCCGTCCGTTCATCAAGTATACTCCCACCTGGACCCGTTCTTTTACCCCGCAGAAACAGAGTCAACGCAACCTCATTGCCCGTATGAAGCTGCTTCCCGTGGATGCTCTGATCCGCGACAAACGTCTGCTTCTCATAGATGACTCTCTTGTCCGCGGCACACAGATGCGTGAAACTACCGAATTTCTTTACCACAACGGTGCTAAGGAAGTCCATATCCGCCTTGCCTGCCCGCCGATTATGTACGGTTGTAAATATCTCAATTTCTCCCGCAATACATCTGAGATGGACCTGATAGCACGTCGAACCATCCTGAAACTGGAGGGTGAAGTGACCGAAGAAAAGTTAGCACTCTATTCCAATCCCGATTCTCCTCAATATGCCCGTATGCTGGAAGAGATACGCAAGGAACTCAACTTCACCTCCCTCAACTTCAACCGTTTGGATGATATGCTTGCCGCCACCGGTATTTCTCCCTGCAAGCTGTGCACATATTGCTGTACCGGAAAGGAATAATTTGAAAGGATACTGTTTATGTCTGTATTCGTCAAAGATAAAAGTTTTTATAAGAGCTTTATCACCTTATCTCTTACTCTTGCTTTGCAGAATCTGATTGTTTACAGCGTCAATCTTGCCGATAATATTATGATCGGTACCTATTCCGAAACGGCCATGAACGGTATTGCCCTTGCAAACCAGATTTACTATCTCTTCCAGATGATGATCTGGGGCGTTTCCGATTCTGTCGCCGTGCTGGCAGCCCAGTATTGGGGAAAGAAAGACACCCATTCTATCCGGCGCATCACAGCCATCGGTCTCGTGATTGGCCTTACTGCCGCGCTGATAACCATGACCGTTGTCATGTTCATCCCTGCAGAAATTATCGGTCTGCTCACAGATAAGGCTGCTGTCATCGGTGAAGGTGCTAAATATATTCGCATTGTCGCTCTTTCTTACCCGGTTTTTGCCATAACCACCATTCTTCTCGCTTCCATGCGAAGTGTAAAATCGGTTGGCATTGGTTTTGCCGTCTCTGCGATGGCTTTGATTGTAAATATCTCACTCAATTACATCCTTATTTTCGGCCACTTTGGCGCACCGGAGTTGGGCGGCGTGGGTGCTGCCATCGCCACCCTCACCTCCAGAATTGTAGAGCTTGTCGTCACTGCTGTCTATGTCTTGTTCATTGATAAAAAGCTGCATTATACCTTTATCCGTCGATTCAAGAACTCCGTCTCTTTTTCCGTTCCTACCGTCGGTTGGTCGGCCTATATCAAAAGCTTTGTAAAGGTTGGTCTCCCGATTATCGCATCGGGGGTTATCTGGGGAATCGGCACCTCTGTGCAGACAGCAATTCTCGGCCGTTTGACCGAATCGGTTATCTCCGCCAACAGCATTGCCACAACGTTGTTTAGCGTTGTCTCCGTCTTTGCCTATGCCAGCGGCAATGCATCCAGTGTCATTATCGGCAACGCAGTAGGAAGCGGCAACCGCGCCAAAGTCATCAGCTATGCCAAAACCTTGCAGATCCTTTATTTGTTTATTGGCACCGCATCCGGCCTTCTGATGTTCCTGCTCCGCACCCCCATTATCTCACTTTACGATGTTACTGCCGAATCTTTGCAGCTCTCGCGAACTTTCCTGACCGTACTCTCTGTCACTCTTGTTGGTACAGCATATCAGGTTCCTGTTTTGGGCGGAATTGTCAGAGCCGGCGGAGATACCAGTTTCGTTTTCAAAAACGATATGATCTTTATCTGGCTGGTAGTTATCCCGTCATCCTTGCTTTCTGCCTTTGTTTTTCACTTTCCGCCGGTTGTGGTCTTCTGCTGCCTGAAATGCGACCAAATTTTGAAATGCTTTGTTGCTATCGTTAAGGTTAACCGGTTTAAGTGGATTCACGATCTTACTTTGAAAACAGCTGCCAACACCGAAGCATCTGCTTCTTCCAAATCATGATCCAAAAGTTATTACCGGTTTTTAAGAGTTTTCCACCGTATTTTTCAACTTTTCAACACCTACATATTGAGTTTCCTTTTTACCTCAACACTATATAATCAAAAAAGTGTCATTTCTTGCCGAATTATCAACATTCTTGAAATGACACTTTTCTTTTTTTCCACACCCATTTCTCCACTAAACACTTTCAAGCACTATATTAAACCGTCCACTTTTCAATACAGCTGCCGCATTTTTAGCCTTCCGGATAAAAAAACTTTTCTCTTTTCTCTTGCATTTTTTTACAAATATGATATACTAAAATATATATTGACCAAGGCTATGAAGGAAACAAGTAGAACAGTCACGGCTTTTCAGAGAGTGTCCGGCAGGTGAGAGGACACAGGTCCGCTGCTTTGAATACATTCCGGAGCCGCTGCCCAAACAGACTATTCTCTCAGTAGGGTAAGACGGGTACGCCCGATACAGCGTCACATCTGTGCCGATATGCATACACACATATTAAGCAGATGACAAGGAGTGCTCCGTGAGGAATACTCGAACCAGAGGTGGTACCACGGATGACCCCCATTCGTCCTCTGTCCGAATACGGGACAGGGGGATTTTTATTTGGAGGAAAAAACTATGGGAATCTATGAAGAACTGCAAGCCAGAGGGCTGATTGCCCAGGTAACCAACGAGCCGGAGATCCGCGAGATGGTCAACAGCGGAAAAGCTATTTTCTATATTGGCTTTGACTGCACCGCCGACAGCCTTACCGCCGGACATTTTATGGCTCTCACACTTATGAAACGCCTGCAGATGGCAGGAAACCGTCCCGTTGCTCTCATCGGCGGCGGTACAACCATGATCGGTGACCCTTCCGGCCGTACCGATATGCGTAAGATGCTCTCCAAAGAGGACATCGATCACAACGCTGAATGCTTCAAACGTCAGATGGAGCGCTTCATTGAGTTTGGTGAAGGTAAAGCCCAGATGGTAAACAATGCCGATTGGCTGCTTAACCTGAACTATGTTGATATGCTCCGTGAAGTGGGCGCCTGCTTCTCCGTCAACAACATGCTCCGTGCTGAGTGCTACAAGCAGCGTATGGAGAAAGGACTCTCCTTCCTTGAGTTCAATTATATGATCATGCAATCCTATGACTTCTATTATCTCTATCAGCACTACGGCTGCAACATGCAGTTTGGCGGTGACGACCAGTGGAGTAATATGCTGGGCGGTACCGAGCTCATCCGCCGCAAGCTGGGCAAGGATGCCCATGCCATGACCATCACTCTGCTCACCGACTCTCAGGGCAAGAAGATGGGCAAAACCGCAGGCAACGCTGTATGGCTTGACCCCAACAAGACTTCTCCCTTCGAGTTCTATCAATACTGGAGAAACGTAGGCGATGCCGATGTCATGAAGTGCATCCGTATGCTCACCTTCGTTCCCCTGGAGAAGATTGAAGAGATTGACAAATGGGATGACAGCCGCATCAATGAAAAGAAGGATCTTCTTGCTTACGAGCTCACTGCGCTTGTACACGGCACTGAAGAGGCCGATAAAGCCCGTGAAGCTTCCCGTGCGCTCTTCTCCGGTAATGGCGGCGATGACTCCAATATGCCCACTACAGAGCTCTCTGAGGGCGATATTCCCGCAGACGGCATCAACATCATTGATCTTATGATCGCATGCGGACTGGCTCCCAGCAAAGGCGAGATCAGACGTCTCATCCAGCAGGGGGGCGTTCTCCTGGATGGCGAAAAGGTCGGCAGCATTGACCTCACCGTATCCCTTGATGCACTCAAAGAGGGCGTTAAGATTCGTAAGGGCAAAAAAGTCTACCACAAAGCAATTGTAAAATAAGACTATTTTATCATTTAAAAAACCAAGGTACTTTCCGATACCTTGGTTTTTTATTGCAAAAATGATATATCTGCGGTTAAACAGTTTTATGGTATCTCGCCTGCAGGTTGAGCGGAAATAAAAAATTACGTTATTGCATAAGCCAATACAGCACAATATAATAAAAGAAACACGCCCTTGCAAATACCAACAGAAAGGATTCGGGATATGTTATATTTAGCAAAAAATTTGAAAAAATACCGTATCATGAAAAATCTGACACAGGAGGATATTGCCGATTATTTAAACATTACACCGCAAAGCGTTTCAAAATGGGAACGCGGCGAAACATATCCTGATATCACTCTTCTCCCTGCCTTAGCCAATATCTTTGAAACAAGTGTAGATTTACTGCTTGGCATGGATACGATACGTGCCGCTGAAACAAAACACAATATACATAAAAACGCAACTGCATTTATGCAGAGCAATCAGCTTGCTTCAGCCGAAAAAATATACCGCGATGCTTTATTGATCTACCCTAATCTTCCCGAAATGCTTCTTGGTCTTGCCGGAGTATTGGCACTGAACAACCGCCCCGCGGAGGCCATTGAACTAATAGAAAAAGGACTTCCGCTATCTGTGAATGAAAAGCAACGGGCAACTATGCGGGCTGCACTTTGCTTCTTATACTTAAAATGCGGCCACGCAGAAAAAGCCAAACAACTCGCCTCCGAACTTCCACACAAGAGAGAAAGCCGGGAAGTTATTGAACCGGTTATCTCTCAAATTCAAGATGATGATAAGATAAACGATCATATCAGAAAGATTCTTTTGGGAGAAGAATCTTTCTGATATACCTAAGCTGTTTCCCTCTTTTTCGATTACATAAATTTACCATAATCCTCCAGCATTTGGGTATACGCTTCTAAAAAGTTACGCATAGACGGATATCGAACCAGGTGAGAAAAGATCATTTCTATGGCAGAGATAAACTCCGTCTGAATATATTCCTCTGCCTCGGGAATGAGCAGAGGACAGAAGGGCTTGGCTCTGGGATCGGGAACAACTTCAATTTTACCCTCCCGTAAGACCGGGGCATAAGGATAGATACGGCAGGAGAGGGGACGCAGGTGACGGTCACATGCTCCGCCGCAAACCGCAAATTTCACCGAAGCTCCACGCAGTTCGGCATCGGTTATGGTATATCCCGCTTTGCTAAGCAGCAATTCTTCATACGGAAACAACAACATTCCTGTCTCCTCGTCGCCGTGACAACAGCGTGCACCGCAAAGCTGACCGCAATCTGCAGCAATAGGCGTAAGATCCTGAAGATATTTATAAGCATCAATATATTCCAATATAAGGCGTGACAATTTTGCCATACAAATCCTCCCAATCAATATGTTTCTTCCTTATTATACAGACCCATTATCGGGTTGTCAACGCAAACTCACTCTTATTTTCTACCGTAAGAAAAATCTCCCGCCCATATGAGCGGGAGATTTTGTTATCCTCCGATTTGCCGAAGGCTATGACCGTAAATCGCAAAAACGATATCAGCCTTTGCGGTGTGCCTCCAGCATATCGACATACTGAACCAGATTGTCGATCATCTCGCTGCACATTTTTTCGCCGATTTCTCTGGTGGCACGCTCGGGGAATCCCATAACGCCCACTTCGATCTCGTCTCTCTGTCCCACGGTGTCAACAACAAAGGGGTGATCTATCGGCTTGGTACGCTTTTCGAACCAGTCCTGATCCGTGCGCATCATTCCTGCAATATAGTCATCATCCATGACGATTTCGCTTCTTACATCCTCCGGGCAGACATACATCATGAAAGAGGTCTCCATGAGACCCGCATGGAAATCGTGCTCCGGCTCCATGGCAAATCCGCTGAGCCAGGTAGGGGAGAGGCTCCATGCCTCCACCAGCGAGAGCGTTATCTTCTCGGCGATGTCATGATTGCGGCGAAGTATCATCCGCAGGCTGTTCTCCAGAGCAATACGGTTGTCTGTTCCCGCATGACCGAGAAGACAGACGATATTTTCAAATCCCATTCTCACAAACTCTGCAACGATCTCGGAAATATAGAGTCCGAAGGTGTTGGGGCTTACGTTGACGGTTCCCAACAGCTCTCCGCCGGAGAAGCAGTAGTTTACCGAGGGAGCAACGATGGCATTCAGCCTGTCACCCGCCAGTCTAGTTACATCCACAGCGTTGTGGATATCAGTGGAAAGCGGAAGATGATAGCCATGCTGCTCTACCACGCCTACGGGAATAATAACCGTCTTGGTCTGCTTCATAGCATTCTTCATATCCAGAACAGTCATCTTTTCCATATAAAATGCCATTTGACATTCCTCTTTTCCAATAAAATAAAATCAGCTGATTATTTTCCTGCCTGCATTTCGGCCACGGAAGCTAGTACGGCATCCGCCATATACTCAAGCTGCTCGTCGCTCAGACCGTAGACCGGCAGATGGGTGAAGCGCTTGTAGAACACCTCTTCACAATTGGGGCAGCTCTTTGCGATCTCGTCGGAATCGTACCCCATATCCTGAACGATCTTAAAACGATAGAGAGGACCAAAGTGAGCGATCTGGGTGACTCCCTTTTCATCCAGCTTCTTTTTGAGTACCTGAATATCTCCGCCTGCCTTTGCGGGATCTATCTGCAGAAGATACAGATGGAAGGTGGGCTTGATATCCTCGTTTCCCAGATCCTGCGGAATGATAGCATCATTCTCCGCAAATCTGTCTGTGAGATATTTTGCGGCTTTTCTTCTCTTCTCAATGATCTCTTCATTGCGGGATATCTGCAGTGTCAGACCAAGTCCCTGAATCTCTGTTGTGGAGGCATTGCCCGGAACAAAGGGAGCTTCCTTGCCCTGAACCGGAGTGATATTATAGAGCCAGTCTTTAATGGGGCAGGTAAAGTCCATACCCAGGAAACGCGCTCTCTTCATTTCATCGCCAAAACCGGGAACGGTGGTTGTGAGAATACCTCCCTCGCCGAAGGATGTAATATTCTTGACTTCATGCATGGAGAATGCCGCGAAGTCACCGATGGTTCCTACTTTCTTGCCCTTATACATGGCACCAAAGGCATGAGCCGCATCCTCCAGCACAATGATATCATGTTCTTTTGCCAGCTTCATGATAGGATCCATATCCACCGGATAACCGCCGATGTGAACGGGAACGATCATCTTCGTCTTGTCGGTGATCTTTCTTGCCACGTCTGCCGGATCCATGTTGATGGTTACGGGATCCACATCTGCAAACACCAGCTTCGCGCCCACAGCCAAGGGATAGGCCATGGTTGCAACAAAGGTGATTGCAGGCACGATAACCTCATCGCCTGCCTTGAGGTTTGCATACTTGTAGGCAATTTCAAAACCGGCTGTTGCATTTGTAACAAATGTGGAGGTCGTGGTACCGAGATATTCATTGCAAGCCGCTTCTGCTGCTTCTACTTTGCTGCCCAGAGAGAGCTTTCCGGGAGGTGTTGCAAGAGGCTCCAGCTTCTTGACCTGCTGCCATACCGCTTCCAACGCTGCGTCATACTCTGCGCCCTCACCCTGCATCAAAAAACGGATCACTTCCATCAGGTCATGAACATTGTAGTTCTCACCCACTGCTGCCCAAGGTACTCTGGTCTCGCCTGTGTTATACCTGAAATCCGTCTGTTTTCCCATGATCTTTCCTCCGTTTCACATATTTCAAAATATATTTCTTTACAGCTCTGCACACATGGTACAGCCTTGCCATTATCTTTATTTTACCAAATCGCACCGTATTTAAAAAGATATATAGTTCCTTATTTTTTTAATTATAGTCCATATTCGCGAAATTTGTTGACAAAAACTCTCCTTGTGTTATAATGGGCTTATATTATCATTGTCGTGAGCGGGGTGATGAAATGGTCGTCAACTATGATATAAATAAGATAAACTGTGCTCTGCAGGATTTTTATAATGCGACAGGGATAGATATTGATCTGCTTAAAACTGATTTTTCTCCCGCAAGTAGCTACCGCATGAAAAACAATCGCTACTGTCAAGCAATACAGTGTACCTCTGCCGGAAAAAATGCCTGTTTCTGCTCCGATGCCGCACTGCTCGATAAATGCCGCGAAAGCAAAAAAGCAGAAATGCATATCTGCCACGGCTGTCTTGTCAATGTGGCGATTCCCCTCTTTTACGGTGACGAACTGATAGGCTATATTATTTTCGGACGTATGAAGCCGGATACCGAGTTGCCTCTGCCTGATGAGCACCTCTCTGCCCTGGGACTGGATACCGGAGAACTGCGGAAATATTACCATGATATCCCTCTGTTTGATTCCGACAGAATACAAAGTGTCTCCAACGTTGCAACAATGCTTGCAAAATATATTCTGCTTGAAAATATGCTCAAGCCGGATCTCAGTGAATGCCTTCAGTCGGCGGTCACCTTTATTGATGCCAATCTGGAGAGAGAATTGTCTGTAAAGGAGATCTCCAAAAATGCCAACAGCTCCAAAAGCACACTCTATAAAAACTTCCGCACCCACTTCAACTGCACGGTGAGTGAATATATCCACACAAAAAGAATCGAGCGCGCCACAGAGCTTCTCACCAAAACCAACCTCTCCATTGAGGAAATATCCCAGAGGGTGGGTTTCTCCAGCGCTTCTTATTTTTGCAGGATATTTAAAAAACAGACCGGCTTTGTCCCAGTCAAATACAGAAAATTGCACGGCTGACGGAACGCAGCTGCCAGCTCATACCATACTTTCGGCAGCAGTACAGAGAAAAAAACAGGGTAGGGATCCTAAGATCCTTACCCTGTTTTTGTAATATTTAATTTGCCCAAGATCAATAACTGGTTTCCTGATCGTTCAGAACCTTCTCAAGATTTTCAAGGGCGGTTTCCAGCTTGGTTGTCTTGGAGAGGAACTCAAGCTGTCCGTTATAAGCAACATATGCGCGACGGATCGGTCCTTCATAGATGGAAATCACGTCATCTTCTCTGCCGCCATTGATATACTGGAAGGTTATCTCCAGCAGCGGTTTACCGAGAGAATTAATACTGGGCATCTCC
Source organism: Oscillospiraceae bacterium (assembly GCA_015067185.1). Taxonomy (GTDB): domain Bacteria; phylum Bacillota; class Clostridia; order Oscillospirales; family Ruminococcaceae; genus SIG526. The sequence goes on along the minus strand of SVMZ01000004.1, from coordinate 89,648 downwards.
TCAATATTAACATACTCGTCTCCGGTTATACCGATGCAGGTTCCGTAGAAGGTACGGAAATAATCAGAAATGAGCGTTCTTCCCTCATAAGTAACAATGATATCTTCTTTTTCTTCCTCATCAAGAATATGCTCAATGTCAAAAACATATTCTTTTTCCGGTGTAGTGAGAATCATTCTCTCTACCTTGGTGATGTAGGGAACAAGCGGCATGGTATTGACCATATCGTTGAAGGTATACTTAAACATGTTCTCTTCGGGAATATCCATTTTATAGATGACATTCACGTCATCGTGCATGACATAACAGCTGCCATCAACCGGTTCACTGATCTTGATGCTGTATTCAACGGTTTCTTTCTGTTCCGCATCAGCAAAAAGAGAGAACTCGATTTCGGAATAAGGCTCATCCAATCCATATTCCTTCAGCTGTGCTTCGGTAGGATTGGCTTCTATAACCTCAGAGGCTTTCAGATTCAGAAGGGTTTTAAATTTCTCATCAACAATCAGAGAACGGACACCTTTCTCTATATCTCCGGCCTTCATTTTATAGGTGGTGCTGGTAAGAACATACTCACTGGCAGCCGTAGCCTCGGCATCATAAGATATTTCGATCTCTTCCGGATGGAGAGTACCGCTGATCTTCAAACCGGCAAACATAATGCTGTATTGCTCAAGATCAACTTCCATCGTGAGGGTCATGGCAACAAAATCACGGTAACCCTTGAGGAATATCTCGCAGGTGCTGGTTTGTGCAAGATAAATCTTATCTTCATAGAGCACATAATAACCTGCATCGGCAGGAGCAGCAGCACCAATTATAAGAGTGTTACTGGATCCGTCTCTGAGCTTAAATGTAAGAGTAGCAAGAGGATCATCAAAACCAAACTCACCCTTGCGGCTTACATCTTCAGTGATCAACTCTTCTGCCTTAATGTTGGTCATCTTGGAGGAGAGGACACTGAAGTTGGCGCTGTCAAGAACCGAAATACCCTCCAACTCTTCCATTTCCATGGAATAGCTTATTTCCTCTTCACCATCGTCATTTTTTGTCTTGTCTTCATATACAACTACCGTATAGCCGTCTTTATCATTTTCAACCTTGAGTTCAGCCACCTCTTCCGGTTTATACGAAATAAGCGGAATCAGATCTGCTACCGATGTAGAAGAGGAAGTGCTTTCCTCTTCCTTTTCTTTCTCAGGGAGAACGAGGATAATCACAACAACCAGAATGACTGCAAGCAATGCAATTGCAGCCGTAACCAATGAGCGCTGACGCTTTGTCATGGCTTTTTTCGTCTTTGCCATTGTTATACTCCTTTATTATCTGTGTCTTCTTCTGATCCAAACGATAGCACCGACAACAAGTACTACCAGCGGAACAAGGATGATGAAAGCCATCATAATACCCAGAACCTGACCCTGTGTAACGACCATGGTTGCGGTATCCAGATTCTTAGCTTCTACATAAACATATGTGGAGTTATCTGTTACGACATTGGAGAGAGACATCAGGTAGTCAGCATTTCCGTAATAGGTACTGTTGAGGATAGAGGGAGAAAATGCCGCATCAGAGGAGAACACAACAATACGGGAACGGCAAGGTGTTGTTCCGTCAAACTGGGTATAGGTGGTGCAGGCAACTGCAGCAGTGCCCTTGGCAGACTCGGTATCTGCAGTAGAAATCTCCTGTCCCTCTACAGCAGCCTCAACGGGAAGAGCCATTGCACTGTCGGAGAACTGCAGAAGAGCTTCATTGCTGTATCCGGTATCAACAAGATCCACTCTGCGGGCATTGAACATGGTAATGTAGAGATTCTTATTCTCAAGACCGCCGGAAACATCGGTATTGATAATTTCGGGAACGGTATTGAAGGGATACCCGCTCAGATACTTGCTGCTGTTGGTTTCATAGATATAATCTGTGGAAACATCAATACCCCAGTCATTGAGGAAGGCGCCAAAGTAATCCATGTCTTCAAGGGAAGTATCGGTAGAAACAAAGTAATAGAGCGCTCTGCATTCTTCTTTTTCATCATTCTTAAGGAATTTCTCAATCTTCTTGATAGATTCCTCATCCAGATCACGTTTAATTCCGTAGAGCACAAGGATATCTGTCTCAGGATCAATCTCCTCTGTCTGGATAGCAACTTCGTCTACATCGTAGTTATTGCCGGTGAAGAGGGAAACAATACCAGAGGCATCGCCGTTATCATAACCGGTAAGAACACTGACTTTTACAATCTCATCGGATGCAACAGTCAGAATGGCAGAAGTCATAGACTGCTCTGCTGTGGAGGATACCGTGTAGCTGCCGCTCTCTGTGGCGGAAGCAGTAATCAGGTCATCCTGAGTAAGAGCAATTGCTCTGTCACCACAGGCAACAACAATATCGCTCTGGTTCAGGGTGAGGTGGGGGAATTGACTTACAAATGTCGGATTGCTGATGATATCCTCATAAGATACCGTAATGTTGCTGTTAATCTGTGCATAGCTTTCGATTACGCTGGCTGCACTGGAATAATAGATACCGGCTGCTTTATAAGTCTCTTCATCAATCAGAATATAGATATTGATTTCCTTGTCAATATCCTCAACATACTGTATGGATTTCTCGCTGAGTTTAAAGATGGAGTTTCTGGTCATATCCAGTGTAAGACCAAAACGATCTGTCAGCGCGGTAGCAATCATATTGATTACAATGATGACCACAATACCAATTGCAGTAATTGCCGTAGCAGTACCGCCATACTTCAGCTTACGAAGCTGTGCGGCAGAACGGCCTTTTTTACTTTTCTGTGCTTTGGGAGCTTTTTCTTCGACAATTTCTTCCACTGTCTCATCGTTCACGATTTCTTCTGCAGCAACTTCTTCATTTACGGTCTCTTCGCTGACGATTTCTTCGTTGACGATATTTTCATTGTTCTTTTCGTTATTCATAATCCGTCTTCTCCTTTCCTGATTATGCCCAGCGTCTCTTCTCAAGTACTCTGCCGCTGAGGAACAGGAAGACGGCAATAATACTGAGGAAGAACATGATGTTGGAGAAATCGATAACGCCTGTCATAAACTCGTTGTAACGGCTGGAGAAGGTAGCATCGGTAAGAAATGCATCCAGGAACTCGATATTGATTTTCGGAACAATGCTGTCCATAACAGTTACAAGAATCGAAGCGGCAATAGCACCAATGGCAGAAACAACCTGATTCTCAGTCAGGGAGGAGATAAACATACCAATGGCGATAAAAGTGGCACCAAGCAGAATCATACCAATATAGTTGGTGAAGATAACACCCCACTCCGGTGTAGTAAAGAGACCTACCATCAGGCACTGAACAACCGTGGAGAGAGTGGCAACAATATACACAAGCAATGCTGCAAAATATTTGCCAAGCACAACACCGGTGATTGTTACCGGGGAGGTGAGCAGAATCTGGTCTGTCTTAATTTTCTTATCCTCACTCATCAGTCTCATGGTAAGAACAGGAATGAGAAACATAATAACGGTATACATTGTGCTGAACAGATTGCGCATATCCGCAACACCGTAGGCTACCAGCTGAGAAAAGAAAACACCTGACATGAGGAAAAATGCGGCGACAACAATGTAGCCGATGGGCGAAGTGAAATACGCCTTAAATTCGCGACGCATTATAGCTAACATGAATTATGACCATCCTTTCGGTAAAAATCCGAACTTATCGCTTATTGTTTATTTGCAGCACTGTCATCACTTGTGAGCTGCAGGAATATATCTTCCAGAGTCATCTCGGAACTTCTCATGCCGAGAATCGGCCACTGTCTTTCAGCAAGACGTTTGAATATCTCGCGACGCAGATCAGAATCGGTCTCGCCTTCAACATCAAAGTCGTATACGCCGGGTTCACGCTCTCCAAGCTTGCTGACTGTCAGCATACCAGGGATCTTTTCAAGCAGACGGGCAATTTCCTTCTCAGGGCCGTCAACACGCAGTCTGAGTTTATGATCAGAACTGAGATTTTTAGAAAGGTTTTCCGGTGTATCATCGGCAACCAGCTTACCTTTGTTGATAACAATGATTCTGTCGCAAACAGCCTGAACCTCGGGCAGAATATGGGACGAAAGGATAACGGTATGACGTTCACCAAGTTCACGAATCAGGTTACGGATCTCAATGATCTGCTTGGGGTCAAGACCAACGGTCGGCTCATCCAGAATCAATACTTCAGGATTTCCGATCATTGCCTGAGCAATTCCAACTCTCTGCTTATAACCTTTGGAAAGGTTCTTTATAGGACGCTTATATACATCACTGATTTTAACAAGTTCGCAAATCTCATCGATATGCGCTGTGCGAGGCTGTGTTGCCTTTTTCAGCTCGTATACAAAACCAAGATACTCCTTGACTGTCATGTCAAGATAAAGCGGCGGGTGCTCCGGCAGATATCCAATCTTTGCCTTTGCTCCAATCGGATCCTCCATGATATCAATACCATCGATGGTCACCGATCCGGTAGTAGCGGAAAGGTATCCGGTAATGATATTCATTGTTGTACTTTTTCCTGCGCCGTTGGGACCAAGGAAACCAAGAATATCACCCTGTTTTACCTCGAATGAGATGTCGTTAACAGCGAAATTATTTCCGTACTGCTTAACGAGATTTTTTACTTCAATCATCCAACTTCCTCCTGTTACAATTTGCTCCGTAACTTTATCATTATATCGCAAAAAGTACGATTTGTAAATAAGAACAGCTTATTACGCGTTTATTTATGCGGTTCTTTTTTATATTTCCGCTTTTTCGCCATAAAGTGTTTATCAAAATGTACTTCCGATAACACCTGCTTATGTCATCAGAATTTGCCGAAACAGATGATATGCTACGATTTTACACCTATGGCTATAATATCAAAATAGCCCTTTATGTTTGTAAATAAATAGTAAAAATTGCTGCTTGATACTTTTAATTCTTTATTTTCTTTCTCATGTTTTGTTTTCATTCCCTGTCAGTCACTGCATATTTCTATTTACCGACACAGAAATTCTTGAAAACACCTTCAATCATACTTTCATCGGCGCTTGTTCCGTCCAGCTCACAGAGTGCCGCCACAGCAGACTGCACACAAACCCATACTGCATCCAGTGTCATGCCGGTATACAGCGCCTCTTCCGCCTCTTTCACAGCCTGCAGTGCATTTTTTGCACAGTAAAACTGACGCTCTCCTGCCAGCAGCGGAGCTGCCGCATCAAACTCATTCAGTTCAAGTGCTGTCAGAACAGCAGAGCGAAGCTCATTGAAGCCTTCTCCGGTTTTTGCAGAAATCAATACAACCGCCTGCGCTGTTTCGAAAAGGGAAGAGGGAATTTTTTGTCCGAGATCGCTTTTGTTGACAACAGCAATATATTTTCTATCTTTCAGCTCTTCAATTAAATCAAAATCTTCTTTTTTCGGTTCCTCGCTGCCTTCAAATACTGCTAAAATCAGATCTGCCTGTGCCATACATTTTCTGGCTCTGTCCACACCGATGCTCTCTACCACATCGCCCGTATCCCGCAGACCTGCCGTATCCGAAAGACGAATGGTATATCCATCCAACAGAATGCTTTCTTCCACAACATCTCTTGTTGTTCCCGCAATATCGGCAACAATGCTTTTTTCACATCCCGCCAAAAGGTTCATCAGGGTGGATTTTCCTACATTGGGTCTGCCGCAAATCACGGCGTTAATTCCTTCGGATACTAACTTTCCCCGGTCATATCCATCCACCAGAACAGTGATTGCTTTGTTTGCTCTATTCAGCGCCGCACCAAGAACCTCATGAGAAACTTCCTCTACATCCTCCTCCGGAAAATCAATCCATGCGGAAATGTGTGCTGCGGTATCTGTCAACTCATCTCTGATTCTGCACAGTTCACGGGAAAGAGAACCTTCCAGAAGAGACAACGCTGCTTTCGCTGAACTTTTTCCTCCTGCGGAAATCAGTCCCATCACCGCTTCCGCCTGTGTTAAACTGAGTTTTCCGTTTAAAAATGCGCGCTTTGTAAACTCACCCGGTCCTGCGGGAATTGCCCCATGAACAATTGCCGAGCGAAGCACCATTCTTGTAATATAAGCACCGCCATGACAAGATATTTCAACCACATCTTCGCCGGTATAGCTCGCCGGTGCTCTGAATACAGTGATAACCCCGTCATCCAGCACAGCATCCTCTTCATCCTTAATCCGCACCCGTGCAGTCCTTCCTCCCGGAACATCCATAACTGATTTTCCGGCGGCAAAACGCTCACACATGCTGTCTGCCACTGTCAGCGCCCCGGTTCCGGATATTCGTATCACTGCAATTCCTCCGGTTCCTGCCGGTGTAGATATCGCTGCTATTGTTGACATCACCATCATCCCGCATTTCTTGTAAAAACTAAATATCGGCCGCCGTCAAGTACGGCGACCGACATTTTTTCGTTCCGTCATCGAACTTACAGTTCGATCTTTCCGTAAAGGGGCTTGTCCTTCGCCTCTTCTTTGACCTCTGCCGGTCTGGTGGAAACGGGCTGTTCGGGCTTGGGACCTCTTCTCTGTCCGCGTCTGCCATCTCTGCGCTCGGAGCGGTTATACTCACGGCGCTCACCGTTTCTCTTGTTCTCTTCGGAAGTCCCGTTCTCAGCACCGGGCTCATTCTCAGTTCCTTCTGCACCCGCAGTTGCCTTATCGGCATATTTACGATTATAATTTCCGGATTTTCTGCCATAACCGGATTTTTTACCGTTATAGGACTTTTTCGGTGCTGCAGTACTGCTGATGATGATTCTGCGATTGGGCTCTTCACCGATGGAGCGACTGGTAGCACCCTCTACCTCCTGAACAGCAGAATGGATCACACGGCGTTCATAGGGATTCATCGGCTCCAATGTCACACTGCGTCCTGTCTTAACAGCCTGTGCTGCCAGCTTTTTGGCCAGTGCATTGAGAGTTTCTTCTCTCTTCTTGCGGTAATCTCCGATATCAATGGAAACTCTCTTGTAGGATCCACCCTCTCTGTTTGCAACCAAAGATGCAAGATACTGAAGAGAATCCAGCGTTTCGCCTCTGCGGCCAATAACGACACCCAGACCTTCGCCTTTCAGAGAAAGAACAATGCTGTCTTCTGTGTCTTCGGTCTCAATTTCAATATTCAACCCCATCTTTTCAAGAATACCTGCAATGTAATCACGTGCAACATTTGCTTTTGTCTGCACTACACTTACTTTTACCTTTGCAGGAATAACCTTTAATCCCAAAAATGCTTTTTTGGGGCGTTCTATAATCTCAAACTCAATAACATCTCTTTCTACGCCAAGTTCTTTACATCCGGCGTCTATTGCTTCTTCTACCGTTTTTCCGGTGGAGATGATCTCCAGTTTCAAGCAAAATTCCTCCTATCAAATTTTTGTTCGGATCAAAAGTTAAATCAAATCGTCATCAGTAACTTCAACGTATTCTTCGCCGTATTTCTCAGCATCTCTGCGTCTTGCTTCGGCAAGCTTCCGTCTGTTTATCTCTTTAGCGGTCAATGCCTTCTGTTCCAGTTCCTGTGGAATCTCTTGTCCCTGTTCCTTCTTTTCCTTCATTTCCTGGCGGGACTCTTTCTTAATCTTCTTCTGCTCTTCTTCCAGAGCTTTCATCTTCTCCACCATCTCTTTCGGATTATACTTCCAGTTGAGATAGAAAGACTGGATCAGAGAAAGAACGTTGGAAACGGTCCAGTAGATACCTACACCTGCGGGAACCTTCATGGCAAAGAAGAAAGAGAAGAGAGGCATAATATACATCATACCCTTCATCATACCGCCGCCGGAGGGATCCTGTCCGTTGGGTGAGGTTTTCTTCTGGGAAATCATTGTATAAATGGAATGGCCCAAAGAAGTAATACCGGAAAGCAGAGGCACGAGAATGATCGGCCAAGACCAGGACGGCATTTCTCCAAGGTTGAGACCAAGGAAATTAAGGTTGAAATTGACAACCTTATCTATAAACTCGGTGCCCAGTGCTGCAAATGCGGAAGAGTCAGCTTTTACCGCAGCAATAATGGCAAGCTGCTGGCTGGCTGTTGCCATGGATGTGGATATTCCGGACATGATTTCTGTTGCCTGCTCGATCGTCTCCTTGGAAAAACGAAGAATATGTTCAAGCGGATTGTAGATAACATCAATCAGACCGAACAATACAACAAACTGCAAAAGCATGGGGAGACATCCGCTGAGAGGATTATATTTTTCCTCCTGATAAAGCTTGGACATCTCTTCGTTCAGTTTGGTTTTGTCATTTGCATATCTCTTCTGAAGCTCCTGAAGCTTCGGATTCATCAGAGACATTTTTGCATTGGATTTCTGCTGTTTCACAGAAAGCGGAAACATTATTATTTTAAGTACCAGAGTAAAGAGTACCAGTGCAACGCCGTAGTTTCTTACCACCTGATAAAGCGCCCACATAATCCATCCGAGAGGATAACCGATAATATTGCCCATTTGGCTTTTTTTCCTCCTGTTCTTGCTGTTGCTTTTTTAGTCCTTCCTACGATATCTGGTGTCAATTTTTCAATTCATCCGGTTTCCATCTTTTCAGCGTAAATTTATCCGGAACGGGATCGTATCCGCCCTTACACAACGGATTGCATCTCAATATTCTAGCCGCTCCCATTATACTCCCTTTAAAAGCACCAAACTTTTTTATTGCATCAATCGTATAGGATGAGCACGTGGGATAATATCTGCATGCTGGGGGGAAAAGGGGAGAAATTGCAAGTTGATAGAATCTGATCAAGACTATGAATATTTTTTTCATTTTCTTTCCGGGGATTTTTCTGCATGATCCCCGCTCTCAATGGGCGGATTCTTTTTTACTGTATTAACGACACCAAGCTTTGTAAGCTGTTTTCTGAGTACCGGTTCCAATGCCGTGGATTTTGCAAAGGTAGTTTTTGTTCTTGCTACAATAACAATATCCCAACCCGGCAAAATATCCGGCTCTACAGCAGCAAATGCCGCGCGAATAATTCTTCTTGCGCGGTTCCTTTTTACTGCACCACCTATCTTTTTGCTGGTGGTTATACCAAGACGTTTGCATTTGAGTTTATTACGTCTGACATATACCACCGCCAATGGGTGCATCTCTGTTTTTGCGCTGCGATATGCACGCGAAAAATCACCGTTTCTGGTAATAGAAACAGTGGATCCGATCTTCGGCATGATCTCACTCTCCAATCGGTTTTTGCCTTCTCAAACCTCAGATCTTTCACTCACAGATAAAACCCACTGTCCACCTGACAGACGCTGCTTGCAAACTACAACAAACATGGTTACAGAAATTTGAGGTCAGAAATTAAGAACCGACAAATGTGCTCGCATTTCCAACCTCTATTCCGTGATATCCGGCTTTATCTGCATTTCGTTTCTGCTCAGGCAGTAAGAGAAGCTCTTCCCTTTGCTCTGCGGCGAGCAAGAACCTTACGTCCGTTTTTGGTTGCCATGCGCTTCATAAAACCGTGTTCTTTTTTTCTCTGAAGCTTTTTGGGCTGATAAGTCCTTTTCATTTCAACTAACCTCCGTGCCGGTTTTCGGCGTAATCATTTATCAGATACAAGCGTAAATATTACGCCGTAATCTCAATATTTTTCAGGACATCACTTTTAAAAATTCAGTCCTCAACAAAGCAGGGGATAAAAATCCCTTGCAATGTATTAGTATAGCCTATAAAAAGCGGTTCTGTCAAGCCTTTTATTAAATTCCTCTTGAAAAAACTCTTTTTTTAAACATTTTCTCATCGAGAAAGCTTTTTTGCAAGCTGTGTCAGCTCTTCTCTGTTGTAAAATTCTATCTCAATGCTGCCTTTTCCATTTTGCCCGTGACTGATTTTTACTTTACGGTGCAGCTCCTGTGTCAGCGCAAGCTCCATTTCATTAAAAAAGCTTTCACCCAGCGGCATCAAACCATCTTTATCATTTTCCGCTGTGTGGGTTTCCCAGGAAGCTTTTTTGCCGCTCCCGTTTTTCTTCTTTTCTTCTTTGGTATTTTTAGCGGCATTTTCTACGGCGCGCACCGTTATCCTGCCTTCCAGGATCTCTTTCACCAGTTCACTGCGTTTTTTCTCATCTTCAACAGCAAGAAGTGCCCTTGCATGTCCAGCGGATATTTTTCCCTGTGCCACATATCCGCCGATCTCTTCCGGCAGCCCCAGCAACCTCAGTTTGTTAGCTACATCTGAACGGGATTTTCCAATTTTCTCCGCCACCTGTTCCTGAGAGAACCCGTAGACATTCATCAACTGACGAATGGCAAAAGCTTCCTCCATCGGATTAAGATCCTCTCTCTGAAGGTTTTCAATCAGAGCCAGCTGAGCCGCCTGTTCATCATCCATATCTCTGACAATGACAGGTACCTCTTCCAGTCCCGCAATTCTTGCTGCCCGCCATCTGCGTTCTCCCGCTACAATCACATAACTGCCATCCATAACAGGGCGGACCAGGATTGGTTGAATCACACCGTGTTGACGAATGGATTCGGCCAATTCTTCCAATGCTGCTTCGTCAAAATTTTTACGCGGCTGATCTCGGTTCGGCTCTACATCAGTTATTCTTATATTCTCAACTCTCTGCTCTTCCTGAGAATTATCAGCGAAAAGCGCTTCCAATCCTTTTCCTAATCCACTCTGCTTCTTTGCCATCCTTCTTCCTCCGAATCTATCCATTTTCAAAACTTTTATCTTTTTATCAGTTCCTCAGCAAGTTCCAGATAGGCATTGGATCCCTTTGAAGATCCGTCATGATACATAACAGGACAGCCAAAACTGGGTGCCTCCGAAAGTTTGACGTTTCTCGGGATAACGGTGCTGAATATTTTCTGCGGAAAATATTTTTTCACCTCATTTACTACCTGAAGTGTCAGATTAAGTCTGGCATCATACATCGTAAAAAGAACGCCTTCAATCTCAATATGGGAATTATACAGCTTTTTAATTTGCCTGACCGTTGTCATCAGCTGGGAAAGTCCTTCCAAGGCGTAATATTCGCACTGGATCGGAATCAACAGACTGTCGCAGGCACTTAGTGCATTTAATGTGAGCAATCCCAAAGAGGGAGGGCAGTCAATAAAGATATAGTCATACCTTTCCCTTACCGCAGCCAACACCTTCTTCAGCGCCATCGCCCTGTTTTCCGCATCTACCAATTCAATTTCGGTAGCGGCCAGATTGATATTGGAGGGAAGTACATCTGTGTTCTTAAACGCAGTTTTAACACAGGCTTCGTCAAATTTATACTTACCTGTCAGTACTTCGTATACCGTTGCTCTGATCCCTCTTTTATTAATTCCAAATCCACTTGTTGCATTTCCCTGGGGATCAAAATCCACAACAAGTACTTTTTTTCCTTTGGATCCTACAGCAGCAGCAAGGTTGACTACTGTTGTCGTTTTACCGACTCCGCCTTTTTGATTTGCAACAGCAATAATCTTTCCCATTTTTCGTTCTCCAAAAATCAGTCTTATAATATTATATCAATTCTTTATTCTTTTTACAAGAGATTGCCCCGTTATTTCTTTTCTCCTTTCTTATTCAGGTAAGCTGTTCCCTTTTTTTTAATTCAAGGAGGTAAAAATCTTCTATATATACTATTATATTATATATTCCATTTACAGGTTGAAATTCTTAATTTTATATGTTATAATATTTAAACAATCCATGTTAAAAGTGCGTGGAAAAGTTTATTCTCCAATTTTATTCACATAGGTTTTCCACAATTTCAACAACTTTTCCACCGCGCACAAGTTTATAGATAAGGTGATGTTTTATGGAGTCCTTCTTAGATGCTTTCAACGCTACAATGGAGTATTGCCAGGGAAAAATTTCCCCTGTCACCTACAACGCCTGGTTCACCAAAATAAAACCTGTCGGTATTGAAGCCGGTGTCGTAGTCCTTTCCACGGAAAACAAATTTTTCCATTCTGTTATTATTCAGCCTGACTTTTTATCACTGATCAAGGAAGCTTTTACTTCTGTTTTCGGTTTTGAGGTGCAGGTAAGAATCGATTGTGAAACTTCCGTGGATTCTACGCAGGAATCCGAAGAAAAAAAGCCACATAAGTCCTCTGAAGACCACGGAGAGTATGAGTATACCTTTTCCACCTACATTGTCGGTTCTTCCAACAAATTTGCTCACGCAGCAGCCATGGCAGTAGCCGCAAAACCGGCAGGCAGCTATAACCCTCTGTTTATCCACGGAAACTCAGGACTGGGAAAAACCCACCTTATGTATGCTATTGTCAATGAAATTTCCGAAAAATATCCTTCCATGAATATCTGCTACATCAAAGGTGAAGATTTTACCAATGAACTGATTGAAGCCATCGGTAAAGATACCCGCAGTGAATTCAGAAATAAATACCGTAAGGCGGATGTCTTGCTGGTTGATGACATTCAGTTTATAGGAGGCCGTGAAAGTACACAGGAGGAATTTTTCCATACCTTCAACAGCCTTTATGAATCAAAGAAGCAAATCGTTCTTGCCTCCGATAGACCGCCGAAAGAGATCAGAACATTGGAGGACAGGCTCAGGACCCGCTTTGAATCCGGCTTGATCGCAGATATTCAGCCGCCTGATTTTGAAACCCGTATGGCTATTATTCACCGAAAAGCAGAACTGCTTGGAATGGATATTCCGGAGGATGTGGCAGAATACATAGCTACCAGACTGAAGACCAATATTCGTCAGCTGGAAGGTGTTGTCAAAAAGTTAGAAGCTTACCGCTCTCTGGGAACACCATCTTCCATCACCCTTGCTCAAAAATCAATTAAGGATATCCTCTCAGACAGCCAGCCTGTACCTGTTACTGTCGAAAAGATCATTCTTGAAGTAGCCCGCAATTTCAACGTCAGCCAGGAAGATATCCGCTCTACCAAACGTACACAGCTTGTCTCTCAGGCCCGTCAGACCGCAATGCACGTTATCAAGGAAATTACACAGATGTCCACTGCCTCTATAGGCGAGGAATTTGCCGGACGTGACCATTCCACTGTCGTATATGCACTCAAAGAAGTGGAACGTAAAATGGAAACAGATTCCTCTTATCGTGAACTGGTCAATGATATTATCCGCAATATTAACGGTAATTAAATTTATCTTTTCCACAGGGATGTTTTTTTAACATTCCACACTCATGTTAAATGTTGAAAAAAATAATACAATCTTATATCTTTTCAACGCTCTTTTTATTTTTCAACGTTGAGTACTGTTGAAAAACGTTAAAACCAATATTGCTTTCAACATTTTAACATTTTGGCAGATTTTTTTCCACAGCTGTTCGTTTCACTTTTTCATCTAAATAAGCGATTTTTTCGAACTTTTAACATTTCAACCCTCCCTACTACTGCTGCTGGAAATTTAATATTATAATATATTCTTTTTTTCCCATACAAAAGAAATGTTAAAAGCTGCGCTTATGCCACACAATAAAGGAGTGTATCTGTTTTGATTATACATTGCGAAAAACAATCTCTTTACGAAATGGTCTCCAATGCTTCCCGTGCCGTATCCGGTAAAATGGCTACACCGGCCCTGGAAGGGATCCTTCTTTCCGCTGATAAAAAAGAGCTTGGCGGAAACATAAAAATATCCGGTTATAATCTGGAAATAGGAATTACCGCAGAAGCAGCCTGCAATGTTGCAGAAAGTGGAGACATTGTAATTAATGCCAAGCTTTTCTCGGATATTCTCAGAAATATGCCTTCAGGCACCATCACACTCTCTACCAACGATAAAAATATTGTAGAGATCAAATGTGGAAGTACGGAATATAGCATTCTTGGCATGAGTGCCAGAGACTACCCTCAACTGCCCGGTGATTCTGACACAGAAAGTGAAATCATTCTTAACAGCGGTACGCTGAAAGGAATGATTTCCCAAACTTTGTTTGCTGTTGCCACCATTGATACAAGACCGGCTCTCACCGGTGTTAAATTCATATTCAGCAATGGTTTGCTGACGATGGTTTCTCTTGACGGATACCGTCTGGCTGTAAGAAAAGAGAATGTGGAATATAAAGGAGAAAGTACCTTTATTGTTCCCGGTCGTGCCCTTTCTGAAATCAGCAGAATGATTTCCGGCGAGGATGATGACATTACGCTTCGGGTAACCAAAAGGCATATTATTTTCGAAATCAAGGAATATAATGTAATAACCAGACTTTTGGAGGGAGAATTCCTTGATCATAACAAGGCTATCCCCTCCGGCGGTACAACGACCGTTGAGGTGGAAACCAGAAACATGATCGAATCGGTGGAAAGAACATCACCGATCATTGATGACAGACTTCGCAGCCATATCAAGGTGGATTTTTCAGATGGATATATTACTTCTGCCTGTACTACCACGATAGGTCGCGCATTTGATAAAATTGAATGTAAGCTGGAAGGAAACAACGTGTCTGTCGGCTTCTCCAATCATTATCTGCTGGATGCACTGAAAGCTGCTGACTGCGATAAGGTGAAAATTGTTATAAACGGACCTCTTTCTCCCGTAAAGATTCTTCCGCCGGAAGGGGAGAGTTTCTTGTTCCTGGTTGTTCCGGTTAAACTGAAAGGATGATTGACGGGTGAAAATATGGAGATAAGAATACATACAGACTTTATTAAACTGGATAGTTTTCTGAAACTTGCTTCTGCCGTTATGACCGGTGGAGAGGCGAAGGAACTGATTTTGGACGGAAAAGTTGAGGTTAACGGGGAAGTATGCCTGATGAGAGGAAAAAAACTCTATCCGGGATATACCGTAAAATTAATCGGCAGTGACAAGGAGTATTCCGTAGTATCGGAAGGAGAGAAGTAATAATACTCTCTTATGCGGATTGAATAACGAAAAAGATACCGATAATAGAGAAAAAAGATATGAGAGATTATTCTGAAGCGGAACGGACAGAGGTGAGAGCAGAATGGCTTTCACTAATGGATTTCAGAAGCTTTGAACGGCTTGAGTTGGAGAATTTTGAAAGGGTGAACGTTATATGCGGGGAGAACGGAACCGGTAAAACGAACATCATCGAAAGTATCTGGCTGTTTACGGGAGGAAAAAGCTTTCGTCCTGCAAAAGACAGCGATTTTATTAGATATGGGAAGAAGAAAAATGAATTAAAGCTCGGCTTTGATTCATTGGGAAGAAAACAGGAAGCACGGATTGAAATTGAGGAAAAAAGAAATGCATGGCTGAATGATATTCCTCTGAAAAGCCCGTTGGAAATGGCGGGAAATTTGTGCTGCGTGGCTTTTACACCGTCTCATATGGAAATTGTAAAAGGGTCGCCGGAAAGCAGAAGACGTTTTTTAGATACATTACTCTGCCAGATATCCACAGAATATATCATAACGCTTAGAAGATTTAAAAGAATTCTTCTTCAAAGAAACGCTGCTTTGAAACAGGTGGCAGAGGGATTCATGCAGGAATCGGATTTGACTGCATGGAATGAAGGTTTTGTTGAATGTGCGGCACGGGTTGCCTTTGCAAGAGAAGAGTTGTGCAAAGAGCTTTACGAAGCGGCAAAAGCCTGTTACAGCGAACTTTCCGGAGGAAAGGAACAGCTTGGTATTAAATACAGCGGCGGTATTGGCATGAGAGGTAACCGTGAAGAGGCTGCATTAGAGGATATTAAAGCTGCATTGAAAGAAGAAATTGATCGGAATTTTGAAAGGGAAATCCGTTATAAGACAACACTTTGCGGTCCTCACAGAGCAGAAATGCAGCTGACTCTTGATGGAAAAGAAGCAAAATTGTTTGGTTCGCAGGGACAGCAGAGAAGCTGTGTGCTTGCGTTAAAAATGGCGGAAGCAAAACTGCTGGAAATAAAAACAGGACATATTCCCATTGTTCTTCTTGATGATGTGCTAAGCGAGCTGGATTTCAGAAGAAGATCCGTGGTTTTGCGGAGTTTCCAAAAAAATCAGGTTTTCATCACCTGCTGTGATGCGGACAGATTGAATATCACAGAAAAAGTGAACACGATAGTATTATAAATAATACTATATGTTTAAAGTTATTATATTAAAACTTGTAGTAAATAAATAAAGGCGGTAGGTATGTATCTTCACCTTGGAAATGATATATTGGTTTTAACGAAAGATGTTATAGGAATATTTGATATTGAAAATTCTACAATATCGAAGGCTACAAAAAATTTTCTTGCTTCTTCCGAAAAAGCGGGAAGGGTGATAAATGTATCGACTGAATTGCCGAAAAGCTTTATTATTTGCAAGGAAAAAAACAGTGAAACTGTATCTATTTATATTTCCCAAATATCTCCCACGACTCTGAGAAAAAGAGCGGGTTTTTTGGAAGAGATATCGAATGTATAATTTATGAAATGAATTTGGTATAAACAAGGGTATAAGATTGGAAAAGACGGTTTGAAAAACTGTCTGCAAGCAAAGGGAAGGAAAGAATTAACTATGAATGCTCCCGGCAATGTTGTAAACAACACATATGATGAAAATCAAATACAGGTGCTGGAGGGACTGGAAGCAGTCAGAAAGCGTCCCGGTATGTATATTGGTTCCACCGGTACAAATGGTCTTCATCATCTGGTAAAAGAAATCGTTGATAACTCCATAGATGAGGCAGTAGCAGGATATTGTACAGATATCATTGTTGAACTGCTGCCGGACAGCTGTGTCAGGGTTGTGGATAACGGAAGAGGTATTCCTACCGGAGTCCATCCTAAAATGGGAATATCTACGCTTACTGTTGTTTTTACTGTTCTTCATGCAGGCGGTAAATTCGGAGGTGGCGGATATAAAGTATCCAGCGGTCTGCACGGAGTGGGTGCTTCTGTTGTTAACGCATTGAGCGAATGGCTGGAAGTAGAAGTTTACTGTGGAAAAGAAAGCGTAGGACAGCGTTTTGAACGGGGAAAAGCTGTAACGGATTTTGGAAAAATCAGAGATCTGGAAGAGGAAAAAACAGGAACAGCGGTAACCTTTAAAGCTGATGATCAGATTTTTGAAACACTGGAGTATGATTTTGATAAATTGGCAGATCTTCTTCGTGAGCAAGCTTTCTTGAATGCAGGCGTCAATATTATTCTCCGTGACAAGCGGGATGAGGAAAACGCACAGGAATTGAAGATGATGTATGAAGGCGGAATCCGGAGTTATGTTGAACATCTGGGTACCAATAAACAGCTGATTCATCCCAATGTCATCTATCTTTCCGGAGAAGACGGCACCTCCTCTGCAGAAATTGCAATTCAGTATAACGATTCATATAACGAGATCCTGCTCTCCTTTGCCAACAACGTTCATACTATTGAAGGCGGAACCCATGAAATTGGCTTTAAAACAGCTATGACCAGAGCCTTTAACGATTACGGACGTAAGAGAGGTCTTATAAAAGAGAACGAAAAGAATCTGTCCGGTGAAGATGTGCGTGAAGGTATGATCGCCATCGTTTCTGTCAAACTGCTGGAAGCACAATTTGAAGGACAAACCAAGGCGAAGCTTGGTAATACAGAAATAAGACAGTTGGTAGAATCCACTGTATATAATCAGATAACTACTTATTTCGAAGAAAACCCCGGCATTGCAAAGGTGATTTTTGAAAAATCTATGCAGGCGGCCAGGGCAAGAGAGGCAGCAAGAAAGGCAAGAGATCAGACGAGACGTAAGTCTGTGCTGGAGACCGCTGCGCTTCCCGGAAAACTGGCTGACTGTTCCAACAAGAACCGTGAGAATACAGAAATATACATCGTCGAGGGAGACTCGGCAGGCGGATCTGCCAAGAGCGGCAGAGACAGAACATTCCAGGCGATTCTGCCTCTGTGGGGTAAAATGCTTAACGTAGAAAAGGCGCGCCATGATAAGGTTTACGGAAACGATAAATTGATGCCGGTTGTTATGGCTCTTGGCTGCGGAATCGGTGATGATCTGGATATCTCCAAGCTGAGATATGACAAAGTTATCATTATGGCCGATGCCGATGTTGACGGACACCATATCAGAACACTTCTTCTCACTTTCTTCTTCCGTTTTATGCGTCCGCTGATTCAGCAGGGACACATCTATATTGCACAGCCTCCGCTCTATAAGCTTTCTTACGGTAAGCAGATAAAATATGTTTATCTGGAAAAAGAGCTGGCGAAGAGCATGGAAGAACTGGCTCCCGGAAACACTTCCAAGATTTCCATACAGCGCTATAAAGGTCTTGGTGAGATGAACCCGGATCAGCTTTGGGAAACAACAATGAATCCGGAAAACCGTTTAATGCTCAAGATTGAGATGGACGATGCGGCCCGTGCCGATGCGGTATTCACTATGCTGATGGGTGATAAGGTAGAACCCAGGCGCGAGTTTATTGAGAAAAACGCAAAGTATGTACGTAATCTTGACGTATAAGAGAGACAGCAAAGAAGACCGCAGCTCCAGAAAGCGGAACGGAAAATGCCGTTATATTTTAGAAATATGATTTGCGGCCAAAGGAAGGCATGGACTTAATATGGAATACAACGCAAAACAGCTTATCAATGCCGATATCGAAAGAGAAATGAAAAATTCATTTCTGGATTATTCCATGTCGGTTATTACATCAAGAGCACTTCCGGATGTCAAAGATGGACTGAAACCGGTTCACAGACGTATTCTCTACACCATGTATGAGAGAAATCTGACACCGGACAGACCTTATAAAAAATCTGCAGACACCGTCGGATCGGTGCTCGGTAGTTACCATCCCCATGGTGACGCAAGTGTTTATGACGCCATGGTGCGTCTGGCTCAGGATTTCTCTATGAGATATCCGTTGGTGGATGGACATGGAAACTTCGGTTCCGTGGACGGAGACCCTCCTGCTGCATACCGTTATACCGAGGCAAGACTGGATAAACTTAGTCTGCATATGTTCTCGGATATAGAAAAAAATACTGTAGAATTTATACCAAACTACGATGAAAGCAAGAAAGAACCGCTGGTTCTGCCCTCAAGATTTCCCCAACTGCTGGTTAACGGCTCTGTCGGTATTGCTGTCGGTATGGCTACCAATATTCCGCCCCATAACATGGGAGAGACCATTGATGCCGTATGCTGCCTGATTGATAATCCGGATGCAACGCTGGATGATTTGATGATGCATATCAAAGGACCGGATTTTCCGACCGGCGGTATCATCATGGGACGAAGCGGTATCAGAGCAGCCTACGGAACCGGTAGAGGAAAGATCACGCTGCGTTCCCGCGTTCACTTTGAAGAGGGGAAAAACGACAGAACCCGTATTGTTGTTACAGAGATCCCCTACATGGTCAACAAAGCGAGGCTGATAGAAAATATTGCTGATCTTGTAAGAGACAAACGTATAGAAGGCATTGCCGACCTGAACGATGAATCGGACAGAGAGGGTATGCGTATTGTTATTGACCTCAAGAGAGAGGCCAATGCTCAGATTGTTCTCAACCAGCTTTATACCTACACCCAGATGCAGGATACGGTTGGCGTAATTATGCTGGCATTGGTGGATGGTCAGCCGAAGCAGCTTACCCTGAAAGAGATGCTTAGCGAGTATATCAAATTCCAGGAGCAGGTTATCGTTCGCCGTACCCAGTATGATTTGAATAAGGCACGTGAACGTCAGATTATTATTGCCGGTTTGATCAAGGCCCTTGACTTTATTGATGAAGTTATTGCTATCCTCCGTTCTTCAAAGAATATTCCGGAAGGTAAGCAGCGCTTGATGGATCGTTTTGATTTCAATGAGCTGCAGGCCAACGCGATTGTCAGCATGACTCTCGGCCGTCTTACCGGTTTGGAAAGACAGAAGCTGTTGGATGAAAATGCAGAGCTTATTGCAAAAATTAAAGAATGCGAAGAGATCCTCGGAGATGAAACCAGGGTTCTTGAGATTATTAAGGAAGAGTTGAATGAGTTCAAAGCATCCTATGGCGATGATCGTCGTACCTCTATTGAAGCAGTCAGCGGAGAAGTGGATATTGAAGATCTGATCCCGGTCAAAGAGTGTGTTGTAACAATGACTCGATTTGGCTACATCAAACGCCAGGCAGCAGATTATTATAAGACACAGGGAAGAGGCGGACGAGGAAGAAGCAGTCTCTCGAGACGTGATGAAGACTATGTAAAGGATCTCTTTGTCTGCTCCACTCACGATAACATCTGTTTCTTTACATCCAAGGGACGTACCTATTCGCTGAAGTGTTACGAAATTCCTGAGTGCCAGTCTGCAGCAAGAGGAAACAATATTATCAACTTCCTCCAGATTGAGCCGGATGAAAAGATCACCTCTATGCTCATGACCGGAGAATTCAACGATGAAAACTCCTTCTGCATGGTTACAAAGCGCGGTATCATCAAGAGAGTAAAGCTTTCCGCATTCAGAAATATGCGTAAGAGCGGGTTGATTGCCATCTCTTTGGATGAAGGCGACGAGCTGGGATGGGTTTGTATTACCAAAGGTAATGATGACCTTATTGTTGCCACCCGCGGCGGTTATGCCATTCGTTTCAATGAAAATGATATCCGTGAAGTGGGCAGAAGTGCCCGCGGTGTAAAGGCAATTACACTGCATGAGGGTGATGAGGTTGTCGGTGTAGCCGTAGCAGAAGAGGAAACCTCTATTGTTACCATCTGCGACAACGGTTACGGACGCCGCACCTCTGTTGATCAGTATCGTCTCCAGGGCAGAGGCGGACAGGGAACCGTAAACTATAAGGTTGGCGGAAAATACGGTTATGTGGCCGGTATTTGCGGTGTACATGACGGAGATGACCTGTTTGTTATTACCGATGAAGGTGTTTTGATCCGCTTTAATTCCGATGAAATCAGATTGATGTCCCGCTATGCCTCCGGTGTTAAGGTAATCAATGTTTCGGAGGGAAGCCGTGTTGTCAGTGTTGCCAGCTCGGAAAAAGAAGAGGACGAAAAGGAAACCTATACTGCAGAGGCTGATGAGGCTGAACAGAGTGAACTTCCTGCGGATTCGGAAGTAGAAACTGCCGGAAGCGAAGAATGATATAACAAAGCCGTAAGGCTGAAATCTCCCGGACGGAAGTTCGGGAGATTTTTGGGATTTTGTTTATGTTTCACGTGAAACATAACGGATAAAACAGATTTTGAATTTGCCTGAAATGAGACATTAACGGGAGTTTTTTGTATGGATTATTTTGCCGGAAGTTATGATGTAGCTGTTGTGGGTGCAGGACACGCGGGTGTGGAAGCTGCCTTGGCAGCGGCAAGACTCGGCGCCAAAACAGTTATATTTACAATATCTCTTGATGGAATTGCAAACATGCCCTGTAATCCCTCTATTGGCGGTACAGCCAAAGGGCACCTTGTCCGTGAAATTGATGCTCTCGGTGGAGAGATGGGAAAAGCGGCGGATGCCACTTTTTTGCAGAGCAGAATGCTTAACTTGGGAAAAGGGCCTGCTGTCCATTCATTGCGGGTGCAGTCTGACAGAGCAAAGTATCATCTTCATATGAAGAAAATCCTGGAGAATCAGCCGGGATTGGATGTGAAACAGGCGGAAATAGTAGAGGTTCGAACCGAAAACGGGGAGGTAAAATCTGTTGTTACTGCTTTGGGGGCTGTTTATGAAGTGAAAACAGCCATTATCTGCACAGGTACCTACCTGAAGGGAAAAATTTTCGTGGGAGAATGTGCCTACGAGAGCGGTCCTGACGGAACACATGCAGCCAATCGGCTTTCTGAAAGTTTGAGAAAAGCAGGCGTGGAACTGCGCCGCTTTAAGACAGGAACTCCCGCCAGAGTACATAAGGACAGCATTGATTTTACCGGATTGGAAATTCAGGAAGGAGACGATCCTGTCGTTCCCCTTTCTTTTGAAACGACAGAAGAGCTGAAAAACAAGATGGTCTGCCATATCACCTATACCAACGAGAGGACACATGAAATTATTCGGCAGAATATCGGCCGTTCCCCTCTTTACGGAGGCAAAATTGAGGGAATTGGTCCCAGATATTGCCCGAGCATAGAAGATAAAGTCATGCGTTTCCCGGATAAACAGCGTCATCAGATATTTATTGAGCCGATGGGAGAAGATACAAACGAAATGTATCTTCAGGGCATGTCATCCTCTTTGCCTGAAGAGGTGCAGATCGCATTCTATAAAACCATAAAAGGTCTTGAAAATGTCAAGATGATGCGGAATGCTTATGCTATTGAATATGATTGCTGCGATCCTTTGCAGCTCAATGCTACGCTGGAGTTCAGAGAAATTAGTGGTCTTTATGGTGCAGGACAGTTCAACGGTACGTCCGGATATGAAGAAGCGGCCGGACAGGGGTTGATTGCAGGCATCAATGCTTCCCGTAAAGTTTTTGGAAAAGAACAGATCATTCTTCCGAGAGAAAGCTCCTATATCGGAACGCTGATTGATGATCTGGTGGTAAAGGGATGTTTGGATCCCTACAGAATGATGACTTCCCGTTCGGAATATCGTCTCCATCTGAGACAGGATAACGCCGATCTTCGTCTGATGCATATCGGATATGAGGTGGGGTTGATCAATGAGGAGCGGTGGAACCGTTTTCTTGATAAAAAAGCAAGAGTAGAGCAGGAAATTGCACGTCTGGAATCAACCGGAATTGCACCCTCTGCAGAACTGAGTAAGCTGCTTGAAGAAAAGGGAACCGCGGCGGTAGCCAACGGTGCATTGCTGGCAGATCTTATTCGCCGTCCGCAGATCACCTATGAAGATATCGCTGTTTTTGATACTGAAAGACCGGAACTTACCCGCGCAGAAAAAGAACAGGTTGAAATTCAAATTAAATATTCTGGTTATATAAGCAAACAGCTTGCACAAATCAAAGAACAAAAGCGCCTTTCAGAGAAAAAACTGCCCAAAGAGATCAATTATAAAGAAATAACAGGTCTCAGACTGGAAGCAATTGAAAAACTGGAGAAAGTGCGTCCGGAAAATATCGGTCAGGCATCGAGAATTTCAGGAGTCAGCCCGGCAGATATTGATGTCCTGTTGATATATCTCAGAGATTGAGTGGAGAGTTAATTATGATAGACAAAGTGTCATTGAAAGAAAAGGCGGCTGCAATTGATGTGGAGCTGGATGATACAGCGTTGACGAGATTTGATGAATATGCCTCTTTTCTGGTGGAGTACAACGAAAAAGTTAATCTGACAGCAATTACGGAGCCGGAGGATATTGTAATTAAGCATTTTACAGACAGCCTGTCGCTTCTGCCTGTGATCAAACCCGAAAAAAATGCAAAAATAGCAGATGTGGGAGCAGGTGCCGGTTTCCCCTCCGTGCCGGTGTTGATTGCAAGGCCGGATTTGAAAATAACGATGATTGACAGCAGCAACAAAAGGGTGACCTTTTTGAATCTTCTGATAGAAAAACTGGGATTGACGCAAAGCGGAAGCGAAGCTGTCCATATGAGAGCGGAAGAGGCTGGAAATTCGCCGAAATACCGCGAAAGGTTTGATTTTGCCGTTGCCCGTGCCGTTGCCAATCTGCGTGAACTCTCCGAATATTGCATTCCTTTGGTGAAAGTGGGAGGTGTGTTCGCCTCCATGAAAGGTGCCGAAATAGAAGAGGAACTGACTGGAGCAAAAAATGCTATCGGTACACTGGGCGGAAAAGTGGAGAAGGTAGAGAAGTTTACTCTGCCCAACGGAGACGGAAGAAGTATTGTTGTCACCAAAAAGATTTCGCAAACTCAGACAAAATATCCCAGACCTTCCGCAAAAATAGCAAAAAAGCCGTTGATCTGAAAAAAAGGAAAAGAAATAAAAGTCGCTGAAGGGCGGCTTTTGTTTTTTTATGCGACCGAAATGTGTGGAAGTTTTTTCCTTTTTATGGTATATTGAAATCACAGAAGATATCATATGGAAGTAAAAAGGGGAGAAAGGCGATGTCTGTTATTTTAAAGGAGCCGAAAGCAAAAAATTGCGGGAAAATTATGTCTCTTCCGGTGGATTGGATCTTTCCGAACCCGGCGCAGCCAAGAAGGCTGTTTGGACAGGAGGAATTGGCAGAGCTGGCGCGGAGTATAGAAGAAAACGGACTTCTGCAGCCGATTTTGGTCAGAAAAGTAAGTGAAAAACGTTTTCAGTTAATTAGCGGAGAGAGAAGATTAATGGCAGTCAGATCTCTGGACAGAAAAATGATAGCTGCTATTATCTATGATGTGGAAAGCGGAGAGTCCGCAACAATGGCGCTGGTAGAAAATATACACAGAAAAAATCTCAGCTTTTTTGAAGAAGCAAGAGCGATTAGTAACTTGATCAACATATGGGGGATTACACAGGAAGAGGCAGCAAAAAAACTGGGAAGATCACAATCTGCAGTGGCCAATAAACTGAGATTGCTGAGACTTTCGGATGAAATGCGGGTAAAAATAGAAAAAAATGAACTGACAGAAAGGCACGCAAGAGCGCTGCTTGCCATTGAAGATTATACATTGCGCAGGGAAGTGCTGGAGAGAATTATTAACCAAAGGTTAAACGTGGCACAGACAGAGCAGTATATTAAAAAATTAATTGAAGCAACAGGAAACGGAAAAAACAGTTCGGTTGCCTCCTATCTTTGTGTGGTAAAAGATGTACGGTTGTTTGTCAACACCATCAACAAAGCGGTAGATACCATGCTTTGTTCGGGAATCAATGCTGAATCCATCACCAACGAAAACGAAGAGTTCATCGAGTATATTGTAAAAATACCGAAAACGCAGGTATATAAAAAGAAGGAGGAGGGTAAGAAAAAAGAAACGATTAAAGCAGGATGAAGATTAAAAAGATACCTCAGGGTATAACCATTTCCCTTTTTCCTAATTTCTCTGAAAGATACGCCGATACCCTAAAAGATGGGAATCGGCGTATCTTTTTTAAAAGTGTTTCACGTGAAACAAAATGATTGGCAAAGGAAACAGTGGGAGAAGTGAAAATGGGAAAACGTAGATGAAAAGCGGAAAAACGGAGGTTATAGCTATTGAAAATGATACATAAATATGATATAATAAAACTTCAAAGCAGATGGTTCTTTGAAGCAAATGTGACAGAAACGGGGGATGAATGATGGATAACCGTCCGATCGGCGTTTTTGATTCGGGACTTGGTGGTTTGACCGCGGTCAGACAGATCAATCGACTTTTACCCAGCGAAAATGTAATTTATTTCGGAGATACGGGAAGAGTTCCCTATGGAACACGCAGCAAAGAGACAATCATCAAATATGCAGAACAGGATATCGAATTTTTACTTGATTTTGATGTAAAGCTGGTAATAGCGGCATGCGGAACTGTAAGTTCGGTATTTCCGGAGGAAAAAATAAAGAAGCTGCCGGTTCCTTATTTTAGCGTAGTGCAGCCAACTGCTCAGGCAGCCTGCTCTGTCAATGCGAACGGAAAAATTGGTGTGATTGGCACTGCTTCAGCTGTGCGCAGCGGTGCATATGGAAAAGCGATCAGAGCAATTAAGCCGGAGGCGAGGGTGATAGGAAAGCCTTGCCCGTTGTTTGTGCCTCTTGTAGAAAACGGAATGATTGCCGATGATTGTAAAATTACAGAACTGACAGCAAAAATGTATCTGGATTCCTTTCAGGCAGAGGATATTGATACCCTGATTTTGGGGTGCACACACTATCCGCTGATTAGAAATATTATCGCAAAAGTGGTTGGCGAAAATGTCAATTTGATAGATCCGGGAGAAGAAACGATCAAAAGCCTTCGTTCTTATATGACGGCTAACAATATGTTGAACTCAAACACAAAAAAAGGAACGAGAACATATTACGCAAGCGATAATATTGACAGCTTTAAAGAGATTGCTGCCAAGTTGCTGGGAGAGAAAATGGAAGACTGTTCGGTTGTCAATGTGGCAGATAACTGATAGGGATCAATATTGGGAGAAAACATGAAGAAAGACGTAATGATAGAAATAACGGGGATACAGAAAATTGATGGTGAGAGCGATTGTGTGGAACTCACAACAAAAGGAATTTTCTCGAAAACCCACGGAAACTATTATATCCGCTATG
This sequence comes from Oscillospiraceae bacterium, assembly GCA_015067185.1. Taxonomy (GTDB): domain Bacteria; phylum Bacillota; class Clostridia; order Oscillospirales; family Ruminococcaceae; genus SIG526. The sequence goes on along the minus strand of SVMZ01000004.1, from coordinate 63,643 downwards.
AGGAATCGGAGTTGACAGGAATGGAAAATGTCACAACGGTACTCAAAGTGGAGGGTAATAAACGTGTTACCATGACACGAAGCGGAAATTTGCGTTCGCAGATCATTGTGGAGAAGGGGACAAGACATCAGTGTCTTTATGATGTTGGTTATGACTCCTGGGTATTGGGAGTTCTTGGCGCCAGCATTGAGCCGGAACTCAATGACGACGGCGGAAAGCTCACATTTAAATATACGCTGGATATTAACACCATGGTAACAAGTGAAAACGAAGTTCGTATCAATATCAGAGAGGCAGGAATACCAAATGCTTAATTTAACTGCAAATCCTTCGGCATATGCGTCCGAATCACTTAGAAAAATAATAGAAAACGCCTTTTTGTCTGCTATGGAGGCGGGAATATTGACAAAAGCGGAGATTCCCGCTTTTAACATTGAAGTACCGGCAGATAAGGCTCACGGAGATTTCTCTTCCAATGCGGCCATGGCTTCTGCGAGAACTTTCCGAAATGCTCCCGTTAAAATTGCGGCAGCTATTAAAGATAACCTGAATTTTGAAGGAACTCCTTTCTGCAAATGTGAAGTAGCCGGTCCCGGTTTTCTTAACTTTTTCCTGACCGATGAGTGGTTTGCCGATACCGTAGCTGCTGTGGCAGAGGGTGGAGAAAATTACGGCCGCACCGATTTTGGTCAGAACGAGAAAGTGATGGTAGAGTTCGTTTCTGCTAATCCCACCGGTCCTATGCATTTGGGCAACGCAAGAGGCGGTACACTTGGCGACTGTCTGGCAGCCTGCCTGGATGCCAGCGGACACGATGTGACCCGTGAGTTTTATATCAACGATGCAGGAAATCAGATTGAGCGTTTCTCCATCTCGCTGGAAGCACGTTATCTCCAGATTTATCTGGGAGAAGATGCGGTTGAATTCCCTGAAGATGGTTATCATGGCGCAGATATTATCGACCATGCAAAGAATTTTGCAGAAAAATACGGTAATGAGTATGTCGAGGCAGACAGCGAGACTCGCCGCAAAGCTCTGGTAGAGTATGCACTGCCGCTGAACATCGATAAAATGCGCAAAGATCTGGAAAAATACCGTATTACCTATGATGTTTGGTTCCCCGAGAGCACACTTCATAAGTCCGGTGCCGTTGCTGAGACATTGGATATGTTCAAAGCAAGGGGCCTCACCTATGAGAAGGACGGTGCTATCTGGTATAAAGCCACTGAATTCGGCGGGGAAAAGGATGAAGTTCTTGTTCGTCAGAATGGATATCCTACCTATTTTGCTGTAGATATTGCTTATCATATCAATAAGTTCAAGACCCGCGAGTTTAACCGTGTTATCAATATTTGGGGTGCCGATCACCACGGTCATGTTGCCCGCCTGAAGGGGGCCATGGATGCAGCTGGTCTGGACGGAAACAAGCTGGATATCGTTCTGGTTCAGTTGGTTCGTACCCTTAGCAATGGTGAAGTGGTGCGTATGAGTAAACGTACCGGTAAGGCCATCACCCTCACTAACCTCATTGAAGAGGTTCCGGTGGATGCCGCTCGTTTCTTCTTTGATATGCGTGAGCCGGGAAGCAGTCTGGATTTTGATCTTGAATTGGCAGCAGAAGAGTCTTCCCAGAATCCGGTTTACTATGTTCAGTATGCGCATGCCCGCATCTGCTCTATTCTCAAGAATCTGGCCGCAACCGGTGTTGAGCCGCGCAGCTGCACAAAGGAAGAACTGCTTGCTCTCAGCAATCCTGCAGAGCGTGAGCTGATCTTTGGTCTTGCGCAGTTCCCGCAGGAGATCATCGAAGCAGCTAAAGCATACGATCCTGCTAAGATTACTCATTACCTCACCGATATAGCAACGTTGTTCCATAAATTTTACAACACCTGCCGCGTAAAAGGCGAAGAAGAAGCTGTTATGCAGGCAAGAATTGCACTTTGTATGGCTACACGTCAGGTTATAGCCAATGCACTCAAACTGATAAAGGTTGAAGCCCCTGAAGTAATGTAATAGCCTGAAAAGATACTGTTAAGGAGGAGCAATCAATGAAATACCGTGAATTTGAAAAACTTGGCACAAAGACCTCTATGCTTGGTTTTGGAGGTATGAGATTTCCTATCCGCAAAGATAAGAAAATTGCAAGAAGAGAATCTAAAGCAATGATTGATCGGGCGTATAAAAATGGTGTGAACTATTTTGATACGGCATACGGTTATCACGGCGGCGATTCCGAGTATTTCTTCGGAGAAGCACTTGCAAAATATCCCCGCGAAAGTTATTATCTCGCCGATAAGCTCCCCTCGTGGTATGTAAAAGAGCTGGCTGATGTGGACAGGCTGTTGGATGAACAGCTGAAAAAGACAAAACAGGAATATTTTGATTTTTATCTTGTCCATGCTGTCAACAACGATCATTTTGAAAATTTTGAAAAACTGGGTGCCTTTGAGCGTCTCAGAGAGATTCAGAAAACAGGAAAATTCCGTCATCTTGGCTTCTCTTTCCATGATACCCCTGAAGTGTTGGAGAAAGTAGTAGATAAGTGGAAGCCGGACTTCGTGCAGATTCAGCTCAACTATCTGGATTGGAAACTGATCGATGCCAAAAAGATGTATGAAATTCTGGAGGAGAGAGATATTCCCGTTATCATTATGGAGCCGGTACGCGGAGGAAGACTGCAAAATCTGCCTAAAATCTTCTCAGATAAGCTGCAGGCTGTTACTGACGGCAGCAATGCCGCTGTTGCCTTCCGTTGGATTGGCCAGCTGAAGAATGTTATCTGTATCCTGAGCGGTATGTCCAATATGGAGCAGGTAGAGGATAATCTGAACACCTTTGATGAACTGAAACCGTTGACAGCGGAAGAAATGCGCGTTACCGAAGAAATTACCGACCGTTTGATGGAGCAGGGAGCAGTACCCTGCACAGCCTGCAACTATTGTGACGTATGTCCCAAGCAGATTGCTATTCCGAAAATTTTTGCTGCATTTAATGATTATAAAGCCAGCGGCGATGGAGAAGCTTACAAAAACAGCTACGCTGAAATAGAGGAAGGACACCGTGAAAAGGATTGTATTGCCTGCGGAAAATGTGTCAAGATGTGCCCGCAGATGATCAATATTCCGGATATTCTCGCCTACATCGCTGCCCGCAGAGCATGATCCACATATAAATACCCGGAGGAACAGACATTGACTGATCTTTCAAAAATAAGAAACTTTTGTATTATCGCACACATAGATCATGGTAAATCTACGCTGGCAGACCGTATTCTGGAAAAAACAGAAGCGGTTGCACTGCGTGATATGGAAGAGCAGCTTCTTGATAATATGGATATCGAGAAAGAGAGAGGTATTACCATCAAAGCGCGTGCCGTGCGAATGAATTATACTGCCAAAGATGGTGAAACCTATGTGCTCAACCTGATTGACACACCGGGACACGTGGACTTCAACTATGAGGTTTCCCGTTCTCTTGCTGCCTGCGAAGGTGCGCTGCTGGTGGTGGATGCTTCTCAGGGAATTGAGGCACAGACACTGGCCAATACCTTCCTTGCCATAGAGCATGATCTGGAAGTGCTGCCGGTCATCAATAAAATCGATCTCCCTGCTGCAGAACCGGAGCGTGTTGCTCATGAGATCGAGGATATCATCGGTCTTCCGGCGATGGATGCACCAAAGGTGTCCGCGAAAACCGGAATCAACATCGAAGAAGTGCTGGAGCTGATTGTTAATGACATTCCTGCACCAACGGGAGAAAAAGATGCACCGTTGAAAGCACTGATTTTCGATTCCTGCTATGACAGCTATAAAGGTGTTATTACCTATGTAAGAGTGGTCGAGGGCTCGGTAAAGACAGGGGATACTATCAAAATGATGGCATCCGGTGCCGAATATTCTGTTGTGGAAGTCGGATATATGGGAGCCACCAATCTGGTGCCGGCCGATGAACTAACAGCCGGAGAGGTAGGATATATTACCGCCAGTATCAAAACGCTGGGAGATGTAGCGGTAGGTGATACCATCACCATGGCGGAGAAACCTGCAGATGAGCCTCTGCCCGGCTACCGTGAAGTTCTGCCCATGGTGTTCTCCGGTATCTATCCGCTGGACGGAGCCAAGTATCCCGATCTCCGCGATGCGCTTGAAAAACTGAAACTCAACGATGCCGCGCTCTCCTTTGAGCCGGAGACATCGGTAGCACTCGGATTTGGTTTCCGCTGCGGCTTCCTTGGCTTGCTGCATATGGAGATCATTGAAGAGCGTCTGGAGAGAGAATACAACCTCGATATTATCACCACAGCCCCCAGTGTTGTGTATAAGCTCTATCTCACAAATGGGGAAGTGGTTGAAATTGACAACCCGACAAACTATCCTGATCCCGCGACTATTCTTTCGGCGGAGGAACCGTTTGTCAATGCAAATATCTTTACTCCGACACAGTATATTGGTTCTATTATGGAATTGTGCCAGGAGAGAAGAGGTATCTTTAAAGATACCAAATATCTGGATGCGCAGCGCGTGGAGCTGCATTATGAGCTGCCCCTCAACGAGATCATCTACGATTTCTTTGACTCACTCAAATCCCGTACAAAAGGATATGCTTCCTTTGACTATGAGCTTTCCGATTACCGGGATGCCAGGCTGATCAAGCTGGATATTCTGCTCAATGGAGACATGGTGGACGCGCTTTCCTTTATTGTTCATGCGGATAAAGCCTATCCGCGGGCAAGAAATATGGTGGAAAAACTGAAGGAACACATTCCGAGACAGTTGTTTGAAATTCCCATTCAGGCGGCTATCGGCGGAAAGGTCATTGCCCGAGAGACGGTTAAAGCCATGCGTAAAGATGTTTTGGCTAAGTGCTACGGCGGTGATATTACCCGTAAGAAAAAGCTGCTTGAGAAGCAGAAGGAAGGTAAAAAGCGTATGCGTCAGTTCGGCTCGGTGGAAATTCCGCCGGAAGCATTCATCGCAGTGCTTAAGACCGACTGATTAAAGCCTTACTGTTTTTAGAGTGTGGCCGGTAAAGGAAATAAAAGGGAAAAAATGCTTATTTTTCAGTGGAAAATTGACTAAAAAAAGTTGGGTTTCTTATTGAAAAATACTGCAAAAACTAAAAGTTTCTTTTAATTGGCCGCAGGGTATTGTATATCAATAAATTTTGGTATAAAATAAAGTTAGGTAAAAATAATTGGAGGTAAAACAATATGGCAATCAAAATTGGTATCAATGGCTTTGGCCGTATCGGCAGACTTGTTTTCCGTGCTGCAGTAGCACAGCCCGATCTCTATCAGGTCGTTGCAGTTAACGATCCGTTCGTAGATCTCGACTACATGGTATACATGGTTAAGTATGACACCGTACACGGCAAGTTCAACGGCTGCGTAAAGGCTGAAGATGGCAAGCTCGTAGTAAACGGCCAGGCTATCAACACCTATGCTTGCAAGGATCCCGCTGAGATTCCTTGGGGCGAAGCTGGCGCTGATTACGTTGTTGAGTCCACCGGCGTATTCACCACCACTGAGAAGGCTTCCGCACACCTTAAGGGCGGCGCTAAGAAGGTTGTTATCTCTGCTCCCGCTAAGGATAAAGAGACCCCGACTTTCGTTTGCGGCGTAAACCTTGACAAATATACTAAAGACATGGTAGTTGTTTCCAACGCTTCCTGCACCACCAACTGCCTCGCTCCCCTCGCTAAAGTTATCAATGATAACTATGGTATCGTTGAAGGCCTCATGACCACCGTTCACGCTACCACCAACACCCAGAAGACCAACGACGCTCCGTCCAATAAGGACTGGAGAGGAGGACGCGCTGCTTCCGGCAACATCATCCCCTCCTCCACCGGCGCTGCAAAGGCTTGCGCACTCGTTATCCCCGAAGTTAAGGGTAAGCTCACCGGTATGGCTTTCCGTGTACCCACCCTCGACGTTTCTGTTGTTGACCTTACCGTACGTCTTGAGAAGTCCACTACTTACGAAGACATTTGCGCTAAGATCAAAGAGGCTTCCGAAGGCGAGCTGAAGGGCATCCTCGGTTACACCGACGAAGATGTTGTTTCCTCTGACTTCTATGGCGACAGCCGTACCTCCATCTTTGATGCAAAGGCTGGTATCATGCTCAACGAGAACTTCGTAAAGCTCGTTTCCTGGTATGACAACGAGTGGGGTTATTCCAACAAGGTTCTCAACCTCATCAGCCACATGGCAAAGGTTGACGCTGAGTAATTTCAGACCACATTTTATTAAAGGGCGGATATAAATTCTATCCGTCCTTTATTTTTGGAGATAATAGATATGATGAACAAAACATTTCTTCCTGCCGATATTCTCATCCCGTCCGGCGAAAAATGCAATCTTTCCGCATGGAGTGTTGTTGCCTGCGACCAGTATACCTCTGAACCGGCATATTGGGAGAAGGCAGAAGCCATTGTCGGCGATGCTCCTTCCGCACTTCGTATTACTTTTCCTGAAATATATCTCGAAAAAGAGGGAAAAGAAGAACGCATAGAGAAGATCAATTCCTCTATGGATGATTATCTGGAATCTGGTCTCTTCAAAAAATATACCGACAGCTTTATCTATATTGAGCGTACCCTTGCCGATGGAACCACAAGAAAAGGTCTGATCGGAAAAGTTGATCTTGAAAAATATAACTATATGCCCGGCTCTCAGTCTGAGGTTCGTGCAACAGAGGGAACCGTTCTTGAGAGAATTCCGCCCAGAGTTGCTATCAGAAAAAATGCTTCTCTTGAAATTCCCCATATCATGCTGCTCATTGATGACCCGAAATGCACAGTTATTGAGCCTCTTTCCATAAAGAAAGAAAGTTTTGAGAAAGTCTATGACTTTGACCTCATGCTGGGAGGAGGTCACATTGCAGGCTATCTTGCCAACAGTGAGACGGAAAACATCTCTGCCGCTCTGACCAAACTTGCAGACAAAGAGAATTTTGATAAGAAGTATAATGTATCCGATAAGGGAGTACTTCTCTTTGCTGTCGGCGATGGCAACCACTCTCTGGCAACAGCCAAAGAGTGCTATGAGCAGGTGAAGGCAACCATTCCCGAGGAAGAGTGGGCAGATCATCCCGCAAGATATGCTCTTGTTGAGTTGGTCAATCTCCACGATACCTCCCTTGGTTTTGAGCCTATCCACCGCGTGGTATTTGATGTCAATACCGCGCATCTGCTGAGTGAGCTCAGTAAGTATTATGATATTTCCACAGATGAATCGGATGGACAGTGTTTCACCTATGTGACAGCAACCGGTGCAGGCAGCATTAAAATCAAAAATCCGTCTTCCAATCTGACTGTAGGTTCTCTTCAGTCTTTCCTCGATTTCTATACCAAGAAATATGGCGGACGTATCGATTACATCCATGGTGATGATGTTGTCAGATCTCTCAGCTCTAACCTGGGCAATATTGGCTTCCTGCTTCCCAATATCAGCAAATCCGAACTGTATCCCACAGTCATTCTTGACGGTGCACTGCCCAGAAAAACATTCTCCATGGGGCATGCTCATGATAAGCGCTTCTATCTGGAAGCAAGAAAGATTAAGTAAAGAACCCAAAAAGAAAATACCAAATGCCTTGTGTATTTCAAGGATGGTAACCCATTGTTTCTAATGGCAAGGCAAGAAAAAAGAGGGCTCATTCCCTCTTTTCTTGCCTTTTTGAATTGGTTGGATATGAAGAAAATAACCCTGCACTGTATATTCAATGGTGGTGCAGAATTGATATAGACTTGGCGGAATGGAAAGCCATCGATATTCAGAAGAAAGGAAACAGATATGGATATCAAAATTGCATTGGCGGGAAATCCAAACAGCGGAAAAACAACCCTGTTTAATGCACTCACCGGATCAAACCAATATGTAGGCAACTGGCCCGGTGTTACTGTTGAGAAAAAAGAGGGAAAACTGAAAGGATATTCGGATGTAACCATTCAGGATCTTCCGGGCATATATTCTTTGTCGCCATATTCGCCGGAAGAAGTGGTGACCCGTACATACCTGGTGGGGGAACACCCCGATGCCATTCTCAATATTGTAGATGGCACCAATATTGAAAGAAATCTCTACCTGACCACACAGCTCATCGAGCTTGGGCATCCGGTTGTTATTGCAGTTAATATGATTGATCTCGTCCGCAAAAGAGGAGATTCTATAGACCTGGAAAAGCTCAGTAAGGGACTGGGATGTCCCTGTATGGAAATCAGCGCCCTGAAAGGTGAGGGCGGTATGGCAGCAGCAGAAAAAGCCGTAGAGCTTGCGAGAAATCATATTCATGATGAAAAACCGCATGTGTTCAACGGGAGTGTAGAGCATGCCCTTGCCCATATTGAAGAATCCATTGAGGGAAAAATAGAAAGCAATTATCTGCGCTGGTATGCAATCAAGCTTTTTGAACGGGATGAAATGGTTCAGAAAGAAATGGAACTGGACGAAGTCACGCTTACACATCTGGAAAAACATATTTCCGACTGCGAAAAGGAATTGGACGATGATGCCGAAAGTATCATCGCCGACCAACGTTATGATTATATTGTCGGTGTCGTTGAAAAAGCTGTAAAGAAGAAGGCTTCTAAAAATGCAATGAGTGTATCGGACAAGATAGACAGGATCGTAACAGACCGTGTGTTGGCATTGCCTATTTTTGCCTGTGTGATGTTTTTAATGTACGCCATTGCCATGGGAAGTTTTCCGTTTTCTATTGGAACAATAGCAACAGATTGGGCTAATGATGTGCTGTTTGGCGAGTGGATTCCTGCCTTGTTTGAGACGATATTGGGTGCCCTTGGTGTCAGTGGGTGGTTGTATGGTTTGATTATGGACGGTATTGTGGCGGGTGTCGGTGCAGTTCTGGGGTTTGTACCGCAGATTTTAGTGCTTTCACTGCTCCTTTCCATTCTCGAGGATATTGGTTATATGTCCCGTGTGGCATTTATTATGGACAGGATCCTGCGTAAATTTGGACTTTCTGGTAAATCTATTATCCCCATGTTGGTTGCCACAGGCTGTGGTGTGCCGGGAATTCTTGCATCCCGTACCATTGAGCAGGAAAATGACCGCAAAATTACTGTTATGACCACCGGATTCATCCCTTGCGGAGCCAAAATGCCAATTATTGGTCTGTTTGCCGGCGCTGTGTTTGGAAATTCGCCATTGGTTGCCACATCAGCCTTTTTCATCGGTGTCTCTGCCGTTGTTATTTCTGGTGTGATTTTGAAAAAGTTTAAGACATTTGCCGGTAAAGCAGCTCCATTTGTTATGGAACTGCCAGCCTACCACATGCCTTCGCCCCGCAATATTGCAAGATCTACACTGGATCGCGGATGGGATTTTGTGAAGAGGGCATTTACCATCGTTCTTCTCAGCTCCATCGTTTTGTGGTTCTTCCAGAGCTATGGTTTTATAGATGGCTCTTTTACAGTGGTGTCAGACAGCAACGAGTCGCTGCTTGCTGCAGTCGGTAAAGTGTTTGCATGGTTGTTCTATCCGCTTGGCTGGATGGGAGACATGGCCTGGAAAGCTACAGTGGCTACCGTAACCGGTCTGATCGCCAAAGAAGAAGTGGTTATGACATTTGGCACACTCTATAATTTTGCCGGGGAACTGAGTGAGTCCGGTGATGAAATATGGGCAATGATCGCTGCCGATTTCGGTCCGGTTCGTTCGTACAGCTTTATGATATTCAACCTGCTGTGCGCTCCCTGCTTTGCTGCTATGGGCGCAATCAAGCGTGAAATGGGAAGTGGGAAATGGACAATAGGAAGCATTGCCTATATGTGTGTATTTGCTTATGCGATATCTATGATTGTATATCAGCTGATTGGTTTGGTCACCGGTGAAGCGGTGTTTAGTGTATTTACTGTTTTGGCAGTGCTTGTTCTGGTGGCACTGATCTATCTGATATTCAGAAAAGGATATCAGGTTCCGGAGAAGAAAAAGAATAAGTAAAAAGGAAAGGAGACCTGAGTATGGGCGATGTAATTATAATTACACTGCTGGCAGTTGTTGTGGTATTGATCGTACGCTCGATGATAAAGAACCGGTGGGCAGGCAGAACTTGCTCGGGATGCTCCTGCCATTGTGAAAGTTGTTCTGCAGAATGCAGTCAGCAAAAACCAAAAGAATAAACTTCCCCGCCGTACTGTCGGAATATAACAGATGCGGCGGGATTGTTTTTTGGGAAAATATAAACTTGTAGGATATTTATATATAAAAATAACTTTTTGTATATAAAAAAGGCAGCCTTTGAAGGCTGCCTTACATAATGAGATATAATAGATTGAAGTGGGGAGGGGATATCTCAATATGTCTGTGGGAAGGAAACAGAGGTCAAGATGCACGGGAAAGCCGTTCTTTTTCTACTGTCATTGCTAATTCCCGGAGCGTGGTGCCAAGGCAGCGTCTCCGCTCTGAAAATTGTCTGATGGAGATATCGAAGAGATCAGCAATCATCGGTGCGATGGTATTTTCTTTCACATAGAGCTGAAAGAGCTGTTCATCTGTCAGTGTCTCAAAGGACAGCTTTTCTCCTGCCATTTTGCGTGATTTAAATTCATTATAAAGTATTTTCATTGTTAAAACCGTCCTTTCGTTTCTGGTTTGTTTCTATGGGTATATTATAATGAAAAGCAAGTCCCAAAAAACGGACTGGTTATGCCAGAAGTAATCTTTAGGAATATTATGATAAATTATTGACTGGTTTAAAGGCAGCTTGCAAAAAGAACCGGAAAAGTGCCAAGAATAAAACGGAGTCCACGTGGGGTAAGTTTTAGATGAAAGATATATACAAATAGTATATTTTGATTTGGATATAAAATTTTGTTAAGCTGTCAATATTTATAAAGGAATTGTTGACTGAAATATACTGGTGAGATATAATTAATAAGAAATAAAAACAGCTTAAATTTGTGATTATTTATTAAAATAATACTTTGAGTATTTAGTGGGCGGGGTTTGATCCCGGAGGAGTAAAAAATGAAAAGTGTTGATATTTATACCGATGGAGCCTGTTCGGGTAATCCTGGTCCGGGAGGATGGGCCGCAATATTGAAGTATGGCGAATTCCGCAAGGAGATGTCCGGGGGAGCCAAAAGTACTACCAACAACCGTATGGAAATAACAGGAGCGATCGAAGGGCTTTCTGCCCTCAAAGAGCCGTGCAAGGTAAAGTTGTATTCTGACTCGCAATATCTTGTGAGAGCGATCAATGAGGGCTGGGCTGTCCGATGGAGAGAAAAAGGATGGATGCGAACAAAATCCGAGCCTGCATTGAACAGTGATCTCTGGGAGATTTTGTTGGGGCTGTTGGAGAAGCATACTGTGGAATTTATTTGGGTTCGCGGTCACAACGGGCACGCGGAAAATGAGCGTTGCGATAAGCTTGCCGTTGCCCAGCGGGATGCCCATGGAGCCAATCATTAACTTTTTGTCAATATACGGTAAAACACTTGATTTTTTTGAAAAATATACTATAATGGTATTGTTAGAAAATCAGGACTAACAGGAAGGAAGTCTTTATATTGCCGGAACGTTTTGTTTATGCCGATAACGCTGCAACAACGCAGATATCGGACAGAGTATTGGAAGCGATGATGCCGTGGCTTAAAGAAGGATACGGAAATCCGTCCAGTATTTATGCTCTCGGAAGAAAATCCAAAATAGCAATAGAAACAGCAAGGGAAAAGGTGGCTGCTGCCATCGGTGCCGATCCCTCTGAGATATATTTTACAGGATGCGGTTCGGAAGCCGATAACTGGGCAATCAAAGGTGCCCTGTCAAGGCTTGCCAAAAAAGGGAAAAATCATTTTATTACCTCGGAAATTGAACATCATGCCGTTCTGCATACAGCAAATGCTCTTAAAAAGAATGGGGCAGAGATTACACTGGTTGGTGTCGATGAAGGTGGCAGAGTTTCTCCCGCAGATGTAGAGGCTGCCATTCGTCCCGAAACAGCGCTTGTCAGCATTATGTTTGCCAATAATGAAATTGGAACCATTCAGCCCATTGCTGAGATTGCAAAGATATGTAAAGAGAAGAAAGTTCTCTTCCATACAGATGCCGTTCAGGCTGTGGGAACCGTTCCCATTAACGTAAAAGAACTGGGGGTGGATATGCTTTCCCTCTCCGGTCATAAACTCCACGCACCTAAGGGAATCGGTGCTCTCTATATCAGAAAAGGCGTATTTATTGATGTCTTTATGGATGGCGGCGGACAGGAACGCTCCAAACGGGCAGGAACCGAAAATGTTGCCGGCATCGTCGGTCTTGGAGAGGCAATGGAATACGCTGCCGCAACAATGGAAGAGCGTACTGCAAAAGTGCTTGCTATGAGAGAACGCCTGATTGATGGAATTATCGGTATTAAGAGATGCCGTCTCAACGGTTGCCGTGATCATCGTCTCCCCGGAAATGTCAACATTTCCTTTGAGGGAATTGAAGGCGAATCCCTGCTGCTGATGCTGGATATGAACGGAATCGCAGCTTCTTCCGGTTCGGCGTGTACCTCAGGATCTCTGGATCCCAGCCATGTGCTGCTTGCCATCGGTCTTCCGGCTGAGATTGCCCATGGTTCGCTCAGACTCTCTCTGAATGATTATAATACAGAAGAAGATGTAGATTACATCCTCGAAAAACTCCCGCCGATTATAGAGAGACTCAGAATGATGTCTCCGCTTTGGGAGAAAATTATAAAAGAAGAACAGTAACCTTGTAATACAGACAGAAAACGGAGAAATAGCTATGTTGTATTCGGAAAAAGTAATGGATCATTTCGCTAATCCCCGTAACGTCGGCGAGATTGCCGATGCTGACGGTGTAGGCGAGGTTGGCAATGCAAAATGTGGAGATATTATGAAAATATATCTCAAAATAGAGGATAACATCATTACCGATGTTAAATTTAAAACCTTCGGCTGCGGTGCTGCCATTGCAACCAGTTCCATGGCCACAGAGATGATTATGGGCAAGAGCATTGATGAAGCGCTCACCATCACAAACAAGGCGGTTGTTGAAGCGCTGGATGGTCTGCCTCCGGTGAAGATTCACTGCTCTGTACTGGCTGAGCAGGCAGTGAAAGCAGCTTTGCTGGATTATTATCAGAAACAGGGAATAGAACCCCCTGTTGATCTGGAAGTAAGTGTTTGCAGCGGAGAATGTGAAAGCTGCGGTCACTAAAAAATTTAATATATAAGGGAAATGATTTAACCTCTTTTTAATATAAAAGAGGTTAAATATATTTATAAGAAACTTTGGAGGTGACGTGATGTCGCGTGAAGGACAACTTAAAATTAATTCGGAAAATCTGTTTCCGATCATAAAAAAATGGCTCTATTCTGATAAAGATATCTTTCTGCGTGAGATCGTATCCAATAGCTGCGATGCTATATCCAAACTGCGCAGACTGATCTCGATCGGTGAGACTGAGGATCGGGAGGAAAAACCAAAAATTGATATTGTTCTTGATAAAGCAGCCAAAACGCTTTCCTTTTCTGATAATGGTATCGGTATGACAGAAGAGGAAGTGGAAAAGTATATCACTCAAATTGCTTTTTCAGGCGCCAAAGATTTTATCGAGCAGTATAAGGATAAGGCTGAAGGGGACGCCGGTATTATTGGTCACTTTGGCTTGGGGTTCTACTCTGCCTATATGGTGGCGGATACCGTAGATATCGATACACTTTCCTATCAGTCCGGTGCTCAGGCTGTTCATTGGTGCAGCGATGGCGATGCCACATATGAAATTGGTGAGGGAGACCGCGATACTGTCGGTACTACCGTAACACTTCATATTTCTGAGGATTCCGAAGAGTTCCTGGAGGAGTGGCGTGTTCGTCAGATCATCCGTCGTTACTGCGGATTTATGCCCTATGAGATATATTTTACTGCTGTAGATCCTGAAAAGGAAAAAGAAGAGAAAGAACACTGCGAAGATTGCAGCAATGAGGAGTGCAAGGAAGAAAAAGCGGCCCCTCTGCCTGTCAATACAACAGAGCCGCTCTGGAAAAAAGCACCTAAGGACTGCACCAAGGAAGAATACGAAAAGTTTTACCGTGATCTCTTCAACGATTATAATCCACCGCTGTTCTGGATTCATCTCAACGTGGATTATCCCTTCAACCTGAAAGGTATTCTTTTCTTCCCCAAGCAGAACGACCGCATGGAAGTGATGCCGGGAGAGGTTAAACTCTATTGCAATCAGGTTTATATTGCCGATAATATTAAAGAAGTTATTCCCGAATTTCTGCTGCTGCTCAAGGGTGTTATTGATTGCCCTGACCTGCCGCTTAACGTTTCCCGCAGTTTCCTGCAGAATGACGGGGATGTGGCAAAGATATCCAAGCATATTACCAAGAAAGTGGCGGATAAGCTTTGCACCATGTTTAACAACAGCCGGGAAGAATATGAATCCTATTGGGATGATATCTCTCCATTTATCAAATTTGGCTGCATCCGTGATGAAAAGTTCTATGATCGTCTGAAGGATATCATTCTCTTCAAAACAACAGATGGAAAATACTACACAATATCCGAGTATCCTGCAGGAGAGGACAAGAAGATCTATTACTCTTCGGATCCCGATATGCAGTCTCAGTATGTTAAGCTGCTTACCGCCTCCGGTAAGAGTGTTGCGGTGCTGGATCATGTGATCGATACCCATTTCATCAGCTTTTTGGAATTTAAAATGCAGGATTATAAGTTCCAGCGTGTGGATTCCGATGTGGAAATCGATGAGAATGTGGCAGAGGAAGCCGATACTGAGGCGATTGTAGAAGCGGTGAAACCCTATATGGATGAAAAGCTGACTCTGAAAGCACAGGCCCTGGCCGATGCATCCACACCGGCTGTTCTGCTTCTCTCTGAACAGTCCCGGCGGATGCGCGAGATGATGAAGATGTATGGTATGAGCGGATTTAATCCGCCGGATGATGAGTATACTCTGATTCTCAATACTGCCAACAGTGCAGTGAAAAAACTGCCCGCACTGCCGGAAGAGCGCCGTGAACTGGTTAGTAAGTATATCTGTGATCTTGCTTCGCTGGCACACAAAAAGCTTTCTGCAGAGGAGCTGACCGCATTTATTGAGAGAAGCGGGAAACTGCTGGAGATCATAGCTGAATAAAAGAAGCAGGGAGAAAACAAAATAAAACGAAAGAAGTCCTACCACTGAATGCGGCGGGACTTCTTTTTATATAAAAATGAGATGATACTATTTATTTTTTCGTTTTTTTGAAGAAAATGAAAGAGCCAAAATAGAACGAAAGAGGAAGAAAATAAAAGGAATCGCCATCATGAAGAGAGAAAAGAGATAGAGCCCGGAATCAAAAAGGGAACCGCCGGAGGAAAAAAGAAGAAACATAAAGAGAATAAAGCCGGCAAGAAAGAGAAGAAGCCAAAACAGTGCATTGATGGTACCATAAGAAACAGCCTTATCCGCCGGTTCTGTTTTTGTTATAAGGGAAGACGGTATTTTTTCCTTAAGATTGGGTTCGGTCAGCAGCTCATCTGCAGAGACGTTGAAAATTTTGCATAAAGCTAGAAGCTTATCAATATCCGGGGCAGACTGGGCGGACTCCCATTTAGACACGGCTTGCCTTGTGACTCCCAGTTTTTCTGCCAGTTCTTCCTGAGAGAGATTTTCTCTCCGGCGAAGCTTAAAAATATTTTCATGCAGTACCACGACGAGTTCTCCTTTCTGATGAACGGTAGCTTATAATGAAAAAATAGAATGATATCATTGCCGGTTGTAAGCTGATAAAAATATTATAGTTTATTTTTGGATAAAAGTCTATCTGCTTTTCATGCCATTACAGCAACCGCACGTTGCAAAAAGGAAACGGACAAACTCATTTTAGCAAAAGAGTAAAAATCATTCCGGAGAGAGCAGAGAGAAGACAATAGAAAAAGAGCTGCAGTCGCTTCCAAAGGCGGGATCCCGCAGAGATGCCGAATTCTTCCTTAAGGCATAATTTGGCGGAACGGCGAATACTTTTAGCCGTATCTTCGGCGCATGTGTCCCGTAAAAAGAAGATCGCACGCTCAAAGCGGTCGCTTTCAAGAGAGCGAACCTCAATAATTTTTTTGTTGACCCCTTTTACCATAGATAACAAGCTCCCTATTGTATTTTATAAAATAATTGGAAGGATATAAAAAGTATTGACAAGAGGGCAGGAAAAAATGCGGAAAGAAAAATAGAAGCAAGAGAGAAAAAAGAATATTACAAGAAGTAAAGCCTAAAGAAATAGAGGTGTTGAAAAGTGTGTTGAAAATGTGGAAAACATTGAAAAAAACATTGGAACCAAGCAAGAATTCCCGGGTGAATAAAAAAATGGGGAAAACCTGTGGAGAGTGTGGAAAATTATAAATATAACAAAGAGTATATAAAGGACACAGAAGAAGAACCATCGGAAAGTGCAGCGCAAAAAAATAGTTCGGATATAAATAGTTAGGCACCTTGACATTTTAATGTCATCGTATTACAATATATTGCATGTGAGGAAATTATCGGGGAAAGGAGGAGAAAAATATGTATGATAATGAGGGGAAAAAAGAAAAGGAAGAACTGGAACAGGAGTTGAAGAAGGCGATGGGAAGCTGCGGACATTTTTTGTATCATCGAAAAGGCGGCAGATTCGGTCAGGAAAAAATTCTGCAAATTCTGTATGAGAATGGTTTTATTTCGACGGAAAATGCGGTAGACCAACAACTGTTGCAGGCGATGATGAATGTACAGTCTGGGTCAATCAGTGAGATAATACGGAAAATGGAGATGAAAGGGACCGTCGGAAAGGTGCAGAATAAGGAAGACAGAAGGAAAAACAGCATCTATCTGACGGAAAAGGGTAGTTTTGTATTAAAAGAGAAAATTACAGAGAGAAACAGACAGGAAGCGGCTATGTTTGATGCACTGAGTGAGTCAGAACAACGGGAGTTGCTGAGAATGTTGAAAATATTACTGGAAAGCTGGCATGTCAGCGAAGAAATACAAAACAAACACGGGTGAAAACCTGTTTGATATATAATACGGAAGGCACGGGAGTGAACTTGGAATGATGTTTAAATATCTGAAAAAATACCTTATCCTTGGTATTATTGCCGCGTTGTTTATGGTGGGAGAGGTCTCTATGGATCTTTTGCAGCCGGCGTTGATGAGTACTATCGTAGATGATGGTGTTCTTGGTCTTTCCACCAATAACGTGGGCGATTTAAACCTGATTATTACAACCGGCGTGAAAATGATCGGTACTGTTGCGTTGGGCGGTCTTTGCGGCATTCTTTGCGGTGTTTTTACCAACCTGTGCAGCCATAATTTTGCCAATGCCGTACGTAAAGATACCTTTAAGAAAATTCTGTCTCTCTCTTTTCAGCAGACAGGCAAATTTACCACCGGTTCTCTGATCACCAGAGTGACCAACGATGTCACACAGCTGCAGCATCTGGTTGGTATGTGTTTCCGTGGCTTTATCAGAAGTATGATTCAGTTTGTGGGCGGAATTTTTTGTATGCTATCCCTGAACATGAGCTTTGGTATGGTTGCAATTATTGCATTCCCCATTCTGGTGGTCTGTGTCCTTTTGATCATTACCAGAGTAAGTCCCAAATTTGCGGTATTGCAGAACAAGCTGGATAAGCTGAATAATGTTTTGCAGGAAAACATTACAGGCATGCGTGTTGTTAAAGCATTTGTAAAGGAAAAACATGAGAAAAAACGTTTTGGCGATGCCAATGAAGAACTGGTAGGAACCCAGCTTAACATTTTAACTATCTTCTCCTTTATGGGACCCATTATGAATATTGTCCTCAACCTGGCAGTGGTGGCGGTTATCTACATAGGCGGCATTCAGGTGCAGGCCGGTGCGGCAACACCGGGTAACGTGATGGCAGCCATTACCTATCTCTCTCAGGTGCTGGGCAGTGCCATGATGATCGCCATGATGTTCCAGATGGTCTCCCGCGGTATGGCTTCCTATCGCAGAATCAAAGAGGTTCTTTCCTGTGAACCTGCTGTTGCAGACGGCAATGGTGCGGAAGAAAAAGAAGAGCAGAAAAAAGGCCGCATCGAATTTAAAAATGTATCCTTTGCCTATCCCGAAAGTAGCGGTGAATATGTGCTGAAAGATATCAATCTGACAATAGAACCGGGAGAGACCATAGGGTTCCTCGGCGCAACGGGAAGCGGCAAATCAACACTGGTGAATCTTGTCCCGCGTTTTTATGATGTCACAGAGGGAGAGTTGTTGGTTGACGGCATTAACGTAAAAACATATCAACTGAAAGCACTGAGGAATAAAATTGCCATTGCTCTGCAAAAAAGTGAGCTTTTCAGTGCATCCATTAAAGAGAACATTCTCTGGGGAAAACCGGGTGCATCCGATGAAGAGGTAAGAAAAGCAGCGGAAGAGGCACAGGCGATGGAGTTTATTTCAGCACAGCCGGAAGGTCTGGATTCACTTGTTGCGGAAAAAGGTATGAGTTTGTCCGGCGGACAGAAACAGAGACTCTCCATAAGCCGGGCGGTAATCAAGGAGGCAGAGATTCTGATATTTGATGATGCTACCAGCGCCCTTGATTTGAAGACCGAAGCAAACCTCTACAAAGCGCTCAGAGAAAATTATGGGGATGTAACAAAGCTGATTATTGCCCAGAGAATTGCATCTGTAAAAGGTGCGGACCGCATTGTTGTTTTGGATAACGGTGGAATCTCGGCAGTTGGTACGCATGAGCAATTGATGGAAAACAGCGAGATTTACCGTGATATCTATATGTCTCAGCTGAAAGGAGGCGCAGACAATGAGTGAAAAAAGAGAAGAGATAAGAAGAGAGCCTCCGATGCGCGGTCCTGGTGGTCCCATGGGTCCGGGAAGAGGACCGGGAAGGGGTGGTCCCGGCGGAAGATTTGCACAGACTGTGGAAAAACCAAAAAATGCAGGACAAACATTGAAACGACTGGTAAAATACTTTAAAAAAGAAATCAACATGGTTGTTTCTCTGATTGTGGTTGTCGTTGTGGTTGTAGCTCTTTCCATTGTGGCACCCAACCTGCAAAGTAAAGCTATCGACAGCATTACGGTTGGTGAGTTTGAAGCCCTTCCCAGAATTCTTGTCATAATGTTGGGGGTATATCTCGTTTCGGCCGGTTTTACCTGGGGACAGACGATCATCAGTGCAAGGCTGAGTCAGCGGATCGTGAAACATATGAGAGAAGAGCTGTTTGATAAAATAGTAAAGCTCCCTATAAAATATTTGGACAGGCATCCTCATGGTGATGTAATGAGCCGTATGACAAACGATATAGAGAACATTTCCAACACAGTATCTCAGTCGCTGGGATCTTTGGTCGGCGGATTGCTCACCATCACCGGAACGGTGATCATGATGGTATCGCTCTGCTGGGAACTGGCCTGCATTTCTTGTATTACCGTGGTTCTGACAGTGGTGACAACCAAACTACTCTCTACCAAAATGAGATTGTTTTACCGTCGTCAGCAGCGTTTGCTGGGTTCTCTCAACAGTACGGTGGAAGAAATGGTCACCGGCTATAAAACGGTGGTAGCATACAATCATCAGGAAATTGTATATGATGAATTTGCAAGAACCTCGGAGGAATACAAAAAGGTAGGTATTAAGGCGGAAGCGCTGGGTGGATCTATGGGGCCGATCATGAATCTGATCAATAACATCGGCTTTGTTATCATTGCAGCATTCGGCGGATATTTTGCCATCAACGGAATGATTTCTATCGGTATTATTTCTGCATTTATCATCTATGCCAAACAGTTTGGACGTCCGATCAACGAAATTGCGCAGCTCTATGGTCAGATTCAGACTGCTATTGCAGGCTCGGAGCGTGTCTTTGCCATTCTGGATGAGCAGGAAGAAGATAAGGGTGGCAGCCATAATATGGAGAATGCAAAGGGAGTCATCTCTTTCAGAAATGTTAACTTTGGGTATATCCCCGAAAAGCAGGTACTGTTTGATTTTGATCTTGAAATCAAGAACGGTCAAAAGGTGGCTTTGGTTGGGGCCACAGGCAGTGGTAAAACAACGGTTGTCAATCTGCTGATGCGTTTTTATGATGTGGACAGCGGAGAAATTTTAATTGACGGTGTCAATATCAAGGATATCAACTGTGATGAATTGCGTAAACATACCGCCATGGTATTGCAGGACACCGTGCTCTTTTCCGATACTGTACGGAACAATCTGAAATATTCCAACCTCAATGCCTCGGATGAAGAGATGGAACAAGCAGCAAAACTGAGTAACTGCCATGGTATGATAACCAAGCTGAAAAATGGATATGATACCGAATTGGTGGAAGCGGGACAAAATCTCAGTCAGGGACAGCGTCAGCTGCTTACCATCGGACGTGCATTTCTTGCTAATCCCACCATACTGATTCTGGATGAGGCAACCTCCAGTGTTGATACCCGCACCGAAAAAAATATTCAGAATGCTATGGTCAACCTGATGAAGAACCGCACCAGCATTATCATTGCACACCGTCTCTCCACCATTCAGGATGCGGATGTGATCGTGGTTATGGATAAGGGACGTATTGTGGAAACCGGCTGTCATGATGCGTTAATCAGCCGGAAGGGCCGCTATTACGAGCTCTATATGACCCAGTTCGCCGGCAATACCATATAACAGAAAAGAAGGGATATTCGCAGCCGAAAAGCGGAGTATTCCTTCTTTTATTATTGCAGTGGACTAACGAATTTAAAGATTAAATCAGAATTTTAACAGAGATAAGGCAAAACAGTTGACACAAAAAATGTTATATGGTAACATTTGGGCAAAGAAAACCGGAATGAAAGGGAAAACCGTATGAACATTATGAATAACAGATCCGTTATCAAAATGTATAACCGTTTATCGAGACTTCCTCTCGGTGCGGTTACGGCCAAGGGATGGATAAAAGATCAGCTTCTCCGCAGCAAGGATGGCATGGGAGGATATCTTGACGAGCTTGAGCCGGATATGATTGCCAATGCGTTCATCACCTATTCTGCGTTTGATCACCTTAAAGATATGGAAAATGTTGATCCCACCTTTGCCGCAGGTTGGTCCAGTGAGATATCGGGAACATACTGGGCAGGTCTTATTCAACTGGCATTCACCCTCAACGACGAGAAATTGATTGAAAAAGCCACCAACTGGGTCAATGCTGTGCTGAAGCATCAGGAAACGGATGGCTATCTGGGTGGTTATCCGGAGAACACCGACAGAATGGTGGATTACAACTCGTGGGGATCAAACTGGTGCTATCGCGCATTGCTTTCCTTTTATGAGGCCACAGGTAGGGAAGAGATCCTGGATGCGGTGCATCGCGGCCTGCTCTGGTTCTGTGAAAACTGGAAGGAGAATAAAACCGATTATGCCGGCTCTACCATTATTGAGTCGATGGTGGTTGTCTATGCCTATACAGGCGATGAGAGGCTGACAGAGTTCTGCTCCGATTATCTGGAGTGGATTGAGAAAAATTCGAGACATCAGAATAAAGTGTCCCAGCTTCTCTCTGATAAAATGCCGTACTGTTCCATGCATACAGGGGCCTATCTTGAAAATGTAAAGCACCCCGCCATACTCTACTGTGCAACAGGAGAAGAAAAACTGTTAAAAGCAAGCTTGAACGGCATGAAAAAGCTGATAGACAAATCTTTGCTGCCTAACGGAGGCATTGCTTCCAACGGTGAACATCTGAGTCCGGTCAGTGCAGTCAGTGAGGTGGAATACTGCAGCTTCGCCATGTTTAACCATAGCTGTGTCTGGTTGGCTTTAGCATCGGGAATTGCTGAATATGGCGATGAGATCGAACGCTGTATTTTCAACGGAACACAGGGCGCAAGGAAGAAGGACGAGCGGGCGATGGCGTATTTTACTTCGCCAAACCAGATAAGGGCCACACGGTCATCGGCTGCCTATTCCACATGGGTGGATAACGAGGCCTATGCTCCCTGCTATAATGTAGCATGTTGTCCTGCGCAGTCGGTACGTTCCGTGCCGGAATATGTGCGTAGTCTCTGTCTCACCGACGCAGAAAAGAACGTGTATCTCTTTTGCTATGGTCCTGCCTCGGTAAATGCCGAAAAACTGGCTTTCGAAATGGATACAAAATATCCTTTCCGTGAAAAGGTAACGCTGACAGTAACAAAAGCGGAGGGCGCCAAATTGTATCTGCGTATTCCGGTGTGGTGCAAAGATGCAGTTGTGCTGCATAACGGAAAGGCAGCAGCGCTTGTCCCGGCGGAGGGAGGCTTTGTACTTCTTGATGAAACTTTGGCTGCCGGAGATGTGATTGAACTGAGCTTCCCAATGAAAGTGAGTATCAAACGTCTGAATGATTCGGACGTGTCTTCGAAGTTCCCGATGGTGGTCACCCGCGGACCGCTGCTCTATGCAATTCCCGTTCCCGAAAGATGGGAGGCATATCCCGGAGACCCAATAACACCACTGCCTGAGGGGTGGAGCTGGTATGAAGTATTTCCGGATATTGCGGACAATGAATTCCGTCATGCTCCTTGGGGAATGGCGATAGACGAAAAGATGTCTGCCGATGCTGTGACGGCAGAGGAAATAGCTTCTGACGGATATGTCTGGGAGAATCCGCCTGTTGTACTGAATGTTCCGCTGTATCTCGCACCGTTCAGCTATCTCCACTGTTCTATAAGAACTCATGAACCTTATGGAAGTACGCTTGAAACAGAAGGGGAAGCAGTAAACATTAAAATGGTCCCATATGGCTGCACCAATCTCAGAATAAGTTGCCTGCCGAGAAAAAAATAATTAGTTTGAGAAAAGAGAAAAAGCTCTCTGTGTATAAAAGCACAGAGAGCTTTTTGTGTCGGAATATTATTGACGTGTGTCAGAGTCGGGAAGGGTGCGTTCCACAATAAAGCGGGGACGGTGTTTGGTTTCCAGATAGATCTTTCCGATATATTCTCCCACAACGCCAATGGCGATCAGATTAATGCCGAGAGCCAGCAAAACGGTAAGCGCCACAAACCACAGACCGGATATTTCAAACCAGATCAGCAGAAGGGCAAGAAGCAGCATGACAACGGCCGAAAGGACAGCCAGCAACGCACCGGCGCCCCAGATAAACTTGATGGGACGGACGCTAAAGGAAGTAATGCCTTCAAAGGCAAAGGCAAGCATTTTTTTCAGAGGATATTTGGAGTCACCGGCCACGCGTTCATGGCGTTCATAATAAACTTTGGCGGTGGGATATCCGATCTGAGGAACAATACCGCGCAGGAAGAGATTAACTTCACCAAAATCAAACAGATGGTTGAGAGCCCGGCGGCTCATTAAACGGTAATCAGCGTGGTTATCCACCACTTCGGCTCCCATGGCAGTCATGAATTTGTAAAAGGCTCCTGCGGTTCCACGTTTAAAGGCGGTATCAGTTGCGCGAGAGCTGCGTACGCCGTAGACAATATCACAGCCCTCATAATATTTTTCCACAAAGCCGTCAATGGCATCAATGTCGTCCTGCAGATCCGCATCAAGGGAGACCGCCATATCACAGCGGCTGCGGGCATAATCCAGACCCGCAAGCAATGCATTTTGATGACCGCGGTTTCGGGAGAGTTTGACACCGCAGAACAGGCTGTTGTCTCCGGTGCAGAGAGAAGAGATCAAAGCCCAGGTCTGGTCTCGGCTTCCATCATCCACGAGGACAATGCGGCTTTCAGAAGAGACCTTTTCAGAGGATATCAGTGCATTGAGTTTTTCAAGGAGCTTTTCCGAAGAATAGGGAAGAGCCTCCTCTTCATTATAACAGGGAACAACCAGATAAAGAATATCCTTCATAGAAATCACCTTTTGCAAACTTATTCTTCCGTAGTGTTGGTGTCGGTTTTATTGTTATGGATCCATTTATGGGTATATTCGTGGGAGACCTCCGGTTCATCATCGGAATCCGGCTCAGGTGTCATATCAGAATATTCAAAGTACCCATTTTCAAAAGGAATATCGTCATCGGTATCGGCGACGGCAAAATCGTCGGGGATATAGGAATCGGCAGCACTTTCAGGAGACTCTACAACCTTAAAGCCGATGCGTTTTGAAGTGGAAACAGACTCGGAATAGGGCGTATCATCCTCTTCCTCAAGAACCTCTGGTGTATTACGCAGGTGACGCAGGGTTTCGCCAAAAAGTTCGTCATCGCTATTATCCTCGTAGCCGACAGGAATAATATCGGGAGAATCAAGAGTGGCACGAAGCTTTTTTTCTTCATCCAGGGCGATACGGATACGCTGTCTGCGGAGAGAGAGCAGATGCAGTGCAACATAAATAATCAGAGCAGCCGTTCCGAGAACCGTACCAATCAAACCAATTTTAAGACCGGGGGTGAAATATTCAAAGCGGATCTCATTGTCTCCGGCGGGAACACGGACAGCCATAAAGCCGACGTTTACTTTTTCGATATTAGCAGGTTCTCCGTTAACATAAGCAGACCAGCCCTTCTCATAAGGGACACTGAAAAAGACGAGATTTTCTTTTTCCAATTCAATTTTGGAGGTGAAACCGGTATTGTCGTATTCAAAATAGTAGGCACTGCCCAGGGTGCGTTCCCAGACAGCATTTTCAAACTCCTCATAGGATGTGGAGGTGTTGGGAAGTGCCGGCATGAGAATATCACAGTGGCGGGCGATTTGTTCATCGTTCAAAACAATGGAGCGCAACAGGGTGTGGGAACGAAGGGATTCTGACATATCGTTGTAATCGAGTTCACTGATATAAGTGTCATAGGTGAACCCCATGGGAATATAATTCTCATTAATGTAAATATTCATTCCCATCTGATTATCATAAAGACTGAACCCGGGCATGGGAGTCTGTTCGCTTTCGGTTTCCTCAATAAACAGCCACTTGACAGAGAGAAGCGCACGCAGCTCATAGATATCGTGGGACGGTTTGGAGGATACATCCCGTTCCACACCAACGGTGGGATAAAACTCCATAATGGAGACGGGAACAATACTGTGGAAACAGCGTATGGTGGGAATAGACCAGAACATACCGAGGTTTTCCATGGTGTTATAGAAATCGGCCCGTTCGAAGCTGCCCTCCTCCTCGGGAAGAGAAATTTCCTCCTGGCCGGGAAGTGCAACCTCAAGGACATCGTCAATGGTGCTGGAGATAGCACGGCCTACGTTGACCAAAACAGTGCTGTAGATGACACCGACAATCACAACACCGGCCAGCATGGTTTTGGCAAACTGCGAGGTGCCTTTAAATTTACTGAAAAGAGCAGCAAAGAGTAAAAGAGACCCAAGGGCAATTAAAACCCAACTCCAAAATTCAGGGACATACTTCATTAAGCCAAAATGGAGTCCTTCATCTGTTGTGGTGGGGGTAAGTCCCACCACAACAACAATAGCAACGGTAATAAAGGCGGTCCATTTGGTGCCGCGTTCAATATTGATATCCGTCTGACTGCGTTCCAGAGCAATGACAGAAGCGAGAGCGGTCATAAGGATGAACATATAAAACCATCTGGTATAATAAGAGCCGTTAAAGAGAACAAAGGCAGAGTTGAGACCGCGGCAGAAGGCAAAAACAGCGCAGGCAGCAAGCATTTTGCGCAGCCAGTTTTTGCGGGTACTTTGGAGAAATGCAATAACACCGCACATGCTGACAAAGGGAAGCCATGCTGCCAGAGAAGACCATTTTGCTCCGTGATCCGGGAAAAAGTTGGGACGGCTTGGCAGATCGGGTGGGAAGAAAAAGACGGAAATGATATTGAGATATCTCTGCGGGCTGGCATGGTAAATCAAATTCCAGCCGGTAAGAAGATCGTCCGCACCAGTACGAGGATTGCCAAGCAGGGCAAGACAGGAGGGGAGCAGGACGGCCATGGCCATCAGCACGCCGATGATGGCCTCAAGCCAGGCCAGTCCAAATTTCTGCAGCCACATTTTGGCATTGGGGATCAATGTTTTGTCGGTGCAGCGGATGCAGAAATAGAGAATAACAAAAACAACTTCACCGATGAAGAACCAATAATTGACGATGGCATTGATGAAGATAGCAATGGCAAAAACGCCGCGTTTGTTGTCTTTGATCATCATCTCCAAACCAAGCAGCAGTAAGGGGAAGAAGACAACAACATCATGGAAGTGGTTGAAAAAGATGTTGTAAACCATAAACCCGGAGAAGGAGTAGAGAATGCCTCCGATTACGGCAAAACGTGTATCCTGCACAAAGCGTTTAATATAAAAATAGGCAGTGAAAGAAGCAAAACCGAATTTAAGCATGAACAGCGGGGCCATCAAATAAGGCAGCCATGCCGTGGGGAAGGGAAGTGTCAGCCAAAAGAAAGGGCTGAAGAGAAGATAGAAGCTATAGGAGGCGATAAAATTTGTGCCGAGATCGGTCTCCCAGTTCCAGAGAAAACTGCCGCTTCGGACAGCACGGTGAGCCAATTGATAAAAAGGAATTTGCTGGACGTTGTAGTCACCATAGTATACAAACAGTCCTTCACCAAAAATAAGGGTGGGAATAAATACAATGGCAGCCATGCCGAAGGCGATTATAAAAGCCTGCCAGTGTCGTTTTTTATGAAGAGCCAGGTAGTCATTATCCACTGTAAAGTCGTCCTTTCCATTGCAACAAAATACAGAAAAATCTGTTATGGGAAAAAGAAAGCAATAAATATATATTATTATGTGCCAATCATACCACAAATTGCTGCATTTCTCAATACAATAACAGTAAATTTTATCTTTTTGAAAAAAAGCTTACGGTGCAAAGCGGAAAACTTTGCACCGTAAGCTTTTTTTTGCGGAGAATCAGAAGGAAAGATTAGCAGCCGCAGCCGTTGTTGTTGCAGCCGCCGCCGAGACAGCCGCAGTTATCGTTGCTGCAGCCGCAGGAATTGCCGCATCCAAAGAAGCCGCCGTTGCTGAAGAGGATGATGAGAATGATGATCCACCAAATGTTGTTGTTGCACATGTTGCAAACCTCCTAATTTTTATTTGCAACATATACTATGTTGAACGGAGAAAAGTGGTGCATGGCAGACAGGCAGAAAATGAAAAACAGCGGGAAGGATGATATAAAAATGAGGGATCAGTAAAAAAATTATATAAAATCGTTGTTTTTACCATCAAAAAGAGAACCAGAAAGGATTGAAAAAGAAAAAAAGGGATGCTATAATGATAATCAATAACGAAATGTAAAAGAGGAGGATAACGGTATGATCGTGAGAAGGTTGACTCCCGATGATGCAAATCAGGCACAGTATATAAGTTCTCTTGGGTGGGAATCCCTTTATAGAGAAGAGGACCTCGGGAATACAGACAGATTCAAAAATTGGCAGAAGCCGTTAAAAGAGGTTTCTGATTCCAGAATGTGGGGTGCCTTTACGGAAGATGGCGTACTGAGTACCTCCTTTACAGAAATTGCTCATCAGATTCGGTTTGACGGGGACTGGTATCGTTCCTGTGCTATTGGCGGTGTTGTTACCCGTCCCGATATGCGCCGTATGGGTGCTGTCAGAGAGTGTCTTACGACTCTGTTCGATTATATGCGTCAGGAAGGCATTCCCTTTGCAACCCTTCTTCCTTTTGATGTTCCTTTCTACCGTAAGTTTGGATATGAGGGAATATACAGAATCTGTAACATTATGATGCCGGTACGTACCCTCTATAAATATAAGTGTGATATCAGCCATATCAGTGAGTTGGGTGGAGAGAAAACGCTGCCCGAGTTGAATCAGTTCTATGAGGAGACGATCGCAGATATGAATATGGCTCTTAAACGTGACAAAAAGCTGTGGAGTGGTATTGTCAACTTTGAGCCGAGAACCAACAGAAGGTATACTTATATCAGAAGAGATGAGAACGGTGTTCTTTCCGGCTTTATGACTTTTGTGCAGGATAAGATTGACAACGCCAAAACTATGAAAGTGGTTCGGTTTGTCTACCGTGACGTGGAAGCGCTGCAGGAAATGCTCGGTTTCATCTATACCTTTGTTGCACACTACGAAAACGTTCTGTTCTATGAACTGCCGCTGAGTCTTGATTTTTATCTGATGATGGAAGACTATAACTCCATTAAATATGAGCAGAAAATCTGCAATATGCTGCGTGTTGGCGATGTGGAGAAAACATTGAACGCGAAACGTTATCCGGAGGAAGAGGGTAAGTTCTCAATCAAAGTTACAGACAGTCTGGATTGGAACTGTGGTATTTATGATGTCAGCTTTGGTGCAGGCAGCTGCCATGTAACAAAACGCAGCAGCGGTGATTATGATCTTGCTGTGGATGAAAAATCCTTTGCCCGCATTGCCTTTGGTGAAGAGGCAATTGCTTCGGATGTGATGCGGTTTATCCCGAACATGGAGATTGTTTCAAATAAAGCAACGTTGGAAAAGGTGTTTATCAAGAGACCGATTTTTCATTCGGATTTTTATTGATTACAAAAGATATAACATAAAAAAACAGGAGTCTAAAGGAAAAAGACCCCTGTTTTTTTTGAAGAAAAGGAAGAAAGAGAAAGTCATTTTAATAAATTGTTACGAATGAAGGATTATGGTTGCTTTCGCGACGGAAATTTATTATCATATATAAGGAGAAGTTGCAAGCCGTCTTTTCAGAAGGAGAACGGATCACGGGAGACAACACTCAGAACCATATAGACGCTTTACAACAAACAGAGAAAGGAGATAAACAGAGAAAAAATGATCTTGAAAAAGTACCATCGGGTAAAGAAGTTTTTCGAAGGAGTGCATCCGACGTTAAAACAAAAGACCAATGAATCTCTGGCTGCTGTCCTGCCAATTACAATTATTGTTTTGGCGTTGAGCGTGTTTTTGATATCGCTGAGTGTCGGCCTTGCCATGATGTTTTTTGTGGGGGCGATTATGCTGATTGCCGGAATGGGTATGTTCCAGCTGGGCGCAGAAATGGCTATGACCCCCTTGGGAGAAGGTATCGGTGTACAGCTGCCAAAAGCCAAAAGCCTTCCGGTGATTATTGGTATCAGCTTTTTGCTGGGAACAATTATAACCATTGCCGAGCCTGATTTGCAGGTGCTGGCAAATCAGGTGCCGTCTATTCCTAATATTGTGATTATCCTTACAGTGGCAATTGGTGTTGGTATTTTTCTGGCAGTTGCTGTGCTGCGTATTATAAAAAAGATTCGACTCTCCAATCTTCTTATGATTTTGTATGCAGTAGTTATTGTTTTATCGTTTTTTGTTCCGCAGGAGTTTTTAGCTGTTGGTTTTGACTCCGGCGGTGTTACAACAGGCCCAATAACTGTTCCGTTTATTATGGCGATCGGTGTTGGTATTTCCTCGGTCCGTGGTGATAAAAATGCTGCAAGCGATAGCTTTGGTCTGGTTGCTCTTTCCAGCGTGGGACCAATTCTTGCTGTTTTGCTGTTGGGATGCTTCTACCGCACCAAAGAAGGTGCCTATGCCGCAGCAGATATTACAGAGGTAAATACGGTAAGGGATGTGGTTCATGCCTTTGCCGTTGAACTTCCTCATTATGCGGAAGAGGTTTTTATTTCTGTTATTCCCATTGTTGCTGTGTTTGTTATTTTCCAGATAATTAGCCGGCGTTATCAGCGCAGACAAAAGCTGAGAGTTGCTGTTGGTTTTGGATATACCTATATCGGTCTGGTATTGTTTCTCTGTGGCGTAAATGTGGGATTTGCTCCGGTGGGAACAATTCTCGGTAATGAGCTGGCAGGCAGTGATGAAAAATGGCTGTTGATACCAATTGGTTCTCTGATTGGTTACTTTATTGTCAAAGCAGAGCCTGCTATACAGATTCTCAACCACCAGATTCAGACAGTTACAAACGGTGTGGTTTCCGCGCAAGCCATGAACCGATGCCTGTCAATTGGTGTTTCTGTCAGTGTTGGTCTCGCTATGCTCAGAATTATAACAGGAATATCCATTCAGTGGATTATTATTCCCGGATATATAATAGCCCTTATTATGTCCAAGTTTGTGCCCAAAATTTTTGTCGGTATCGCTTTTGACTCCGGTGGTGTAGCCAGTGGACCGATGACATCTACCTTTTTGCTGCCTCTTTGTATCGGTGTCTGTGAAATGTTGGGTGGAAATGTTATGACAGATGCCTTTGGTGTTGTTGCATTGGTTGCATTGACACCATTAATTGCGGTACAGATTATGGGATTGGCATACCGTTACAGAATGGCAAAAATTCAAAGTGCTGTTGCAGAGGATGTTATCTCTGTTGCGGATGACGATGATATCATTGAAATCGAGGAGGCATAAGCTGTGGTGCATAAAGAAAAAAATCATGCGTTCAGAATGCTGGTGCTGATAGCAAATTCAAAGCTGGGAGAAAATGCAACAGAAGTATTCCTTGATAATGATATTCCGATTCATTACCACTTAAACGGGATCGGTACAGCTTCCAGTGAAATGGTAGATATACTTGGACTTGGCAGCAGCGATAAAACTGTATTGATCAGCGTATTGCCCAAGGAATTTGCAAACCAGATGCTTTTTAAGCTGAGAAGAGAATTGAGAATTGGAAGAGTAAACAGTGGTATTGCTTTTACCCTTCCCATTAGCGGTGCAAGCAATATCATGCTTAAAATGATTGCGCAGATGGAAGTTGACGAAGAGACATCCGAAACAGGGAAGGAAGGAAAAGCTATGACAGATCAGGAATACAGCATGATCGCAGTCATTGTGGAACAGGGATACAGCGAAGAGATCATGGATACTGCCAGAAAGGCAGGCGCCAATGGCGGAACAGTGCTGCATAGCCGCGGTATCGGTGATGAAACAAAACTCAATGTATGGAATTTCAGCATACAGGGAGAAAAGGAGATCATTGTTATTGCGGCGCTCAACAAGCATAAACTGGATATTATGCAGAGCATCAGCGAGAAATACGGAATCAACACCAAAGCCAAGGGTGTTGTCATCTCGGTTCCCATTGACAATGTGATTGGTCTGGATTATTATTGATTAAAAAAAATGAATAAAACGGAGAAAAACCATTGGTTCTTCTCCGTTTTATTATCTGGCGTGAAGGGGATTAAAAAATAAAAGCGATGCAAAAAGGCATCGCTTTTAAAAATTGACACGGTGATAAAGTGAAGAACTGAAAGGTAGTGTGTTATTGCAGAAAAGGTTTTAACAGAAACGAAAAAACAGTGGAAAATCAGACAGGTGTAAATTCTGCTGTTTCAGCGTCAAAGCGGTAGAGACGGATATTGCTGCCATAACCGGTTTCATCGTGATAATCCTGAGAAAAATAAAAGTAGCCGTCGCCTAGGGAGATCATGCCGGTGGTTCCATAGGGAAAACGGGAACCATAGCTGCCGGTAGAGGAGTCATATTCACCGAGAGAAGCAAGGGTCAACAGTTCGCCCTGTTGTGAAATCCCTGACAGGTCGGCTATTTTGGGGGCTTTGCTGCAGTCGATGAAGAACATGGAATAATTGGGGAAGGCCTCTTTTTGCCCTTTGTAGACTGCGGCCAGTATGGTATGAGAGAAGGAATCATATTCCAGATTCTGTACACCGTAGGTGGTATTGCCGGTATAAAGAAAATATTTGGCATCAGGGTTTTCGGGGCCGCAGCGATGCATGGAGCTTTGGTTCAGCATGTGGGCATATTGATCCCAATTTGAAATATCATACTGTAAAATAATTTGATGGTCATTATCATCCCGGGCAATATCGCCATAGACGCCATAGGCAACGTAAAGATATTGTTTACCGCTGTTTTCACCAAAAGCAGGGGCAAAGGTAACACCGTCAATGCCGCTGCAGCCGTAGCGGTGATTGGGGGCGCTGTAGTCATCATAAACTTCTTTCAGAAAAACTGCAGTCATAATGCCGTCCTTTTCGGCATCCATGTCGGGACGGTCTATTTTGTCCACATCAAAGGAAACAATGTAAAAGCCGTCCAGAATATCATTACGGTCCAAACGGGAAAGGATACCACTGCCGATAGCATCATGTTTGAATTCCAGTGAACCATAGACTTTGTTATCTGCCGGATTGAATGCAATGCATCCCAGATGACCGGCAAGTCCGGAAACGACACCGATGACCTTGCCTTTTAAATCAGTTTTAACAAGGCAGGTTGTGAAGGAATGATACAGATATTTTCTCTCAGTGTCGATAGCGATACCCTGAATGTGTCCGGTGTTAAAACCGCTGATATTGATTTGGGTGACATACGGATAATTCATAAAAACACCTCTTGAATGAAAAATTGAAATTTAAGAGTTAATACAGCGAAGCAAAAGAAACGCAGGGATATTTTGCAACCTGCTCTGTCAATTCATGAATATCAGCATCGGGATTCCAAAGCATTTCGGCAAACAATGCCACAGGCAGCATAATTTCATTTTCAAACACGGAGTCTTCCACGAGAAATTGAACAATGGGGGTGTTTCCTTCTTTTGCCATGAGAGAAATCATTCTGCGGGCATATTCGGCATGTCCCAGCCAGCCGGCTTGTGTGATCTTCCACAGGTTGGTTTTGTCTGCCTGTCTCTTTTTAAGGCAGATGCTACTGCGCTCGCCAAGAATATAGGGAGCTGAAAAATGCTCGAAGTTGTTCCAGTCAAGTTTTAACAGCCCTTTCAATACGGCCCCGAAGCGTTCGTTTTCCCCCCTCAGAGAGAGCAGGCTTTTTGTCATTGTCAGTGTCTCGTCAAATCCGCTTACTTCGTCGGCGGAGTAATTGTAGGGGAAAGCGCCGCAGTCTTCCCAAATAATGTGAATGCGCGGATCGACTTTTCTGAGTACATCGAGATGGGTTTTGACCGAAGTAGCGTGTAGACCAAACTGGATATGCAGCGATGGATATTTTTCAAGCAAGGCAGTAGAAACATCATTGACCAGATCCGTAACCAATTCTGCAACACATTTGCCGCCTACATTGTCCTGATGAAGTTCGGTAAAGGATTGAAAATAGATTCCGTCGGCACCAGTGTCGGCATATTCCTTTTCATAAGTCAGCAATACAGATGATTTAATGGTGGCAAGCGATTGTTCGTCTAATTCATTCAACATTTTCTCACAATCGGTGTTCCAGCCCCATGCAAATCCCCAGATGACCTTGATGCCGAGAGAATGGGCGTATGTCACAACCTCGGCGGCATTCAGCGGGGCGCAGTCATTCCAGATAACAATTTCATTCAGGCGCAGCCTGACCATGTTGTCGAAGAATTGGCGGTAATCATAGATAACATGTCCCCAGGTCCAGATGGCGCGGGTTTGAATCGCCGGAGAAACGCTTGTTTTCCATGAATTCAGCTTTCGATCAAAGGGGTGGACAAAAAAGGTTTCGCTCCAGATATCACCATGCCGATAGACAATATCTCCGCAATATTTGTTGCAGAAATCCATGCAGCCGTACAAAAGTCCCTGTTCGTCATATCCTGCAATGGCGATCATTTGGTTTTGCGGGGCGAGAGGGTTTTCTCCCACATAAACAGCGTAGCTTTCGGTTTTCTGAGGAAGATCCAAAAACGCTTTTGTTTTGCATTCTTGTAAAAGAGGGTTATCATTGCCGCAGCCGATGACAAGGAGGTTGTTACCCGTCAAATCATCCGTGCTGAGAGTGGTGGATATTTTAACAGGAAGAACATAACTGATGTATTCCGAAATGGTTCCGGAGAGCATATTGACTGCTTTTTTAACGAGACCATCATAGCGGGCTGAAACAAGAATCCAACGTTTTTCCATAATAACCTCCTCGTGATAGGTGTGTGGCTGTAAAGGGCAAACTATTTATCGTAAAACAGTCTACCATACAAAAAATAAATTTGCAATAGAAAAAGGGAGAAGCAGTAAGAGAAAAGCCCCGTGGGGGCAAAACCCAAGGAGCTTTTGAAAGAAGATGCGGATTATTTTTCGTTAGTCTGGTTATAGGTAGGGAACAATTCACGCCAGACATCGGTATGAGCTTCACAGTCAAGATAATGTCCAAAATGAGCATTTTCTGTTTCGGTGGCATTTTCAGTACAGACTTTTTCAAGAACTTTGAGGTAAGATGGAGCACTTTCCGTACAGAAAGCGTGCCAGCCTTTTTTCCATTCTCCGTTTTTAACTTCTTTGTTCCTCTGGGCAAACTCAGCGAGGATGGTTTCCTTTTCTTCTCCTTTGGCAAGGGTAATGCCGGGGGCATCGTTGACAATGGGGACAAAGGCGATCTCATTGGTTTTGGTGTCATATTTAACAGCCAGCAGACTGTTCCAAAGAGGCGATTCAATCATACCGATTTTATTGAAATGGAAGTTGCCCTGACCGTAAAGGATATGACAGCCCTCATACTGCTCATAAGCACCAATGCAGTGGGTATGTTGACAGAGAACCACATCGGCACCATTGCGTGCCATGGCACGGCAGAGTCGCATCAGACGTGGGGAGGGGTAACGGCAAAGCTCTTTTCCGCCGTGATACATAACAATGACACGGTCATTTTCTGCCTTGGCCTTACGAATATCCTCCTGCGTATCGTATTCATCATAAGGACGGCTTCCCATGCGATCTTCCAAAGCATAGGAATACTCATGTTCGCAGACGGTAATAATGCAGATTTTTTCGCCATCTTTTTCAACAACAAGATTTTTCCTGGAGTCCTCATAGTTTTCGCCAAAGCCTGTATAGGTAATACCGGCTTTATCAAGCTGTTCCATGGTGTCCTTGGCACCTTCAATGCCGAAATCGAAGATGTGGTTGTTGCTCAGTCCGCAGTAGTTAATGCCTACTGTTTTCATAACATTGGCGGTATTGAGCGGGGCGGCAAGGTTGGGACCAAACTTTTTAATACGGTTGGTGCTTTCTGTAATGGCACACTCCAAGTTGACAATGTTAATGTCATTGCCATTGAAAAGATCAAGAGTATCTTTAAACAGGGCGTGGATATCGCCATCAATAAAATATTGTTTATTGGATTCAACGGGACAAAGGTCGCCCAACAGCAAAGCTTTCATCTGTAAAACTCCTTTAGCACAAAATTAGTTATTGACAACAGGTGACGAACTGTTAAAATAATTATATATGATATTAATTCAAATGGCAATGCACAGGGTTGTTTTATAAAGTCGAAATTTGCACAATATTAAGATGGGGTATCTGTATGAAAAATTATATTGTTCAAAAAATACGTCATTACTGCAATATTTCAGTGGACAACTGCAGTGCGATAGACAAGGAACGGATCGATTTTTACGATCTCACCTTTGTCTGCAGCGGCAGTATGACCTATATAGCGGATGGGAAAAAGATTACACTTAAAAGAAACGATGCCCTGTTTTTGCGTCCGGGCACTGAGAGGATTCGTCTGCAGGGGACCGAGCCGGTGAAATATGTCAGCTTTAATTTTGATATATATCCAGATGTGGAACTGCCCTTTGAAAGCTACATGCCAAACTGTATTTCGGCAGAGATCAGGAATCTGGCAGCAACCTTTCCGCAAAGCCATCTGCTGCCCTATTACCATTCCAAAGAAAAGGCTGTCAACATGCTTAACTATATTTTGTTTGAGCTTCTGGATATCGTGTCGCTGGGTACAAATAACGGATATGTGATAAAAATTGCAAAATATGTGGACGAGCATATGAACGAAAAAATATCGCTGCGGGATGTGAGTGCATATACAGACCTGTCCAGAGAATATACCGCTGCCATTTTCAAGAGGGAGATGGGAAAAACACTTACCGATTTTATAAATGAACGCAAAATGCTGGTAGCAAAAGAGCTTATTCTGAGCAGCGGGATGGGACTTTGCGATATTGCTGCCCATTTGGGATATGAAAACTACAACTATTTCTCACGACTGTTCAAACGTTATTTTGATAATACACCCATCCGTGTAAAGCAGACGGGAGATCCCCACAGGGATTTTGTAGGTTGGGAAATGTTAAAGAATAAAATGCCCCCTTTTTGAGTTAAGGGGATATTTTACGCCGAAGGGGAGTAAATCGAGTTAGGGCGAAATACATTAGTTCAACTCTGCTTCAAAACGCAGTAAGTATATTTGTCGTAACCACTTTGGCTGTTTGTCGACTTCAGATTCCAATTTGGTAAGCGTTTGCTTGCCAACCCTTCTGTCTAAAATCGCAAACATTCTGATTAGCGGATTATTTGAGAGTAGACTTTCCTGGATGTCCTGGTTGCGATATTTTTCGAGAGCATTACAAAACTCTTCGTCAGTATATTCTGTACGATCCGCTATAGGGTGTTTATCAAGTAAGGGCCAAAACTCTGACCAATACTCGCTTATGCCGCTTGGGTTCTTGTTACTTGTATATCCATGATCAATAAAATAGGAGTTAACAGTTTCCCACGAAAAGCGTTTTACTTGTTTGCCGTCTATACAAATCTCGAAGATGTGGCATCCATCCATTCCGACATAAGAAGTGCAGCCATATCTGATTCTTCCGCGTAAAGACTCCGCAAGCATCTCCTGTTCCAAGTATTTTCTCATTCCACTCCAAGAACCAAGTATTTTACCCATCTCATCACCGCCTTATTTTCATTATATAATAAAAAGAGAATAACCGCAACTCTTATCAAAGTTGCGGTTATTCTTTGGTGGAGATGTAGAGGATATAAAAGAAAAAGGTGGGGGCAAAATGTCCCTGCTTTTATTTTTTAACGTGTAAAATAACTTATTCGTACAAAATTCGTACAGACAAAAAAAGAAAAACCGCTTATTTTAAGCGGTTTTTCAGGTGTTGGCGGAGATGGAGAGATTCGAACTCTCGAGGAGCTTTTGACCCCTACACGATTTCCAATCGTGCGCCCTCGACCAAGCTAGGCGACATCTCCAAACTGGATTGCCTAATTATTATACGATATAACAGTAAAAATGTCAATAGGTAAATTTAAAAAAATGAAAAAAATTTTAGAAGAGGAGAAGTGGGAAAATTTAGAGGAGGAAGAGTTTTCAACAAGTCATCCATATTCTGTGAAAAACTTTCCAGTCCGGATTTTTTAAAATCCGGACTGGAATATAAGAATATCTTATTCGGGAATGGCATTGTCTGCAACCCAGGTGGGAACAATGGAAGACTGAAGAAGATACTGTTTGATGTATCCAACACCGTAGGTCTCAAGATAAGAATCCATACCGGCAGCAGCAATATCATCCATAGAAACCGAAAGTCCTTCTGCTTCGGCAATTGCCTGTACAGCCAGATAGGTTATAGCACTCTCCTCATAACTGGCACGCTGTTCTTCAATATAAGCTTCAATAGAATCATAGCCGACATAAGTAGCCAGAAATTCATCCAGAGACATACCGTAAGATTCCGCATAGTTTTTGTAGTATTTCATATCACTGTTCATGATATAGTTGATAACGGAATCGGGAATTTTATCACAGGTAGCCTGTGCGATCACACCATTGAAAAACTCCAGTTTCTGCTGCTCAATAAGCCAGGAGGAGATATCGGCGAGAAGCTCGTCTTTGGATTCAAAACCGTATTCAATAGCGATGGCATTATTAAGCTCGGTTTCCAGAGCATCACCCTGAATATAGTTGATGGTTACAGTGAAGGTTGCATCCTTGTTGGCAAAATCAGGATTATTGGGGTAGGGATCAGGGAAGGTGACTTCAATGTCAAAAGTTTCTCCGGGATTGTGGCCGATCAGCTGCTCAAGGAAGTCATCGATATAGCTGGTAACGCCGATGGTAACAACGGTTCCCATACCGTTGGTACTGCCGCCTTCAAATTCGATACCATCCATACTGCCTACATAGTCAATGTTAAGGGTGTCTCCATCTTCAACAGCACGGTCGGTGATTTCTTCGTATTTGGTATAGTTGGCAAGAATGCTGTCAATCTGTTCCTGCAGAGCTTCTTCGGAAGCTTCGAAAATTTCGGCAGGAATGGGTATGCCCTTGTAATCAGGAAGGGTAACATATTTAGAGGCTTTCAGGTCTTTGAAAAAACCGTTGTCGTCAAGGGCATCCGAATAGGTGAAGTTTTCGTTGTATACAACCCGGGAGCAACCGGCAAACAGAGTTATGGGAAGAACAAGTGCCAGAAGAAGGCTGAAGAACTTCACGATGCGGGAGAGAGTGTGTTTTTCCATAAATAATATCAATCCTTTGCGCATAATAAAAATAGAAATTGCCTATCGTTCATTATATATCTTTTTGGGAAGAAAACGGTAAATAAAAAGTAAACATTACGCCGGAAAAAGAATAATTTATTATCTTTATGGTGAGATGATAAGAGAAAAAGTAAAGAGGGATAACAGCGTAAGCAGTTTTGAAACAGGAACTGTGTGCACGGGTTGGAGGATCACGTCTGCCGGAAGGATTGTACGCAATACCTGCGTAAAGGATGTTTTGAATTATAAAAGTCCGATTCAGTACAGAATCGGACTTTTATGATATGCTTTTATCTGAGTGTTCCTGTCTTGTGGATATAAGCAGTTTTTATTTTTGTGATGGATCAAATGACAGATTTGCGTGCAGGTATCTTATTGCGGATATCTGCCAGATGGTTGAGGGCATCGTTCAGTGTATCGCTGCGCTTGGCGAAATGCAGACGAATAAGATGGTTAACCGGCTCGCGGAAAAAGCTGGAGCCGGGAACAGCACCTACGCCCACATCACGAGCTAATACCTCGCAGAACTCCAAATCGCTGCTAAAACCGAATTCGGAGATGTCCAGAAGCACATAATAAGCACCCTGAGGGTTGGTATGGGTAATACCGATATCGTCCAGTCCTTTGAGAAAGAGATCTCGCTTTTCGGTATATTTGGCTTGCAGCTGCCTGTAGTAATCGTCTGGAAAACGAAGGCCGACGACAGCTGCCTCCTGAAGAGGCGCTGCTGCACCGACGGTCAGGAAATCGTGCACCTTTTTAGCCACTTCAATAATGTGAGGCGGTGCAATGATATAGCCGAGGCGCCATCCTGTGATGGAATAGGTTTTGGAGAGAGAGGAACAGGAGATGGTTCTTTCCCACATACCGGGCAATGTGGCAAAATAAACGTGCTTGTTTGGCTCATACAGGATATGTTCGTATACTTCGTCTGTGATGACGAAAGTATCGTATTTTTCGGCCAGGTCGGCAATGATTTTTAACTCATCATAGGTGAAAACCTTGCCGCAGGGATTGGATGGGTTGCAGAGAATGAGTGCTTTTGGATACTGCTTAAAGGCGGCTTCCAGCTCATCGGGATTGAAGTTAAATGCAGGAGGATAGAGCGGGACATAGATAGGTTCTGCGCCGGAGAGAATGGTATCCGCACCGTAGTTTTCATAAAAAGGAGAGAAAACCACAACTTTGTCTCCCGGATTGGTTACCGTCATCATGGCGGCCATCATGGCTTCTGTACTGCCACAGGTGACAACAATTTCACCGTTGGGATCGATGCGGCGTCCCATGAAGCGGGATTGCTTTTCGGCAAGAGCTTCCCGGAAGTTTTGTGCACCCCAGGTGATGGAATATTGATGAAAATCTTCATGGGTGACTTCAGCCAGACGGTTTAGCAGTTCTTTCGGTGGATCAAAATCGGGAAAGCCCTGTGAAAGATTGACGGCATTGTATTTGAGAGATATCCTCGTCATACGGCGGATGACAGAATCGGTAAAAGTTTCGGTTCGTTTGGAAAGCTGAGGCATAGTAGATCCCTCCGGTTATATAAAGCGATAAACAAAACGACAGCGCTGTTATATCAGGTTAAAATTTAGGTGTATACGACATGGGGACGGGTGTGAGTTTTGGACGGTAGACTTTAAAATCACGGAAACGGATATGGCTGCAATAGGTGCCAAGTCCGACGCGGTTGCAGTCATTGGCAACAATAGGATCAGGATCCCCCAGAGTCAGCAGCATTTCTCCGTCTACAGCGAGGAAGCAGATAGAGCCTGCAATACCGGTTTGAATATGATATTCACGGTCGGATTCTGCCTCGAAATGCTGACAGAGTGCACGCAGACGGCAGTCTGGATATTTTTCAAT
Organism: Oscillospiraceae bacterium; assembly: GCA_015067185.1. Lineage (GTDB taxonomy): Bacteria > Bacillota > Clostridia > Oscillospirales > Ruminococcaceae > SIG526. The sequence continues at coordinate 23,679 of SVMZ01000004.1, read as the reverse complement.
ACCGCTGCGATTGATGTACCAGCCGTTAAGACCGCCAATATAACCAACATCGGCATCGCCAATCTCATAATTCCACCCGCGGGTGCGGAAGGAGAAGTTGAGGTCGTTGTTGCAAGGGGAAAGGATTGTTCCGTAAAAATCCAGCATAATATCACCGGGAAATTGTTCGTGGGTATAAATCAGGCCGCCGGCATTTTCACGGTAGAGGCCGGTGCAGCATCCGTTTCCGCTTTTCCATTCGCCGCCGGAAACCTCCCAGCGTTTTTCCAAATCGCTGTCGGTAAAATCATCATGAAAAAGAAGTTCGCCTGGTTCGATAAGGGTTTCTTCAATATACATCATTATAAATCCTCCCGTTCAATTGGGTTTATTGGTGTGGAATACACACATTATACCATGAGGAAGAGGCTTTTTCAACTGCAGCAGACAAAAAGAAAAAACGGATGTATAGAGCGGAGAAAAATAAACGGAGCTAACCAAGGGTGTATCGGACTTGGATGTCTGCTTGTTTTGCCTGTCGGTTTTTGAATTCCAGTCGAAATTCTTCCATTGCAATTTCGGCGCGGAAGAGTTAAAAAAGAGGGGACCAAAATTTTTCAGAGCAGAAAAAGCCTTGAAATCCTGTGGTTTTCAAGGCTTTGATGGTAGGGGAAAACAGGAGAATTATCCGGGGATTCCGAAAGAAAAAAACAAAGAAAGCGTTTCGGAAAAAAGAGAACCTTCAGTGCATCGAAATAAGGTCTTCGTTCGTAATCTCGCGAATAATACGGCAGGGATTACCGCAGGCCAGAACATTGTCGGGAATATCGTGACACACAATGCTGCCGCCGCCAATGACAACATTGCTGCCAATGGTCACGCCGGGCATAATTATGCTTCCGCCGCCGATCCATACGTTGTCACCGATTGTAATGGGTTTGGCATATTCGTAAAACTGGTTGCGGAGAGATGAATGAAGAGGGTGGTGGGCGGTGTAGAAGCCACATTGCGGGCCGATAAATACATAATTGCCGAAGGTTATTTTGCCGGGATCGAGAAAAACACAGTCGTGATTAGCGTAGAAATAGTCGCCGGCTTCAATGTTAGTGCCGAAGCTGACCCAGAGATTGGGTTCAATGTATGGTGATTTACCAATCCTATGGAAGATTTTCCGAATCAATTCTTCACGGCCTGCCGCATCGGAAGGTCTGAGATGATTGAAATCATAGCAGAGCTCCATACACTTCAGGTGTTCTTCTTCTCTGCCGGCATAGTTGGCATCATACATAAGTCCAGCCATGCATTTTTCGTGTTCAGTCATAATATATACTCCGGTAATCCGATGTGAAAAGAGCGGGAATATTTACTGAATTGCTTCGCAGAGCCACTCAAGAGTACAGTCCACCATGTGATGCCCCAGTTCTTCACTGGCTTCTACGGCACTCTGTGCAAACCATTCGGTGTTGTTTTTGCATCTGTCGAGGTCAACGAGCTGCGGATAAGTTCCCATCAGCAGAGATGTTTCCCACTTGCCGGCGTGGTCAAAACCGCCACATTTGATCTGTGCATCGGCGCCGATGAGCGGAATTACCTTGATATAGGAGAAGGGGTCGTCCCCGGTGCCGAGATTTTCATAGTATTCGGCATAGGAATCGCTGCCCCACCAGCCTTTTCCAAGAGAGTTTTCCATGTATTCCATGGTAACCTTTTTGGCGGCTTTGTGGCAGGCGATGGTCATTGGCATCAAACCGGCACCTTCGGTCTGGTGGTGCGGGATAAGGTAGATATTCTTATGTCCGGCATCAATCATGGATTTGAGAATATAATACAGGTAATTGGTGTAAGCATCTTCATCTACATGAAAATGACTCGGCTTTGGTTCGCAGACGGCATAGGATGCGACACCGTACCAGATAGGAGGACAGACGACAATTTCTTTTTTCTTTTCAAGTTCTCTGAGACAGCCGGTAACAACCAATGTATCTGTGCCGCAGGAAGCATGGCGTGCATGGTACTCCATAGTACCGATGGGAATGATAAAGGGTACTTTGCGGTTAACCGCATCCTGAATATCATCGTAAAACATTTCGAGAAGCTGCATGAAATCACTCCTAAGTTGATTTTTGTTTTAATGCGAAAACATGGTACCTGTTTTCAGTATACCGCAACAGAGGAATGGTGTCTTGGACAATAACGGCAAAAAACATAAGGATAGTAACTTTTTTAAAGGAGCGAAGCCGGGTTCCGGTAGATTTTGAATATGGATTTTTAGTGGTGAAAATTCTGTTGACAGCATAAATAGAATCTGCTATAATGTGTGAAATTATTGGACTAGAAAGGGTGGAGCAATATGAAAAAAGAAAATTCCTATGATTTTCAAAAAAAATTACTCGCAATACATGAGCCTGATTTACGGCGAAAGGATAAAAATCCTGCCGGGAATCAGCTGGAACTGAAGGATGGATTGTGTGTTGCTTTTGCTCCCATTGCTGGAAAAGTAATTGAAACGGCTGCGAGCGATTTTGCAGATTTTCTTGCGATATCCATGGGCTTTTCCAAAGTACGGGTGGTGAAGGAGCTTACAGAAGAAGGCGGCTCGGTGTGTATTTATCCTGTATCCCAAGAAAGGTATGCCAATCTGCTTGGAGAGGCAAACAGGTATAAGGGATTTTTGATTCGGGTTACGGACAGAATAGAAATTTATGCCTATGATGAGCGCGGTGCGGCACAGGCGCTCTACTATCTCGAAGATATGATGAGTTTTGAGCATGCACCGTTTATAAAGAAAGAGGAAATCCGGAAATATGCCATGTTTTCTCCGCAGATGATTCACTCCGGTTATGCGCTGGATGAATATCCGGATGAGTATCTGGCGAAAGTGGCGCATGAAGGACGCGATGCCATTTTGGTGTTTACAAAGGATGTAAACAAAACTCCAGGCGGGTATCTTGACTTTAATGATTTGATCAATCGTGCAGCACGATATGGTTTGGATGTATATGCATACAGTTATCTGCTGAGCAACATGAGTCCGGAAGCGCCGGAGGCGGAAGAATTCTATGAAAACAGTTATGGCAGACTGTTTCGGGAGTGTCCCGGTCTGGCGGGAGTAACCCTGGTGGGAGAATCGGTGGAGTTCCCCAGCAAAGATCCGCATGTGGCCAAAGGCAGATATTTTGAGATTGATTCGGACGGCATTCCCAGCGGGAAGGTCAGTGCAGGATGGTATCCCTGTGAGGATTACCCTGTGTGGCTAAACCTAGTCAAGAAGATTATCCGCAAATATAAAAGTGATGCCGATATTGTTTTCTGGACCTACAACTGGGGATATCAGCCGGAAGAGGCGCGTATTAAACTGATTGAAAGTTTGCCCACAGACATTTCGCTGCAGGCAACGTTTGAGATGTTTGAACCACGGCAATACGGTGCTTATCAGGCACATTGCGCCGATTATACATTGACATTTGAGGGACCGGGAAAATATTTCAGAAGCGAAGCTGCTGCGGCAAAAAAGAGGGGCATACGGCTTTATAGTATGACCAACACAGGCGGTCTGACATGGGATATCGGTGTCATTCCCTATGAACCAATGCCGTTCCAGTGGATACGGCGGTATGAAGGAATGCGCAAAGCGCATGATGAATGGGGACTCTGCGGCATTATGGAAAGTCACCACTTTGGATTCTATCCCTCTTTTATTAGTAAGCTTTCCAAATGGTGCTTTATGGAGCCGAGAGAGGATTGCGAAAAGATTGCACAGACGGTAATAGAGGGGATATTTGGCAGTGAAAACTATATGGCAGCAGATAAAGCCCTTCGCCTTTGGAGTGAGGCGATCCGCTGCTACACTGCAACAGATGCTGACCAATACGGTGCTTTCCGGGTGGGACCCGCCTATCCGTTCTGCCTGGACAGAAAGATATCGGTTCAGGCAGATCCCAAAGCTATGTTTGGCGGAGGAATTTGCAATACCTCTTATCCGACAAATGCAGATAAGAGAGACTCTTTGATCAGCCTGAGACTGCCGGAGGAGATCAACGCTCTTTCCCGCATGCAGATGCTGCTGCAGGAGGGCATTACTCTTCTGGAAGAGGCACCGGAGCAGAATGATAAGCTGAAAGAGCTGATCAATCTTGGAAAATTTATTTTGCGTACGGTTATAACCGGAATTCATGCCAAGCAGTGGCATAAATTAAAGTGTAAGCTGCAGGCGGCAGAGGAGAAAGAAACCGTTGCGGAAATATTGGACAAGATGGAAGTTCTGATTCAGGCAGAGAAGGAGAACGTGCAAGAGACAATTCCGCTGGTTGAAGCGGATTCCCGCTTGGGTTGGGAGCCCAGTATGCTCTATGTGGGAGACGGCCCCCATCTTGAGTGGAAGTTGAGACAACTGGAAGCGCTGATAAATATAGAAATTGCTGCCTATAGGGAGAGTTTGAGAAAATAAAGGGGTTTCTTAAAAAATCAACCGGGAGACGCTGAGAGAATGCAGAGGTCTTCCGGTTTTGCTGTAAGAATATGATTGCAGGAGAGGGAATACTTTATAAAGCATTCCCATAAATCGTTGTAATGCAGAAAATTTTGGACACGCGGATCAACGGATGCTATGACCAAAGAAGAGGATAGGAGTGAATGTTATCAAAATAATGAACCGTATTTTATTTTCTGGATTCACTTTCGGTGCCAAAGGCAGAGGGATTTTGATGTTTTAGAAATAAAATAATCGTAAAAATGTTTCGAAATTGCGATTTTGTATTGCGATTGGTAATCCAGTGCAGGGGGAAATGAAAACAAGAGAAATATAAATAGCTGAGGAAATAGGAGTTTAAGCTAAAATATTCTTTTAGTTGGGGAACAAAGTTGAGATTGACAGAGAAAACAGAAAGTATTAAAATGAAAACAGGTATTATGCAGAGGGAAATGGGAAATACACGGTATTGTTTTTGTTCTTATTGTTTACATCTTCATTTTTAGAGATTGTTAAAAAAGAAGATGCTGATATAATCAGATAAAAGGAGCGTGACTTTATGAACGAACCGGCAACATGGGAAAGACCAAAAACGACACGACGCTATCTGCATCCACCCTGCTCTGAACGTATGTTTACTCTTTGGGCAGAGGGGAAACTTATTTTTGGTGAAGTTATTGACAACCGTGAGGGATGGGAATACTACAAAACCCTCGAGAGCTGCGGTGTATGGCTGCTGCGCGATGGTCAGCAGTTCGATTTTAAAAAGGTGAAAAATGTGATTACGGAAGACGGTACACCTATTCATGCCGTTGTTCACGAGTGGGATGGACTGGAACTCTGTGAAGAAGCAATCTGCAATACGGCAAGAAAAAGCTCCTGTTTTGCAAAAGTCACCATAAAGAACACCAGCGATGCCACTATTAACAGAACGTTGAATATGATGCTTGTCACCGGTAAAGAAAAAGAAATTGTCTACGGCGGCAGCGATGGCTATATCAGCTATGATCCGACCATTGAGGCATGGAAAGAGCAGGAGAAGCTTTGGCGCAAAGAGGGAAATGTCTATACCGATGGTCACCGTGTTCTTGCGGTAAAGGGTACTGTTTCCGGTGCATGGGATGAGCAGAGCGCACAGATCAATTTTAAGATTGATCTGGTCCCCGGGACAGAAGCTGTTATTGAGTTCTCCCTTGATTGCGGTGAAGTTAAAGAATATGACTACGATGCTGAAAAAGCTGCGATGCAGGCTTTCTGGGATAAGGAACTGGCAAGAATCAATAAGCTGCCTCCACATCTGTCCAATGATCCGGCAAAGGTGAAGATGATTCGCCATATGACAGCACAGCTGCTGCAGTGTTTTGCCCGTCCCATTGATGGAGATTATCTGCTTCCGCGCCAAGGCGGCCTGCTGCGGATTATATGGCCCACCGAAGCACTTGCAGAACTGGAAGCGCTCGGCAAAATCGGTGATTTCAACGATTATCTGGAAGACAGTATTGCCACTTATTTTGATGAGATGCAGGATGAAGAGGGTGAAATTTGGAACATTGGTATCTATTGGGCCAGTGTTACCGCATCTTCTCTCTATACGTTTGCTCGGTACTGTCTGGACTGTAATAGGGATTTCTATCAGAAATACCGCGATAAGGCGCTTTTGGCACTTAATTGGATTGACAAGACCCGCAAGTCTACCATTGGAGTGGAAGGTATGGCAGGCGGATTGTTCCCGCCTCTGCGCGGCAACGACTGGGCACAGGTCTTCCAGTCCTGGACCAACAACGATCCCTGGAATCTGCTCGGAATCAAAGCCATGGTAGAAGTAACCGAAGCTATGAATGATCCCAAAGCAGCATGGGTACGGGAAGTGCACGACAGCTATCTTGCCTGCATGAAGCAGCATTTCCAAAAATTCCTTGATGCTGCTGAAGGCAGTGATGAACTTCGCATCCCGCTTTGTCCCGATGGAAACGATGCCGAATTGGTGGAAAACTATTTCCCGCTGCTTTATCATGGACGTTTCATCCGCAGCGGCACCATCGATAACGAGCGGGATATTCGCAGAGTTTACAACTATATGGTAAAACAAGGCATTGCCAAGAATGGTTTTTACGGATATATGCCATATAAAGATGGTAATCGGCATATCTGGTATGTCAACTTCCCCGACAGTTACTGGTTCCATATTTGGAAGAAGTTCGGTGAGAGGGAAAAGATGATGGAGATATTGGAATATCAGCTCAAATATGCTATGACAGAAGAATACTATATGATTGAGCGTTATGCAGACAACGATCCCTATTATGTCCCCTGGAGCCCCAACGCCAGTGCTAATGGCAGAACCATTCTGATGCTGCTTGAAATGAATCAATCATTGCTATAAGTAAAATAAACCCACACGCCATTCTTATTATGACGTGTGGGTTTGTTTATGAAAAGAATAAAAAATACGGGAGAAAGAAGTTTAGTACATATCGTGTTGAAGAGCGTCCGCCAACTGTTTGCGAGAGAGTGTGGACGAGGGAGAAAAACGATCAGACATGGCATAATTGATTAGTGTTTTTATTCGATATATAACAGAAGAAGCATGTATATCACTTCTTGAATGATTAAGAGTAGATACCAGGATACGGCCTTTCCCAAGCCTGAATTCAAACAGATATCCGTAACGGTTCAGTTCAAGGTCAATTCCATAAAGGATGGGATCAACACAAAGGCCCAATGCATCCAGGTTAATGGCAGGAGCCTGTTCTATACAGTCAAACAAATCTAACTTCCAACTGCCATAATAGGGAAGTGTATCAAGAGCAGGGTGGTTTTCGGCAATGCCGCAAACCTGTCTGTTATTTGTATGGTTCAGATACCAAATAGAAGCAATCTCCCACCAAGGGGATTTGAAGCTGTTGGCAGTAACGGTATTTTGAAAAGTTTTTTCTCCGGCCAGAAGAAGTAGGGAGGCTCCGTTTTCAACGGCATCCAGCATACCGCCATAGACGAATTCCGTTACAATAAGCTGATTTTCTCCGATGGGCTGAGGAATGGTAAAATGCCTTACAGGGACAGTGCTGTCTTCAAAAAGATGCCGGGAAAGATAATGCAGATAAATTTCTTTAGCAGTGTCAATTACAACGGCCGGGAAAACAAACAGAGGCCAGCTGTTGCAGATTTCACCGCCATCATAGCGGAATGTGGCAGTCAACAAATATTCGCTTTCTTTTTCGGGAGAGGGCATCGTTACAGTCCAGCGGTATGCGTCCAGAATAATGTGGAGGGTATTGTTTTTTAAATCAACAGGTGCATAAATTCTGGAAATTCTTATATTTTCCGAAATTTCCAGAGATACCGGATCGTAAATTCCTGCAAGCGATATCGGTAAAATAGTAAAAAGATCCGTATTGGAAATACCATCGACGGGGGGCTGGTTATCTACACGGACTTCTAATGTGTTTTCTCCGCAAAAAACTTGTCCGGAGATATCGACATGGAACGGTGCTTGGTATCCTTCATGTTCCTCGATGAAGTTTCCGTTAAGCCATATTTCCGCATGACGAAAAATACCGCCAAACCGTATGGAGAGGTGCCTTTTCAATTCTTCCGGGGAAATAGTGAAAGTACGGCGATACCATGCAGAACCGTTATATTCCTGAAATGCAGAATAATCTTTCCAGTTGCCGGGAACAGGCAGTTGGGTGTTATAATGTTTAGGGGTACCGCAGACATCGGTGCAGAAATCCCATTGTCCGCACAGTGAACGTGTTGTCATAGTGTAGTTATGAAATACTTTGACTGAACGTAATGAGAACCATGATGTTTTAGCCTGAAATCAGATGTGTAAATAGAAATGAGAAAATATAGTTTTAGTGGAGAGCAAGAGGGCAAACTCTGTACCGCTTGACTGCCATGGCGTGCCCAAAGAGGGTTGGGTGTGAAAGAAAGTTGAATTGTGCTGTTTCTGTCTAATTCTGCAAGAGTAGTTTCTTTTTATAAGAAGGGTGAAAAATTATCGGATCTCAATCATTCGGCAGATACCGGCATAGGTTCCGGGTGTGACATGGATTTTGTGGCCGGAAGGCAGTACCTCTTCTTTTTCACAGTGCAGATGTCCGGCGAAGGAGGCCTTGATCAGCGGGTTGGTGCGGATGTATTCCAACGTCTCCATACTGATTTGAAATTGTTCTTCCGTCAGGCTGGATTCCGCATAGGGGCCTCGCAGCAAGGCAGGACAGGTAACGGGGACATGCATAAACAACAGGATAGGCAATCCTTTTTCGACTTCTTGCTTTAATCTTTGGAAAGTGATCTCAGGGAAGTAATCCTGAGAATTATCAACGGTAATGAGGTTAAGGCCGTTGAGGATACAGTTGTCAAAATCCCACTTGGCCCAGGGAGAGAATTCTTTTATCAGCTGGTTTCGGGTATTGGCATAATATCCGAGAGGCTCCTCCAAAGGACAACAGTAGGGGGTGCAGCTGCTCCGCTGAAATTCGTGAGTGCCGGGAGTGTAGAGAAAATCTCTGGCGCTCAGGATTTTTTGAAGAATTTTTCGGTTTCCAGATGTGTTCAGGTCCTGGATATCTCCTGTCAAAACAGGAAGTGCATTCTCTTTTTCGGCCAGTTCAAGAGCTTCTTCCAAATATTCCTGCGGTTTGCGCGGTGCGTAACCGCCTTCTTCGATAAACGTCATTCGCCGCATTTCGATCAATTCCTGTATGCGTACGTCATCTTCCCGGTCCGATTCAGTAATATGGGTGTCTGTGATATGCAGGACTTTAACAGGTGCTTTTAAACCCAGATTTAAAACAGTGCGCAGGAGCTTAACCATAAGAATTGTCTCTTCTTTCTGTTATGGAATGAAAAGGGATAATTTGTTATAAAAAAAACCTTGATTTTCCAAGAAAATCAAGGTTTTTGGTGGAGATGAGGGGGATCGAACCCCTTACCTCTTGAATGCCATTCAAGCGCTCTCCCAAGTGAGCTACACCCCCACATGGCAAGGAAATCATACGATTTCACAACTGCTTGATTATTATACTACATCATAAATGGATTGTCAAGTATTTTTAGAAAAAATATTTTTGTTTTCAGGGCAAATTTCAAAAATAACCAGGACACCGATCTCATAAGAGAAACCGGTGTCCTGGTTGGTATATGAGCCGTTAGAGCGGGAATTGCAATTGATGTTGCTTATTTGAATGCCAAACTGTTGTTGAGCAGTGTTGTGCTGTAAAGGAACAGTACATCCTGGTTTTCGAATTCGATCAGATTGCCGAGCATAGCACTGTGGACATAGCGGATATCTACCAGAGTTACCTTGGCATAACCCTCCATAAGCAGTGGTGCAAGGCTGCTTCCGAAAGAATCGCGGAAAATAATCAGTTCACGGTCGGTTTCGGCAGCGGGATTTTCAGCAACAAGAAGAGCATCCGTGCCGGACATAAATAACTCATAGGTGTCTTTTCCGGCGGCTTTCTCCATGTTGTATACCGATTTTTCAACCGGCTTTCCGGTGTCATAGCTGGTTACAATGCAGTTGTCAAGGATATCATTGGTCAGATACTTGATGGTATCGGGTTTAAGGTTGAGGGCGGACTGTCCACAATAAACACCGTAGAAAGGGATATCCAGGATATTCTCGGTATACTCTGCAGATAAGGTGACACCCATTTGACCAGCGATACGCTGTGCAATATCCAGTAAATTTTCCTGACGCCAGTGGGAATCGGTGTAGTAGTAATCGTCTGCAGAAAGCAGATCGGTGATATCAATATACTCCATGTAGTCGACTTTGCTGCGGAATGTTTCGATAAACTTGTCATAGTCGAGGGAAAGATATCCGTTGGACTTGGCGAGAAAGGCGTTTTTGTCCGGAACAATGGAGAGATAGATATCCATATCCTTCCCTGCCATGTAGGTATCGTAAAGATATTGAAATTTAGCCGCTGCATTGTCAAGCATAGCTTCGCTCATGGGATATTCCAGTTTGGAAACGTGTCCGTCTGCCAAAAAGATATCGTTGTTATCACGACGGAGAAAGAGATTAAACTCGGTTACAGCTTTCAGTTGACGCATTTTGTCGCGCAGGGGAAACTGATCCAGAGAATAGTCTTCAAATTTGGCCATGAAATCGCCGGAAAGCAGTGTTTCCACAGAGAGTTCGGGGAAGGAGGCCAGAACTCTTCGTTCGCTGTCAGAAAAATCATCGGTTTCACGAAGCCAGCACCAAAGGGAGAAGGTCAGCAGCACCGCTGCAAGGAGGATGACTACTATGATATTTTTGGTTTTTTCTCTCATCGATGCAACCTCCTTAGAAGCGGAAATAGAGGAACGGGTTAAAGGAGCCGTCCACCAGATAGGCTGTAATTACGATCAGCAAACCGGCAAGAACGAGCGGTTCTGCTACGGAGAGAACAGCAGAGCCCCATTTTTTTGTGCGGACGATGCGAACCAGTTTTTGCGGAAGCGGTGTACTGCCGATGACGGCAAGGAGAAGCGTAACACCATAGTTGCGGAGATAATAGAGCAGTTCGGAAGAACTGAAGGGAATACCGCCTGCACCGAACATACCGCCAATATCGGCAAAAGCTTGTGCCATGTCAACAGCATTAAAAATAACAAAGCTGATAGCGACAAAGAAAAGGACATAGACATGTCGGAAGGCACCGATTTTTTCAAGAAGCGGTGCAAGGAACAGTTTTTCCAGAAGTAGGAACACGGCAAAATAAAGGCCCCAGATAACAAAGTTCCAGGAGGCACCGTGCCAAAGGCCGGTCAGCATCCAAACGGTAAGGATGTTGAAGAACCAACGGTATTTGGGAACCCGGTTGCCGCCCATGGGAATATATACATAGTCACGGAACCAGGAACCGAGGGAAATATGCCAACGGCGCCAGAATTCGGTAATGCTTTTGGAAATATACGGATAATTGAAGTTTTCAATAAAATCAAATCCGAAAAGTTTTCCCAGACCGATAGCCATATCGCTGTAGCCGGAGAAGTCAAAGTAAACATGGAGACAGAAGGAGATGGCGTACAGCCAATAGAAAAGAACGGATTTGTCTCCCGAGGCACGGAAGATATCGCACAGTTCGCCAAGTGCATTGGCCAGCAGAACTTTTTTGGCAAGACCAAAAATAAAACGGCGGATACCTAATGCGGCTTGGTCAAAACTATGTGTGCGGTGATTCAGCTGGGTGGCTATATCGGAATATCTGACGATAGGACCGGCAATAAGCTGAGGGAACAGTGCGATATAGGTGGCAAGGGAGATCGGATTTTTCTGTGCTGCCACAGAGCCGCGGTATACATCAATGGTATAGCTGAGCAGCTGGAAGGTATAGAAACTGATACCAATGGGCAGTGCGACGCGCAGCAAAGGAACAGAAAGACCGGTTACAGCATTGAAGTTTGCAATCATAAAGTCGGCATATTTAAAATAACCGAGAAGGCCAATGCTGATAAGAACGGAGAGGGAAAGCAACCATTTTGAGGCTGTACGGCCGTGGTATTTTTCAATCAGCAAACCGATAATATATCCGAGAAGGAGAGAGATAAGCATGATGATAACAAACTTAGGTTCTCCCCAGGCATAGAAAATAAGGCTTGCAAGCAGCAGAACGGTATTTTTAAGACATTTGGGTACTATAAAATACACGATAAGGACGCTAGTGAGAAAATAGAACAGAAACGGTATTCCTGAAAACAGCAAGCTGACATCCCTCCTCTGTCAAAATCCGTCAGATAGCGTGTGGTGAATAAAAATTACTCCTCGATAGAGGTGGGGCACATAACAAAGAATACGGTGTTGTCAACGCTGGCGCAGACAGTCTGCTCAGCTTCGGTGCAGATATTCCAGCGGGGATCACAGTTTTCGGTAAGAGTGTCCTTGAAAGCAGTAACATCGGTGCCGTCTTCAAGAATAAAGATATATCCTACAAAGGGGATGCTTCCGATCATCGGGGAGAACATGACGCCTTCACTGAAACCGGTGATTTCGGTCTCGCCAAAGCCCATGAGAACACCGGGCTCAACAGGCATGGAAGCGCCGTTGAATTTAATGGCAGGGTTGGTCAGAAGAGCATCGGCAATAGCCTGAGCGGTAAGGGAAGCATCTGCCTTGACACGGGTCTCAAAATCGTTGCAAAGGGTGTCACCGAGGGTATCGCCTTCTGCAGCGGGAGCATCTTCGGATGTGGATTCTTCTTCGGAGGATTCTTCTGCAGATTCTTCCTCGGATTCTTCGACACTTTCACTCTCTTCTTCGGAAGATTCGGATTCGATTTGGGATTCGGAGGATTCGGGAACAGAGGATTCTTCTTCGGTATTGGTGCAAGCTGCAAAAGAGAATGCGATGGTGAGTGCGAGAAGGATAGCAAGTAACTTTTTCATAGTGGACTCCTTTAATTTTAGTTTTAATTTTTTATTTTAACTGCGAAAGATATTCCAAATTCCTTCGTCAGCGTCAAACGCAAGTGTAATGGTGTAGGTTTTTCCTTTTTCGGTAAAGGTGAGAAGGGGCGATGCGGTGGGATCTGTTAATGAAAGCTCCCAGGTGAGAAGAATTTCGCCCATAGCGGTTATATTTTGTCCGGATGCAAGGAGTTCTCCGCTGTCCGGGTCAAAGAGGTGTACTTCTCCATCGGTAACAATGATGTCGGAAACTCCCGAAGTATCAATTTTAAGAGGAATAACGGTGGTGGAGAGAGAGCGGGCGGAGGCAACCGCAACACTGTTTTCCGAAGGAAGGGGCATCCCTGAGGCGGACAAGCGCTTATTATCTACTTTGATTCCGGGGGCGCCGAGCCCCAGTGCAGCATAGCTTGCAAGGGAAATTGTGAGTAAAAGACAGGCTGCAAGAGCGGAGAAGGTGCGGATGTTTTTCCGGCGTGAGACGGTGTGGGTGGTTTCTTCTTTTTGCGCGGCGGCCAAAATTTTTTCACGGAGCGCTGCCGGAGCAGTTATATTTTGGTAAGCTGTGATTTCTGTTTTACTGAACATGGTTTTCCTCCTCTCCAATCATTTTTTTCAAAGCCTCTCTTCCGCGGGATAGACGCATCTTGGTGGCCGAAACAGAGAGACCGAGTGTTTTTGCGGTTTTTTCCACCGGGTAGTCCATCAGATAATGCAGGATCATAGCAGCACGGTTGGTTTCCGGAATTGCTGCAAGTTTTTCCATCAGCTCACCGGCGGCAGGATTCGGTTCGGCGCAATCATCGGCAACATCGTTGAGATCATCAAGAGATTGATGGGTACGGAGTTTACGGCGTCTCAACAGATCGAGGCAGTGATTGACGGTCACACGGATGAGCCAGGCCTGTTCGTATTCTTTATCAAAGAAATCGGGAGCAGAGCAAGTGTATTTAATAAATACATCCTGTACAGCATCCTGTGCATCGTCTGGATTTTGCAGATGAGAGAGAGCCAGACGATAAAGGGTGTCCGCATAGGAGTCATAAGTGGCGGCCACGTCTTTTTTACGGGTCTTAAAAATGCCCACTGGTTTTGCCCTCCTGTTATATAAACGCATGAGAATAAGATTCGGTCACATCATTTTTTTGAAAAATGAAAAAAATTTCAAATAAGCACAGAGGTGTTATTTTATGCTGTCTGCAAGAATGGTTACCCATGCTTCTATCGGCATTTCGGAATCATGATATTGGTGGAAGCTTGCATGGACCACCTTTTTACCATGGCGGAGAACCACTGTGGGAATATGGATTGAGTCGTAATAGCCGTAACTGTAATCAATGCCCAGTTCCGGCAGAGGAAGTTCATCCGGTTCCTTATAATTATTTTTAACAAAGTCAAACAGACGATATTCACGAGCGAGGAGTTTGGAGAGAAAAGGTGAGGCGGTTTCATGATAATCGAGATAAAGACTGCCGGAGATTTTGCCGCTGGCATTCGTGACAGTGGCAAGTTCATCCCAATCATAATTAACGGGAGCAAGAGGATCTGACCATACACGTACGGAATTAGAGATATCCATAAAGTAGTCCTGCTGATAGCTTCCCTCCGGAGAGAAATCGGCTATGGTGGCAAAAGGAGGATCTTCATAGAAATCTTCCAAGGGAATTTCATTTTCTTCGGTGATCGCAATGCCAAAAGTATTGAGAATGAGGAAAATCCATACAATGATCAGCAGAAGATAAGAGATACGCAGCAGATTATATTTCAAGGGGCTTTGCGTAGGGAGAGTCAATCCGTCAATGGTGCGTTCTGTCAGCAGTTTTTTGCGCAGCACGCCCAGCCTGACGGCATGGATAATGGAGTTTATGAGAGACCAGAGCAACAGGGCGGATCCAAATAAAAACAGCCAGCTGCCAATGTTAAGCATGGTGAGAAGGAGGTTTCCTTTGATGACCATAAGAGGATAAATAATGGTCCACAGGAAAGAGGATATGGCGGCATCAAGGCGACGTTTAAAGGCTGCCTTCAGGGCAATGGCATAAACTTCGGGATCGGTGCTGAGTTCCCGGGAATCCGGATCTTCGGAACGGTAGATGTGAAATTCGCCTCTTTTGGCTACATATTCCCAACCGTATGTTTCGCTGAGTTCAATTTCCTCGTCCTCAGGATCGCCATTATTGTTTGTCCAGAAAGAAGTGGTTTTTCTTGCGGGAGAAAGACGATATTTTACTGTTTTGGATGTGCCTTTTTCAAAAATGGCAAAACCGGCAAAAAAACCGTCAGAACTGAGGTGAAGACCTTTTTGTGCCATTTGGGCAAGCCAGCCCTGCATACCGTCAATATCATAGGAAGGGCAAGGGGCAAGACGATAAGAATAACTTTTTTCACTCATGATTGATTCCTCCCTGTGCATCACGGACACAGAGTTTCAGACGCTCCAGTTCCGAGAAATAGGCATCAATGCCCTTGGATGTAATGGTGTAGGTCCGTTTTCTACCCTCAATTTCGGTTTCACGGATGTATTTTTCGCTTTCGAATTTGGCAAGTACAGTATAAAGGGTGGCGGGACCGATGCGAAGACGACCATCGGTTTTTCGGTCAATATAGTCAGCAATATCGGTTCCGCACATAGGCTGAATACACAGCGCCATGAGAACATAGAACATAGACTCAGTGAGCGTGGTCATGGATTTTCGAGGCATAAAAATCTCCTTTAAAGAAGAAATATCGTTAAATGATATCAATTAACGATATTATAGCATGAAAGATATCCCCTGTCAATACATGAGAGGGGATGAGGGACAAGAAAGGAAAAGAATCCCACACCCGCGTTATGACAGGTGTGGGATATGTGGCGCATCAGGCTGAAAATGTTTTCTTCTTTTCGGGAATCAGGAAGATAAATATAAGAGAACTCACAAGCAGCAGGAAGGGATAGAAGAGATAGGGGATGATCTGAAAGGCAGAAGTGCTGTAGCCAAGTTCACTGACTGCTGATACGGCCACCAGCATCTGGGCACCATAAGGGATAATTCCCTGAAAAATACAGGAAAAGGTATCCAGCAAAGAGGCTGATTTACGGGAAGAGATATCATAACTGTCGGCAATTTCTTTGGCAATGGGGTTAGCCATAACAATGGCAACGGTATTATTGGCAGTGGCGATATCCATGGTTCCCACCAACAGACCCATACCAAGCTGACCGGCACGGTTGCCTTTGAAAATGCGTTTGATATGGTAGAGAAGTGCGTCAAAACCGCCGTATTGACGGATAAGTGCGCAGAGGGCAGAAACAAGAATGGCAACCATAGTTGTTTCAAACATTCCTTCCGCACCTTTGCCCATGTTGGAGAGGAGTTCCGTTGCCTTCAATCCGCCGGTGGCAAGCATAATAACAGAGCCTGAAAGAATGCCGATTCCCAGTACAGCAAAGACATTAATGCCGACAATACCGCCGAGAAGGACGAGGAGATAGGGGATAATGAGGAGCAGATCATATTCATGTTCAACGGTACCGTTGATTTCCTGACCCAGAGAAAACAGCAGAATCAGCACAATGGACAACAGCGCAGCGGGAAGAGCAATGGCAAAGTTTTCTCGGAATTTATCCTTCATTTTACATCCCTGACCGTTACAGGCGGCAATGGTGGTGTCAGAAATGAAGGAGAGGTTATCGCCGAACATGGCGCCGCCGATGACAGAGGCAACGGAAAGGGGGAGAGAAAAACCGGAGGCTGCGGAGACGGAGACGGCAATGGGGGTAATCAGGGTGATGGTACCGACAGAAGTCCCCATGGAGAGAGAGACAAAACAGCTGACAACAAAGAGAACGACAACGGCAAAGCGCGGCGGAATAATAGAAAGGAGAAAATAGGCAACGCTGTCTGCGCTGCTTCTTCCAACAACGCCGACAAAGATACCGGCAATCATGAAAATGAGGATCATGGTAATAATATTTTTATCTCCCACCCCCTGTGCCATTACGGCAAGCTTGTCATCAAATTTCAGTTTGGGGTTCTGCAGGCAGGCCACAACCAAAGCAATGAGAAAAGCCACAACAATGGGGATGTTGTAAAAGCCCATGGGGATTTTTAAAGCGTATTCAAAAATAAGACCCAGGCCAAGATAGATAAGCAGAAAGACACCAATGGGCAGCAGTGCCTTAAAATTTCCTTTTTTCATGGGGAAATCCTCCGTAAACATATTGAAAATACAATTAAAATTCATTATACATGATTTTAGAGAAAAGCACAAGTAAAACGGAAATTTTTTAAATGATTTGATTTTTGGCGCGGAATATACTATAATGGATTTACCGTTTCAAAGAGAGGAAAAAAGAATGATACAGGATCTTCATGCTCATACCTACTATTCTTTTTGCGGAAGAGATAATCCGGAAGCTGTGGTGGAGGCAGCCATAGCAGCGGGAATTTCGCTTTTAGGTTTTAACGACCACAATTATGGTGTTGGAATTGTGGATTTGGAAACATTCAAAAAGAGTAAAATAACCGGCTACGGGCGCTGCTTGAAAAGATATTTTGATCATATAACAGCGATAAAAAAGCTGTATGCCGGTAAGATAGAAATTCTTCGGGGCATTGAGTTGTGTACCTTGAAGGAAGGAAATTATCGGCTCCCCTCTGAGGAGGATATTTCTTTTTTTGATTACTGCCTTATTGAAAATCTGGATGATCCCGATTCCTTCCTTGAGGGAGATATTTTTAGCTATGCGGAAAGATGTGGCTGCAAAACAGGCATTGCACACACCGATCTGTTTGGTTTTCTCAAAAGCAAAGGATGGGATGCAGAAACATATTTTTCTAATATGGCACAGAAGGGAATCTTCTGGGAACTGAATGTCAATTATGACTCCACGCATAAATTCAGAGAACACGCCTATGTGGAAGCTTTTTTTGCCAGCAGAGAGCAGCAGGAGATTATCCTGAAAACCGGCGCAGAGGTCAGTGTTGGTTTTGATGGGCATAAAGTGGAGGATTACTGCGGCAGCAGAGTGGTTGATTATTGCCGAAGACTGGAGCGGCTTGGAATAAAACAGCCGTTTGTAAAGAAGTAAAAAGAAAAAGCATCGCTTTGATCTTTTATCGAAAAGATAAGCGATGCTTTTTTGGTCTTTGAAAAATCAGAAATATCTCAGCAGAGCGATAACTTTGCCAAGAATATCCACACGGTCAACAATGATGGGATCCATGGTATCGTTTTCGGGCTGCAGACGGAAATGACCGTTTTCACGGTAAAAGGTTTTGACAGTGGCTTCGTTATCGATCATTGCTACGATAACCTCGCCGTTTTGCGCATCGGGCGTTTGATGGATCACGACGATATCTCCGCTGTAGATGCCGATATTGATCATGCTGTCTCCTTTGACGCGAAGGGCGAAAAGCTCGGAGGCAGGGTAGCCATGATAGACAGAAAAGGGAATATAGTCTTCGATGGATTCAATAGCGGTAATCGGGGTGCCGGCGGCAACATTTCCAACAAGAGGAACCCGGGTGGATGCGGTATTGGTGAGGCGGATAGAACGGTTGATGCCATCGGTTTTCTGGATATAGCCTTTTTCCGCAAGTTCGGAGAGATAGCGGTGAACGGAGGAGGTGGATTTGATTCCGAGATCACGGCAGATATCCCGGAAAGACGGATTGATACCGTTATCCACGCGTTCTGCGAGATAAGTCAGGATCCGTTCGGCGTTTTTGCTGAGATCCATAGGGCAGTCCACTCCTTTATATTTTATGGTTTAAATTTATTATAGCATATGGCGGCACAGAATGCAAACAAATGTTTTGTATTTAAACATTTATTTGGGATGCATCAGGAAACGGTATGCTCACGCATATATTTAAACCAGCGTTCGTAATAGGCGGGGCCAATATGCATGCCATCGCCGGTGACGTTGGCAGAGAGGGAACCGTTGGGTTCCTTGATACATTCGGCAACATAAAGGAAATGAACACCCTTGGCAGTGGAGAGCTTCATCAGCTCATGATTGAATTTGTCGATTTGTGCATTGGTAATTCCTTTGGGATAGCCACTGTTGTAGAATTTTGTTTCGTTGATGGGGAACATGGAGATAATATAGATTTGAGCATGGGGGTGTGTACCTTTGGCGATGTCAATGAAATTGCCGTAGAGATTGGTGAACTGTTCCACCGTTGTGCCATTCAGTCCGTTGACCCCCAACATAATATAAATCTTTTTGGCATTAGGGTGCTGCTTCATTGCCTGAGGAATCGTAATTCTTGTCCCGTCGCCGGTGTTGATGCACTGACGGGTAGCGACATTGAAAAGGCTAATTCCCACGTTGGAGATGACGGTTGTGTTGCTCATTAAATTATAGGATTTGATTCCCTCGGTGATGGAGTCGCCGATAAACAGGGCATCATCGAAATAGGAATTATCCACAGCAGGAGAAGCGGGAACCTTATCGGTGAAGACATAACCGGAGGTGTCAACCTGGGTTGGGATTGCCGGTGTACTGTTTTCAGGCTCGGACTGTGAAGCAGAATCTTCCGGTTCCGGCTGGGAGGAGGATTCGGAGGGGGCCTTGGACTCTGAAGAGGAGAGATCGGCAGCAGAGGACTCCAGTTCCGGCGTGGAAGAGGATTCGAGCGACGGAGTATTGCTATCAGGAGTGCTTTCCGATTCGTCAGATGAGAAATCAGGTACGGAGGAATCCTCAGAATGATGAAAATCAGTTTCTGAATTTTCTGATGTCTCAGAGAGATTTGCGCTCTCAGATGTTTCAGAAGAAAGAGACTGAGAGGATTCTGAGATGTTGGGATGGTTGGATTGTGAAACAAGCAGCACAGCGGCGGCAGCTACAAAGAGCAGAGAAAGAAGCAGCAGTGCAACAAGAGTAAGCTTTTTCATAGATATCGGTATTCCTTTGAATCAGTGTGAAGAGATAGGGGTGGCGGCAGAAAGATCAGTGGGATCTGTATTGAGTGTTTGCCCGGCTGTCTCCGAAAGTTTGGGAACGAGAGAAAGCTCATCGATGTTGACGAACTTGTAGGGATGGGAAGCGGTATCGAAAACCAGCGCAAGACGAGTGATTTTGTCGTCGGGGAGTGTCCCGAAAACAATACGGAATTTTGCCCAACCCCACTTGGGTTCAGAGATGCGTTCAGCATAACGGGTGAGAATATATTCACCGTTTTGTTCGGAGACAAAGTGTAGTTCTGCGCGGACAGAACCGCCCCTTTCAGATACAGCAGCGGCATTGAGAAGGGTAAAATGCAGCTCAGCGTAATTCTGAAGATCCAGATCATTGTAGGGTCTGGATTTTACATAAGCACCAAAGATACTGGTTTCTCCACAGAGCCGGAGAGAAGCATCAGTGCGCTTAAAGACGGGATCGGTACAGAGTTCACAGTCTCCAATGGGCTGCCAAACCGGATGCATAAAGATATTGGGATTGGAATCAGCCGGACCGTTGGAGAAGGTAAACCATTCGTGGTTTTTATCGGTGAAAAGCCAGGGCTTTCCCTGAATAATCAGGTTGTGAGGATCTTCTGTGGCGAAAGGAGCAACGGCAAGATGCCTGCCAAAGAGATTTCCGCCCAGAGAAAGAGAGATTGCCTGATAGGCAGCATGAACTGGGGCGGAAATATGCTTGTGCCATACGCAGAGCTTGTCACCATCTACCACGGTGCCTTCGGCTTCAAGATATTCGGTGCCTTCTCCGCGAATGTAAAGCCCTCTCAGGCGATTGCCGCAGATGGTGAGTTCACCGTCAAGATTGTCAAAGGTGAGCAGCAGCTTATTGCCGTTTGCTTCAACAGATTTCAGAGTAGGTGCTGTGAAACGGTTCCAGAGAGCTTCGGCCATGCGTTCACCAAGCGGATATTTGTTGGTGGGGTGAATCGGGTGATAACAGGGCTCATATCCCCAAATGGGGGAGAGATCGTGGATGGGAACAGCAAGGAAACGGTCGATATTATCGCGGGCCATTTCACTCATGGCGTTGTTGATACAGGTCATTCGACATTCGCCGGAGTTGCCGTAAGGGTAGGGATAGAGCAGGGACATGACCATGGGGAAGTCTTTTTTGGCAGCAAACAGCTTGCTGTATGTATTGTGATAGCGGTTGAGGTAGCGCTTATACCGTTCTGTGCTCTGGGGTCGGCCAATATTGGATTCTCCCTGATACCAGAGGACGCCGGCTGTTTTTACGCCGCGCAGGGGGTGGATCTTTAGGTTGTACAGTGCCGTGGTCTGTTGGAAATTTCCGCCTTCAAAGGTGTTCCAGGTTTCCGGAGCGGGCTTAACCACGTTTCCTACAGCAGATTCATCGTCGTCATCAATATCTTCAATGGGCAGCCAGGCTTCAATGCGGGTGCCGCCGATGGTGCTGTTCAAAAAGCCGACGGGAATTTCCTGTCCGTTTTGTTTGTAGAGTTGATACAGACGTTTGGCAAAAGCGGTCGCAACAGCGGAAATCTCCATAACCGACTGGCGGTCAGATGGATCACACCATTTTCCTTCAAGAATGTCGGTGGGTTCGATTGGCATAGGAAGAGCAAGATCGCTGTCGTCGAAGGGTTTGTTGGCAAGAACGTTTTGATAATAGATGCGGATCGGCATATCGATGATGGAATCCAGATATTCTTCACAGGTGTCAATGGAGAGATTTTGGAGTTCCATATTGGATTGTCCGGAGGCGAGCCATAGTTCACCGAAGAGAATGTTATCAAGGGTGAGAACGGAGTTGTCTCCCCGGTCGGTCAGGGTGATGGTATACGGGGAGAGAGAGGCAGCGGGCGTGGAGAGGGTAAGGGTAAAGCTGCCGTCAGAAACAGGTTCGGCAACAGATGATGAAAAAATGGTATCGGACGAGAGAACGGCTTCAACAGCACCGCAGGAGGTGCCGCGAATGTTCAGTACGGAATTTTGCTGGTAAAGGGCACCGGATGAAAAAACAGATGGTAATTTTATCATAGCAAAAACTCTCCTGAAAAAAGAAAAGTGATATAAGGGGAAGGAACACTGTCCAATATACCCATTATATCACTTTGATTCAAAAATACAAGGCTGTAAATAAACTTATCTCTCTGTGGATTTGATATGATCTTTAAAGCCGTAACCGATAATTTCCTCTGCACCCAGAGACATGCAGAAGGCATTGGGATCAATTTTAAAGATGATTTTTTTCAGAGCAAGATATTGGTGTTTGCGAACCGCACAAAGTGTGATGTCACGATCGGCGTAAGTATATGCCCCCACACCTTTGAGGAAGGTACAGCCACGTCCGGTTTCTGCAATAATGGTTTTGGCAATCTCGTCTTTTTTATCGGATACAATCATGACAATCTTTCCGGTATCAGCACCATAAAGAATGGTATCCAGAACTTTGGAAGAGGTGAACATGGCAACCATACCGTAAAGGAAAGTTTCGATATTGTGATAGGCAATAGCAGAGAGCAGCAGAACGCAGAAATCAATAACCAGAATGGCTCTGCCTGTCTGCATGGCAGGGAAAAATTTTTGCAGAAGTCTGCCGACGATATCTGTACCGCCGGTTGTGGAGCCGCGCAGAAAGACAACTGCAAGTCCTGCACCCATGCAAACACCGCCGAAAAGAGCAGCCAGAAGAGGATTGCCCTGATAGGGAGGAGCATAGGTAGACATGATGTTGGTGATCAAAGAGAGAATAGCAACGGATTTCAGCGTCTTTAGGGTGAGTTTTTTTCCCCAGAGAGAAAGTGCAATGATCAACAAAGGAATGTTTATAATGAATGAGATAGTACCGATAGGGAAGTTAGGGGAAAAATGATTGATAATGGTGGCAAGACCACTGACGCCGCCGGGGGCAATGTTGTTGGGAGCGGTGAAAATGATAACACCGGCGGAGTACCCGATGGCACCAAGAATATCATGGAGAATATCAAGTAAAAGAGTTCCGGCAAATTTCAGAGAAGAAGCAGATTTCTTTTTATCCATAGCGCACCTCAAGTCATTAATCGGAGGAAGTGTTATGTATCGGATCCGGCATGCCGGGGATATCGGTCCAGACAGCATCAAAGAGCTCGTTCAGACGGTCGGTTTCTCCGGAGAGGTAGAGATAGCCAAAAAGTGCCTCCACGCCGGTGGCCCGGCGGTAGTTCAATGCTTCTGAGTTTTTGGGAACATGATTGGAGTTGAGGTTTCTGCCCCGTTTCAGGATAGCGAGTTCGTCTTCGTTAATGAGCGTGCACAGTTTGTCATACGCCTCTGACTGGGCGGCACAGCATACCTTATCCACAGAAGCCTTATGAAGTTTGTTGACCGGACCTTCCATATAGGAGAGCCGTTCTCTGACAAGAAGACCGTAGACAGCGTCTCCAACAAAGGCAAGTGTCGCCGTGGCAAGACGCTTTGCTTCGGTTTTAGTGCGTGCAGAAATGATCGTAAGCCATTCTCCTCTCAGTGGACAAAGTCAAACTCAAATTCAAAGATACGGACAGTATCTCCTTCATTAATGCCCATCTCTTCCAATTTATCGATAATACCGCTCTTACGCAGCACGCGCTGGAAATACTGCAGGGATTCGTAGTCCTCCATATTGACGGAGCCGATGACCTGAGGAAGCCAGGGAGCATCCACCACATAGACTTCCTGATCCATATAAATTTCGAAGGGACTGCCTTCTTCCGGCTCAAACAGTACTTCGGGTTCCGGCTCATACACCTTGATAGGCGGAAGCTTTTCAAGTTCATAAGAGATGGCATTGATCAGCGGCTGAACACCCTGATGGGTGATGGCGGAGAGCTCAAAGAAACGGTATCCCTTATCTTCAATGAATTTTTTGAATTCCGCAATTTGTTCCGGGG
>SVMZ01000037.1 GCA_015067185.1 Oscillospiraceae bacterium | reverse complement strand
GCCGACGTTTTATGTTACTCTCGCAGCCGATACCTCGTCCGGTCATGAACTCGTAGCGGACATGCTGTGTCTCAATTTCATCATTCTTGACATATTCTCCGAAATTACGCGGGATTACGCAGTCCCATCTTTCAGCACAATAATCACGGATGGCAATTTCAAAGATTCGCATATCACGTGAAATACCAAGCCATGTAGGAGATTTCAGCTCTCTGTTACCTGCGATGCAGCTTTCAAAACTGGTTTCCGGTGCCGCTTCCATCTTTTCTACGGCACTCAGGTTTCCCTGCGCTTTGATTGCACTCGAAATCGTTTCATAATCTCTTTCATCGTCTGCTTCCGTTACTGCTACACCATACTGCGGAATATATACGGGAGCCTTAGCGCAGATATCTCTCAGGAAAAATGTAAATCCACATTTTTCTGTGCGGACCGTTGCTCTTGTGGAAAAGGCACCTGCTTCGCTTTTCTCTTCCGTTATTTCAATTTCCCATCTTTGACCGTGCTTTTTTTCTATAACTTTCGTTTTCCCATAAGTACAGGAGAAACTCACCTCAGAGATTTCTTCTGCAAAAACAACGGCAATCTTTTTTGACATTATTCTCACAATCCCCTCTACTAAAAATAAAACGTTTTTCTTAACTATATTATACTTAAAACTATCACAAAATCAATAGGAAAAAACAGTTTTTTTCAGAAATATTCAAATTCCCCAAATTCGTTATAACCTTAAAACGCTTCATTAAATTCTCCCCCATTGAACGGTTGTTTTGCACGATCCTTGCAAGTTCTTTTACCACCTTAACCCCTGAAAGGGGCACTGAGTCTTTATTATCGCATCACATGCACTACGACCTATAAAGGGGACAAATTATGTTTTTGTACCTTCTGCAATTATGCCAAGCTTTGTTTCACCATGTGGCTTGCATCATGCTTGCCCAAATGATTGTAATTTCCGCTCTTTCTTCCGCCCTTGGTAAAACCAGGAGGTTATTTAGAGTTCACAATTAAAAACCGGGGCAGATATTGAAATATCTGCCCCGTATTTTTTATACTGAGAAAACTTTAATTAGAGTTCTGCACCGGGTTCAATACCAATAGCTTCACAGCACTTATGATATTCAGCTGTATAAGCTTCTTCAACCTGTGCTACACCCAGACCCTCAATTTCTTTAAGGCACTCTTTATAGATGCTGTCAAACTCGTCTGCATTAGCAGCAGCGATCATCTTCATTGCAGCTACCTTACAAGCATCTTCAACCTTAGTCTTGATAACATCCAGATCACTTCCGCCAGGGATGCACAGTGTTATATCGCAGAAGCCAATTTCCCAAAGGTCAATGGTATAGGGCTGCAATCTCTTCTCACTCTCTTCGAGATCACGTCCGGGAGGTGTAAGGCATGCGCCAAGGAGACCTTCCCAATAGGAAGTATTGCACCATGCAGACCAGTTTCCGCAGAGCTTATAGGTTGTGGTAAAGCCTTCAAGGTCAGAGTTTGCAAGAGCAGCCTTTTCCTCGTCATGCTTTACGGTACCATCATCGTTCCATTCCCAATGAACACCTTCCACACCGGCATTGATGGTCATCTGGCCTTCCTCAGTGAAGAGGAATTCGAAGAACTTAATAACACGATCGGTGTTGTCGCAATTCTTGGTGATAACGGAAGTCTGACCGCCGCTGTTACGGAGCTTATAGGTCTTCCAACCATTTTCGCCTTCGATGGGGCCTACTGCTATGTAGAGCTTATCTGTGTCTTCGCCGAAGCTCTCTTTAAGGGTAGTCTCAATTGTGTTATAAACGGTATAAGTTGCACCGTTCATTGCTCCGTAACCTGCACTGTAGGTCTTTGTGTCAATCGCACTCTGATCATCTGTCAGCTGGTTTGCAGAAATAACACCGTCATTGTAAAGGGTGTTAAGCCATGCGAGATAATCGACATATGCGGGATCATACATGTAGTACTTAATGCTTCCGTCTTCCTGCGGATATGTTCCGGAAAGATGGCATCCAAATGTAGCCTGAAGGTGGGTAAATATAGCTTCACCGGTATTTCTCGGGTTGCCTTCAAACAGTTTAAGAGGATCTACATCAGGATAATTTTCTTTGCAGAAATAGAGATAATCGGTAAAGGTATCGATATCCTTTATATCCTCTTCGCCAAAAGCTTCGAGAATATCCTGACGGCAGAATATAACGTTTGTTCCGTGTGCGCCACCTGCGGGATGTGCACCAAGAGCCTCTGCTTCTTCTGCCCATGTCTCATGGTAAGCAAATCCGGGATAGTACCAAAGAACTCCGTCTGCATCTGCATGAGTAGCCATCATGGAATCCGGAATGAGTTCCCACATTTTGGGAGCGTTTTTATCAATCAGTTCACTCCAGGAGTAGATCAGCTCTGCATCCTTCATCTGATTGATATACGGGCTGGTGTAAGAACCGAAAACACAAACATCAGGATAAGTTCCGGCTGCGATCATTGTACCGGCAAGATCATTTTCATCACCGAGAGGAATCTCGATGTTCATCTTACCGCCGGTTTTTTCGGTAATGTACTCAAATACCGGGGAATCATCCCAACCGCTTTCAACGCCGCCTTTGCCCCAAGACCATACGCTCGGCCACCAAACATCGAACTCAAACGGAGATGTATCTGCCTGATACTCCCACTCTGTGTCTGTGGCTGTGTTTCCTCCTTTGTTATCGGAGTTGTCCTTGTCTTTTGCTGTCTCGCTACAACCGGCAAATACACTTATGATCATTACCAGAGCCATAACGAGAGCCAAAAACTTCGCCATTTTTTTCATGATTTTTCCTCCTTATATTTCTCTGCATTCACTATTTCATTTTACACTCATTGCAAATGCAGATTTAATACTAAAAAAGTTATCCCTTCAGGGAGCCTACCATGATTCCCTTTACAAAATACTTTTGCAGGAAGGGGTATACCATTATGATCGGTATAGCAGTAACCATCATCGCAGTAGCTTTTACCGATTCTACATTCGGTTTAAAGCCCAGTTTGGCCAGCGATGCCGCTATACTACTTCCGCTGGACATAAGCTTTCTAACCTGATCGGCATCCTGTATCAATTCAACCAGGAACATCTGCATCGTCATTAGCTTTCTGCCGCCGTAGAGCATGGTATCATACCATGAATTCCAGTGTCCTACCGCATTAAACAGGGCTATTGTTGCAACAACCGGCATTGAAACCGGAAGTATTATACGGAAGAATATGACCAAATCGTTTCCTCCGTCTATTCTCACCGATTCTTCAAGCTCTGCAGGCAGTGTTCTGAAATATGTCATCATAATAATGACATTGTAAGAATTGAGCAGTGACGGAATAATGTATACCAGATAGTTCTGATAAAGGCCAAGATTCCTTATATTGAGGAATGTCGGAATAAGTCCTCCGCTGACATACATTGTTATAACAAGCAGCGCAATAAAGAACTTTTGACCCATCAACCACTTCTTGGATATTCCATAGGAAAATGCCGCTGTAAAAATAACACTCGTTGAGGCACCTATCAACGTTCTGGAAACAGAAATCAATAACGCCCTAAGGAAAGAATCTTCACTGAATATATGTCTGTAATTTTCCAGTGTAAACTCCCTGAACCAAAGAGTTACACCACCTGTCAAGGTATCCGTCGGTTCATTCAGAGAGATCATAAACACATTCCAAAAAGGATAGAAAGCGATGAAAGCAATTATAGCCAGAAGAATGATATCCACTACATCAAAAGCAGTATATCTGTTTATTGATTTTGATTTTTTTGCCATTTGTCTCATCCTCCTTATCAATAAATACTTTCTCCGGTCAACTTACGCGATGTTGTATTTGCAATAATAAGCAACGCGAATGATACTACCGATTTAAAAAGACCAACTGCCGTTGCATATGAGAAACGGGCCTTTGTCATACCTATTTCATAAGTATAAACATCTAACACTTTTCCTATATCGGATATCAAAGCATTCTGCAGCAAATAGAACTGTTCAAAGTTGGAATTGATCATTCCGCTTATCTGAAGGATAAGAAGAACAACTATGGTTCCCTTAATTGACGGGAGCGTTATATACCATATCTTCTGGAATCGTGTAGCTCCGTCTATCAGTGCCGCTTCATACATTTCCTGCGGTACCGAAGTCATTGCAGCAAGATATATTATCGAACTGTATCCGAAACTCTTCCAAACTGATGATGTCAGTATCACAACAATAAATGATGGTATACTACTTAAAAATCCGTAGGGTTCGTCCAAAACGCCAAGCGCAATAAGCAACGGATTCAGGGTTCCTCTGTCTGATAAAAATGTATTCAGGAAGCTTGCCACAAATGCCCATGAAAGGAAGTGCGGTAAATAACTGATTGTCTGCACTACTCTTTTAAACAATCTTGCCTCGAACAATTCGTTTATCATCAGTGCAAAAATAATGGGAATCGGAAACCCTATAAGCAGATTAAGAACACTAAATACCATTGTATTTCTTAATGACTGGAAAAAGAGCTTATCGTTAATAATCTCCTCAAAATACTTGAGTCCGGCCCAAGGACTTCCCGTTATTCCAAGCCCCGGATTATAGTCTTTAAAAGCCAACTGTATTCCCCATAACGGGAAATAGTAAAAAACAATCAACAATATTGCTCCCGGAATAACCAAGATCATCATATAACGCTGATCATATAATTTTTTCCAAAAACTTTGTTTCCGTTTTTTCTCTGCCAAAGCAACAACATTCGTCTTTCCCATACTCTGTATCAACAACCTTTCCTTCAATTTACCAAACTATGGGCTGCATTATTTATTGTATGAGTCTACATTTTTTTAAATTTACTCACTACAATAAATTTCATTAAAAATTTCAATACAGTCACATTTTCCTTTGCACATAATTATTCAAACGTTTTACAACATATAACCATATTAAAATTCCTAATTCACAAAACAACTAATATGTTTTAACTTTGCATATATTATATATCATCATTTTCAGTATGTCAATAGATTTATTCTTTTTTTCGCTATTTTATTTAACGAAAGAAGGATATTAATATTGATATTTTACACAAATCTATTTAAAAATTATTCATCTCCCTATTTTCACCATATTTTTTTCCTTTTTCGTTTTTTTCGATAACCGTTTTAGCAAACAGAGATCTCCCTGCCTCTTCCCTGCTTGGATTTCCTCTTATCTCTTCTAAATCAATTGACTCTCTGCAAAAACTTTGCCTTTCCCCAAATAACTCTTCATATTCTTCTCTTTATCTCTTTGCGCTCCCCCTCTTATTGACATCTCTATCATCTTGTGCTACAATTTTTGTAGTTTATATTTAAGGAGGTTCTGCCGTGAAACGTTCCGAAATAAACGCACTGATCTGCGATGCCTTTGATTTTTGTAAAAAAATGAACTTCCACCTTCCTCCCTTTGCCTCGTGGTCTCCTGAGGAGTGGAAAACGAAAAACGCTGAGTACAATGAGATTCGCGACAACATGCTCGGCTGGGATATCACCGATTTTGGCAGCGGTGATTATAACAAAGTTGGTCTTCTTATGTTCACAATAAGAAACGGAAATTTCCACGATCCCCAATATACCAAACCCTATGCCGAAAAACTTCTGCTGGTAGATGAAAATCAATATACCCCCTACCACTTTCATCCCTGCAAAATGGAAGATATCATCAACCGTGGCGGCGGCAACCTGCTGATTAAACTCTACAACAGCACCCCCGATGGCGAATTTGCCGACACCGATGTTCTTGTTCAAAGCGATGGCAGACGCTATACCGTTCCTGCGGGTTCTGTAATAAGACTGACACCCGGAGAAAGCATCACGCTCTATCAGGGTCTCTATCACACTTTCTGGGGTGAGGAAGGCTGCGGACGCGTTTTTGTCGGTGAAGTTTCTACAACCAATGACGATACTTCCGACAACCATTTCTATGAACCAACCGGACGTTTCCCCGAAATAGAAGAAGATGAGCCTGCACGTTTTCTGCTCTGCAATGAATATCCCAAAGGCTGAAGACAAAATAAAAAACCGATGCGGACATTTCTGCTGTCTGCATCGGTTTTTCTGTTTTTATAAGGTAAATACAGCTTTTCTACTTCCCACCACAGTTCCGTTATCATTGATTATCTCGGAGGGATGAAAGTGTTCCAGTTTCTCTATCAGTGTTTTATCGCTGTAATGAATTTGTCTCAGAATTTCTGCCACAATGTTCGGGCGCTCGTCTCCGGTACCGTCTGCCTGTTTGATTACCACACCAAGCCGTTCTCTCTTCAGCGCAAAAGCATATACTCCCTGTGCACCGCCTTTGGCTATCACATTCGAATCTGAATTCAATAACGTACAAAGAGTATCTGTCCCTTTGACAAAAAGAGGATACTTCTGCATCGCCTGTGACATTTTACCTGCTGCCCCGGCGAGACACTCATCTGCGATCAGTTCCGGGCAAAGCAGCTTTAAAAAGGAAAAGGCAATGCAACGGAGGGGCACTGCAAAAACAGGAACACCGCAACCATCAATTCCAATCTCAATCTTCTCCTCCGGCCATTCAGCCATATTGGCAATGCATTTTTTTACCTCTTTCTGAGCTTTGGAATCCGGATGCCAATAGTCACGGTGATTACCAAACATTCCCGCCAGCAGCATCAATCCCACATGCTTGCCGGAACAGTTGTGAAGCGCTTTGCGCGGCGGATCCCCTCTGCGTATCATCTCGTCACGGGCATATACGGCTTCCGGATATACAGGATTCATAATCATATCCTCTTCTGCATATCCGGCTTTTTTTAACATTGACAATATTGCATCTCTGTGGCAGCTTTCACCGCTGTGAGAACCTGCCATAATTGCGATTTCTTCCCCACTGAGACCGAATTTTTCATCCAATCTGTTCATCAAAACAGGTAATGCCTGGATCGGTTTGGATGCAGAACGATAGTATGTCATTTGCTCTGCATTTCCCACTGCATGAACAACACCGCCTCGCTCATCCACAATGCAGATGTGTCCGCAATGTATGTTCTCAAGGATACTGCCTCTGTATTCATGTATCAATTCAGTCATTGAGTTCTGTCACCTTTATGCTTTGGGTTCATAAAATTCAAAACAGAGAACATCAAAATATTCTCTCAGTTTGGCTGTATCAAACTCTTCTCTGGCAGTCCAGCCCACAATAGGAACCTTCATAATCGACTTACACAGTTTGAGTCCAACAGCATCTGTCTCTGATATATCGCAAGAAATAAAATGCGGACTTACCTTGCAATTATAAAAGAGATTGCGGCGCATAAAACGCTGAAAACCGGAAAGGCGCTTGCTCTTTTCGCGATATCCGCCCGATATCATCCCTCTCAGAATCTCCGGTGCATTCCTTTTAAACCATGCAACAGCAGCCGGTTCGGTGGAAGCCACGGCACAATTGCCGCCATAGTCCTTCAAAACTTCATAGGTCTTTTCTGCAATTTCTTCTGCCTGTGCCTGTTCTCCGGCGGTACAACGCATATTGATCAGAAGCGGCACACTGCCTTCGGTCTCTTCCAAAACCTGCGAGAGCAGCGGAATCTTCTCCCTTGTTCCGAACAGCTCATAGCTCTGCAGTTCTTCATAAGTCAGCTTGCGCACCTTGGTTTTTTCCACCTTGCAGGCACGTTTAAGTCCCTCATCATGGAAAACCACAACCTGTTTATCTTTGGTGAGTCTGACATCCAGTTCTATTCCATACCCTTTGCGCATTGCCAGTTTGAAAGCAGTTGCAGAATTTTCGGGAACCGTTTGTTCCTGTTTATAGAGACCTCTATGGGCGTAAAATTTCTCTCCAAATTGCTTCTTTTGTTCTTCTGTCATCTTTTTGGGCTTGACAAGAATAACAAATACAGCGATAATAATAAGTACAAGCAGAACAAAGGCTATTATACCATAATCCATTTTGTGATCCCCTTTTCTTTTTCTCATTTTTATTTTACCATACTTTTATACGGTTTGATATTGTTAATTGTAAATATTTTTGATTGGACGTTGATTTTATATGATTTCTGATACCATGAATCCGGTTGGTACACTTTACGTTGTGGCAACCCCCATTGGCTGCCTTGATGATCTCACTCCACGTGCCGCTGAAACATTAAAAGCGGCTGATATCATAGCGGCCGAAGATACCCGCACCTCCTGGCCGCTGCTTTCCAAACTCGGCATTGACAGCAAACTGATTTCCTACCACAAATTCAACGAACGTTCCCGTGTGGAGGAACTGTTGGATAAATTGAACAACGGCTGCCAGATCGCCTTGATTTCCGACGCCGGCACTCCCTGTATTTCTGATCCCGGCTGTATTCTTGTGGAAGCCGCCGCCGCCGCCGGCATTAAAGTAGTTGCCGTTTGCGGAGCTTGTGCTGCGGTATCTGCCGCCTCCGTCTCCGGCTTTGACCTTACCTCCTTTGCTTTTTACGGATTTGTTCCGAGAGAAACCGGTGAAATAAAAAAACTTTGGTCCCGTATGCTGAATGACAGCATAAAAACTGCCATTTTCTATGAATCTCCCATGCGTATCACCGCGACAATCGCTTCTCTTGCAGAGACAGCCCCTGCTGCCCGCCTGTGTGTATGCAACGATTTGACCAAGCTGCATGAACGCATCTACCGCGGTTCTCCTACGGAAGTGCTTGCTGAGCTGGAGGCAAACCCCAATCACAAAAAGGGAGAATATACCATTGTGATGGAAACGCCCACAGTTCCGGCAGAAGAGGAGGAAAAACCCCTCCCGGAAACTCTTCTGTTTGATTATCTTATGAAAAACGACTGCAGCATAAAAGAAGCGGTAGCTGCTGTCGCCGCAAAAGGAGTCTACTCTAAAAAAGAGCTCTTTGCTGCCGGTGTCAGATTAAAAGCGCTGCTGAATGATGAATTGTGACTTTATGAAACAACAAAAGTCTCTCACATTACGGATGTGGGAGACTTTGTTTTTCGTCTATCCTGCATTGCAGCTGTTCTCTTTTCTCGCTTGGTGAAACACCAAAATATCCGGTGTAGGCCAGATAGAATCCACTGTAGGAATGATACCCGACCTCTTCTGCAATTTTCTCCAATGAAAAATTTTCATCCTGCAGCATCATTTCCGCCAGTTCCATACGCTGTGACAGAATCAGCGATTTATAATCCTTCCCGAAAAATTTTTTCACAAGAGTCCGCGTCTGTTTCTCGCTCAAATACAGCTTGGCAGCCAGAGCGGCGATCCCCTCATTATAATAGAATCGGTTTGCAATATGGTCTTCGATGATCCACTTTTGCTTCTGCTCGTTCAATTCTCTGTCAGAAGAAATATCGATCTGCTCCGATAAAAGTTCCGTAAGCTCACAAATCACCTCCAAAAAAAGGAGGCCTCTTCTTGTTTTGGAAAGTTCTTTTTCCAGGAAACGCGCCATCACCGAACAGATATACCCGTTTCTGATTACAATGATATCATCCAGAGTCCCAAACAATTCTGAGGCGGTTAGATTGAAGCAAATCCGTTTTACCCGATCATCCGTGTCAACAGCATGATACAAACGGCGAGGAATCAGACATATCTCTCCCGCTTTCAGTGTGACCTCTTTTTTCTTTTGAGGTATACTTATCTTTTCATATCCCTCATACAGATAATGGAATTCTGTAAAAAAATGTACATGCGGCAGGTTATCTTCGGATTTCATTGTCAAACCACTGTCGTGATAGGCACGGATGTGAAACTGCTGTCCGTTGATTTCTGCCGAAAATACAAAACCAATCTCTTTCATATCCCAATTATTTCCCGATATTAAAAATTCGGAAGCTTTCAACCAAACTGGTACGCTTTTTCAATTGACTTACCTTACGCAAGATGTTAGAATGATTATAACATATTTGCTTGGTTGCGGTAAAGCCTAATTTAAAAATTCATCCCATACTTTGCCACAAACTTTTCCTTTGCTACTGCTTACTTCAGGCAACAGGAAAGAATATTTTAGGATGGTGATCTGATGAAACACGGAATTGTAAGCAGAAACAGTAAAAGCTTATTCCCCTATCAAGGCTGGCCCACGGTATGCCGCGATGAAAACGGCACTCTTTATGCCGCTTCCTCCGGTCATAGACTCCGTCACGTCTGTCCCTTTGGCAAAAATCTGTTTTATACAAGCACGGATAACGGTATAACCTGGTCCTCTCCCACCATTATCAACGACACGCCGCTGGATGACCGCGATGCCGGTCTCACCTACCTTGGCGGTGGAAAACTTCTTCTCATGTGGTTTAATCATCCCCGTGAGTTCTACTATGACCGTGATAAAAAAACAGAACACACTCCGGATCTCTTTACAGCCGGTGCTTATGAAGCTTGGAACAGCCTGAGCGATGAGGATCACATTTACGGTTCTTTCGTGAAGCTTTCCACTGACTACGGCAAAACCTGGGGTGAGACCTACAAGATTCCCCTTACCGCCCCTCATGGTGCTATTCTGCTCAGCAATGGTAATATCATGATGTTGGGCATTCCCTTCCACACCTCCGGTATCAGCAGCAGTGTTTATGCTGCAGTCAGCAAAGACGAGGGGAAAAGCTGGGAAATTCTTGCGAAAATCCCGGATACGGTGGGAACTGAAAAGATTGAATATTGCGAAGCCCATCTTGCCGAACTCAATGACGGTACCCTTGTTGGCGCCATCCGTTATCAAGAGAATGATCGTTCCCAGTATTTCACAGTTTACACCACATTTTCTTATGACGGCGGTCATACCTGGACACCTGCTGCACCTACCGGCATCTGCGGTTCTCCTCCCCATCTGCTTAAACTCGCATCCGGTGAACTGCTGCTGACCTATGCCAGAAGAATCGCTCCCTATGGGCAATTTGCCCGTATCAGCCATGACGGCGGCAAAACATGGGGCGATGAAATTACACTGGATGACAATGCTCCTGACTGGGATGAAGGCTATCCATCTACTGCCCAGCTGGATGACGGCTCACTGATTACTGTATACTATCAAAAATGGGCAGATGACTCCTATTGCTCCATCCTCTATACCAAGTGGGAGCTTCCCAAACAATAAAATAATTCAAAACGAAAGCGGTGATTGTCTCTCAAGAGGCACCACCGCTTTTTCTATCTAATATTTTATTATCACTTTTCCGGATGTGAAAAACCCCATACGCATTGCTGCGTATGGGGTTTTAGCAATCTTATCGATTTCCGAAAGAGTTAATTACTCGTTGATCTGAGTAACAACGCCGGAACCAACGGTACGGCCGCCTTCACGGATAGCGAAGCGGAGACCCTCTTCGATAGCGATCGGGGTGATGAGCTCAACGTTCATCTCGATGTTATCGCCAGGCATGCACATTTCGGTACCTTCGTCAAGAGCAACAACGCCAGTAACGTCGGTGGTACGGAAATAGAACTGCGGACGATAGTTGTTGAAGAACGGAGTATGACGGCCACCCTCGTCCTTGGTCAGTACGTAAACCTGGCCACGGAACTTGGTGTGGGGTTTGATGGAGCCGGGCTTACAGATAACCTGGCCGCGCTCGATCTCAGAACGCTGGATACCACGGAGAAGAACACCGATGTTATCGCCTGCTTCAGCGTAGTCAAGGATCTTACGGAACATCTCAACGCCGGTTACAACGGTCTTGCGGCTCTCGTCGTTAAGACCAACGATTTCAACTTCGTCACCGGTCTTGATCTGGCCACGCTCAACTCTACCAGTAGCAACGGTACCACGACCAGTAATGGTGAATACGTCTTCAACGGGCATGAGGAAGGGCAGGTCAGCCTTTCTCTCAGGAGTGGGGATATAAGAGTCAACAGCGTCCATGAGCTCCTGGATGCAAGCATAGTTAGCATCGGAAGCATCAGCGGGAGCTTCGAGAGCCTTCAGAGCGGAACCACGGATGATGGGAATATCATCACCGGGGAATTCGTTCTCGGACAGGGTCTCACGGATTTCCATCTCAACGAGATCGAGGAGTTCGGGGTCGTCAACCTGATCGCACTTGTTCATGAAAACAACGATAGCAGGAACGCCAACCTGACGAGCAAGGATGATGTGCTCGCGGGTCTGAGCCATGGGGCCGTCGGTAGCAGCAACAACGAGGATGGTACCATCCATCTGTGCAGCACCGGTGATCATGTTCTTAATGTAGTCAGCATGTCCCGGGCAGTCAACGTGAGCATAGTGACGAGCGTCGGTCTGATACTCAACGTGAGCGGTGTTGATCGTGATACCACGTGCTCTCTCTTCAGGAGCCTTATCGATCATATCGTATGCCATGAACTCAGCGCCGCCCTTGATGCCGAGGTACTTGGTGATAGCTGCGGTCAGAGTGGTCTTACCATGGTCAACGTGACCGATGGTACCGATGTTTACATGAGGCTTAGTTCTTTCGAATTTCTGCTTTGCCATTGATATTTCCTCCCTTATCTAATATATCTTTTTTGTCGGCTGTTCAGCCAAATTTAAATTATGATTTTGCTCGTCCGCTTACAATGTTCTCAAGAACGCTCTTCGGAACCTCAATATAATGACTGGGTTCCATAGTATACTGACCACGTCCCTGGGTCTTGGAACGCATATCAGTTGCGTAACCGAACATTTCGGAGAGCGGTACAAAAGAGTTGATCTGCTTAGCTCCCATACGATCGTCAATTCCCTGAATCTGTCCACGGCGGGAGTTCAAGTCGCCAATGACATCGCCCATATATTCATCGGGAACGATAACAACAACTTTCATTATCGGTTCGAGAATAACGGGATCTGCCTTGCGCATGGCCTCTTTGAATGCCATAGAACCAGCGAGCTTAAATGCAAGCTCAGAGGAGTCAACTTCGTGATAAGAACCGTCATACAGTGTGACAATACAGTCAACAACAGGATAACCTGCAAGAGTTCCCGAAAGCATTGCGCCCTTAATACCAGCATCAACAGCGGGGATATATTCCTTCGGAATAGCACCACCGACGATCTTGTTAACGAACTCGTAACCCTTACCGGATTCATTCGGCTCAAGCTTGATCTTAACATGACCAAACTGTCCACGTCCGCCGGACTGACGGGCATATCTGAAGTCCACATCGGCAAGTTTGCGTACAGTTTCTTTGTATGCAACCTGCGGACGACCTACGTTAGCTTCAACATGGAACTCACGGAGAAGTCTGTCGACAATGATCTCCAGATGGAGCTCGCCCATACCAGCGATAATTGTCTGACCGGTTTCTTCGTCTGTATAGGTGCGGAATGTCGGATCCTCTTCAGCAAGCTTGGCAAGACCAACGCTCATCTTTTCCTGACCGGCCTTAGTCTTGGGCTCAATAGCAACTCTGATAACAGGCTCCGGGAATTCCATCGATTCAAGAATGATCGGGTTCTTGGATGTGCAAAGTGTATCACCAGTGGTGGTGTTCTTGAGACCTACTGCGGCAGCAATATCGCCGGAATAGCAGACATCGATATCCTGACGATGGTTTGCATGCATCTGCAGAATACGTCCCATACGCTCGTTACAATCCTTGGTAGAGTTGTAAACGCTGGAGCCGGATTCAACGGAACCGGAATATACACGGAAGAAGCACAGTTTACCGACATAGGGATCAGTTGCAATCTTGAATGCAAGAGCAGCAAACGGACCGTCATCATCAGACTCTCTGATTTCTTCTTCTTCGGTATCGGGGTTAACGCCCTTAATGGCTTCAACATCTGTCGGTGCGGGCATATAATCGATAACAGCATCAAGCAGCTTCTGAACGCCCTTATTGCGGTAAGAGGTTCCGCAAACAACAGGAACCATCTCGTTGGCAATGGTGGCCTTACGGATTGCCGGCTTGATCTCTTCGGGAGTAAGATCCTCACCATCCAGATATTTCATCATCAACTCGTCGTCCTGCATCGATACAGCATCAAGCAGCTTTACACGATACTCATCAGCGAGTTCTTTCATGTCTTCAGGAATCTCTTCCGTGCGAACATCGCGTCCAAGGTCATCATAATAGACATAAGCCTTCATCTCAACCAAGTCGATGATACCCTTAAAGGTATCCTCGCTTCCGATGGGAAGCTGGATGGGAACAGCGTTACATTTCAGTCTTTCGAGCATCATGTTTACAACATTGTAAAAGTTTGCACCCATGATGTCCATTTTGTTGACATATGCCATTCTAGGAACATGATATTTATCAGCCTGTCTCCAAACTGTTTCTGACTGGGGCTCAACGCCACCCTTTGCGCAGAAAACAGTAACGGAACCATCAAGCACACGCAGCGAACGTTCAACTTCAACAGTGAAGTCAACGTGTCCCGGGGTATCAATGATATTGATTCTATGACCCTTCCAGAATGCCGTAGTAGCAGCGGAGGTAATAGTAATACCTCTCTCCTGCTCCTGTTCCATCCAGTCCATGGTTGCGGCGCCTTCATGAGTCTCACCCATTTTATGAGTTTTACCTGTATAGAACAGGATACGCTCAGAGGTGGTGGTCTTTCCGGCGTCTATATGAGCCATTATGCCGATGTTGCGCGTCTGTTCCAGTGCAATCTCTCTTGGCATAGTGTCCTCCTAAGTGTAATTAAATAAACAATAAAACGTTTGTGTGCCGCTAAGCAGCACGTGTTACAGACAGAGAATTACCATCTGTAATGTGCAAAGGCTCTGTTAGCCTCAGCCATTCTGTGAGTATCATCACGCTTTTTGCAAGCTCCGCCGAGACCGTTAACGGCATCGAGGATTTCTCCTGCAAGACGCTCTTTCATGGTACGCTCACTTCTTGCTCTGGAATAGCTCGTCAGCCAGCGCAGACCAAGGGTCTGTCTTCTCTCGGGACGAACTTCCATCGGCACCTGATAGGTAGAACCACCGACACGGCGGGCCTTAACCTCAAGTGACGGCATGATGTTTTCCATAGCCTGCTCGAACATCTCAAGAGCATCCTTACCGGACTTCTCCTTTACGATCTCAAAGGCTCCGTAAACAATCTTCTGAGCAACACCCTTCTTACCATCATACATGATGTTGTTGATCAGGCGTGTAACCATCTTAGAGTTATAAAGCGGATCGGGCAAAACGTCGCGTTTTGCAATACGACCTCTTCTTGGCACTTCTCTTCCCTCCTTCATAAAATAATGAAATCATCGGTACTCGAAAGCCGTAAAAACTCTCGTCACGCTTTTTCAAGCGCATGCGCCAATCGGCCGTATAATATATTTTATATATAATACGCCTCTCGGCTTAGTTATCAAGTTCTTACTTCTTCGCACCGGCCTTCGGACGCTTCGCACCGTATTTGGAACGAGCCTGCATCCTCTTTGCAACACCCTGGGTATCCAGTGTGCCGCGGATGATGTGGTAACGTACACCAGGAAGGTCCTTAACACGTCCGCCACGGATCATAACTACGCTATGCTCCTGCAGGTTGTGACCTTCGCCAGGGATATAAGCTGTTACCTCCATGCCATTGGAAAGTCTTACTCTGGCAATCTTTCTGAGAGCGGAGTTCGGCTTTTTAGGAGTCTCGGTTCTGATAACAGTACAGACTCCGCGCTTCTGCGGCGAGCTCTGATTGGTAGCGATACGCTTCTTGGAGTTCCATCCTCTCTGGAGAGCAGGAGAATTGGACTTGTATACGCTATCTTCTCTTCCCTTGCGTACTAACTGGTTAAAGGTTGGCAATGTTACACCTCCTTGCATAATTAATCATATATACAGGACGCATTCCAACTGTCATCTGTTAGAGCGACACCGGAATGCTTATCCGATATAACATTATGACATCAAACCACAGTTTACAATTATACCTGAATTCAAGCCATTTGTCAAGAGTTCCACCCTTAAAAAAAACCATGGTTTTCCAATATTTTTTGTAGATACTGACTCAATATTCACTGCTTTTGCATTCAGCTAAAATTTATTTTACCACGAAATCCCTTTGAGTTGTTTTTCCGGACAAATAACAGCTTCTCTCGCAAAGGAAGGCGCTTATTCAAGCGCCTTTCCTGTTGAACAAAAACTTTTTAATCAGCGGGTATCAACCAATTTTAGTCTGCTCTTTGGCGTGTTCGCTGTCATAGGCAGAGACAACATCCACTTCGGAGTAGCAGTTCATACCGGTACCGGCAGGAACAAGCTTACCGATGATGACGTTCTCCTTCAGGCCGAGCAGCGGGTCAACCTTACCCTTGATCGCAGCCTCAGTGAGAACTTTAGTGGTCTCCTGGAAGGATGCGGCAGAGAGGAAGGAATCGGTTGCGAGGGACGCCTTGGTGATACCAAGCAGCATCGGGATATAGGTTGCTTCGGTGAGATCGGTCTCTCCTGCTGCAATACGTTCGCGGATCTTTTCGTTCTCGGTGAAGATCTCAATCTTATCAACGAGGGAACCGGGAAGCAGATCGGTGCTTCCTGCATCTTCCACACGAACCTTCTTCATCATCTGTCTGACGATAACTTCAATGTGCTTATCGTTGATATCAACACCCTGGATACGGTAGGCCTTCTGAACCTCTGCAATCAGGTGATCCTGAACGGCCAGCGGTCCGTTGATCTCAAGGAACTTATGCGGGTTAACGGAACCTTCTGTCAGCAGATCGCCGGCATTGATCCACTCTCCCGGGGTAATCTTGAGTCTGGAACCGTAAGGAATGAGGTAACGTGCCTCTTCTCCGGTATCGGTATTGTAGATAACGATATGGCGGTTCTTCTTGATCTCTTCGATTCTGGAATGACCGGAAATTTCACTGATGATAGCTTCATGCTTGGGCTTGCGGGCCTCAAACAGCTCTTCAACTCTCGGCAGACCCTGGGTGATATCTTCTGCAGATGCGATACCGCCGGTATGGAAGGTACGCATGGTAAGCTGAGTACCGGGCTCACCGATGGACTGAGCAGCAATGATACCAACAGCTTCACCGACTGCAACAGGCTTGCCGGAAGTGAGGTTTGCACCGTAACATTTAGCACAGACACCATGCTTGGCATTGCAGTTGAGGATAGAACGAATCTTGAGGGAGGTAATTCCCGCATTGACAATCTTGTTGATATCCTCTTCCTCCATCAGGGTATCCTTGGTTACCAGCAACTCGCCGGTTTCGGGATGGAAAACATCGTCCACCGGATAACGGCCAAGCAGACGTTCCTTCATCGGCTCGATCATTTCAGAGCCCTCACGGATATCATAAACAATGATACCCTCATTGGATCCGCAGTCGTGCTGACGAATGATAACTTCCTGAGAAACATCGACCAGACGGCGGGTCAGATAACCGGAGTCTGCGGTACGCAGAGCGGTATCGGCCAGACCTTTTCTGGCGCCTCGGGAGGAAATGAAGTATTCAAGAATGTTAAGACCTTCACGGTAGTTAGCACGAATCGGAACTTCGATGGCGCGGCCGGAGGTGTTGGCGATCAGTCCGCGCATACCGGCCAGCTGACGCAGCTGGTTCATGTTGCCTCGAGCACCGGAGTCGGACATCATGAAAATCGGGTTGTAGCGGTCGAAGTTGTTCTTCAGGGCTGTTGCAACCTTCTCGGTGGTCTCGTTCCAGGTATTGATAACAAGGGCAAAACGCTCTTCGTCGGTGATCAGACCGCGGCGGAACTGTCTGACAATCTTATCAACGTTCTTTTCTGCCTCGGCGAGGATATCCGCTTTCTGGGGCGGAATAACAGCATCGCAAACGGCAACGGTAATTGCGCCCTTGGTGGAATACTTAAAGCCCTGAGCCTTAATGTTGTCCAGCATCTCGGATGCGGGAGTAACACCGTGCACTTTAATGCAGCGGTTGATGATCTTACCGAGCTGGCTCTTACCTACAAGGAAGTCAACTTCCAGCTTCAGCTTATTCTCGGGGATGCTTCTGTCAACAAAACCGAGATCCTGCGGGATCGGAATATTGAAGATCATCTTACCGACGGTTGTATCCAGCATATCGGTATAGGTGACACCGTCAATCACTTTGGTGACACGGATCTTTACCTTTGCATGGAGGGTAATAACACCATCCTGATATGCCATAAAGGCTTCGTTGAAATCGCGGAAGATTTTGCCTTCGCCCTTCTCACCGTCTCTGTCAAGAGTGAGGTAGTAGGAACCAAGGATCATATCCTGAGTAGGAACAGCAACAGGACGACCGTCGGAGGGTTTAAGCAGGTTGTTTGCAGCAAGCATGAGGAAGCGTGCTTCCGACTGTGCTTCTGCGGAGAGAGGTACGTGAACAGCCATCTGGTCTCCGTCGAAGTCTGCGTTATAAGCAGTGCAGACCAGCGGATGGAGCTTGAGGGCTCTTCCCTCTACGAGAACAGGCTCAAAGGCCTGGATGCCGAGACGGTGAAGAGTTGGTGCACGGTTGAGGAGAACGGGATGATCCTTGATGACGATCTCAAGAGAATCCCAAACTTCTGTTCTGGCGCGTTCGACCATCTTTCTGGCATTCTTGATATTGGTAGCAGCGCCGATATCTACGAGGCGCTTCATAACAAAGGGTTTGAAGAGCTCCAGAGCCATCTCCTTCGGGAGACCGCACTGATACATCTTCAGTTCCGGACCTACAACGATAACCGAACGTCCGGAGTAGTCAACACGTTTACCGAGCAGGTTCTGACGGAAACGGCCCTGCTTACCTTTCAACATATCGGAAAGGGATTTCAGAGGACGGTTGTTGGGTCCTGTAACAGGTCTGCCGCGGCGGCCGTTATCGATGAGGGCATCAACGGCTTCCTGAAGCATACGCTTTTCGTTTCTGACAATGATATCGGGAGCACTGAGCTCGAGAAGTCTCTTCAGACGGTTGTTGCGGTTGATTACTCTGCGGTAAAGATCATTGAGGTCACTGGTTGCAAAACGTCCGCCGTCCAGCTGAACCATCGGACGGATATCGGGCGGAATAACGGGAACAACATCCATGATCATCCATTCCGGTCTGTTTCCGGAGATACGGAAAGCTTCCACAACTTCCAGTCTCTTGAGGATTCTTACCTTCTTCTGACCGGCAGCGGCTTCCATCTCCTCTTTCAGCTCCACAGAGAGCTTTTCGAGGTCGATCTGCTGGAGAAGTTCCTTGATTGCTTCAGCACCCATGGATGCTTTAAAGTCATCTTCATACTTTTCACGCATATCGCGGTACTCTTTTTCGGAGAGAAGCTGCTTGTTCTCAAGCGGTGTATTACCGGCATCGGTTACCACGTAAGATGCAAAGTAGAGGATCTTCTCAAGAAGACGCGGGGACATATCGAGGATCAGTCCCATTCTGGAGGGGATACCCTTGAAGTACCAGATGTGGGAAACAGGGGTAGCCAGTTCAATGTGACCCATACGCTCACGGCGTACTTTACTGCGTGTTACTTCGACGCCGCAGCGTTCACATATTTTGCCTTTATATCTGAGGCGTTTATATTTTCCACAGTAGCACTCCCAGTCCTTGGTCGGTCCAAAGATTCTTTCACAGAAAAGACCTTCTCTTTCGGGCTTGAGTGTGCGGTAGTTTATGGTTTCCGGCTTCTTGACTTCGCCGTAAGACCATTCTCTGATCTTATCGGGAGAAGCAAGACCGATCTTTATAGATTCAAATACGTTAAACTCCAAATTCGACCCCTACCTTCCGTTCTTAAAAATCGTCGTCCAAATCATTGGCGCCGGCGCTGTCATCCGAGAAAACGTCATCAAAGCCGAAATCATCAAATTCTCCGAAGATATCATCTACATCTTCGTTTTCGCCGTCGTCATCGGGGTTGGGCTCTGTCATTTCGTCATCATACTCTTCCAGGTTGATGTTTGCCTCAATGGATCCAAGACCAAGACCGTCATCCTCATCGAAGTTCTGTCTGAGATCGATCTCTTCATTGAACTTATCAAGCACTTTGACATCCAGACCCAGGGACTGAAGCTCCATGATAAGAACCTTGAAGGACTCCGGAATGCCCGGCTTCGGTACATTGTGTCCTTTTACAATGGCTTCGAAGGTCTTTACACGTCCGACAACGTCATCGGATTTTACGGTGAGGATCTCCTGGAGGGTGTAGGCT
Organism: Oscillospiraceae bacterium; assembly: GCA_015067185.1. Taxonomy (GTDB): domain Bacteria; phylum Bacillota; class Clostridia; order Oscillospirales; family Ruminococcaceae; genus SIG526. Next base: position 11,264 of record SVMZ01000037.1, on the reverse strand, counting down.
GCGCCGTAAGCTTCCAGTGCCCAAACCTCCATTTCTCCGAATCTCTGTCCGCCGAACTGAGCTTTACCGCCCAAGGGCTGCTGGGTAACCAGAGAGTACGGACCGGTGGAACGTGCGTGGATCTTATCATCAACAAGGTGATGCAGCTTGAGGAAGTACATATATCCGACGGTGACGCGGTTATCAAAGGGTTCACCAGTACGTCCGTCATAGAGGATGGTCTTACCGTCTGTATCCAGTCCGGCTTCTTCCAATGCATCGCGGATATCGTTTTCGTTTGCTCCGTCAAATACGGGGATCATAACCTTCCATCCGAGAGCAGCGGCTGCGCGTCCGAGGTGAACCTCAAGCACCTGACCGATGTTCATTCGGGAAGGAACGCCCAACGGGTTAAGAACAATATCAAGGGGACGGCCATCCGGCAGGAAGGGCATATCCTCCTGCGGGAGAATGCGGGAAACAACACCCTTGTTTCCGTGACGTCCGGCCATTTTGTCACCGACGGAGATCTTACGCTTCTGGGCAATGTAGCAGCGTACGACCATATTGACGCCGGGGCTGAGCTCGTCACAGTTTTCGCGGGTAAATACTTTGACATCAACAATAATTCCGTACTCACCGTGGGGTACACGCAGGGAGGTATCTCTAACCTCTCTTGCCTTTTCACCGAAGATGGCGCGGAGCAGTCTCTCCTCGGCAGTGAGCTCGGTTTCACCCTTCGGGGTGACCTTACCGACAAGGATATCACCGGCACGAACTTCCGCACCGACACGGATGATACCTCTGTCATCCAGCTCTTTCAGAGCATCCTCACCCACGTTGGGGATATCACGGGTAATCTCTTCGGGTCCGAGTTTGGTATCGCGGGACTCGATCTCATACTCCTCAATGTGGATGGATGTAAACACGTCATCCTTAACCAGTTTTTCGTTGATCAGAACAGCATCCTCGTAGTTGTAGCCTTCCCATGTCATAAAGCCGATGAGAACGTTTTTACCAAGGCTGATTTCGCCTTCGCTGGTTGCGGGACCGTCGGCAATGACCTGTCCCTTTTCAATACGCTCGCCATGGTTGACGATCGGGCGCTGATTGATGCAGGTTCCCTGGTTGGAACGCATGAATTTAATAATATGATAGTTATCCAGCTCACCGGAATCGGTGCGGATGGCAACCTCATTTGCGGATACCTTTTCAACATAACCGGCATTCTTTGCAACAACAACAACACCGGAGTCGACAGCAGCCTTATACTCCATACCGGTTCCGACAATGGGAGACTCGGTCTTGAGCAGAGGAACAGCCTGGCGCTGCATGTTTGCTCCCATCAGGGCGCGGTTTGCGTCGTCGTTTCCGAGGAACGGAATCATGGCGGTAGCAACGGACACGACCATCTTCGGGGAAACATCCATGTAGTCGATACGGTCGTTTTCGATATCCATGAATTCGCTCTTGAATCTGGCGTTTACTTTGGGACGTACGAAATGGCCTTCATCATCCAGCGGCTCGTTGGCCTGTGCAACGATGAATTCGTCCTCGACATCAGCGGTCATATAGACAACTTCGTCGGTAACAACGCCCCTCTCCTTATCCACTCTGCGGTAAGGAGCTTCTATGAAGCCGTACTCATTGATACGGGCAAAAGTTGCAAGATAGGAGATCAGACCGATGTTCGGACCTTCCGGCGTCTCAATCGGGCACATGCGGCCGTAGTGGCTGTAGTGAACGTCACGAACTTCGAAGGATGCGCGATCGCGGGAAAGACCGCCGGGACCGAGGGCGGACAGACGGCGCTTATGAGTAAGCTCTGCCAACGGGTTGGGCTGGTCCATGAACTGAGACAGCGGCGAGGAGCCGAAGAACTCCTTGATGGCCGCAACAACAGGACGGATATTGATCAAAGCCTGCGGGGTGATAACATCCATATCCTGTGCCTGAATGGTCATTCTCTCGCGGACAACACGCTCCATACGGGAGAAACCAATGCGGAACTGGTTCTGGAGAAGCTCACCGACGCTGCGGATACGGCGGTTGCCGAGGTGGTCGATATCGTCTGTTTCGCCGAACTCATTGTAGAGGCAGCAGACATAGTTGATGGAGGCAAAGATGTCATCCACAATGATATGCTTCGGAATGAGCTCGTTGACACGGGCCTTGATAGCCTCTCTCAGCTCATCTTCATCGTTGGCATTGTCAAGGATATCTCTGAGAACGCTGAAGCGAACCATCTCATTAATTCCGTACTCTTCACAGTCAAAGCTGACGAAATCTTTGATATCTACCATACCGTTGGAGATAACCTTTACCTTTTTGCCGTTGATATCAAGGAAAACAGTATCTACACCGACCTTGCAGAGCTCTTTTGCCTTCTGGGCGGTGATAACTTCATCCTGCTGAACCATGATCTCACCGGTCATGGGGTTGACGATCATTTCAGCAGCTGCTTTTCCTACTACTCTCGGGAAGAGGGAAAGCTTTTTATTATATTTATAACGACCTACTCTGGAGATATCGTATCTGCGTGCATCAAAGAAGAGAGCATCGATATGGGACTGAGCACTTTCCACCGTGGGGGGCTCGCCCGGGCGCAGCTTACGATAGACCTCAAGCAGCGCCTCTTCGGTGTTCTTGGTGTTATCCTTTGTCATGGTGGCAAGGAGCAGCTCCTCTTCACCAAAGAACTCAGTGATCTGATAATCGGTACCAAGACCAAGAGCACGGATGAGGGTTGTTACAGGGATCTTACGGTTTTTATCAATACGGACATAATATATATCGTTGACATCGGTTTCATACTCCAGCCATGCTCCTCTGTTGGGGATGATGGTAGAGCTGAACAGCTTTTTACCGGTCTTGTCAAACGCCATATCGTAGTATACACCGGGAGAACGAACGAGCTGAGATACGATAACACGCTCCGCACCATTGATGATAAAGGTGCCGCGATCGGTCATGATCGGGAAATCTCCCATATAGATATCCTGCTCTTTTACTTCTCCGGTTTCCTTGTTGAGAAGGCTTGCTCTTACACGAAGCGGCGCTGCATAGGTTGCATCGCGCTCCTTGCATTCCTCGACGGTATACTTCGGTTTATCGTCAATACGGTAGTCAATAAAGTCCAGCACGAGATTACCAGTATAGTCTGTTATCGAGGCTACATCATGGAATACTTCCTTCAGTCCTTCTTCCAGGAACCATTTATATGAGTTTTTCTGAACCTCAATGAGGTTTGGCATATCCAAGACCTCTTTGATCTTCGCAAAGCTCATTCGGACATTCTTCCCAAGCTGTACCGGCTTGACATTCACCATAGGCCTAATCACTCCATTCAAAATTTCTGAACGCGTACCTCGTCGGCACTCGCTCCCGACAGACCCTTCCCCGATCGTTCGGATCCGTCATTTACACTTGCGGCTGAGACATCTGGACATCGGGTGCCTTTTCAGAACACCCTGAAAAAGGTCCTTCCTCCCAACACCTCCAATTCAAATATTTAATCTGCTGTGTTTTTGCAGCGCAAATAGACACAGCAATAATCCTACATTTTTACGCCTGTCAATTGCTATTTTGTAAAAATCTACGAATTCTTTTCTATGTATTTTGCTGCATTTAAATGCAAAAAGCATACATAGCCATTATGATACATTATAATATTATAAAACTTTATCAAGAGATTGTCAAGGGATTGCTGCCAAAAAATTTAACGACATTTCTTCATTTTCCTTCTCTTTTTTTGTGCCATCTTTTGTGTCATCCGTTATTTTGTGCTTTCTTTTCCTTTTTTATACAACGATGCTCTGAAAGCTTTCCTTTGCTGCGATTCTCCCCTGCTGTGAACAAAACCACTGCATATCAAAATACCATTCTCTCTGAATGCCTATTGTTTTTATCTGCATAATGTGCTATGATTATAGCTACCTACATCGTACCGCGATGATTTATGATTTTCAAACAACTACCCCACTGATTGGAGGCCGCATAGTGAAATTCAGTCAAAAAGCAATTCGGGACATTCTGGCAGTTGCGCAACGTCTGGATGCCAAAGGGATTCTCAATGCTATAGAAGGAAATATCTCCGTCCTTGAAGAAGGACTTGTCTATATTACTCCCAGCGGAAAAAATAAAGCCTTTCTGACCGAGGATATGATCGCAATCCTCGATATGGATGGAAATCAGGTAGGCGGTAGCTGCAAGGCCAGTTCCGAATATAAACTCCACCTGCACGCCTATCAATCCCGCCCCGACATCGGCGGAATGGTACATGCACACACACCTTTTCTGACTGCCCATGCTCTTTGCGGACAGCCGATCCGCACCAATGTCTATCCGGAAATGATTGTTGTTTTCGGCTCCATTGAGGTGGCAGGCTACGGCCGTCCCGGTACGGATGATATTTACCGTGAAGTCGGGCCGCTGCTGCAGAAGGAGGATGTAATCCTTCTTGAAAATCACGGTGCCATGGCAGTGGGCAAAACGGTATTCGATGCTATGAACACGCTGGAGGCTGCCGAAGCAAGCGCCAGAATCCTCACCCTGACCAAGCTTGTAGGAACCCCTCACCAACTCCCCGATGAAGAGTGCAGGGCACTCTGGCTGCAGCACGAGCAGCGACGTCAGTCATAATCCTATACAAAACCAAACCACCTGCGGCTCATCACTTTGCGTGAACTGCAGGTGGTTTTCTTCTTTTTATTTCACCCTGACACCGCAGGCTTTTAAAAACTGTTTTGCCACTTCCATCTCTTCCCCTCCCGGAATCCACTCCTGCCGCTGCGCTTCCTCAAGCCCAAGCAGCTTTCTTTTGGAATCGCCAAAGGGATGGTATGGCAGCAGTTCAACTTCTTTGCAGCAGTTAAGCCGCAAAAACAGCGACGCAATGCCGCCGAGATTATACTCATCCATATTGACGCCTCTGAGCATGATGCAGCGGAGCGTAACCTCTGCACCATATTGCTCCAGCAGGGTGAGATTTTCCAGAATTCTCCGGTTGGAGACACCGGTATTTTTAATATGGCGCGGGTCATGGCAATCTTTGATATCCCATAAAAAATGGTCGGTGCAGTCAGCGAGAACAGGGATCCATTTTGCATCAAAATAACCACAGGTCTCCAATGCTGTACTGAGTCCTGCCCGCTTTGCGGCCTGCATAATGGCAACAGCCCCCTGCGGGTCTGCCATTGGTTCACCGCCGGAAATGGTGATACCGCCTTTGCTGCCGTAAAAAGCTTTATCTTTCAGCACCTCGCCGATGATCTCCTCCACGTTTTTCTCTTCCCCGCAACATTCCAGCGCACCGCCGGGACAAGATGCCGCACAACTCCCACAGGAGAGGCATCCGCTTCTCTCGTAGATATGCCTGCCGTTTTCTGTTTTGTGGCAATCCACTCTGCACTGCTCTATACAGGCACCGCAGCCAATGCACAGTCTATCGTTGTAGTATATCTCTCTGTGTGCCTGATGTGTCTCCGGGTTGTGGCACCATCGGCAGCGCAGCGGACACCCTTTCATGAAGACAGTGGTACGCACCCCCGGACCATCATGGGTGCAGAACTTCTGTATTTTGGTAACCATTATTTTCCGTTGTATCTGTTCCATTCAGATCGCTCCCTGTGAAGTGCGCTCTATGATCATATTCTGCCATTCCTCATTCAGCGTGACAAAACGTGCGTTCCAACCGGAGATCCTGACCGAAAGCGTTTTGTATTTTTCGGGGTTCTTCTGCGCTTCCAGCAACGTGGCTGCATCCATGGTATCGATCTGCATGAAAAATCCGCCGAGAGCAAGGAAACCGCGCATCAGTCCCATCAGCCCTTCCACGCCGTCCTCTCCCCTGAGCACCTGCGGGAGAATTTTCAGATCCAACGCACAACCGGTGGTCATCCGGGAGAGATCACTCTTGCAATAGGACTTGATCAGTGCCGTCGCCCCTTCGTTATCAGTTCCCGGTGTGGCCGAAGAATTGGAAGAGAGGATCTCCCCTTTCTTTGCTCCAAAAGCGGTTGCCGAGCGTCCCTCTCTCCATTCGATCTGTCTTCCGAAGGTGCTTGCACCTGCCGGAAAATTGATATGACATCGACCATCCAGTTCTTTGCAGATCGCCGCAAAATCATTGACCAGACGCGCCATCAGTTCATCCACTTCGTCATTGTCGTTTCCATAATAGGTGTAGCGATTTTTGGCAATCAAACGGAGGGCTTCCCTGTTCTCCCAGTTGCTGCGCAGACAGGCGAGCAGTTCTTCCAGAGTAACAATTTTATCTTCAAATACCATTTTTTTAATGGCGTAGAGGCTGTTTACCGTATCCGGTGCGCCGCCGATATGAGGAGAACGCACATTGTATATGGCACCGCCCTCATAATAAGAGGCAGCTCTGCCGATGCAGTCTTCCTCAAACAGCGATACCACGCTGCATGGCAGGCTCTCCTTCCATCGCCATTCCGATACCGGCGCGTTTCTGTTGTCAAACTTCTGCTGTTCGTATTCCAGAATCCGCCCGGTTTGTTCCCTCAGTGCCAAAAGATAGGCCTGATACAGTTCCTCAAAGCTTTCAAAACTGCTGTTTGTGTTATCCTTCAGCACCTCTTTATGAAGAATGCGCAGCGAATCAAAGGGATGATAACTGAAATTGGTTTTTCCGGGAACCTGAACCTCCCAACAACCGTCGTTGGCAAAATTGCGTGCTTCTTTGAGTGAGTATCCATAATCAGTCATTGCTTTGAGGATGACTTCTTCGTTATATACTGCTACAACACCGCCGCCGTGTTTCATCACCTCTGCGACACGGCGAAGAAGTTTTTCCGGGGTGCCGCTGCTCAGTCTGACAGTAATGGGGAAATCGGAGATACCGAGTTCTTCCACGATATCCAATACCAGATAAGTAACCTCATTGGTGATCTCCTTGCCATCTTCATCGATTCCCGCAAGAACAATATTCTGATAGTGCTGGGCATCGCCGGAGCCGGCAGGGGTATCGGACTGAATCCACTCGCACCCCTTGATGAACAAAGAAGCCAGAATTTCTCTTGCCCGATCCAGCGTCAACGCACCGCTCTCCAGATCCTTTTTGAGATAGTCTCCCAGCAGCGCATCAATGCGGCCGATTCCCGGCCAGTTGCCGCAGAGCCGGACAAAGGAGAAGATAAACCAGACCGCCTGCACCGCCTCATGAAAGTTCCGCGCCGGTGCCAATGGAACCTGCATCAGATTGGTATAGATTTCCGGTTTGACCTTCCGCACCGCTTCCAGATATCTGCTGTGCCAGATTTTGATGGACTCCACCACATTCTGCAGGCTCTCCAGAAATTCTCTGTTCCTTCCCTGTATCTCCCGGTTCTCCAACTGTTTCCGGATGCGCTCTTCGTAGTCCTTCAAACCATATTTCAGAACCCGCTCATACGCAATGGTAAGATGCGACACGCTGGAGCAGATTCCTTTTCCCTTATAATCGGCAGGTACCACATGATGAATTGCTTCGCCAAGGGTAGCCGCACCGGAAACCAGTTCCTCTTTGCAGATACGCAGCGGGGCTTCTTCTGCAATTCTTCTTATGGCGATATCATATTTTTTTGTCTCGGAAAGGGTTTCAAACCCCGCCACATTATCCACGGAGACACTGAAATTTGCCATTGCCTCGTCTCCGTATTTTCCATGCAGAGAGTCCCATGCCCATTGTCTGATATTTTCATTCAATCGTATCGGCCGCGCTGTATCCGCCGCTGTCATAAACGTTGTTTTCATTCCGGTCACCTCTATAACTATTTTATCATGCTATACCGTAAATTTCATTGATTATACTTTCTTTTTGTGGTAATATATTCTCATCTCTTATATTGTCCTTCCGGAAAAGGGGGCTGTTTTGTTGAAACCGGAGCATATTGAAATAAGAAACATACACACAGGCAGCATGAAAGGAAATGCCGATCTGATTTTTCACCAAAAGATTCTTCCCTGTCTCTCTGTTGTCCAGTCGCTCCACGGCAGTTATGACATTGAAATTCCCGGCATTGGCATGGGAACCACCGGCGAAGGCGGCGTGTTTGCTGCGCCCGCAGGCAAAGTGCAGAAAATTACCCATCACAACGGCAGCGGCGGGTATTTTCAGGCTCACTGGCTCTTTATGGATATCATAGTCAACTATCATTTCCGTGCGGAGGATCTCTTCTCCTTCCCTTTGCTGCTTCCCGAAAAACATAATGCCGACATTGCCGGAATGCTTGAGGGCCTTGCTTCCGCTCCCTCTCTCTGCCGCCGTTATGCATTGGCCTATGACATAGCCGATATCCTGTTCTCCTATGCGGAACCGATCCCGCAGAATGATACCGAAAAACACAAGCTGCAGCAATATGTATCCGAAAACTTCACACAGAAGCTTCATGCTGCAGATCTTGCCGCTGCGCTGCACTGCTCGGAGGCTCAGCTGTTCCGCTATACCAGGAAATTTTTCGATATGTCGCCGGCCAATTATATCAATGCCGTACGCTTGCAGCATGCTGCCCGTCTGTTAGAAATATCCGATCTTCCCGTCCACACGGTGGCACTCACCTCCGGTTTTGATGACCCCTCCTATTTCTCCAAGCTTTTTAAAAAGATGTTTCTTGTTTCGCCCTGTGAATACCGACTGAAAAACAATGTTGGCGTACCTGCTTCTTCCACTGACAAAAAACACGGTGTCTCCTTTTAACGGGAAACACCGTGTTTTCTCTTGTTTACCGCTTACTTTCCTGCGGAAAATTTTTGTTTTGCCTGACATACCTTGTTTTGGTCGGCCGCTTCGGTCTGATACCATCCCCGCTTCTGCATCTCCATGAATATTTCATTTTGAATCTGATGCTCCTCGGTGAGGATGTTTATAAATTCGGTTTTAATAATGGGAGTGGCACATTCGCTTGCAAAGGTGTTGTAGCCGTCGGTTACAAATTTCTGAGAAGAGAGCATATCGTCCAGCATCTCCTTCTCGGAAAAAGCGTTCTGATCCGGATTGATCTGCATGATTTTTTCCTCCTCAGTTCAGGTGCGCCAGCAGCTTATCATAATGGGTCTGGTGTCTGGCTGCAATCTGTTCGCATTTGGTTTTGATCTGCGGGTCTGTGCAGGCTCTGGAATACATTCTGTATTTTTTGACCAGCAGCTGCTCCAGAGAGAGCTGGTCTTCAATGGCTGTCAGCTCTTTTGCTGTAAGATTGGGCATTTTTCTTCTCCTTCCAACTCAGAAGATGGATGCAAGACTATAAAATAACCGCCGGATGAATCATCCGACGGTATTGTTTTACCCCAAATTATTTGTTTTATTTTTATATTCTTCTGTCAAAAGTTGTTCCCTGTCTTTTCTTCCGCAAGCTGTCTCTGAACCTTTTTAGAAAAACTTTCCAAAACAATTTGATAGGCACGGTCGATCATGCGGACAAGCTCTTCATCAGGAAAATCCCGCAGATAAACGGTGTTCCAATAGGGCTGCTGCACCGGCGGACAGTGATACCCTCTCACCACAATGCCGGGATACACTTTTCTGTAAAAATCCCCTTCATCTGCGGTGCATTTCAAGGTAATTTTAAAATTTCCCGGTTCCGGATAGAGTTGGGCAAAGATCTTTTTATTTAGCTTATAACAGAGCGGCACGGGGCCGAATGGTAGGTCTTCATAGGCATGATGTTTACTCAGGCAGCAGGCTCTGATTTCTTCCGCGGTCATCGCTGTGCACTCACCTCTGTCTTTTCCTGAATTTGCTCTCACACATTTCCTTTGTCGGGCGGCGGAATCTCCCGGAAACCGTCTTTCAGCTCCCCCGCCATATCCAGTGATTTTCCTGTTCCGATAGCCACACACTCAACAGGTCTGGGTGCAATCCTTGCTGTGACCCCGATGCGTTCAGAAACAAAACTGTCAAGACCATGCAGCAGCGAGCCGCCGCCTGTCATTACAACACCAGTCTCCTTCAGGTCGCCCACCAATTCAGGAGGCGCAGAATCCAGCGCCATACCAAACACTTCTGTCAGTTGAGCAGCCACTTCTGTGATTGCCTCTGTGATCTCCTCACTGGTTATCTCCACACTTGCAGGAAAACCGCTTATGGCACTTCTTCCTTTTACCGTCATTTTTTTTGGCTCATCAAAACCTGTCAGTGTACCGATTTCAAGCTTGATTCTCTCGGCAGTCACCTCTCCAATCAGAAGATCGTATTTTTTCCGAATGTATCTGGTGATTGCTTCATCAAAGTTATCGCCTGCAATTCTAAGAGAACTCTTGGCAATAATTCCGTCCATGGAGAGCAGGGCGGCATCGGTTGTCCCGCCGCCAATATCCAACATCATCACGCCCTTGGCTTCGGAGAAATCCACCCCTGCACCGATTGCTGCCGCTACCGGCTCATCAATCAGAAAGACGCGTCGCGCCTCGGCTGCATAGGCAGCATTGATTGCAGCTCTCAATTCCACGCCGGTAATACCGGAAGGCACACAAAGAGCCACACGGGGTTTAATAATATAAGAATAACAGACCTTACGTATAAAATAATTGACCATCAGGCTGGTTATGGTGTAATCGGAGATGACACCACCGGAAAGCGGGCGGATAATCTTAATGCGTTCCGGTGTTTTCCCCCGCATCTCTTCCGCCTCTCTGCCCAGACAGATAATCTCGTTGTTATAGACATCCAGCGCAACCACACTCGGCTCGTTGAGGAGAATTTTACGCCGTCCGTATATCAATATAGACCTGGTGCCAAGGTCGATCCCAATATCGGCTATCAACTTACAGCACCTCCCAAAAATCAGAATAGACTCACACACATGTTATTTTTTATTATACCAAAACATCGCCCCAAAGGCAACAGGAGAGTATCTTCGCCCTTGCCTTTCTGCAGATTACGGTATTTCCCGCACTGTACTGGCAAAGGTGATCCCGTATACTGCTGCGGCACCGCTTTGCAGCAGCGTTTCAGCACATTCGTTCAGGGTTGCCCCTGTTGTAATGATATCATCGGCAAGCAGAATGGTTTTCCCTTTTATTTTTTCAGCCGCCTTTTTGCTCACACCAACGGCCCCTTTGATGTTGGTGAATCGTTCCGCTGCATGCAGCTCCGATTGATGTGCGGTCTTCCGCAGCTTGACCAAAACACCTTTGCCATAGGGAATTTCCAGAAAGATGGCCAGCTCTTTTGCCAACCGTTCTGCCTGGTTATAGCCACGCTTCATCACGGCACTTCGCCGCATGGGCGCACCGATGACCAAATCGAACTTTTTATCTTCAAAACGCAGCAGAACCGTTTGCGC
>SVMZ01000036.1 GCA_015067185.1 Oscillospiraceae bacterium | reverse complement strand
CGGCTTGGATAAAAAAAGAAGTAACTTTTGGTAGACAAAAGTTACTTCTTTTTTGGAGCAGGGTACGGGAGTCGAACCCGCCTTAACGGCTTGGGAAGCCGCTGTAATACCGATATACCAACCCTGCATTTTCAACTTGTGATACCTATCATAACACAGATCCAACAAAAAATCAAGCAGAATTTTGCGTTTTCAACATTCTTTCTTTTTCAAGGATATCAAAAGGCGCTCCTATCGAAAGGAACGCCTTTGCAATATTATTTTATTTTTCAATCTCTGTTACTGCAATTTCTCCCAATGGGGTATACAGTGCGCCGCCATTCAGTACATATTCCTTGAGTTTTACAGCAAAACTGTTCTTGGCCTCAAAGTTGGAAATGGTTGCTCTGCGCGCATCCCAACGGAAAGTATACTGTATTGCATCGTCCGCTGCCCCACCGCGCTCTTTGATCTCAAACATTTCCATAAACTTCACAATATTGGAATTTGCTCCCAGAAATTGTTTCAGTGTATCATCCAGCAGCCAGGAATGACAGGTAAACCGATCAAACGGCTTTTCCGGAAAATAAGTTCTATAAAAATTTTGGGCAAGATCAAGGGATTTTCGGCATTCCTCCGGCAACAACGGTCCACCTCTGGGAATGTGAATTTCAGCATAGCCATCCTTCAGGATAAACTGCAACCTGCCAAGCTTAAACAGTTCTCTTTTCAGATGACCGCACAGCCATCTTGTCTCTGCCAATCCCAATGTACTGTGCATGCTCCAATATATCTTTGTCCATACTACAATATCTTTCAACGTGTCCAGCAGGATATCTTTTGAAATCGACATTTCTTCATACAAAGCTTCTGTACGCTCACAGAAATACAGATACATCAGCAAATTTCGCTGCATATCCACATTGTCATCGTAGTCTTCCACCATACACGGTGTCAGCTCATAACGGTTCAGCAGTTCTTCAAAAGCTTCGTCCCACTCCTGTGGAAATGCAAGAGCAGCATACCATTTCCTAATGATGTTTTTCATTGTTCTGTTCCTCTCCTTCTGTTTTATTGTGTTTCTTTGTCTTCTTCTATTTTAAGACGTCTTTTCTGATAATAATAATAGGGGAACAATGCGAAGAGCCATGCCATAAGCCAGGCAACGGGTTCAGCAAAAAAGAGCACTTCCGTTCCCCACCATACAAACAACACTTTCGAAAAAAGGACACGGATTACCGTTTCAAAAATTCCCGATATCAAAGACCACATGGATATTCCGATTGACTGCAGTGAATTTCTATGTACATAAACCAGATACAAAATCGGCAGAGAAAGGATCATATTGACAAGGTAATGACTTGCCACATCAATGGCCTCCATGGCCCCCGGTTCCGAAACATCAATAAACAGCTGCGGCAACACTCTGTTCAGCGGCAGCAAGGCAGCTATCAGAATCAGCGCTGCACCAATTGCCAGAAATATCGACTTGGTAACACCTTGTCTTACCCTTCTGAAATACCCTGCTCCATAGTTTTGGGCGGTAAATGTGGTATAGGCCGTTCCCAGAGAGATAGCCGTACATTCAAGCATACCATAAAGCTTGTTGACTGCCGTATATCCCGCAATAAAGGAGCTTCCCTGCGTATTGATGGTGGACTGGACGATCATTCCGCCTGCGTGAACGATGATATACTGCACTGCCAGTGGCAGTCCCGTGGCTAAAATATCCTTCGCCAGTTTTTTGTCCCACATCAACGCTGCTTTATCTATCTTTACATAACTGATTCTGAAAATTTTTATTATACAATAGATAAAAGCAACCAGCTGAGATAGAATCGAGGCCAGTGCTGCACCCAAAACTCCCCAGTGGAAAACAAGCACAAACAAAAGATCCAGCACAATATTCAGCAGTGCCGCAATAATCATGGCAAACAGCGGCGATTTGCTGTCTCCAAAAGCTCTCAGCACAGCTGCCGCCAGATTGTATGCTGTTACAATCAATGTGCCTGCTATCATTGTGGAGAGATACGAAACTGCATTATCCAAAATATTATCCGGTGTTCCCAACATTCTTAGGAGTGGCTCTGTCAGCAGCAGCCCTATCACCGTCAAAAGCAACGCAATAACTGCAGACAATACCGAGGAGATCACAATAGAACGGTTCATCTTCTCGTATTCCTGGCTCCCTAAAAAGCGGGAGACAAAAATAGCAAATCCACCGGTCATGACCTGCATACTCCACAGAATCATCCAATAAATCCAATCTGTACAGCCAACCGCAGCCAAGGCATCCACACCTACGCCACGGCCTACAATGGCAGCATCAACAATTTGATAAATCTGCTGCCCCAGATTGGTCAGGATAACAGGAAAAGCAAAGGTAATCATCAGCTTGGTCGGCTTTCCCCGTGTCATATCCATAACCTGAGCCATGTTTTTTCCTCCACAGTAGCAATTGATTTTTGCAATAGTTATATTAACATAAAACCATAACAAAAGCAAGCGGCTTTCCGCTTTATTAAAGTCCTTCTCTCCGCTCAAGATATCCGCTTGTAAAGGACAAATACTCAAATTTCTTTATCTCTGTGTATAATAAACCATTAGCAAGATACCAATTTTTCAATACCGTGTTTTCTTCTATGCTGCAAATCTGTATGGGTCTGCAGCCATTGACAGACTTCTCATTCATAAATAGCAGTTTTATCCTATTTCTCAGCATAACCGTGACTTTACTTTACATTTAAAAACAGCTATACTTTTGATATCATATCTTGTTCAGGAGGTTTTATGATGAGCAGCTTCCCGATAAAAACTGTTGTCTTAAGTTCGCTTTATAAACTGTTTCCCGAGGTCTCACCCGAGGGCAGTGATATTACGCACATCTCCGGCATGAAAAATGAAGCCATTTCTTTCCAGGTGGCTTATCGTCTTTTTTCTGAAGAAGGAAGTACTTTATCTTTTTATGCTAAAATAGAGTCTGACCTTCCTGTTGCTCTCTACGAAGAAGGATTTGTCCCCGTTCTTCATCCTACCGAACCCCGTCTCAACGACCGCTATCGTCCCGGTTTGTTTGCAGATATGCTGCTCCCTAAAAAATGCAATGCCTCTGTGGAAAAGACCCGCGATGCCTGGAGCACCAAATATTTCGAACAGGATTCCATCCAGCTCCATGCCATGGGTGACAGCTGGCGTGCTCTTTGGCTGACTATCAACGAAAACGGCAAACCGCTTCCCGCTGGCAAACATGTTATAACCATACGACTCTATTCCCGCACAGATGCTTCTCTCGTGGGAGAATGCGCTCTTACTGTCGAGATTATCAACGCTGCGCTGCCAAAGCAGAAGCTGAAATATACCGATTGGTTCCACTGCGACTGTATCGCCGATGTGTATGGCGTTGAGATTTTCTCGGAGCGTTTCTGGGAAATTTTCCGTAATTTTGCTTCTGCAGCCGCCCGGCACGGCATGAACATGATCCTCACCCCATGCTTTACTCCACCGCTGGATACTCCCGTTGGAAAGGAACGTATGACTGCCCAATTGGTCGGCGTTACGGTTACAGATAACAGCTATTCCTTTGATTTTTCCCTCTTAAAGCGCTTTCTGGATGAAAGCAGAGCCTGCGGTATTGAGTATTTTGAACATTCCCATCTCTTTACTCAATGGGGCGCGGAACATGCACCCAAGATTATGGCTACTGTCAACGGCAGATATAAGCGCATCTTCGGCTGGGAAACCACAGCATGTGGAAAGAAATACACCGCTTTTTTGCGCGCCTATATTCCCTCTCTCCTGGCCTTCCTGAAAGCAGAAGGACTTGATAAAAAGTTTCTCTTCCATATCTCCGACGAGCCTACGCCCCAAGTACAGGAGAATTATCGCAAGGCTAAGCATGTTGTCGCAGATCTTCTGGAGGGCTATGACACCGGTGATGCCCTCTCCCATTACGATTTCTATGCCGACGGCACAGTGAAACTCCCCATTGTGGCCACCGACCAAATTCATGAATTTTACGGACGCTGCCGAAACCTCTGGGCTTACTATACCGGTGGACAGTGCTGGGATGGCATGAGCAACCGCAAAATCAACTGTTCGCCCGAACGTAACCGTATGATTGGTATCCAGCTCTACACCCATAAAATCAAGGGGTTCCTCCACTGGGGATACAACTATTACTACGATATGCTCAGCAACGGTGTCTTTGATCCCAAAATAGACCCCTGCTTCTACAACGGCAGCAACTGCGGCACCTCTTATCAGGTATATCCCGCCACGGACGGCACAGTCATTCCTTCCATCCGGCTAAAAGTGTTCTATGAAGCCCTCAATGATATGCGCGCCCTGCAGCTGTATGAGCGCCTTTGCGGTCGGGAATCTGCAATGGCGCTTGTAGAAAAATATTACGGCAAGGTCACCTTTTTCACCCATGCCGAAAGTGCGGATAAGCTGCTTGCTTTCCGCGAGGAGCTGAATCAGGCTGTTTCAGCTGCCCTGTAATTCTCTTTGAACATAAATATACTCCCTTTCTTCAACCAACCCGCTGCAGCTTTTGTTTCGGCGGGTTTTGCTGTTGAAAAAATGTCCGCCTTATGGTATGATAAAAATACTCGGAACCCCGGTTGTCTCTTGTTTTTTATTTTTAGGAAATAAAAAACAGCTTGCCAATTCACTTAGAAAATTGATCTTTATTAAAATGCGAGGTTTTTATTATGGCTGACCATTACAACCGTTATCCCTTAAAACAGTTTGCCGCAACCATTGCAGACTGTATCGATCTCCCGCTGCCCGAAAACTATGCTCCCGCTATCGGCTGGGTATCCAATATTCTGAAAGAACGCCTGGGAGGTACCGCTGACCGTGCTGTGCTCTACCACGCAGATGCCGTGGGACTTTATATGTGGCAGAAATACACCCATCTTTTTGCACCGGTCTATGCTCACACCTCCCTTTCCCTTCCTTTCCTCAGTACGGTAGAATCGGTTACCCCCGTTGCCCATGCCTCCATGTATACCGGACTGGATCCCAAGGAGCACGGAATCTGCACCTATGTCCGTCCACAACTCACCTGCAGCACATTGTTTGATGAGTTGATCAAAGCCGGTAAAAAGGTGGCTATTCTGGCCCAGAGTGACTCCACCTTTCTCCATATTTTTGCCGGACGTGAACTGGATTATTTTGAAGAACCCAACGCCATCTCCATTCAGGAAAAAGCCCTTGAACTCATCGCCGCTGATCAATACGATGTTATCAGCATCCACACCTTTGATTACGATGATGCCGCTCATCAGTACGGACCGGAATCCAAAGAGGCCCTCAATGCCATTTCTATCGAAGCACAGGGCTTCAACGACATTGTAAATGAACTGAAAAAATTGAAAGACAAGCATCGTATCCTCTACACCTATTCCCCGGACCATGGGCAGCACCTGACAGCCGGCGGCAGTGGCGCCCACGGCTCCAAGATGATTGAAGATATGAATGTCCTCCATTTCTTTGGTACGATTTAAAAATTCACAACATATTACTCAGGCAGCTGCTGCAGGATCTTTTGTCCGACAGCAACTGCTTTTTTGATGGCAGAGCAGATGATATTTCACATATAGTTCATATTCAAACCACCATTCACCTATTGACTTTTTCTCTTTATAATCTATAATTAAATTGAACTCAATTTAATTTAATCAAATTCATTGGAGGTATCTGTTTATGAGTATCTATGATTTCAAAATCACGGCACAGGATGGCAGTGAGGTCTCTCTCGCCGATTACAAGGGAAAGGTTCTGCTGATCGTCAACACCGCAACGGAATGTGGATTCACTCCACAGTACGAAGACCTGCAGAATATCTACGATGAGTGTCAGAAAGACGGACTTGAGATTCTCGACTTCCCCTGTAATCAGTTTGGCAATCAGGCTTCCGGAAATGATGAGGAAATCCACGCCTTCTGCACCGGCCGTTTTGGCATTACCTTCCCTCAGTTTGCCAAAATTGATGTCAACGGCGAAAATGCAACCCCGCTGTACAGATGGCTGGTTGAGAACAGTGAATTTGAGGGCTTCGGCATCGGCCCCATGGCAGTTCTGCTGAATGGCGTTGTGAAAAAGCTGGATAAGGACTTCAAGAAAAACAGCAGCATTAAATGGAACTTTACAAAATTCCTCATTGACTGCGAAGGGAATCTGATCGCCCGTTTTGAACCTACAGCTTCCATGAAATCGGTCAAAGAACGAATTAAGGCTGTGCTTTAATTGCGGTATGAATACAAAACTGTCAATACCTGCTCTCAGTTTATCCTCTTTGATATCCATGAAAATGTAATCAGCAACATCCAATTTTACGGCGGCTGCAGCGGTAATCTGAAGGCCATTGCCAAACTGCTGGATGGTTATACGGTAGAAGAGATTGAAGAAAAACTCCTTGGAAACACCTGTGGCAGAAGACCTACTTCCTGCGCAGATCAGCTTGCAATTGCCGTAAGAAAAGCGTATAATGAATATAACAATGGTAATTAGGAGAATTTTGATATGAATATTCAGGTAAGGTTCTACACCCGTTCCGGCAATACCCAAAAGCTGGCAGATGCCATTGCCCGGGAAATCGGCGTAAAGGCAGAAAGCGTCGCTGTCCCGCTTACCGAGAAAGCTGACATTCTTTTTCTCGGCTGCTCCTATTATGCCTTTGATGTAGATGAATCCATCAAAAGTTTTATTGCGGAAAACAGCCAATATATCGGCAAAATTGTTTGTTTTGGCACTTCTGCAATGATGAAGTCTGTCCATAAACCTATGAAAAAAGTTGCCGCTCAGGCGGGCGTAGCTATCGCTGCGGAAGATTTCCACTGCCGTGGCGAGTTCAAAGCATTTCACAAGGGACGTCCGGATGAAAATGACTTAAAAAATGCCGCAGAATTCGCAAGGAAATTTATCAAATAATCTCATCCGGAGGAACACCATGGATACCATACTTGACTACAGATACGACACACAGCTTCTCATTGAGGGAACTGGACTGGATGAAGATGCTGTCTATGATTATTTTATTGCCAATTTCCAAGGTGATTCTCTCCTGGCTGTGGGAGACGACACATTGCTCAAAATCCATTACCATACCAATGAGCCCTGGAAAGTGCTGGAATATTGTGCTTCTCTGGGTGAGATTCATGATATAGTTGTGGAGGATATGGAGCGTCAGGCAAGAGGTCTTAAGGGGTAATTTTTATGGCAGAAGCAAACTACGATGCACTGAAACTTGGGAACCAACTGTGCTTTCCTCTCTATGCCGCATCCAGGGAAGTTATTAAGCGGTACCGCCCCTATCTGGATGCCCTTGGTATTACCTATACCCAGTATATTGCCATGATGGTGTTCTGGGAGGAGAAAAAAATTAACGTCAAAGAGCTGGGGAAAAAGCTTTTTCTTGATTCCGGCACGTTGACCCCTGTACTGAAAAGCCTGGAAGCCAAAGGGTATGTCAAACGTTATCGCCTGCCGGAGGACGAGCGTCTTCTCATGGTGGAAATCACCGTCGAAGGTGAAAAGCTCAAAGAAAAAGCAATAGAAATTCCCGGCAAGGTTGCCGGCTGTGTCAAACTGGATACAGCAGAAGCCCTTCAGCTATATTCCCTGCTCTATAAGGTGCTGGAAACTTTTTCTGATTGATTTTCAGGTGCTCTGCTGCTTTTCTGTAAAATAAAAGGAACTCACATCTCAAATGCGGGTTCCTTTTCATATTTTTATGCTTTTGCTTTTACTGTGGTATTGATTTTATCCTGAATCAGAATCGCTTCTGTCAATCGGAATAAAATAACCAAAAACAGAGATACCGTGGTAATTTCAGAATACATTTCATTTTCCGTTGGCAGTCTGTCAATGCGCTGTGTGCTCTTATATATCCAATGGAGACAATAGAACGGCACAAACATACACAACAACGTTGAAACAGGATTCCTCCGCTCTTCATTCGGTGTACCGTTGAGATAGATGGTTGTTCCGTATATCCATACATACTGCCAGATAAACCAACAAACAGCAACAGCAGAGAATGAGAAAGCATGCCGAAATAACCTTTACTGTATACATCAGAGGATTATTCCTCCATCTGTCTGTCGAAATACTCCCTTCGGTATGGATAGGCCAGCCAATGCCCAACCAGGAAAACCGCTGCGGAAGAAATTGCCAGAGCTGCCAGTCCAAACAGATTGTTTCGCAGTATACCGATATCCATAATCTCCTCCAACGACATCCCCTGCCTGATAAAGATAAAAAATATGTTCAGATATCCTCCGATACCGGTTATTGCCGCTACCAATCCCGGGACAAACCAGAGTTTTCTTATATTCGCTCGTTCTCTCTCCATCTGCGGCAAAAGACAAAGTACTGTATACCCCAGCATAACCAGGGAACTTATTATTCCCAGAAAATCCAGACTGATTATATCTGAGATGAGGGGAAGGAAAAAGGCAATTCCCAATAAAACACTTCTGTTTTTAGCAAAAAGAACGCCAGATATCAAAAAGGCCGATACCGTATTGATTATCCCCGCTGCTATGTATCTGCCTATTCCCTCTACCAGATCAACAGAA
This sequence comes from Oscillospiraceae bacterium, assembly GCA_015067185.1. GTDB lineage: Bacteria > Bacillota > Clostridia > Oscillospirales > Ruminococcaceae > SIG526. The sequence continues at coordinate 23,403 of SVMZ01000036.1, read as the reverse complement.
AGTATGGTTACCAAATTAAAGACAAAAATCAATGAAACGAAAAAATAAAATATGGATGCTACCGGAAATCTTATTCTTCTTTTCTCAATATTCTCCATGTCACCCCTTCTTTCTTTTTTCTATTCTAATTAAACCTCTTCTCTTTGTCAATGATTGTTCCGTAAAATTTATTTTTAACCTCTTCATATATTTATCCGCTTTGATTTGAATTATTGACAGTTATGTGATATAATAGATATCGGTTTCGCTCAATCTTGTCTGTGAAAGAAGGATATGGATGGAAGAGACAGCATCCAAAACAAAATCGTATCGCCTTTACCTTATCATTAAATGGTTTGTACGTCTGTTTTATCGCAAAATCACCGTGGAAGGAACACAAAATTTGCCCGATGAACCTGCGGTTGTCGTTGGTAACCACACGCAGATGAATGGCCCCATTGCCTGTGAACTCTATTTTCCCGGGAACCGCTACACCTGGTGCGCCGGACAGATGATGCATCTGAAAGAGGTTCCTGCCTATGCTTATCAGGATTTCTGGTCCCATAAGCCCAAATACATACGCTGGTTTTTCAGGCTGCTTTCCTATCTCATTGCACCGGTTTCAGTTTGTGTTTTCAACAATGCCAGAACCATTCCCGTTTACAGAGATTCCCGTATTATCACTACCTTCAAAAAAACCATTACCCGGCTTACAGAAGGTTCTCATGTTGTTATTTTCCCGGAGCACGATGTTCCCCACAACCACATCATCAATGATTTTCAGGATAAATTCATTGATATTGCAAAGCTCTACTATAAAAAAACCGGGAAGGAACTCCTCTTTGTCCCGTTATATATCGCTCCCCATCTCAATAAGATGTATCTGGGAGAAGCGATTCGTTTCCGTGCTGATGCGCCGATTGAAGAAGAACGTAAACGCATCTGTGACTATCTGATGGAGCAGATCTCTGCTATTGCCGTTGATCTCCCTCTCCATACCGTTGTTCCCTACCGCAATATTCCGAAAAAATACTATCCAAAAAATAAGCATTGAGAGGTATCTCCATGAAAAAGCCGGTTGTTGATTACAGAGAGTTTCGCTTATCCAAAATAAACGATCCCCGTTTCTCTCATCTTAAACTGCTGCTCGGTTGGGTTTTCTATTTTCTTGCCTACTTCATCACTGAGAAATTTATTCCGGAATCCACCTGTTATGTTATCCACAGCAAACTGGATGATCTGATCCCCTTCTGCGAGGTGTTTGTCATCCCCTATGTTTTCTGGTATTTCCTTGTGTTCGGCTCATTGCTTTATTTCCTGCTTTATAACGTGAGCAGCTTTAAAAAACTGATGATATTTATCATCATAACCCAGGTTACGGCAATGCTCATCTATATTTTCTTTCCCAACTGTCAGGATATGAGACCCGAAGAATTTACCCGGGACAATATTTTCACCCAGTCGGTGGGCTTTCTGTATTCTGTCGATACCAACACCAACGTTTTCCCCTCGCTGCATGTCGCCTACTCTTTGGCTATTGCCTCTGTTTGGTGCAAAGAAAAAGACGCTTCTCTCCTGTGGAAAATTTTTGTTGTTGTCGCTGTTATTCTGATCTGCCTCTCTACAGCCTTTATTAAACAACACTCCGTGCTGGATGGTTTTGCTTCGCTGTTCATGTGCCTGGTTATTGAAATTTTCCTGTACCGGGATTACTACCTGAAAAAATTCAAAAAACAAACCTCAGAAAAATAATATATTTTTTAAACCAAAACCGCTTTGACGCAGCTGCATCAAAGCGGTTTTTCGTTTATGTTTATGAAAGGATATGGTTTCAGCAATTATAGTCTTCCCTGTTTCATGGCAGCACGAACTCCGGCTACAACTCTGACTCCAATTGCAGGAAGGCCGGTTGATGCATTATAATGCTGCCGTATTTCCGCATCATCCATTGCCGGATTCTGAAGAACCATCTCCTTTATTTTTAAAAGCGGTTCTATGCAGGCATCCAACGCATCACCTACCGCTTTTCTGCCGCAGTAATGATAACCGAAAGGATGATAATCGTGAGCAGTGAGGATCTCGTCAATCCCCATTCCACGCAGTTTTTCAATAGCATCCAGATGTTCCGATGTCAGACCGATATTGGCTCCCCAATCTCCCGAACCGTAAATTCCGTAAAGTTGCAGAGAATCTCCGCTGACCAGGGTGTTGGTTCTGGTATCCAATATACCGCTGCTGTCTTCGGTATGTCCCGGTATGGTGACTATCTTCAGGACATCCAGAATGTTCTCCCCATCCTGCGGGCAATGCACCGAAAAGCGGGCATAACGTTCTTTCAGCGCCGCACTGCGGGAAAGAATGCAACTGTTGGGATATCTCTCGATCAGGGGCTGCAGTGCGCCGGAATGATCCGGATGATCGTGAGAGATAAAGATGTATTTGAGTTCTTCTGCCGTAATGGCAAGGCTCTCCAGCATGGGCAGAATCGCCTGCTCCACATCGCAATCATAGCTTGCTGCGTCAAAAAGCAGTACGCCGGATTCGGTTCTGACCGTGTATACTGTAGTAAATATATCTCTATATGCCATTGTTAAACGATGGATGTTTTCATTCATCTTCGTCACATTTTTCATAATTCACACGCTCCTCCCGCACATGATAGGTTCGATTATATCTTATCCTGAACAGCTTTCCAAAGATTTGCAAAATAATAAGCAAACCCTTCATCGTTGGGATGGAGATATAAATCACTGAAATAGTTTTCATCTTTTGGGACAAAATCAATGCCGGAAATTACCGTTACATTTTTCAAGTCTTTTACCGCATCCCGAATCTCTTTCTCCACGTCTGCAAACGAACCGAAAGCTGTTTCTGTCTCCCAATCTTTACGCCAGATGGGGGTTATGGCAAAGATTTTTGCCTCGGGATAATTTTGGCTCAGCGCGGTATAAAAGCCACAGCAATTTTTCCGGAAAGTCTCCCGGTCTACTCTCCCCCAATCGTTGGTTCCGTAAGCAACGGTTATGTAGTCCGGTGAAAAATCATCTTTCAGTGCGGCAAGCTCGGGACGAAACACCTCGCCGCCGATTCCCTTATTCAGTTCTTCTGCTCCCAGTACATCCGCCAATTTTGCTGGGTATCTCTCAGAAGGCCGTAATGCATCATATCCCTGTGTGATGGAATCGCCATAAACCAGCAGTTTTTTACGGGGCTTTACCGCTTCTGTAAAGGCACCATCATCAATTGAAAGTTCTTCGATAACGATTCCCCTTGACCACGGCAGATGTACACAAACTTCCTTTATTCCCTCTCCCAGGCCAAACTCTTTTTCCAATATTCCATCAGGAAATTCAATCTTTGCATATTCCTTCGGCAGTGTCAAACCTGAAAAATTATCAAGATAGCCCACAACTTTTCCGTCTGCCAAAACATCAACAGAAAAATATTGACGGGAACTACCGCGGGATAATGACACTTTCAACTTCAGTTTTGTGCTATCCGTTCTGAAATACAGCTTGATGCCAGCAGCAGCAAAGGATTTCTCATAAAAATCCGGATTGCTCACGCGGTAAAGTTCTTCCTGTTCTTTGGTAAATCTGTATAATCTGACTGCTCCATTCGCTTCTTCCGCGCGAACAGCTCCGGTTGCAATTGCTTTTATCTGTTCTAAATTCAGCTTCATAACAACGCCTCCATGTATTCAGTTAAAATAATGCTCCAAAATATATGCCATCGCATGCTCTTCGTTGGAACAAATAATTTCATCAGCCAACGCCTTCAGTTCATCACAGGCATTACTGACAGAAATACCCATTCCCGCAGCTTTCACGATGCTCTTATCGTTATCGCTGTCACCGACGGCAATGGTTGCTGTACGGTCAATTCCCAGCTTATCTGCCAGTGCATAAAGTGCTGTTCCTTTTCCTGCTTTCCCGCTGATGATCTCCAGATTGTTGGGATCCACATCCACAACGCTCAGTCCATCCGTACCTTCGATCACCTTTCGGCAGGCGATCCGTTCCTCCGGATTGTGGAAAAACACTGAAAATACTTCAATATCCTCTACAGAACGAATCTGCTGTTCAAAATTCTCCAGATGTTCCGCAAAATTCTTTACCACTGTCTGATGCGGTATGCAAACATGATAATATTCATAATCCTCATCACTCTGAAATCTGCTGTCCACAAAACATCTGCCGTCATACCGCACGGTAAGATGGGTATCATAGGAAGTCACGATATCCCAAACTTTTTGTGACAATGCTTTTGACAGGCAGGATAAGATCCTCTCTCCCGTCAGCTTGTCCAGAACAACAGCACCATTGGAGTGGATAATATAACGTATTTCTCTGCTTTCCCGCAGCTCTTTCGGAATCTCGGAAAGGGTACGTCCTGACGAGGGAACAACAAATATGCCTTTGTCCGTCAGCTTTTGGATCGCCTCTCTGTTCTCCCGGCTTATTTCCGCCTTACTATTCAGCAATGTTCCATCCAGATCGGTGGCAATTATTTGATATGGTTTCTTTTTATTCATTTTGTTCTCCCCTTTTACCATGTTTCTCAACCGATTTTTCTATTATACTATATCAAGCTGCAAATAACAATTCGCTTTTCTTCTTTTTCATATTCCTATAAAAAACATTTATGAAAAGCCCACTCCCTCCTGCCTCTGCAAAAACAACAGCGGCTGGTTTGGCTTTGCCTGAACCACACCGCTGTTGCTTGATGTTTTATTGGGCTGTCATTTTTATTTTGCAGAGATTATCCGTCCATATTCCTTTACCAGCGGATGCAGAACAGCCTCATCCTCTTCTATGGCACAGAATCACTCGGATTTTACGAGAAACACGTTATCGTGATCGTCATCGTTGCCCTTAAAAACCTCCCCTACAATCAAAAGTCCCTGATCCTTCTCTGCATAAACACTGTAATAGACAAATGTTTCCAGGGCAATGCCGTTTTCCGGTATCACCCTAATTGGTTCTCCCGGAGCAAAACTGTGCCTGATCCCGTCCATGCAGACATTGACCGGTGCTCCTGATCCAGTCCACCGTCTTCTCTGTCACAGAAACTGCCAGACAATGCGTTCTTTCATCCGTTCATTATTTTTCCCGGAAATTTAAAGAGAAAATAGAGGGCTCTCCTTCACATTACCTCAAAATCTCCGGTATCTCTACCACTAAAAATACAATTCCTGATTGAAAAAGGCCGAAGATGAGTTTGTTCTCACCTTCAGCCTTTTCTCAAGAAGTTTATTTGCTATTGCAGAAAAAGTCGGTGCTTTCTGCGGCATTGGGCTTTCTTCCCACCTCGGTATTATCCTCTGTGCGGCAGCGCAGCTCACACACGGGAGAGGGAGCCACCTGATAGCGGTAGTCTTTTCCTCTCTTGCTGATGTGCATATCGATTACGCAATGAGAGGGAACGATATCAACAGTAGGATTGATGATATTCTGGTAGCGGAAAAAGTCGGCATTGTAGGGCAGCTCTTCCAACTTTTTGTAGTCTTCCAGACAACCGGTATACTGTACGGTTGATCCGAGAATACCGCGGACATAATCCACATTTTCATGCAGCGACAGCGGTGCGGGGAAATCTCCGTTGGGGATCACTTCCTGCCATTCCTTTTTCTCATACTTTTTAAGCAGCTCCACTGCCTTATGCAGATGTGCAATCTCCATATGGAGATTCTCTTCCCACAGCTCCCGGATGCAGGGATCGGTTTCGGTCATCCATGCCGACCAGTAGAGGTAAGCTTCGGTATACTCATGCCAGAGCAGCATCTCCAGCCATGTGGCACTGGCATTCATCAGGGATTCATACTGTGTCACATGCTCCTCTTCCACCAGTGCAATTTCCTCATACAGTTTTCTGGACATATCATTTCTGGCCAGATTTGTAATATTCATATAGTAATTCATCGTCTGCTGTTCCGCAGCGGTGATGATCATGGAAGCAAGCACCGTTTGTTTATCCGCACACTTAGGATCTATGCAGCGTTTGACGTTATCCATGGGATAGCGGTGATGGGCAATAGTGGGACGCCCCGGCATGATCTCTGTGTAACGACCCACCAGACATTCGGCGGCAATGCCCTGTTCCATTTCCAACTGATTTGCATAGCGATAGAGATGGTCAAAATCCTCCAACAGAGCAAAATCCAGCGCCTTTTTAACATTGCAGTCACTCTCACGTTTGGCAAGCTCTGCCGTCAGATCAACTGCCAGCTGTTCATAGGATATGGTATGCTCCAGGGCGCTCTCAATACAGGGCTTAAGGAGAGATATTTTGATCTGCTGCTGTTTTTCGATCATCCGGGTGACGGAAATCTCCCGGCGAAGATCGTTGTTGCAGGTATGGCGTGCCAGCTGATGAGAAAACCAGTTTGCTTCAAATTCGGTTCCATTCATCAGAATAATCCGTGTCTTTGTGTAGGGATCCACTTCGTTTTTGTTGTACGACTTCGGGTACAGTTGCTTCCAGTTTTGAAAACTGCTTGTCACCGACATCGGTTTCTCGAAAAAGGGATTCATAAGATGCCTCCTTTGGTTTGTTGCTATGTTATTATGAGTCATACGCCGTGCAGTTACTCCTGCTTCAAACATTTTCCTCGGCAGTATTGCACGCTGTTTTCTCTGTCTGCTCCTTGCTATCCTATGCATCTCCCTTTATTTTTGTGATGGTATTGCAAGGGGTATACGCTTTATAATGTGTAATTGTTTCCCCAAAAACAACATAAGCAATATTGTCCGGTTTTACCAGACAATATTGCTTATCATGCAGTACCTCTGTTATTATTTTGCTTTGATAAACAGGAACCACGCCAAAAGACCGGCTCAAAGCCGATTTCCGCCATAAAAACAGCATCTGCAGACCCCAAACTGAATCCGCAGATGCCAATACACGGGATTTATTTTTCATTTGTAACCCTATAATCCATAAGCTTTCTGACAACCTTGATATCCACCAGGATATCAGCCAGAATGCCATCCGCTTCGTATTCCTCGCTGAACACCTTACCTTCCCGACGCACAAGCGCAAGCAAACCAGCCTGATCGTAGGGCAGTTTGACCATCATACGGGAATGCGTAGAGGAAAGCGCTTTGGTGATCCCTTCCATCAAACGCTCAAACCCCTCCCCTGTTCTGGCTGAGATTGGAATAATAGTGTGGCCGTCCAGATAGGGAAGCTCACCGACCCGGTCACATTTATTGAGGACGGTGATCCGCGGCGTCTCTGCTGCACCCAATTCTTCCAGCAACTTTTCGGAAACGGAGATATGCTCCTCCAGCTCGGGATTAGAAGCATCACAGACATTGAGAATCAGATCTGCAGAAGCCGCCTCTTCCAAAGTGGATTTGAATGCCTCCACCAGATGATGCGGCAGACGGCGGATAAAACCAACGGTATCAATCAAAATCAGGCTGCGGCCATCAGGGAGTTCTATGCCGCGGGAGGTGGGATCCAATGTGGCAAAAAGCATATCCTCCGCCATGACCTCTGCACCGGTGAGAGCATTAAGCAGTGTGGATTTGCCTGCGTTGGTGTAGCCGACAATCGCCGCTGTCAGCTGACCGTCCTTTTTGCGGCGCGCCCGCAGCATGGTGCGGCGCTTTTCCAACTCCTCCAGTTTATCCTCCAGCATATTAATCCTGCGGCGGATATGGCGTCTGTCCGATTCCAGCTTGCTTTCACCGGGACCTCTGGTACCGATGCCGCCGCCCAGTCTGGAGAGAGACTTGCCGGCACCCACCAGACGCGGCAGACGATATTTCAGCTGGGCCAGCTCTACCTGCAGCCTGCCTTCTGCCGTGACCGCACGTCCCGCAAAGATATCCAGAATCAGCATGGTGCGGTCAATTACCGCCAGACCTGTCTCGTCACCGATATTGCGCAGCTGAACCGGACCGAGTTCATGGTCAAAGATAAGAAGGATATCCTCATCCTCCCCCACAAACTGTTTCAATTCTTCCAGCTTTCCGCTGCCGATCAGCGTGGCGGAATCATATTCTCCCCGCTTCTGTATCATTCTGGCAACCACTTCTGCACCGGCGGTGGCTGCAAGCTCTGCCAGTTCATCCATAGAGCTTTCTGCATCAAACTCACCTGCATCCACGCCAACCAGAATGGCCTTTTGTTTTTGCTGTATTGTTAATTCTTCCATTCGTTTCCTTTCTGCCGGAACCCCGGCTATCAACGGTATTCCCAAACCCAAAAGAATCAAAACATCATCATTTCGATATATTCATCCCGGAAAAAGGCATCCATAGAGAGCTCTATATATTCACACTTGGCACAGATTTTTCCGGTCAAATTTTTCACTTCTGAGGATAGCAAACAGGCAGAAGCACCTTTACCTGCTGCATTGCCCACAAATTCGATCCTGTCGGAAAGCTCTTTCGGCAGAAGTCCGATCTCACAGGCACTCTCCTTGTTGATATGCGCGCCAAAACCGCCGGCAATATAGACCTTGTCAACCTCATCCACACGCAAACCTTTGTAATGCAGCATGGTGGATATTCCCGCCGCAATAGAGGCCTTAGCCAACTGAACTTCGCGGATATCCTGCGCGGTAATCAACACCTCGTTGCAAAGACAGAAGCCCTCATCGCAGAGCCGTACATCCCACGGTTCTTCTACCTCGTCATCATCGCAGAGTCTGCCGGTTTCATCAATGGCACCAATCTTCAGCATAACCGCAATGGCATCGATCAGACCGGAACCGCAGATTCCAATCGGCTTTTCATCGGCAATAACGCTGACCTCAATGTCGTTCCCTACCACGGCAACACGGTTGATGGCTCCGGGAACCGAGCTCATTCCCTGTTTGATATGCGCTCCTTCAAATGCGGGACCTGCCGCTGTGGAGCAGCATACAATGAAATCACGGCAGCCCAGGGCCATTTCGCCGTTGGTGCCGATATCGATAAAGAGGCAGGGCTTTTCGCTGCTGCAGAGGGGCGATACCGCCATACCCGCTGTGATATCGCCGCCGATATAAGCGGAAACACAGGGAGTAAGATAGATGGGCGCAGACGACAAAATATTCATTCCCAACTGTTCGGCCGTCACATCATACCCAAAGAGCGAGGTTGTCGTAAATGGAGCAACAGCGATCCCGTTAGGCGATATGCCCTCCAGCAGATGCAGCATGGTGGTATTGCCGGCAATGACACCGCATACGATGCTCTCTTTTGAACACTGCAGTTCTTCTGCCGCACTCTCCATAAAGCCGTTCAACTGTGAAACAATGGCCTGCTGAAGCTCCGGCAGTGCCTTTTCGTTTTCAATACAGCAGGTAATTCTGGATATTACATCCGCACCGTATGAACGCTGACGATTGACACCGCTGCGTGTGGCAAGCTGCTCACCTGTCTCCAAATCATAGAAATATACTGCTACGGTGGTGGTGCCGATATCTGCCGCAAAACCGATCAGGCGCGGAGCAGCAACTGCTTCCGCAATCATCCGGCCGTTATAGTATACCCTGTCACCCACACGGGAAACCGCCTGTTTAAGCTCTGTCAGCTGTTCGCCCAGCCCCTCGACCACCACATCCATCTCGTTCATTTCGCCTTTTTGCGTGAGACAGACACGGCACTGTCCCAACGGAATTGTCTGACAGGAAAGTCTTGCTCCGGCTTCGATCTCCGCTTTCGAAAGCACTCTGCACTCCTCTGCAGTGAGCGGTGTCATTTCACCAAAAGCATAGACAAGACACTTGCCGCAGGTACCGCGCCCTGCACAGGGAGCATCCAGAAAGACACCTTTGCTCTTCAGTATTTCATATATTGTTTTCCCCTCTGCGGGGTCAATCAAATATTCTTTTGCTTGATTCATGACACGGCACCCTCCGCCATATTTTTTGATATTATATATTCTATCACATTTAATGCTGAAATGACACCCCTTTTTATTCGGGAAACGGTTTTATTTTCTCATCCGATCCTGACGGTACGGTTGGCCACATTGTCGCAAAAGCTGCTGTCGTGTTCGACAAAGAGCAGTGTTGGCGCATATTGTGTAAGCAGCTCTTCAATCTGCATCCGCGACAGCACATCAATATAGTTGAGGGGCTCATCCCATACATAGAGGTGTGCCTCTTCCGATAACGACCGGGCCAGGACGATCTTTTTCTTCTGCCCTGCACTGAGCTCCTTCAAATCTTTTTCAAACTGAATACGGGAAAAATCCAGTTTCCGCAGGATGGTACGGAAAAGCGAGGGATCAACACCGCTGGCCTGTTCGTAGTCCTCTATCTTTCCGGAAAGTGTGGAGGTATCCTGATTTACATAGGATATTTTCAGACCTTTAGCAATATAGATATCCCCTTCACTGCGCAGCGTTTCTTCCGCCTCTCCGCAGATCAACTTAATGATACTGCTTTTTCCGCATCCGTTTTTGCCGCACAGCGCAATTCTGTCTCCTCGTTCCACGGTAAAGGACAAACCGCCACACACCTGTTTTTCGCCGTAATACAGCGAAACATCACGAAACTCCGTCAATCTTTTGCTGTGAAATACCAGAGGATGCAGCTTTAACTGTTCTTTTTTCTCAACATCCTTGAGCAGCTGTTCTTTTTCCCCAATTTCTCGCTCCATGCGTGTCTCAATGGATTTGGAGCGCTTCATCGCCTTGGCTGCCATGTGACCGATATGCCCTCTGTTATTCACTTTATCCGCAACACCTTTTCCGCTCTTTGTCGCCTCCACCCTGTCGGACCAGGCGGCCTTCTCCTTCGCCGTCTCTGTCAGCCGTTTGATATCCTTTTTAAGCCGTTCATTCTGTTCCGTCTCATAGTTATCTTTCAGCTGCTTGTTATAGTACCAGGACGAGAAATTTCCATTTTGCACCTCGATAGTTGCCCGGTTGATGGACAGAATGTGATCAACACAGCCATCCAGCAGGGCTCTGTCGTGGGAGACAAGAATAAATCCCGACTTGGTGCGGAGATACTCTGTCAGCAGCCTGCGCGCGGCAATATCCAGATGATTGGTGGGTTCATCAATAAGCAGGAAGCTGTTCTCCCTCAGAAACATGGCTGCCAGCAGCACCTTGGTGCGTTCTCCATTGGAAAGTGTTTCAAAGGGGCGGTACAGCACATCCTCTTCCACTTCCAGACGATTGAGTTCACGCATAATCTGCCACAGCTGTGCCTCCGGTGCCACCTGCTCCACAATGCTGATTGTGAACTCACTCATATCTTCCACTTCATAGGGGAAATACTCAAAATCCACAGCAGCGGTGATTTTCCCCTGATATTCATATTTTCCCATCAGCAGGTTAAAAAAGGTGGTTTTCCCTCTTCCGTTTCTGCCTGTAAAACCAAGCCGCCATGCGGTATCTATCTGAAATGAGGCATTTTCAAAAATGTTATCATAGCTGCCTTCGTAACAGAAGGTCAGCCCGGACACCTGAATCAAAGACACAGGAATCACTCCTTTCAAAGCCAAAAACTCCATCCACGGGCAATGCTGCCGATGGATGGAGTTTTATACCGCAAAACTGAATGAATCTACACCGAAACATACCGCAAATACAGTCATATCAGCGTACATTTATTCCTGCAAAAGGAGTTATGAAAGCAGTATAAGCAACCGGTAACCGACAGCAAACAAGCCCGGGATTCCCGAACCAATTGCTGTATTCAGTTTTACCAATTACTTAATGAACATGCTTTCCCCTCACTTCATTTAAACTACAAATTAACTATATCATATGCTGTGTTTCTTGTCAATACATCATCAGATAAAAAGACCCCAGATGAGAGAGAGCAGAAGCGATGCAATGACGGGAATAATGCAGGAAGTTACACAAATATCCATATAAGATTCTTTATGAGTGCAGTTGGAAACCGCAAGCAGGGTGAGAACGGCACCGTTATGCGGCAGGGTATCCAGACCGCCGGATGCAAGGGAGGCAATACGGTGAAGATATTCCGGATTGAGACCGATGGCATTGGCCTTCTCCAGATACTGAGGTGCCAGTGCTTCCAGAGCAATAGACATACCGCCGGATGCGGAGCCGGTTGCACCAGCCAGAACATTAACTGCAACGGCTTCGGAGAACAAAATGGATCCCGGCATGTTGAGCATAGCAGTCTTAAGCAGACCAAATCCAGGAACAGCTTTTACAACAGAACCAAAACCAACGGCGCAAGCTGTATTCATGATTGCAATCAAAGAACCGTTTGCGCCTTCATTGACAGCAGGAAGCAGGGTTTTGAACTGACGAATGTTCATGAGGCAGGTTACGATAATTCCGCCGAACAGGGCGACAACAATAGCCTGACTGGAGGTGAGCTCGATAACGCCTGCGTTCTTAAGAATGTTGGGAAGAACATTGAGCATAACAACAACAACGACCAGAGGAACTAGACCACTGAGCCAGTGCCACTTGGGCAGCGCATCTTTCTTATCTGCAAAGTTATCCACATATTTGGGATCCTCTACAAAGTGGAGCCCCTTCTTACGTGCCTGACGAACACGCCATTCAAGATAGAGATAACCCGGAATACCAATCAGCAGAATAGCAACAACGCTCATTACCGGAGCAGCAGTAGCAGTGGTGCCGTAATACTCGGTGGGAATGATATTCTGAATCTGCGGGGTACCGGGAACCGCTGTCATGGTGATGCCGAAAGCACCGAACGCAATGGCGCCCGGCAGCAGGGTGCGCGGAAGATCCGCTGCACGGTAGATTGCATAACCCATGGGATAGATAACAAAAACAACAACAAACAGAGAGATGCCGCCGAAAGTCATGAGCAGGCAGGGGATTACAACTGCGGCAACAGCAAAGTTGGGGCCGATGAGAGCTACCAGCTTGCTGGCAAGGGATCTGGCAGAGCCGGTCATATCCATCAGTTTACCGTAGACGGCACCGAGGAAAAATGCCGGGAACCAGGAGACGATATAGCCTGCAACGCCCTCTATGTAGTCGCCGAGATAGGAATCCAGAATGGAAAGACCGCCCATAATGGCAACCAGAACGGCACATACAGGGGCTACCCAGATAATGGAGTGTCCCTTGTAGGCAAGATACATAAGCAGGATCAGACCGATAACGATGCCCGCCAGAGATATCATTGGTGACATAATTTTTACCTCTCTTTATTTGATAAATATTATTTTACATCCGGAGATTCCGGAATTTTTACCACTCGGTTACGCTGCCATCATCGTTGCGCCATACCGGATTTCTCCAGCGGTGTCCGATTTCAGCCATCTCACGAACCTTTTCTTCATTGACCTCGATACCCAATCCGGCACCGGTCAGCTTTTCGATAAATCCATCTTTATACTCAAAAACTGATTTATCTGCAAGATAATCCAACAGATCAGAGCCCTGATTGTAATGAATACCAAGACTCTGTTCCTGAATAAAGGCGTTGGGTGTGCAAAAATCCAGCTGTGCGCAGGAGGCAAGAGCAATCGGCCCCAACGGACAATGGGGTGCAACAGCGATATCGAAAGCTTCTGCCATGGCAGCGATTTTCTTCACTTCGGAAATACCGCCTGCGTGGCTGAGATCCGGCTGAATGATATCAATACCGCCTTTGGTAATGATATTTTTGAATCCCCAACGGGTAAAGTTGCGCTCTCCCGTTGCAATGGGAGTATGGCAATGACGGCGAAGCTCTTCAAATGCTTCTTCATTTTCGCAGAGCACCGGCTCTTCGATAAACATCAGATGGTACTGATCCAGTTCGTTCATCAAAACTCTTGCCATTGCTTTATGCACTCTTCCGTGGAAATCCACGGCAATATCCATATCATAACCGAGCTCTTCTCTGATGGAAGCAACGCGTGCAGAAACCTCTTCTACCTTCTTGAAAGTATCGATCCAGGCAATATCTGCGGTGGCATTCATTTTAACAGCACTGTAGCCCTTGGCATACATCTCTTTCGCGGCAGCCGCAACCTCATCGGGACGGTCTCCGCCAATCCAGCAGTATACTCTCAACTTATCTCTGACAGCACCGCCCAGCAGCTGGTAAACCGGCATGTTGTGGTATTTACCCTTGATATCCCAAAGGGCCTGATCAATACCGGACATAGCACTGGAAAGAATGGCTCCGCCGCGGTAAAAAGCACCGCGATAAAGCACCTGCCAGATATCCTCGATATCTTCCGCACTTCTGCCGATGATATAATCGCTCATTTCATCTACAGCGGCAGCAACCGTAGCTGCCTTTCCTTCTATAACAGGCTCTCCCCATCCGACAAGGCCGGATTCTGTTGTCACTTTAATAAAAAGCCATCTCGGTGGTACCTGAAACAGCTCAACACTCTTTATCTTCACAAAATTCCCTCCCAAATATGATATTCCTATTATAAACCATATTTATAAAAAAGGAAAGAGAATTTTAAAATTTTATTGCAGATTTGAAAAGATTCGCTCTGCTTGTTTTTTCTGTTTTTCCTTTTTCCTCTTGACACACTTGTTTTCAAATGTTAGAATTTTTTCAATGCTACAACCTATTCTTTCCTTTTGGAGGTCTTTTTATGAAAATCCTTTTCCAGGGCGACAGCATCACCGATGCCGGCCGCGACCGCAGTGATCCCCATGACCTTGGCAATGGTTACCCCAAATATGCCGCAGAAGCCATCCGCAACGCCTATCCCAAAACAGAATTTGAATTTTTTGATCTCGGTATCGGCGGTGACCGCGCCGAATCTCTCCTTGCCCGTTGGGAAGAAGACGCCATTGCTTTCCGGCCGGATGTCACATCCATTCTCATTGGTATCAACGATACCTGGCACAGAGCCGAAAATCAAAACTGGATGCCGCACGACTATTTCGAATCTTGCTACCGCTCCTGTCTGGAAGCATTGAAGATTAAAACCAACACCAAAATCATCATTCTTGAGCAATTCCTTTGCTCTACCGAAGACAAATCCTTCTTCCGCTATGATCTTGACCCGAAAATTCAGATCACCCGTAAGCTTGCCCGCGAATATGCGGATGCCTTTATTCCTCTGGACGGCATCTTTGCCGCTCATTCCATTGACCGTGATCCCACATATTGGGCCGCTGACGGTGTACATCCCACCGTGGAAGGCGCAAAACTAATTGCCGGCTACTATCTGGAGGCTTTCCGAAAGGTTTTGCTTTGATCATTCTCCCCTACCTGACACTGTTTACAAAAGAGAAGCCGTATCCACCTGGGATACAGCTTCTTTTTATTCATCTTCTTTTTTCAATTTTTGATATCATTGCAAATACCAACGGTGTTACAATTACAGTAATGATAGTCTCCGGCACCATATACTGGGCATTATATATCAACGAATACGCCCACATTCCAAATTGGTTTACCACATCGTTCCACTGTCCTGCTTTGGTTATTTCATACCAAACCACAGCCCCGCTGACCAGATGACAAAGGAAACGCATTAGACAAGCCACAAAGGTACCAACTGTGATTCCCACATATTCGTTTGGGATCAGCTTCTTAAAAATCCCTGCAAAGCCCACAAGAGTAAATGCAATCACATAATCAAACAGGACACACAGAAGGATTCCCCCTACCGTGGGAACCCATGCCACCGATCCCAACCCAAGAATTAACTGTATCAGGGAATATATCAGTGCAGATTCCACGCCCCATTTTACACCATGGCGGTACGAAAGAATAATGATCGGTGCCATGGACGCAACCGTGACCGAACCGCCCAGCGGCGCTTCATACACTTTCAAAAAAGTGGACAGCACGGTGGCCACCGCAATCATAATTGCACACTCTACCATAATCCGGGTCTTGGAATAGCTTTTCTCCATTGCTTTACACCTCTGAAAATAAAAAATACCGCACCCGTTATGGTTGTGCGGTACTCGTCATGTATAGCTTCATGTGTGGCTTACGCTGCTTTTGCTATATAAACTCCCTACGTTGGCATTACCCATATCAGGTTATAAGGGACAGTGAAAACATCTATTTCACATCACAGCCGGATATGCTCCAGCACCCCTGTTTATTCTTTTGTGCGGTTCGTGTTGATTATATCATTCTTCTCTATCGCTGTCAATAGACTTTTTTATTTTTCTATAGCGACAGACAGCCCGGTGCTTGATATACACCGGGCTGTTTTATAAAAATCAATATCGATTACAGATCAATCTTGATAAACTCGCCGCCCTTGCAGCTCTTGAGGTAGTTCAGACCATATACCTGACCGGTCCATTCCAGATCGCCACGATAAACGGGATCATGATAACCTTCGATATCGATACTGCCGGTGAATCCGTTCATGCGGAGAATGGAGATGATATCGGTCCAGTTGCTGTCGCCGAAACCGGGTGTACGGTGCCATGCAAAGGGCTCGCTGCAGAGGATTCCGCGGGCGCTGACAGCATCCCAATCGACGGTTGCATCTTTGCCGTGGAGGCAGAACATCTTCTTAACCCACTTGCGCAGCTGGGGCATCGGATCGACGAGCTGCACCATCTGATGGCAGGGCTCCCACTGGAGACCGATATTTTCATCCGGAAGAGCATCAAACATGAGTTCCCACGCACGCTCACAGAAGGCCATATTATGATAGCCCTTATTCCAGTCGCCGCCCATGTTGCAGTTTTCAAAGGCAATCTTTACTCCTTTATCTGCCGCACGTTTAGCCAGTTCGCCGAAAACAGTCTTGTAACGGCCAATAGACTGATCAACGGGTACATCGGGAATACGTCCGGTAAAGCCGGCAACAATATTGGAACCGAAGGCATCCAGGTTATCAATAATTCTCTCCCAGCCCTTGATGGTTTTTTCACCGTAAGCATCTTCTACCAGCGGGTTGCTGTAAAGACCGAGGCAGGAGATCACGCAGTCATAACCTTCCAGAAGTTCAGTTACCTGCTTACCGAATTCGCGAAGATCATAACCGTCGCAGCTGTCACCAAAGGTGATTTCAAAGCTCTCAAAGCCGTACGGAAGCAGCTGAGGAATCAGTTTAAGCGCCTGATCGGCATGTACAATTGTACCGATTCTGATATCATTCAAATCTTTTATGTTTCCCATAGTTCTTCTCCTCTCCATATCAACGCCCGGTATTGAATTTCTGCTTTTCTCTATGCAGATCATCTTTTCGGAACGTTGTAATCGTTTACACAGGATTATTGAAAATATTATACTATATATTTTCCTGCTTTGCAAGCAATTCGCTAAAATTGAATCGTTATATTTTTACGCAGTAACAAATGCCGCCCTTTTTGAGGCGGCATTTGTAAATGGAGTTATGGAAAAATCAGAAGGTGAGCTCGATCTCAAACTCATTGACAGCCTTATCTTCACACTGGAGGATAACAGACTCACACTTGGAACAGTAAGTTCCCACATTGACGCTCTTGGCGCGGATATTCTCATCCGGATGCGGCAGACGAACAAGGATTCTCTCCGGTTTTTCGACGCCGTTGCCTTCCAGCTTGATTGTAGCAGTAATCTTTCCGTTGGCAACATCAGAGACAGCCTTGAAGGAAAGAGTACCAAAGACAGATTTGACGTTTTCTGCGGAGATCTCTTTACCATTTTCCATCCATGCGCGCGGAATACCGGCAAAAACTCTAAGATCTGCATTTTCTTCCAGCCACAGCATCCAGCGGCAGCGCATAAGGAACCAGGTCTCCTCGTGCAGTTTATGCGGGCTGGCATGGAAATAGTGCTCCCAGAAGGAATAGGTGCCGCGGTCTGCAAGACCGGACATGGCATTATAGAACTCGCTGAGGAAGGCTTTGACCTCTCCCCTTCTCAGGTTGAGATAGGGATGCGGGCTGTAATAAGGTTGGGAGAAAGCCACGTTTCTGGAGCAGAGATAATCTGCCCAGAAGTCCTTCATAAACTCGCACTCAAGGCTGTTGGGATCCATCGCGCCGTGAAGCGGCAGATACTCAGCACCAAGGATATCTCTGATGGTGAAGGTTGCGTGGGAGTACCAGTCTCCGCCTTCAGCATAGAGAGAAAGGGCACCGGGATATTCGGTCCAGGTGGTGAAGGACGGTACCCAGCAGCCGTTACCCAACGGAATTACCGGGGCTTCGATCAGGCTCTCTGCCAGAGATTCACGGATATTCTCTCCGCATTCGGCAGCGAGAGCACGATATTTTGCAGCAGCTTCGGGATCTACATTTTCAAGCAGATAGGAAGCGCCGACAAAACCGGCATATTCACCGGAGTTGAGCATATAAGAGTGGAACATATCTTCCGGGTCGGCAACCTTACCGGAGATCATACCATAACCGCGTTTGCGCAGACTCTCGTCGAGATTCTGTTCACGCCAACGCACATCGTATTCACAAGCGGCAATGACTGCAGGAGCAACACGTTTTGCCCATTCATCATCACGGGTATAGCGGTAATGCTCACCCATAGACCAGAGGGTAAAGCCGGTTTCCAGCATATATCCGCCAAAATTCTGGATAAAGCCGTCCTCATGCTGCTTCTCCACAAAATACTGCAGTGCACGCTCTGCCAGTGTGTGGTTGGCAATTGAATCCAGGAATTGGATTCCGGGGGAACTCTCGGAACCGATGGCTGTATAAACACCGACAATGGGATCTACAGCACCATTCGGCTCTTTGCCGAAATAACCCAGATCGATATGCAGCATACCGGCGCGGATCATCTCGTCAATGCGCTGCTCCGGAACATGAATGTTGGAATATTTCTCAAGCTTACTCTGCCAGAAACGCTTGCACTCCTCAAAGCGCTGAGCATAACAATTTTTTGCAAGTGCCTCCGCTCTCTCTGCAGAAATGGGAGAATGGGGAATCATAAACACATATTCTACCGTTTCATCCGGCTGGAGAAGGATGCTCATCTCGTTCTGGGGTGCGGGCTCACCATTCAGTTTGGCAACCAGATAGACATTGCCGGAAGGCAGACAGCCAAAGCCCTTCTCCCCGTCATAGTACGGTACGCTTTTGAGACCTTTCATGTAGTGACGTTCAGCCAGAGGATCCGGCAGATGGACAAAGGCATATCTGGGAGCAAGTGCTGTGTTACGTGCAACAACCTTGATGTACATAACCGTTGTTTCCGGTCTGTTCTGATGCTCTGCAATCAGCTTATCTGCTTTCTCCTGCTGTTCCGGAGTAAGCATGTGTCCTACACCGTAAGCATCAGCCACCAGCATATCGGTACCTTCCACGGTCTCTTCCGTCAGAGGAGCCACTTCATTGGTGACAAAATACTGGGTATCGTATACCACATCGTTATCTTCATTGCGGGAATTGAGGATGGGCAGAACTCCCTCTTCCAGAGAACGGACGGTATTGCTTTCGCAGCCGATACCGCGTCCGGTCATAAAGCTGTATTTGACAATGGGTGCTTCAATCTCTTCGTTGGTGGTATATTTTCCGAAATCACGGGGAGTTACACAATCCCACTGCTCGGCGCAGTAATCACGGATGCCAACTTCAAAGATACGCATATCACGGGAGAGACCCAGCCATGCATAGGATTTGAGTTCACGGTTGCCCTCTATGCAGCCGTCAAAGCTGGTTTCCG
Organism: Oscillospiraceae bacterium; assembly: GCA_015067185.1. Classification (GTDB taxonomy): domain Bacteria; phylum Bacillota; class Clostridia; order Oscillospirales; family Ruminococcaceae; genus SIG526. The sequence goes on along the minus strand of SVMZ01000036.1, from coordinate 3,926 downwards.
GAGCCTCCTCAATCTTCTCAAGATTGCTCTTTCCGCCTTTGGCTGCGATAGCAGCAGCCACTGCCGCATAATCTCTGCCATCGGCCGCATCTGTTACGGCAACACCGTACTGCGGAATGAAAACAGGGCAAATTGCATTGATGTCTCTGAGAAAAAAGCTGAAGCCAAAGGCATCGGTGCGGACGGTAACACGGGTCTGGTAGGCACCAAATCCCACTTTTTCATCCGTCAGTTCCACTTCGCAGCGGAAAGGAGATACCTCACTCACTGCTGCTACTGCTGCATGAGCAGCGGTAACCGAGAAACCTTTTACGGCTTTGTTAAAAAGAATTGCTATTTTTTTACTCATACTTCACCTTCTCAAAAATATTTCACTCTATTAAAAGAGGATTTCAAATGCAAATTCATTGACTGTCTGTTGTCTGCAAGGAAGCACCACACACTCGCACTCTGTACAGTAGCTGCCAAGCGTTGTGCCTTTGGCACGGATATTCTCATCCGGATGCGGCAGACGAACAAGAATCTTTTCGGGAATTTTGCCGCCATTGCTTTCCAGCTTTACTTTTACGCTGATTTTCCCCTCTGCCAACCCGGAAACCGCTTCAAGCGAAACGGTACCGAAGTGTGACTTCACACCCTGATAGGAGATCCGCTTTCCCTCTTCCATCCAATTTCTTGGGATTCCTGCCAACAGTCTGAGCGTATTTCCGTCTTCCAACCACAACATCCAGCGGCAGCGCATGAGGAACCAGGTCTCTTCGTGCAGCTTATGGGGGCTGGCATGGAAAAAGTGTTCCCAGAAGGAATAGGTTCCGCGGTCTGCCAAACCAGCAAAGTTGTTATAGAACTCACTGAGGAAGGCTTTAACATGACCGCGCATCAGGTTGATATAGGGATGCGGGCTGTAATAAGGCTGAGAAAAGGCCACATTACGGGCACAGACATAGTCTGCCAGATAGTTTTCCACAAACTCGCCCAGCAGGCTGCGGCTTTCCACTATCCCGTGTAGATACAGATACTGCACACTGCTCATTTCCCGGGACATAAAGGTGCCGTGAGAATACCATGCACCGCCTTCGGCATAGAGCGACATGGAGCCGGGATATTCCGGCCATGCAGGGAAAGAAGGCACCCAACAGCCGTTACCCAGGGGAATAACCGGCGAGCAGACAATGTTTTCTTCAAAAGATTCTCTGATGTTGGCACCATACTCCTCTGCCATTTTGCGATAACGCTCTGCATGGATGGGATCCACGTTTTTCAGTAACTCCGCTGCACCGGCAAAACCTGCGTAGGTACCGGAGTTGAGCATATAGGAGTGGAAAAAGTCATCGGGATCGGCCACCTTGCCGGAAATCATACCATAGCCTTTCTTACGCAGATCTTCGGACAAATTCTCTTCCCGCCAGCGAATATTATACTCGCAGGCTGCGATGACATTGGGAGCAATATGTTTTGCCCATGCATCGTCACGGGTATAGCGATAATGCTCACCCATAGACCAGAGGGCGTATCCGGTCTCCAGCATATATCCGCCATAATTCTGGATAAAGCCGTCATCATGCTGCTTCACTGCAAAATATTCCAGAGCACGTTCTGCCAGCTTATGGTTGCCCATGGTATCAAGGAACTGAATACCCGGAGAGCTTTCGGAGCCAATGGCAGGATATCTTCCCACTGATGCCACCACAGGCTCGTTGGGCTCTTTGCCGAAATAGATCATATCAATATGCGCCAGACCAGCTTTGATCATCTCATCGATCCGCTTTTCCGGCAGATGGATCTCTGCACTTTCGGAAATGCGGCCGCGCCAAAACTGTTTGCATTCGTTCAGGCGCTGATCATAATCGTTCTGCGAGAGGGCCACCGCTCTTTCATAGGGTATGGGAGAATGAGGAATCTTAAAGACAAATTCCAGTTTCTCCTCCGGCTTGAGCAAGACACTCATTTCCAGCTGGGGCACCGGCTCACCGTTGAGGGTTGCAATCATATTGACGCGCCCGGATTCCATCACGGAAAATCCGGTGGTTTCATCATAGCGGGGCGGCTGAATGGCCCCTTCCGGACGGCGCATGCCATGGGTATTGGGCATGGCATCCGGAACAAGAACATGGGCATAACGGGACATCCTTGCCGTATTGCGGGCGGTGACTTTAATATACAACACCGTTTCTTCCTGCAGATTTTCAAACTCTTTGACCAACCTGTCAACCTTGGCCTGCTGCTCCGGTGTAAACATATTTTTGGCAATAAAGCCGTAAGCATCGGCAACCAGCATATCAGTGCCCGCCACGTGCTCTTTATCCAACGGCGAAAACTCGTTGGTGGCAAAATATTGTACATCATAGACAACGTCGTTATCTATGTTTCTGGAGTTGAGGATCGGCAGAAATCCATCCTCCAAGCTGCGGGTAATATTGCTCTCACAGCCAATACCTCGTCCTGTCATGAAGGTATAGGATATCTGCTCCCCTTCGATTTCGGGATCTTTACAATATCTGTTGAAGTTGCGAGGCGTAACACGGTCACACTTCTCTGCACAATAATCCCGGATGCCAATTTCAAAGAAGCGGATATCTCTGGAAACGCCAAGCCATGCCGGTGATTTCAAATCGTGGTTTCCAATAATGGCTTTATCAAAGCACATCTCCGGAGCTTCTTCTATCTTCTCCAGATTGCTTTTGGTTCCAGCCTCTGCAATCGCTGCGGCGATGGCGGCATAATCTCTTCCGTCATCTGCATCGGTAACCGCTACACCATACTGCGGAATGTAAACTGGGATATCCGCACAGATATCTCTCAGGAAAAAGCTGAAACCAAATTGTTCGGTGCGAACGGTAACTCTTGTCTGATACGCTCCCATTCCCAACTTTTCATTGACAAACTCTGCTTCATAACGCAGTTTCGACAAAGAGAGACATGATGCTACGTCGGCATGGACAGCCGAAATATTCAGACCGCTGACAGGATTTTTTAAAAGAACAGCTATTTTCTTACTCATTCTTCTGTCCCCTTCTTCCCCTCCTTTGAGCTGCGTTTATTCAAAAAAGAAGCTCAAATTCAAATTCGTTGACTTCCTGATCCCTGCAAGACAATATGACACTTTCACATTCGCTGCAGTAGCTGCCAAGCGTGGTGCTCTTTGCCCGGACAGTCTCATCCGGATGCGGGAGACGGACAAGAATGCGTTCCGGCATTTTGCTGCCGTTGCTTTCAAAACGCACCTTTACAGCAACCTTTCCTTCTGCCACATGGGACTCAGCCTCCAGAGAGACGGTACCAAAGTAAGACTTTACGCCGCTGTAGGATATCTTTTTGCCATCTTCCATCCATGCTCTCGGGATTCCTGCCAGCAAGCGAAGATCGTTTCCGTCTTCCAGCCACAGCATCCAGCGGCAGCGCATGAGGAACCAGGTCTCTTCATGCAGCTTATGCGGACTGGCATGGAAATAATGCTCCCAGAAGGAATAGGTTTCACGGTCTGCCAGACCGGAGAAGTTGTTATAAAACTCGCTGAGAAACGCTTTGACATGACCGCGCATCAAGTTGATGTAGGGATGCGGGCTGTAATAAGGCTGGGAGAAAAGAACATTGCGGGAACAGAGATGTTCAGCGAAGAAATTCTCGGTAAATCCAGCCTCTTCCGAACGGCAATCAAGCAAACCATGCAGATACAAATACTGTGAGCCGGTTGCCTCTCTTGCCATAAAGGTACCGTGAGAGTACCAATCGCCCCCCTCGGCATGGAGCATCAGTGCTCCTGGATCTTCTGTCCAGATCGGTGATGAAGGAATCCAACAACCGTTTCCGATAGGCACAACCGGCGATTCAATCAAACTTTCCGTAAGAGATTCACGGATATTTCTGCCATGCTCTTCTGCCAGCTTGCGATATTTTTCCGCGTTGACCGGATCCACATTTTTCAG
>SVMZ01000003.1 GCA_015067185.1 Oscillospiraceae bacterium | reverse complement strand
TGTCGGCTCGATGATGACCGAGTTAGGTGTAAGCTTGCCCGCGGCTTCTGCATCCTCGATCATCGCCTTGGCGATCCTGTCCTTGACCGAGCCTGCGGGGTTGAAATATTCAAGCTTTGCAAGTATCCTTGCCTTAAGTCCAAGTGTTTTTTCGATATGTGTGAGTTCGAGCAGCGGCGTTTTGCCGATCAGTTCAGTTGCGTTTTGATATATTGTCATGACTGCATCTCCCTATCATTTCAATAATTTTATAATATTTTGTTTTTCAAAGACCGTGATCAGAATCACGCCAATGATTATGCCCGCTACCGCCTGCACCGCATTGGCAGGGATATTGACGAGCGAGGGCACGAAGCCGTACAGAACACCCTCAAAGAGAAAATATCCGAGGATCATCACGAACTCCGAAAGTATTCCGCTGAATACTCTTGATACCGTGGATTTCGCTTTTTTTTACAAACAGCGCATAACACGAATATGCCACAACTGCCATCAATGCTTTTATGATGAAGGTTGCGGGAGCATATACAACGTATCCCGAAAACAGATCGGCAAGAGCCGAACCCAGCCCTGCGGCAATGAGTCCGTATGGCAGAGGCAATATCCAAGATGCGATAAGCACGATACCGTCACCGAGATTGATATATCCCTTAAGCGGTGAAGGAATTTTAATGAGCATTGTTGCTACACAAATGAGTGCGGCAAACAATTGTGTTTTTCATTTTACCGCCTCAAACCCTTTCTCGAGATCGGCGATAATATCGTCAATATGCTCTGTTCCGATGGAAAGACGGATGGTGTTCGGTTTGATTCCCTGATCCAAAAGCTCTTTTTCGGAGAGCTGACTGTGAGTGGTGGTTGCGGGGTGGATCACAAGGCTCTTGACATCGGCTACATTGGCAAGGAGGGAGAAGATTTCCAGACTGTCAATAAACTTATGTGCTTCCGGCTGACTGCCCTTGATTTCAAAGGTAAAAATAGATGCACCACCGTTCGGAAAATACTTTTCATAAAGCGCGTGGTCGGGATGGTCGGGGAGAGACGGATGATTGACCTTTTCTACCTGCGGATGATTTGCAAGGAACTCCACGACCTTCTTTGTGTTCTCGGCATGACGTTCCAAGCGCAATGACAAGGTTTCGGTTCCCTGCAAGAGCAGGAACGCCGCAAAGGGAGAAATGGATGCACCTGTATCACGAAGCAGGATCGCACGGATGTAGGTCACAAATGCCGCAGAGCCGACAGCTTTGACAAAGGATACGCCGTGATAGCTGGGGTTAGGATCGGCGATGGCGGGATACTTGCCGCTTGCCGCCCAGTCAAATTTACCGGAGTCAACAATGATGCCGCCGAGTGTTGTGCCGTGACCGCCGAGGAACTTTGTTGCGGAATGGACTACAATATCTGCACCATGCTCAATAGGACGGATGAGATAAGGAGTACCGAAAGTGTTATCCACAACAAGCGGTAAGCCGTGTTTGTGTGCAAGCTCTGCGAGCGCATCAATATCGGGAATGTCGCTATTTGGATTGCCAAGCGTTTCAATGTAGATCGCACGGGTGTTATCCTGAATCGCTGCTTCAACTTCGGTAAGGTCGTGAATGTTTACAAAGCTGGCGGTAATACCGAAGTTCGGGAGTGTATGCGCCAACAGATTATAGCTACCGCCGTAGATGGTTTTCTGTGCTACAAAGTGACCGCCGTTCTGACCGAGTGCTTCAAGGGTGTATGTAATTGCTGCCGCACCAGAAGCGAGAGCCAAAGCCGCAACGCCGCCTTCAAGAGCAGCCACACGCTGTTCGAGGACATCCTGTGTGGAGTTGGTCAGTCTGCCGTAGATATTACCGGCATCTGCAAGACCAAAGCGTGCCGCTGCATGAGCGGAGTTCTTAAACACATAAGAGGTAGTAGCGTAGATCGGTACCGCACGGGCATCAGTAGCGGGATCAGGATTTTCCTGACCTACGTGGAGCTGTAAAGTTTCAAATTTGTAGTTGGACATAATCGTTATTTCCTTTCGTTTTCAAATGATCTATGTATGTTCTCGGGGGAGTGATGATACATATACCGGCACATTCGACCGAAACGGAAATTTTCTCTAACGAGTTTTTCAAAATAGTTTTTCACGGGGTTTTACCTGCCTTACAAAAAATAATCCGGAAGACTCCGACAAAGTCTCCCGGCTGTAAGCGATTGTTATTCCGCCAAATTCAGGCGGTACAAGGGGTTACGCCTTGAATGGAGAGCACATCGGAAAGATGGGCGCAGCAAATTATACACATGCCGCAAGTCCACATGCACATCTCCTTCATCATAGTATTGGTGATAGTGTACAGCTTTTTCATAACCGTGTTCTCCTTCCTCATTCATTCACCTATCTTTTGGTTGGTAATAGTATATCGCAAATCACCTACTTTGTCAATAGGTTAATGAAAAATTTTAATTTTCTTTTTTCGCACAAGATTTTGACATAATAATTTTTAATGTTGAAATCGGATTCAGTAAGTTTGTAGTTGAACGGAAATACCGCCCGTAGGTTTTCTCCCACAGGCGGTGTGTCGGTTAGTAATCTAAAGGTTTATATTCGGTTACAGTTCTCAAATATGTTTCGGGATCGCCGTTCAAAATAAGGTCAGTATATTCAAGCGGCGCATTGTAGATCAGATAGTCAAGCTCTGACCGCTGATACATATTGTCGGCTACTTCGTTCTCAACGGCGATGGTATCAATTGCAATCATACTGCCATCGGTAAATTTCAATTCCACACAGCAGTTATCGAAGTTATATTCGCAGGATATAAGGCATTTCATAGGGTTACCTCCAAAATTATATTGTTTGGAAGTAATGTAAGCATGGGTTTTAGTGTGGTATCTTTAAGTTTGGGAACCTCCTCGTTCCCACTTGCTGACCGCTTGAAAAGAAACGCCGACACGTTCCCCTAATTCGGTCTGAGTCATATTTTTGCTATTTCTCAGCAGAGCAATGGTAGCTTCGATTTTTTGATTATCCATATTTAAAAATCCTACTTTAAGAGCAATGAATCGATGCTTTCTGATATTATTATAACCGTGTATCTGCAGTGATTCAATAACTGCACAGGTGAGTTTTAGCAGTTGTCGTTCAACTGTCAAAAGATTTTTTGACAGGAAGGATCGAAGTGATGTTGTCACATTGAATGAGCAAATTAAAACAGCAGAGGTAGGCCCGCTGCTGTTTTGATTTGCTCTTATTTCCATTCATTGAAACAAACCACGTCTTCAAAAGGTTTTCTTGTTTTGGAACGAGGTTCTTTCTCCTCCTTGCTGTAACCGACAGCAAGAACCAAACGTACTTCCTGTTCTTCCGGAATGGGGAAGAGCGTGTGTATTTTCTTTCGATCAATCATACCGAGGATACAAGTGGAAAGTCCCAGCTCCATGGCCTGATAGCACATGTTAAGACTGGCCATGCCGATATCTCCCTGAGCAAAACGCTGGGAATCCTGATAGTATTCTATGGCTGCCGGCATCAGTTTGGCTTTTTGTTCCACCAGAACAATAAAAGCAGGACATTCTTCCCGCCAGGGAGCACCGGTTTTGTTGCCCTCCACCAACAGCGCATCGCAAAGCTTGGCTTTGGCATCCGCTTCGTCAACAACCATGAATTTCCAGGGCTGAGCATTGCAGCCGCTGGGGGTCAGGCGGCCTGCTTCGCAAATTTTGATAAGATCCTCTCTGGAAACCGGTTTATTACAGTAGGAACGGCAGCTTTCTCTTTTCAATAACATTTCTTCAAAATTCATATTGGATGTAAACTCCTTTCTTTTGGCAGGTAAACGGTATGAGTATATCCTGCAGAGTATCAATTTTATTTTATATTGCTTTGGGCGTTTTGTCAATCACGGCAGATGTGAAAAAAGGCTGCTTCCAATATTGCTTTTGAAAAACTTTGTGATATACTTAGACTGGCATGTTTTGGCAAAGGAGAAAAATAATGAAGAGTGATAAATATAACCAGTATTTTACCGCCCAGTTTTTGATGGGGCCGAACAGTGTGAGACTTTTGGATGAGCTGATAGAGGAATATCCGCTGCCGTCTGAGTCGGATATGTGTGTGCTGGATCTTGGCTGCGGTAACGGTATTACCAGTATGTTCCTTGCAAAAGAGACAGGTGCAAAGGTGTATGCTGCTGATTTGTGGATAACAGAAGAGGCGAATCGTGAACGATTTGCTGGCTGGGGAATGCAGGAACAGCTGATTCCAGTACATTGTGATGCCAATGAGCTGCCGTTTGAAAAAGCGATGTTTAATGCAGTGATCAGCATTGACGCATATCATTATTTTGCAGGGAAAGAGGGGTTCTTTTCCGAAAAGATTCTGCCGTTTATCAAAAGAAGTGGTGTTGCTTTGATTGCTGTTCCCGGTATCAAAAACGAATATGACGGAAGAAGTGAAGAACTGCTTGCTCCGTGGCTGGGGGATGAAGCATATATGTTCCAAAGTGCGGACTTCTGGAAGAAAATTATCGGAACCCATGAAGAGATTGCGGAGGTTAAAACCTGGGAGATGAATTCCTTTGAGCTGTCCTGGAAGGAGTGGTTTAACAGTAACCATAAATATGCAGCGGGTGATCAGGAATATTATGAGAGCCTTATTAAGCCGGTTACTTCCTTTGTTGGAATTATGGTCAGAAAAAAGTGAAACAAGCAAAAAGCATCCCAATTATTTTTGGGATGCTTTTCTGTATTGAGAAGGAGAAATATTTGTGTTTTTCCTGAAAAAGCTGTTGAAAGCCCGGGCACTGCCAAAACCGCTTTCATAAGCAATGGTAGTGATGTTTTTATCGGTATATTCCAAAAGCTGGATTGCTGTTTCAAGGCGGTAGGTGTTTACAAGGTCGGTGAAAGTCATATTGAAAGTTTTGCGGAAAAAACGGGACATATAATTGTAGTCATAGCCGAGCTTTTGAGAAATTTCACGAAGTGAAAGCTTTCTGGTGTGGTTCTCATGGATATAATCCGCAAGGGTGGCAATCATGAGAATCTCGTCTCCTTTTTTATCTGCAAGGGTGATTTTATCAAGAAATTCTTCACAGATGGCATAGAGGCAGGATTTTAAAGTCAGGGCGGTGGGGTTTTCGTTGTATATCAGCCGCTTGATAAGATATTCCTCCACCTCCGGAGAAGCACGGAAGGGAAAACCGATGCTCATTTTTTTTGAGAATTTTTTTGAAAGAAAGTGAATATAGTCTTCCGAAAAAACAAGGACCCAATAAAGGGTATTCTGCTGGGGCTCATAACGATGGATATCATAGGGAAGGCAGATGCCGAAGTCGCCGCTGCTAAGGGTGTGAGAGACATTGTTTACGGTGCAGTTCACCTGACCCTGCAGCACATAGATCAGCTCAAGGTTTTTGTGAAAGTGATAATCCCATATTTTTTCAGTATAGAAAAAGGCGTTGTGACTATAATTGGGGTTGGAGTTGTCCTGCTGATGTATAATCATATGACAGTACCTGAAAAAGATAAAATATTTCTGTAATTATACAATATGCAGCGAGTAAAAGTCAATAAAATGCTGTAAAATAAAGAAAAAAGGCAGGAGGAAGAGAATATGTATCAAAAATATCCCAAAACAGGCAGCGTAGTCATTGAAGATGCGTTTTGGACACCGTATCTGGAGCAGATCCGTCATGTTACCGTGCCGTATACATTTACCAAAATGGAAGAAACCAATTATCTTGCAAATTTTGTCTCCGTGGCGGCAGGTGACGGGAAAATGCATGCGGGACCGTCTTTTTCCGATGGATTACTGTTGGAATCTCTTCGTGGTGCCTGTGATTTTTTAGCTGCTGAACAGGATGTGGTTCTGGAAGCTTATATTGATAAAGTAATAGAAATTATCTCAAAAGCCCAGGAAGAAGACGGTTTTCTGTGCACAAAAACAATACAGGAATATCCCGATAAAAGATGGGGCGACAATGAGGGTGATATCATTGAACAGCATGATCTCTATGATCATGGCTGTCTGATTGAAGCGGCCATAAGCCATTACCGGGCAACGGGGAAAACCAGCCTGCTGCGCTGTGCCGTTAAGGCGGCAAATCTGATTGTTGAGACCATCGGTCCTGCCCCCAGGAAAAATATTATTCCGGGTCACTCTCTGCCGGAGGAGGCGTTTGTAAAGCTTTACCGTCTTTTCCGCGACGAGGAAGAGCTGCGTGATTTTGCAGAGGAAAATCACGTGTGTGGTGAAGCCTATCTTGACATAGCCGAATTCTGGTATGAGGCCAGGGGAGATCACAGGGGAAGGTTTTTGGCAAGGCGGTTTTTGCCGGAATACAGCCAGGATCATATCACCTTTGCAAAGCAAACCGAGGCAGTAGGGCATTCTGTCCGTGCCATGCTGTGCTATCTGGGGGCTGCCGTTGTGGCGCAGGAGAAAAACAGGACAGACTATATAGAAACACTGAAGGTTCTTTGGGATAATGTTGTTTATAAAAAACTGCATATAAGCGGAGGAATCGGAGCACGGCACGACATCGAAGGCTTTGATGTGGACTATCATCTGCCCAATCGTGCCTATCTTGAAACCTGTGCTGCCATTGGTCTGGCTTTCTGGAATACCGAAATGAATTTGCTGTCTCCCGATGCAAAATATTTCGATTGCTTTGAGCGGTCTCTTTATAACAACATCCTTTCTGCAGTGGGGGCAGATTTCCGTCATTTCTTTTATCAGAATCCTCTTGAGAGTGACGGCAGTCTGCGCCGTTGGGCATGGGATGGCTGCCCCTGCTGTCCGCCGATGCTGCTGAAGCTCTTTTCCGCCCTGAACAGCTTTATTTATTCCTATGATGAAAACGGCATCACTGTCAACATGTTTATCGGCAGCAGATATGAGAATGAACGGTTTTCTGTTTCTCAGTTCGGCAACCGGATTGCCATAGATACAAAAGGAAACCGGTTTACTGTGAAGATCCGTATTCCGGAATATGTGGAGAATTTCATTTTGCTGCGGGATGGAAAGGAAGTTGAATACAAGACAGAACGAGGATATGCTGTGTTGGAGGATGTAGAAGGTACCGCAGTTCTGACTCTCCAGTACAAGAGCGCGTTGCACAGAATTTTTGCCAATCCCAAAGTGGAAGAAAATCATGGAAAGGTTGCTGTTGCATACGGTCCCTTTATCATGTGTGCAGAGGGAATTGACAATGAGGGAGACGTGGATATTGAGATAGCGGAGTTGCCGCAGCTGCAGCCGAGAGATGGAAGGGTTTACGGCATATCGGCACAGGGCAAGGAGTTCTGCCTGATCCCCTATTACCAATGGTGCAACCGCGGCACAGGAGAGACAGACGCCAAAATGGCCGTCTGGTTCAGGCAGCAGAATATGCGCAGTCTCACAGCGCTGGCCGGGGAGATTGGAGATAAGCTGTACGGGATCTATGAATAAAAGGAATTTTATCTTTCCTCATTCCGGACAGATCGCCACCTAACAGGCATGATATAGCTGCACCTTTTAAACGCTGTATTATCATTGAGAGAAAGTGATGTCAGTGATTTTAGCAGATGACTGCGATGGAAAGAAAACCACTTGCGGCAGGATAAAAGGAATCCCACACCAATCGGTGTGGGATTCCTTGGTTCAGTCGGAGTCTTGTGTTTGACACCGCGCCTGTAAAATTCAATATGAAAAACAGGGGCAGATGAGTCGGCTATTGATCAGCAGAAAGGGGCCGATCGTTCCGATAATGCAGATTGGATTTGGTGCTTTGGAAAAATCAATAGATACGAATCTCGTAGATTCTTGCTTCCGGACAGCCATAGGTGGCGGTGACCGTTACATCAAGGGCATCGGCAACAACGTCGCCGGGTGTGTGGATGTTCAGACGTTGCCCATTTCCGGTGATAGTCTTCTGCCAAACCACTTCTCCATGCTTTTTCAGTGTCAGAGTGTAGTCTTTAACCAACTCATGAGGGAGATCTTTTCCCTGGCGCTGCCGCACCAAAGTGGTCAGTGAAGGCATAATCTCTCTGCTCAAGCCTGTGTCAAAGGTCAGACGTATCTCGCGGATAGGATGTGCCTGAGAAAGAGAGAGGGAAAGGGTTTCACCGTCAGGACCAAGGGGGGAAGATTCCCAACAGTTGGATTTGCTGCCGACGGTCCGCGCCACGCCGTTGAGGACGTTTTCTGCCCTGCAGGTGTCCTTTTCGCTGGTGGCTGCGGCTGTGGCAGTTCTGGCAATATCCAGTGGATCTTCATTGCGGAAGCCGGGGAGATAGCAGTCATCCTTCATCAGCTGCTGTTGCAGACGGTGAAGGTGACGTTGTCCAATCTCGCGGGGTGTGCAGCTTTCCTGTACCGCCATAGCTGCGGCGGTACCAACAGCCTGACCACCGACGGCGCAGGTGCCCATAACGCGGACAGAGCTGAATGCCATTTTGGAGGTGCTGATATCTCTGCCGGCCATCATCAGGTTGGAAATATCACGGCTGCAATAACAGCGATAGGGGATGGTATAGAGTCCGTCAAAATTATAGACATGAGAGGGAAAGTCTTTCACGTCGCGCAGTCCGCCGCGGACGTGTACATCCATAGGCCAGGCACCATAGGCTACGGTATCCGGAAAGATGCGGTTGCCGCGGATGTCATTCTCTGTGAGAATATAGTCGCCTTCCAGACGGCGGCTTTCACGATAGCCAGGCACCATACCTATCCATTCGAGATCATAGTTGTCGATGCCGTGGTTACCGACATTTTTCAAATGATCCCATACACCGAACACACAGCCCAGTAGATCATCCCGGATCGTCTCAGCCTGCTCAATGATATCATCATAATCGCCGCCCAATTCAATCCACCAGTAGCCGGAATCCACGGAGGAGAATCCGGGAAGCTGATTTTTGTTCTGATCGGGACGGACGATTTCGCCGCCGTCGGCATGGGCAGTTATCTCCTCCACATGAGGACGCTGAACCAGATCCTCTTCGCTGTAACTGTTGGCCCATACGGGCTTTTCGAAGCGGACAGGTTCACCTCTGTCTTTTGCAACAAACATCAATGTGTTGCCCATGGTATCGGTATTGGGAACGTCGGGGGCAGTAGGCTCTCCGAATTCGGCTTTGCCCTCGCTGCCGACGCGGTAGGCATTGCCTGCCATGACACCCAGCGTGCCGTGACCGGTGGCATCCACAAAAATTTTGCCGGAGATCACCCATTCGGTTTCCGTGGTGTTCTGGTGGCAAATGACAGCGCGGATGTTTTTGCTGTTTTTATCATCAAGGAGGACATCATCTACGTTGGTGTTCAAATAATAGGTAAGGTTTGGTTGGCAGCGTATCTTTTCCCAAAGAATGGTATCAAACATCGGAAAGGATGCGTAAGGATTCCGACGTTTATTCTCCAGAAGAATCTCTTCCAAAATGCCTGTTTCGCGGAGATTGGCTTTAGAGCCATGACAGTTGGCTCCCACGATATGCATACGGATCTCGGAGCTGGCATTTCCGCCAAAGACAGAACGATTCTGAATGATTGCAGTTTTAGCACCCATGCGTGCTGCAGCAATGGCAGCACACATACCGGAGAGACCTCCGCCTGCAACGACCACATCGAACCCGGCGGTTTTATGGTGGAGCGACATAGTTACACCTTCTAAACGTTGTATTATCATTGATAAGTACATTTTATCATTGGGAGGAAGGAAAGTCAACGTTTTTAGCTGGTGACCGCAGCAGGCGAGTTATACAGATACGGGGTGAGGAGAGAAGAGCTCCTGTCTCGTACCGGTTCTGCCAGAGGAAATATTTGCGAGAGATAGGGCGTGGAAACCTGTCGTACATCGTAATATTTCTGTCTCGTGGGCAATGAAAGTATGGTATCTGATGCAGAAGTTCTTTCTTTTTATATGGAGATGTGGTATAATAATCCCAGAAGTTTTCAAAATGCAGGAGGCCGCATATGGCTGTGAACAGACCAAGTGGAAGACAAAGAAATATAACCGGAGCAGGGAAATCCATACACCGCAGAGGCGCCGGACTGGGAACCGGACCGGTCGGTTCTCCCGGAAGAGTTCCCCGTGGTGCAGGAAGTTCATCCTCCCGCCCCATCGGCGGCAGCACAATGAGGAGAACGGGAACGGGTACCGTACGTTCCGGCGGCGGATTGTTGAGTTCCGGCATAGGAAAGCTGATCGTATTTCTTCTGGCCCTTCTGCTGGGCGGCGGCGGAATCGGCGGATTCCTGTTTGGCGGCGAAGAGCAGATCCCCGACAGCGGGAATATTGGAAATATTCAGGCTCCCATACAGGAAGAATTGCCTTCCGGCAGTGAGATGAGCAGCAGCATGGAAGCCCTGCTGAGCGGTCTGGGCGGCGGCAGTGTTTCCGGTGGTTGGGACAGTGGAAGCAACGCAGGAACACTGGATACCTCTGTAGTAGAAAATGCCCGCGAAAAGTATACCGGGATTCTCGGCAGCGGGCAGGATGAGATCACCATTATGGTATATCTCTGCGGAACCGATCTGGAATCCCGCAGCAAGATGGCGACGATGGATCTGCAGGAGATGCTGAATGCGGATATTTCGGAAAAGGTCAATCTGCTTGTTTATGCCGGCGGCTGCAAAAAGTGGCAGAATACGGCGCTGGACAGCAAAACCAACCAGATATGGAAAATTGAAGATGACGGCATGCGCTGCATGGAGAAAAATCTTGGCAGCAAATCTATGACCGACCCGGATACCCTGGTTTCTTTCATCGATTGGTGTGCAGAAAACTATCCTGCCAACCGGAATGCGTTGATTTTCTGGGACCACGGCGGTGGTTCGGTGAGCGGCTTTGGTTATGATGAAAAGTTTGCATCCAGCGGTGCCATGAGCCTTGCGGAGATCGATGAGGCACTGAGCGACAGCGGAATCAAGTTCGACTTTGTCGGGTTTGACGCCTGCCTGATGGCAACCACGGAAAATGCGCTCATGCTCACCAAACACGCGGACTATATGATCGCCAGTGAAGAGACGGAACCCGGTATCGGCTGGTATTACACCAACTGGCTGACGGCGCTGTCGAACAATACCTCTATGCCCACCATTGAGATTGGAAAGAAGATCATCGATGATTTTGTTGCAACCTGCGCCAAAAAATGTTCCGGACAGTCGGCAACGCTTTCCATTGTGGATCTGGCCGAGGCAGAGGCAACCATTCCCGAGGCTTTGGCGGCGTTTTCCAAGGATACCTATGAGCTGATTCAAAATGAAAATTACGCACAGGTTTCTCATGCGCGAAGCGATTCCAGAGAATTCGGCGTTTCCAGCAAGGTGGATCAGGTGGATCTGGTGCATCTGGCAAGAAATATGGGAAGCGAGGAAGGGGAGGCACTGGCCAAGGCGCTGCTTGGAACGGTGAAATATAATCGTACCTCCCCCAATATGACAAACTCGTACGGACTTTCCATCTACTTCCCCTTCCGCAAAGCCTCCATGGTAGATGCGGCGGTGGGAACTTATGAGCAGATCGGGATGGACGAGGATTATGCCCGCTGCATACAGGCTTTCGCCAGCATGGAAGTCAGCGGACAGGCTGCCAGCGGCGGTACAACATCTCCGCTTTCTTCGTTGATGGGGAGTGCTTCCGGCGCGGTTTCCGGCAATACGGATATCGTCGGGCAGATGCTGGAGAGCTTCCTTGGCGGCAATGTGGGCAGTATTTCCGGTCTGGGACAGGATAACACCGCATTTTTGAGCGGCCGTGCATTGAATGAGGAGCAGACAGCGGCATATATCAGCAAAAACACCTTTGATACCGATCTTTTAAAATGGAAGGATACGGCAAGCGGCGCGGCGATCATTCTTCCGGAAAAACAGTGGGAACTGGTGCAGGCACTGTATGCCAACATGTTTTTCGACGACGGGGAAGGATATATCGATCTCGGGTTTGATACGGTCTATGATTTTGATGAGAAAGGCAATCTGCTTGCACCCACAGAGATCACATGGATCGCGGTCAACAGTCAGCCGGTGGCATATTATCATGAATCTACCGTGAGTGACGGAGAAAGCTACAGCATTACAGGACGTATTCCCATCCTCTACAACGGCGAGAGGGCGGAGATGATTGTTGAATTTACGAATGAGAAGCCATACGGTACGGTGGTTGGTGTCAGAAGAGTCTACAAAGACGGCGAGACTGAGACGGTGGCCAAAACCATGGATGCGGTGGTACCCGGCGATGTGATTGATTTTGTCTGCGATTATTACAGCTATGACGGAGAATATCTGGACAGCTATATGCTGGGAGAGCAGCTGATTGTTGAGGGCGAGCTGATGATCAGCGACGTCTATGTGGATGCAGAGGCAGCAGAGCTAACCTATCTCTTCACCGATATTTACAACCAGACATACTGGACAGAACCGGTGAGATGAAAATAAGGAGAAAGCCAGAGGATTTCCTCTGGCTTTTGCTGTCAGTTTATTTTTTGACGGATTTTTTCGGCCTCTTCTTCTGCCATGTCGGCTTCCACATCAAAGCTGCGCTCACGGAGCTTTTCTGCAATGGTCATATACAGCCCGGCCGCTTTTTCGTATTCTCCCAGGTCATCGAGGCAGGCGGCTTTGCAGTAGAGGTCGTCGCAGAAAAAGGTTCCCAGCTCACCGGCTTTGTCCCAGAGGGTGAAAGCTTCTTCATAGCGTTCCAAGGCAGCGCAGATTTCACCGCCGTAAATGAACAGTTCCCAAACGGTGGGGAACTTGGCAGAAGCTGTCCGGAAACAGGAATAGGCCTCCTGATATTCTTCTGCCCAAATAAAGGCTTCAATCAGCAACTCCCATTCCAATGTGTTTTCGGGATTTTGAGTAGTGTGTTCCTGCTGTTCACGGATCACTTCGCTGCCTTTTCCAATTTCAAAAAGTAGTTTTCCGCGGAGAGAGCGGGCCCGTTTGCGGGTGTGAGGATCGCTGTTGGGGGCTTCTGCTGCTTTCTCATACCATTCCAGAGCGGTATGGAGACAGTGGCGCATCATAAAATGGTGGATGGTTGCATAATTCCACTGATCGGCCGGGGAGAGTTCTCCGTTTTTTATCAGCTTCTGGTATTCCAGTGCGCAGCGGAAAAAGTCTTCGGGGTCATGGGTTTTCTCATAAACAGCGGAGAGCCGTTGAGCATAGTTGTCATAGGCTACGGAGTGTTTTCTGTAGAAATCATCGACAGTGACACCGTAGAGTTTAGCAAGTTCGGGAAGTGTCAGTACATCGGGAAGCGTAGTGCCACACTCCCAGCGGGAGACGGTTTGGGTGTTCACGTGGAGAAAATCCGCTGTCTGTTCCTGTGTCATATTTTTGGCAATGCGGAATTTTTTCAGGTTTTCCGAGAGAATAGTGCTGTTCATAAACGATCTCCTTTGTGAGGATGGAATTCAGAAGCTTCTGTGTATACAGTATAGCAAAGGGCAAGAAAGAAAACAATGTCTCATTTTATGATGAGAATCTCAGTTTATGTTTAGTGGGTGGAAGAAAGAAGAGAAAATAAAAAGCGTGCTTTTTTATTGGTTGTAAGAAGGTGGGGATATATTTATACTGGGATATGGGCTGATTATTCAATCTGCAATATTTTGATAAATGAGAAAAAGTAAGAAATAAACTGCCGGCATACTGCACGTTGAAATCTCCTTGTAAAATAAGGAAAAGTATGGTATGATTTGATACAAATATATGATAAAAAATTCTGCATGACAGGGAAAGAGGGGAAAGAAAATGAGAATGGAAAACGTGACCGTGGTGGGAAGCGGTGGTGTAATGCTTCCGGGAAAGCTGTGGCTGCCGGAAACAGAACCAAAAGCTCTGCTGCAGATTACCCATGGCATGACAGAACACATCGGCCGTTATACGGTTTTGGCCGAAGCGTTGACAGCGCAGGGTGTGGCAGTGGCAGGGTTTGATCTGCGCGGTCATGGAGAAAACCCGGGAAGCGCCGACTGTGCCTCCTTTGGTGAAAATGGCTGGAAAGACAGCCTGGAGGACATGCACCTCTTTTATGGGGAGCTGACACAACGGTTTCCGGAGATTCCCCATATTATGCTGGGATTTTCCTTGGGATCTTTTTTGCTGCGGGAGTATCTGAACCACTATGATGACAAGGTGGACGGTGCAGTGATCATGGGAACGGGACAACAGCCGGGCGGTATCCTGCGTTTGATGATGGCTATTGTGAAAACACAAATCAAAAAGGCAGGGTTTGATCAGACCACGCCGTTGGTGAAAAAGCTCTCTTTTGAAACCTATAATAAAAAGTTTATCCCCAACAGGACGGATTTTGACTGGCTTTGTTCCGATGAGAGCGAGCGGGAGAGCTATATGACAGATCCGCTGTGCCGTAAAAGCATTTCCTCCGGATTGTTTTGGCAGTTGTTGGATTCCATGAAGCGTACAGGCAGCCGCAGTGCCTATGACAGATGGAACAAAACAATGCCGGTTTTACTGTTGTCCGGTCAGGAGGATCCGGTGGGAGATTTCGGAAAAGGTGTTCTGCAGGTGAAATATGCAATGGAGTCCGCAGGGCTTAAAGAGGTGACTATGCATCTGTTTCCGGATGCGCGGCATGACCTGCTGCATGAAGAAAGCTGCGGCTGTGCCGAAGATATACGTGCCATCTTGTGTGAATGGATCGGGAAAATTGCCGGATGACGGAAAAAACAGGAGATTGCGGTATGGAGATTGTAAAACTGACAGATAAAAACAGTGCAGTCTTTGCCAGGGTGTGTCGGTGGAGTTATGACTGGTGGGGCAGGGATACCGGGCTGAGCATGGAGGAGGTAGCCTGCATTTTGGAGCGCTCCATCCATGAGGATCGGCTTCCCCAAACCTTTGTGGCACTGCTTGGGGGAGAACCGGCGGGGATGTATCAGCTGTCCATGTCGGATGATCTGAGAAGCAGACCGGATATCTATCCTTGGTTGGCCAATGTCTATGTGGATGAGAAATTCAGAGGCAAACAGGTTTGCCGTGCAATGATGAATACAGTCTGTGAAAATGCAGCAAAGATGGGGCTGAAAGAGGTGTATCTCTATACTCATCATGTAGGCCTGTATGAGAAATTTGGCTGGAAGTTTGTTGAAAAGGTGCCTACATTCAAAAAGGATTCCCCGTGGGAGGGGCTGTACAGGATGGAGATCCGATAGGAAAGCGTGAAACACATGAGTGCTGTCTGTAAAATAGAAAAAACAGCTGAAAATATCTTTTTTGAAACAGGATATGTGAAGATTGGAGAGCTGAGGTTTTATCGGGAAGTAAGAGAACTTTGCGAGAAGAACCGCTGTCGGGGCTATGGAGCCTCATGGGCCTGTCCGCCGGCAGTGGGGACACTGGAAGAGTGCAAAGCGAGAGTGGAACAGTATGACAAAATGCTGCTGTTTTCCAACCGATATGAACTGGAAGATTCCTTCGACTTTGAAGGAATGCAAAATGGAATGCAGGATTTTAAAAGGCTGGTGGAGTTGTTCGATAGGGAAGTGAAGGGATGTCTGCAGAATTATCTGCTGCTTTCCAATGAGGGGTGCGGAAAATGCGGAGTGTGTACCTATCCGGATGCCCCCTGCCGGTTCCCTGAGCTGCTGTACCATTCACTGGAGGGATATGGGTTTATTGTGAATGAGCTGGCCCATGCCGCCGGGATCCGCTACAACAACGGTGCCGATACGGTCACATATTTTGGGGCGCTGCTGTTTCGTGTGGATGAAAAAGAAGAATGAAACGGCGGGGTACAGAACAATGCGGTCAATGAGAGGATCTGTGCCGGAAGGTACAGGAAAATAAGGAAAAAACGGCAGCGTATGGAGGTGGCTGAGATAGGATACTGGTATTTATACCTGATTATTATTTTGTGCTGTATTATCATCCCGCTGCGGATGCGGTTTATGCACAGTAAAATGCAAAGAAAGAGAAAAGGAGTTAAAAGAAAAATGCCTGTTGAAATGCTGAAAGAGTTTATCGGAAAAGATTGCACCATCACCTTGTTCAACGATATCGGAGGAGTACAGGGAAAGATCCTTGCGGTGGAGGAAAACTGGATCAAGGTGGAGGAGAAAAAGAAGATCCGTATCATCAACGGAGATATGATCAGAGATATTTCCACGGCAAAATAAGAGCGAAGAAGGCTGCCTGTAAAAGCGGAAGAGGAACCTCATTTGAGGAGTTTTTCCGATGTTTGGTGCTGAAGGATGTGAGCGTATGAGAAAGTGTATGCAGAGCAGAACAGCAAGTTTTGTTATTGTTACGGCGGTGTATATCATAGCCGTCATAGCGGGAATGGGAATATACAATCATTTGCCCTGGGACTGGTGGCTCAGTTTGTTGGCTGCCGATGTGGTGGCAACGGTCATCACCTTTGTTTTTAGTCTGATCTTTCGGAATGCCTCGGTATATGATCCCTACTGGAGTGTTCAGCCGATGGTAATTCTGGTCGCCTATGCGGCAGCGACGGAATTTTCTGCAGTAAGGCTGCTGCTGTTGATTGCTGTGTGCTTCTGGGGAATCCGCCTGACGGCAAACTGGGCATATACCTTCCAGGGGCTGCAGCATCAGGATTGGCGGTACACCATGCTGAAAGAGAAGACAGGGAGCTTCTATCCTGTCATCAACTTTATGGGGATTCACCTTGTGCCTACGCTGATCGTCTATGGGTGTACGCTGCCGGCTGTGTATGCGTTCCTGAATGATGCCGAATGGAATATCGGAAGCGTGGTGTTCTTCTGTTTGTCTGTTGCTGCCGCTGTGCTGCAGGGAACGGCGGATATTCAGATGCACCGTTTCCGCAAAAACAGGACGGGCACCTTTATCCGCAGCGGTTTGTGGAGGTATTCCCGCCATCCCAACTATCTCGGTGAGATACTCATGTGGTGGGGTGTGGCACTGATGGTGATATCGGTGTTCCCGAAGATGTGGTATCTCTGTGCGGGAGCGGTTGCCAATACACTGCTGTTTCTGGTTGTCAGCATTCCTATGGCAGACAGAAGACAGTCAGCCAAGCCGGGGTTTGCAGAGTATAAAAAGCAGACAAGGATGCTGCTGCCGGTCAAAAAGTAAGCAGCAGACCGAAGGGAGGAGAAAACGTGAAAATCACGGTTTTGGGCGATGTTATGTGTGAACCGCCGGTTTTAAAGGCGGCGCGCAGAAAAGACGGCAGCTACAATTTTGAAAGTGTATTTGAAAAGGTGTGTCCCCTGCTGGATGAGGCGGATTTTACGGTTGCCAATCTGGAGTTTCCTCTGGCGGGCAAAGAGGTGAAATACACCGACTGCTTCTATGTTTTCAACGCACCCGATTCCTTTGCGCAGGCGGCGAAAAATGCAGGAATTAATCTGATCTCCACCATCAATAACCATACACTGGACCGGGGTATAGACGGGATGTATCGGACTCTGCGGGTACTGGATGAGATCGGTCTTCCGCATACAGGCAGTTTCCTGCCGGAAAAGGGACATGAAGAGGCATATTACATAACTTGTGACGGTGTGAAAATTGCGGTGATTGCCTACACCTATACCACCAATAAAAAGCTGCCCGAGGGCGATGCCAACATAGAAAACATGAATTTGCTGCGGCATCTGAAAATGCCCACCTATACACCCGAGGTATCGGCTAAAATGAAAACCTGGGTGGACAGAAGATTCCCTAAGCTGAAGGAAGAACATCGCGGTGTTATTAAAAAATGTATGGGACTTCCTCCCACCATTGAGAGGGCCGATGACAGGATGGATATGGACAAAATTGAACCGTATATGGAGAAGTTTGTCGGAGATATCAGGCTTGCCAAAGAGCGGGCGGATTTTGTCATCTGCTATCCCCATGTGGGCGGGCAGTTTAATCCGCAGCCGGGAAAATTCTCCGAATATGTGGTGGAGGAAGCAGTGAAAGCCGGCGCGGATGCGGTGCTGGCCTCTCATTCCCACATGGTGCAGCGTGCCCTCTGGAAAAACGGAGTCCCCTGTGCCTATTCTCTCGGTAATTTTAATATGGCGCCCAATTCGGATATTATTGTAAAGAAAAATCTGCCGGGAATGGGTCTTGCCATGCATCTGTATCTGAACGGAAAACAGTTGGAGAGCGTGACGTTTTCCATTCTAAAAGCGGTGCAGAAGGGCAGAGGAGCCATTACCACCTGGCCGATAGATGTTCTTTACAAAACGCTGAAAACCGAAAGAGAGCGGAAACTGCTGGAAAAACAGGTGAAGCAGATATACCGCTATGCCGCGGGAAAAGAACTGACGGGAGAGGTGATCCGCAAAGAATATCCGCTGGAAATGTGAGAAAAAGAGAATAAATCAGGATTTATAAAGAACGCCCCGAAGAAAAATTTTCTTCGGGGCGTGTATGGTTTACAGATGAAAAATCAGAATTTTTCAACCGCTGCTGCAGCGGTGTTGGCGGTGCGGATGCGGTCATAGACCCAGTCTGGCAGTTTGCGGGTGCGGTCGTAGAAATAGAGACCGTTCTGTTCCTGTTCAATGTCGGTCAGCTGGGTGTAGCAGAAACCGCAGACACGGGGATGGGAGAGAAGGACATGGGTGAGCTCCTCATACCGTTTGGCAAAGTCCTCTTCGGTTTTGGGGCCATCGCCGTATCCCCAGCCATCGGCATCCTTGGCAAGATGGGGATTCCAGAAGGTGCCGCCGTATTCGCTGACCCAGTAGGGCTGTCCCTGATAGAGATCAGGGCGCTTGGGGGCGGGGCCGCGGTAACGTCCGATGGGACTGTGGAAGACGCGGGCATCCTCCCGCATGGGAGCCAGATAAGCGGCCAGTTTTTCGGGATCCTGCTCGTAATCGTGGATGTCGAACATATCGGTATCGTAATGCATACCGCCGCTGGCATCGATGACGGGGCGGTAGGGATCGAGGGATTTGGTCACACGGTAGAGAATGCGGTGCACCTCTTCATCCAAAGTCATGCAGTGATAGGTTTCATTGAGGCAGCACCAACCGATGATGGAGGGATGGTTGAAATCGCGTCGGATGGTATCCATCCATTCGGGCAGGAAATATTCCAGCGCATTGGCAGAGCCGAGATCAAACCCGCCGGCATGCTCGCCCCAGACGATATAGCCCAGCATATCTGCCCAGTAGAGGGTGCGTTCCTCAAAGACACGCTGATGCAGGCGGGCACCATTGAAGCCAAGCTCCATGGAGAGTTCGATATCCCGTTTAAGGAATTCATCACTGGGTGCGGTATAGATACCGTCGGGGTTGAAGCCCTGATCGAGAATCAGACGCATGAACACAGGGTTTCCGTTGATGGTGAGGGCGCGGTCGGTGAGAGAGACATCGCGAAGGGCAAAATAACTTTCCACGGTGTCGATGACAGCGCCTGTGCCGCTGTCCAGAAGCTCAAGGGTAAGATCGTATATTTCAGGGGAGCCCGGATTCCAGAGGTGAAGCTCATCTACCGTGATGCGGGCGGATGCCATGCTGCCGGCGATGTGTGATTCGGTGTGGCCGACGATGCGTCCGTCATAGCGGGCGGTAAGACGCAGGGTACAGCCGGAAGCGGGAGAACCGGTGAAAACGGTAACATCCACAGCTTTGTCCAGAGCGTGGGGGATCATCTGTGCACGGAGCAGATAGCGTTCCGGGACGAATTCCAGCCAGACGGTCTGCCAGATACCTGTGGTGCGGGTATAAGAGCAGGCCATGGAGCGGTATTCAACGCACTGTTTGCCTACAGGCTGCCGTGCTGAGCGGTTGTCGTCGTAAGCATAAACGGTGATGGTGTTTTCTCCTTTTTGGAGTGTATCGGTAATATCCAGTTCAAAAGAGGTGTAGCCGCCGATGTGGCTGCCGCAGAGAATGCCGTTGACCCAGACTTTGCAGAAATAGTCCACGGCGCCAAAGTGGAGCAGCGCCCGACCGGAGGGGATGGTATTCAGAGTGAGGGTGCGCCGGTACCAGACGGCGGGAATGAAATCGATATAACCGATACCGGAGAGCTTGCTTTCGGGACAGAAGGGGACACGGATGGTGAGGGGATAATCGCCGTTTTCAACCATGCCGCGGGCTTCGCCGCTGTTGGAAAAATCAAAGGCAAAATCCCAGTTTCCGTTGAGACAGAGCCAGTTGCCGCGTTTCCACTGCGGACGGGGATAGTCGGTGCGCGGCATATCGGCAGAAAAATTTTGAAGGATGGGCTCCATATAAGTACCTCCCTTTGGAGAAGTTTTGTCCTACAGTTATTATAGTGGATAGAAGAGAGTGGGTCAAGAGAAATGAAAATATTCCTGTACACGGCAGCGTACTTCTGCTACAATAGAGAAGGAAAGGTGGGAGAGAACGATGAGAATTTTTGATATTTCTCAGGAGATATTCGGGTGCGAGGTGTATCCCGGAGATCCGGTCCCGAAGAAAGAGGAGCTCTGCCGCATGGAGGCGGGAGATTTATATAACCTGACGGCATTTCGGATGTGTGCCCACAACGGCACCCACATCGATGCCCCGTTTCATTTTTTCAAAGAGGGAAAAACAGTGGAAAAGCTGCCGCCGGAAAGCTTTATAGGCCAGTGTTTTGTGGCGGAACTTCAGGGAGACATCTCGGCGGAAATGGCGGCTGCGGTGCTGGCAAAAGCAGCAAAAGCGGACAGAGAAGCGGCAAAACGGATCCTGGTCAAGGGAGATGCTGTGGTATCTGCAGAGGCAGCACAGATATTTGCGGCAGCGGGTGTGCTGCTGTTGGGCGGCGAGTCTCAGTCGGTGGGACCGGCGGAGGCGCCGATGGCTGTGCATAAAATACTGCTGGGTGCGGAAGTGGTTTTGCTGGAGGGAGTCCGGCTTGCGGAGGTACCCGAAGGCGTGTATTTTTTGAATGCAGCTCCGCTGAATTTGGCCGGTGCGGACGGCGCACCGTGCAGAGCTTTCCTGATAGCTTTTGAAGAATGATTACCGGCTGTGACGGACGGAGAGACGATAGGCGCCGGGACTCATTCCGGCATGCTTTTTGAAAAAGGTGTTGAAATAATATTCGTTGTTGAAGTGCATCATGTCGCTGATGGTGCGTAGGGAGAGTGAGGGATCTGCCAGCAGTTTTTCGATGTATTGGCAGCGTTGGCGGCGGATATACTCTGTGGCTGAAATCCCCTCTTCTTTGCGGAAAATCCTTGTCAGCTGCTTGGAACTGATGCAGCAATAGGTGGCCAACTCGGTCAGGGAGATATCCTGACGGAGGTTATCCTGTATATACTGTTTTGCGAGGGTAAGGCGGACATCCTCATCCGTGGGAGGCGGTGCAGTCAGGTCAAGGGGATCGGTGAGACGAAGGATCTGCAGAATGCACTCCAGAATGCGGCCGGAGAGAATGAGCGATGTGTAGGGCGCATTGCTGTGCAGTTCGGCGCGGAAAGCGGTTATGGTATCCGAAAGAGAGAAGGGGATCTTTTCAACCAGGCAGCAGAGGGGATCGGACAGGGTGGAAGAGAGTATGCTGCTGCTTTTTAAAGAAAAGGTGATGGAGTATTTAGAGGTGCCCGGCATTTCCTCCACCATGCAGTGCTTGACGAGGGGAGGAATCAGCAGCAGCTCTCCGGCGCGAACGGTTAGGAGAGCGGTATCTGTTTTGTAGGTCTGGCTGCCGTGTTCGATCATATGGATCTCAAAACCAGTATGGTGGTGTCTTTTTCTTGTAACAGCGGAGCGGTCCCGTTCCACCGAAAGGTGTTTGAGGTAGCAGCGTTCGATTCCGTGGTATTCCAGAGGGGAAGCGGGCAGCGTTGTATTCAGCGGTGTTTGTTTAAACAGGATCTCCAAAAAATCATCTCCATCGTGATATTGCAGTGAATGGTATATGATCCTATTATACCACAGATGAAAGCAGATGGAACAGAAATGTCCTTTTTTTATAAAAGATTGTCTGATGCTTGTATTGACCGCAGGCAGCGGTAATGGTATGATGAAACTGTTGTTGAAAAACGAAAGGAGAAGTAAAAATGGATATTTTTACTACCATGATAACCCCCTACACCAAGAATGGAGAGGTGGACTACGACACAGCCTGCAAATATGTGGATTGGTATTTTGAAAACGGTTTGAACGGTATTTTTGCCGTCTGCCAGTCCAGTGAGATTTTTAAACTGACACTGGAGGAACGGGTGGAGCTCAACCGCAGAGTTTACACACGGGCCAAGGAACTGGAAAAACAGCACAACAGACCTTTTACCGTTGTCTCCTCGGGACATGTGAGCGACAGCTATGAGGATCAGGTGAAGGAACTCAATGCAGTGTGGGCATCCGGCACCGATGCGCTGATTCTCATCACCAACCGTCTGGACCTGAACAACGAGGGCGATGATGTGTGGATTGCAAACTGCGGGAAGCTTCTGGCAGCTCTGCCGGATGATGTGAAGTTGGGACTGTATGAGTGTCCCCATCCCTATAAGCGTCTGGTGACACCGAAAATTTTGGATTGGTGCCTGAAAACCGGAAAATTCTATTATATGAAGGATACCTGCTGTGATGCAGCGGTGATTGCCAAGCGCTGCAAGCAGCTGAAAGGCAGTCCGTTTAAGCTGCTGAATGCCAACTGCCAGACATTGCTGGAGACCATGCGGAACGGTGCGGAAGGCTATTGCGGTATCATGTGCAATTTCCATCCGAAGCTGTATGCATGGCTGGGCGAAAACTATGCAAAGGAGCCGGAGAAAGCAGATTTGGTGCAGTCTATCATTGGGCTGTTCGGGTTTACGGAATCGCTGGCCTATCCGCTGACGGCAAAGTATCATATGACACTCTGCGGAATTCCCACCGAAAACATAGCCCGTACCCGCAGCAGTGAGGCGATAACCGATTATGACCGCAGCTGCATGCAGCAGATGAAGCGGATGACGGATTATGTGGAGAAACAGCTGGCAGAAGGGAAATAAGGAGAGAAAACAATGAGAGGACGTAATACGTGGAGTTACCGACCCTATCGTCCATTTTTGACAGAGGTGGGAGAGATCTACATCTGTCGGGTGGTGCCTTATAGGGACAGGATCCATTTTGAGTGGCTTGCTGATGAGAAAATGAGCTGCAGGGTATATTTCCGCCGGTGCGGGGAGAAAGCATTCACCTGCCTGTGTGATACAACCGAAACCTTCTGTGATATAGAGAATCTGGAGAGCGGTACGGACTATGAGTTTTATGTCACTGCGGGAGAAAAGAAGAGCAGGGTACGTCTGGCACGTTGCGGAGAAACGGTCGGCAATGTGGTGAATTATCTCCATCCCGATGACGAGGCCTATGCCTTTTCGGGCAGGTACCTGTGTTCGCCGTCGATGGTGCGCCATCCCGACGGCTATCTGCTGGCATCCATGGATCTGTTTGCAGGCAGCCACCCGCAGAATCTGACACTGATTTTCCGCTCCGATGATGAGGGAGAGAGCTGGCACTATGTCAGCGAGCTGATGCCCTGTTTCTGGGGAAAGATGTTTATTCATAAGGGAGAACTCTACATGCTCTCCTGCTCGACAGAGTACGGCGATCTGCTGATTGGAAAATCCGTGGACGGAGGAAAGAGTTTTTCTGCTCCCGTGGTGCTGCTGCGGGGAGCAAACGGAAAAAACGGAAGCAGCGGCGTGCATAAAAATCCGCAGAATATGGTGTATTTTGGCGGAAGACTCTACGGCACACTGGAGTGGGGAACATGGGCAAACCAGCAATATGGTCATGCTGCCATGGTGATGTCCTGCGATGAAAGTGCGGATTTGTTGGTGCCGGAAAACTGGAGTTTTTCTGAGCCGGTTCCATTCGGGCAGTTTGCACCGGAGCTGGAAGGACTGCCGGACAACACCATGACCATTGAGGGAACTTTGGTTGTGGATAAAAACGGCGAGCTGCTCAATATTATGCGCTTTGGGAAATATCATCAGGCGCTGGTGTATCGGGTGAATACGGAAGACCATGACGCACCGCTGACCTATGTCCGCTGCATGGCATTTCCTGCAAACTACTCCAAGTTCATGATCAAGTATGATGAAAAATCCGGATGCTATTATTCCGTCGCTACCATGGCATACAATCCGGAGCGGCTGAATACGAGAAATCTGCTTTCGCTGCTGAAATCCGGGGACCTGATACACTGGGAGACGGCGAGCGATCTGTTGGATTATCGGGACAGTGATCCGCAGGATGTGGGTTTCCAGTATGTGGATTTCAGTATAGAAGGGGATGACATCCTCTATCTCTGCCGTACGGCGCTGAATGGTGCCCACAACTACCACGATGCCAATTATTCCACCTTCCACCGGATCCGGGATTTTCGCAATCTCTGAAAAAGTAAAGGGCCTTCTGCATCCCAAAGATGCGGAAGGCCGTTTTGATAGGCGGAATACAATCAGCGTGTTCTCTGCGAAGGGGGAAAGCCGAAAGTTTTCTTATACTGTTTATAGAAGCCAGAGTAATCGTTGAAGCCGCATTCCATGGCGGCAGTGGTAGCAGGCTCCCCGGCAGAGATGCGGTGATAGGCATTGATCAGCCGTTTTTTTATGATAAACCGATGCAGGGGAATGTTCATCTCCCGTTTGAAGATGTGCGACAGTGTAGAGGGGGAGACACTGCAGCAGGCAGCGATTTCATCGACGGTCAGGCGGCGGCCGATGTGTTGGTTGATGTAATCAACCGCGCGGCGTACCAGCGGATTCTGTGGGTTTTCGGTGAGGATAAGAGGATCCCGGGCGGTGATCTCGCTGAGCAGAAGGGTGAGCACAGCAGAGAGAAGAGGAGGCTGTGAGTGCTGAGAGGCCGTATAGCCGATCAGTTTGTCAAAGAGATAGCGGATGTTGCTGTCTGCTTCGATAATAGTGAGGGCAGACATGCTTTCACTGATCAGCCGGGAAAGCTGCGGAATATCGTGAAACTGGAGAACGCAGCGGTGGTATCGTTCCGGTGTGTTGTGAATGATCATCTGGTGGTAGGTTTCTTTGGGGATGACGATCAGGGTACTGTGGGTTGGTTTCATGTGAATGTGCTCGGAGATGAATTCGGCATCGCCGCCGAGAAAAAGAATGATCTCATGATAGATATGGAACTCTTTGCCGGAGCGGTCGCTGGCTCCTCTGGTGTGCTTGAAGGTAATGCCGTCGTGAGAGATTTGCTGAGAAAAAAGCTTGTACATCTTATCACCCATCTGTATTATAGTCTCTCTTTGCAGAAAAATCAATATATATCGTTCTTTTTGCTATATACATTGAAAATCAAATAAATTATAATGATTATAATGAGGAGGGAGTATCTGTGAGGAATGCAGAAAAAATACCCTGCGATGTTTTGTACCGTCCGCAAAGCCTGAAATATCATGAGGATATTCGGATGTTTCAGGGATGTCCCACCATTGCGGTGACAAAAGGCGGGAGGATCTACCTCGGGTGGTATTCCGGCGGCACCACGGAGCCGCATATGAGCAACTATAACCTACTTGTATACAGCGATGACAAGGGAACGACATGGTCCGATCCGCTGTTGGTGATCCCGAGCAGCTACGAACGGTGTGTCCATGCGTTGGATATTCAGCTGTTTATCGACCCGAAAGGCCGGCTGCATGTGCAGTGGGTACAGAACAATACCGAGCCTGCTCCGAAAGAGAGGCCACAGGCAAGGGCGGGGCAGCCGCTGTGTTTTGTGGACGGATATATGTTCAATGATTTTATGCACAGCGAGTGGGAAATCATCTGTGAAGAGCCGGATGCGGAAGAACCGGTATTTTCCGATCCCAGATACGTCTATCCGGGATTTTTGCGCTGTAAACCCACCTTCCTTGCCAACGGCGACTGGCTCTGTTTTGCCTACGATCAGCTGACCGACCGTTATGGTTACAGCATCTCCACTGATGGTGGTGAGAGTTTTACCCATTGCTATGGTTCCAAAAAGCTGGCTACCTATTTTGATGAAGCGATGGCATACCAGCGGGAAGACGGCAGTGTGCGGATGTTTGCAAGAACGGGATTGGGCGAACTGGCCGAGAGTTACTCGTGCGATAACGGCAGAAGCTGGAGCGAGACGGTGCAAAGCGGCATTGTCAGCGCAGATACCCGGTTCTATGTGAAAAAGCTGTCCTCCGGCAGAGTGCTGCTGGTTCGGAACGATAACAGAAAGAGCCGAAGCCACATGACACTATGTCTCTCGGAGGATGACGGAAGGACCTGGAAGTACCGGCTGTGCATTGATGAGAGAAATGATATCTCCTATCCGGATGCGGATGAACTGAATGGAAGAATATACCTGACTTATGACCGGGAACGGGTGGGTGCAAAGGAGATTTTGTTCACCTCGTTCACCGAAGAAGATATTATGGAAAAGAGGAAAATAGAAATGTCTGTAGTAAGCAAACCGATGGAAGTTCCTGCGAAAGCAGAGGTTATCAAGGCTGTGGAGGACAACAAGATTGTTGCCATCCTCCGCGGAGTGCCCGGTGAAAAGGTGGTTGCGGTTGCAAAAGCTCTGTATGACGGCGGTATCCGTCTGCTGGAGATCACCTATGATGCTTCCGGTAAGGTGTCCGACGAGGAGACAGCCAAAAATATCGGCATTCTGGCAAAAGAGTTTGCCGGTAAGCTCTATGTGGGTGCCGGTACGGTTATCACCGCAGAGCAGGTACGTCTCACCAAGGCAGCAGGCGGTTTGTTTATCATCTCGCCCAACACCGATGAAGAGGTTATTAAAGAGAGCGTTCATTGCGGGTTGGTTTCCATGCCCGGTGCGCTGACGCCCAGTGAGATCATGCAGGCACACAAGTACGGTGCGGATTTTGTCAAGCTGTTCCCCATCTCCAATTTCGGAACCGGCTATGTCAAGGCTATCAAGGCACCGCTCTCTCACATCAAACTGCTGGCTGTGGGCGGCATTGACGAAAACAACATTCGCGACTACATGAAGACCGGCGTATGCGGTTTTGGTATCGGCTCCAACATCGTCAGCAAAAAGCTGGTGGACAGCGATGATTATGCAGGCATGACCGAGCTGGCCAGAAAATATGTGGAGGCAGTGAAGTAAGGCTGCGGAAGTCAGAAACCAAAACCGTCCTTGAGTGTACAAGGAAAGGTACTATAACAGTGATAGGCGATAGGCGCGGCAGTTTGAACCTGCCGTGCCTGATTATCCGTGTTCTTTTTCGTGTGATGATGCGGCAACAAGCAAAACGAGAGATTTATGGAGATCAAAATGAAAAACTATACTCAAGTATATGTAAAAAACAGTTTTGAAGCAGCAGAAACATACTGCAAGGCATTTGGTGCAGAAATTACCCGTGAGTTTAGAAATGAAGATAATACAGCTTATGAGCACTGTGAGTTATCGGTAAATGGAGAAGGATTTTTGGCATTGGCGGAAGCGAAAAACCCATGTGATATTGCTGTTGTTCACAAGTATAAATGGGAAACAATGACATTTAATGTGTTTGAGATGGGGACAGAGAAAGCGGTTTATAATGCTTTTCAGGTTTTAAGCGAAGGCGGAGTTATTCTTGAACCGCTTGGTGAACTTCCCTGGAGTAAATGCTGTGCTACAATTATCGACAAATACGGCGTATGTTGGTGGATATCAATTTAATAAAATACAATTTGCAGAGGGATTATCGTGTATCGTGAATTGATCGAAAAAATGATAAAGGGAAACCGTTGGGCAAAAGTTCAGGAACCTTGTCCCGAAGAAGAATTACAGAGAGCCGAAGAATATGTGGGATTTAAATTCCCCGAAGACCTCAAAGCGCTGCTGCGGGAAACAAATGGTGACCAATGGTTTTTACTTTCAGCAGAAAAGATGATAGACCATGTGAAGGGGAATAGAGAAATCTTCCCCGAATATCTTGAACCCGATGAATTTGAAGAAAAGGTCAATCGTTTTATCTTCTTTGCAACAAATGGATGTGGCGATTATTACTGCTATCGTGTTTTGGAAAATGGTGAAACAGATGCAGCAGCAATATACATTTGGGAACATGAGCTTTTTGAAATTCGTAAGGTGGCAGAGGATATTGCTGATTTGATAACCAGATATTATAATGATGAAGTGTAATATTCAACGGTTCCGATATAGCGAACAGTTGGTGAAGATATTATGCAGTATTCAGCTTTGTTGACGGCGTTTGAATCTGATGTATAACGAAAAAATCCGACCTGTGGTTGAATCCATAGGTCGGATTTGCTGTTTTGAAAGGTGGTGGAATGGAATCAATCACACTTCCACCTTGGGGATCGCCTGGGTCACGCCGGTCTGATAGGCGCGCTCGATGGCGTTGAGGTAGTAGACAGGGAGGATGAGCTCTTCATAGCTGTGATCCTGAATGCCATGGCGCAGCATGTTGGTGAAGCTGGCGCACTCGTGCTGGTA
This sequence comes from Oscillospiraceae bacterium, assembly GCA_015067185.1. GTDB lineage: Bacteria > Bacillota > Clostridia > Oscillospirales > Ruminococcaceae > SIG526. The sequence continues at coordinate 105,011 of SVMZ01000003.1, read as the reverse complement.
GCACATGCCGATGTCGATATCACGGAAGAGGGTCTTGTTTTTGGCATAGACGGCGGCATTGTAGCTGTAGCAGCCCTCCATAAAATGGTTGGTGACGTTGTAGCGGTCGTAGTTGACAACGGCGGTCACATCGTCGCCGCAGCGGAAGGCGGAAACAGAGAGGGGATCATAGCCGAAGATGGTCATGGAGATCTCGGCCAGATGGGAGGAGTAGAAGTAGAAGCCGCCGTATTCGTTGTTCATGTTCAGCGGTGCGGAAACGGCGCCGCCGTGGATGCCGCCCAAATTACCCATGCCGGTGCGGTTTTCAAACTTAACGGCATTGCGGAGCAGCTGAACATCGTAGACATATTTGGTGGAGGAGCCGCCTACCAGCGGGACCCCCTTTTTCTTGGCCAGACGGACAAGTGAGAGTGCCTCTTCAGCATCGTTGGCAAAGGGTTTATCGATGAAGGCGGGGATGCCTGCTTCAATGAAGGGACGGGCAAATTCGGGATGGAATTGGCCGTTGCGGGCAGTCACCATAATGGCATCCACCTTACCCAGCATATCTTTGGGATCATCGGCGATGAAATCCAGACCGCAGGTCTCGTATACTTTTTGGCTCTCTTCGGGATAGTGGCCGGCAACAGCGACAACGCGCATATCCGGATATTCTGTCTCGCAGTTGGGGTCAAGACCGTTAAAGATTTTGGCAAACGCCATGGCGTGGGAGTTTTCGGAACCGATAATACCGATTCTGTACATACTTTATCGCTCCTTTCAGTCCATACGGGAGAGGGGATTCATCTCGTGGCAACGTTCAATAACAGCAATTTGCTGACGAACCTGCTGCGGCGTCACCACAAGCGGCTTGCCGTTGACGAGGTGTTCGTAAAGGGTAGAATAGAGTTTGCCTACGGCACCGGTGAAGGGGGAATCGTTGGGGTTGGCTTTCCATTCCTCTTCGTACCAGGTCAGCTGTTCGCTGCAGTAGGCGGGAGAGCCGTCCGGCTTCATCAGCGGGGTTTTGATCAGATGCTGCTCGGGGGCCTCCTCCAGTTTGAAGTAGCGCCATTTGAGTTCGTTCAGGCTGCCCTGCAGACCGCCGCGGGTACCCTGAATGTTATAGGTGAAGTTGGGGTAAGCATTGCAGCTGGAAACCTCCATATCGATGAGAGGACGGTCGGGGGCGGTGAGAATGAGCTTGACGTAGTCCTCAGCATCGCCAAAGGTGTTGGCGCGGTCCATGCGGCAGAGAATATCGGGCATGCCGTCACGGTAATCCAACAGATCAAGAGCCTGGTCCAGCGGATGAGGACCGGTATTATAGAGACTGCCTGCACCGAATTCCTGACAGCACTGCCAGTCCCAGCGGCGGGCAAAGCCGCTGAAATGGATGGAGATCTGCAGGATGCGTCCCAGTTTGCCGGAGGCCAGTACCGATTTGACGGTCTCGTAATAGCCGGCAAAACGGGACTGCTGGAAGACGGCCAGCATTTTTCCGCTCTTTTCGGAGGCGGCGATCATGGCATCGACTTCGGCAGCGGTACGTGCCATCGGTTTTTCGGTGAGAACGTTGAAGCCGTGCTCCAACAGATCAATGGTGACAGGGGGATGATAGTGACTGGGAAGTGCATTGACTACGAGATCGATGTCGGTGCGTCCGAACAGCTCGGTATAGTCGGCATAGGTGTCGCAGCTGAAAAGACGGGCGGCCTTTTCACGGCGCTCGGGCAGAGCGTCGACAACGGCGGCAATACGGAAACGTTCGGTATCATGAGGGAGATAGTTGCAGTGGATGTCCAAACCGCTGCGCCCTTGTCCGAGCACAGCTACATTCAGTGTTTTCATGGAAACTTCCTCCTTGCTGTAAATATGTTTGAAAAGCGTTTGTGTTGGTAGTATATAGGGGATCCGCAGTACGGTGCGGAAATGGGACGTTATCCGTTGCCGGTATCCGCGGTCAGGTCGGTCGGCGGAAGAAGCAGGTGGGCAAGCAGCATGTTGGTAATATCGACGATCCGCTGCTGCATCTGTTCATCGGTACTCAGGTCGGCATTCATGACACGGGTCATGGTGTGAATGTTGGAAAAATAGTTGAAACAGCAGGCGAACAGAGAAAGCAAAAACTGGCTGTCATCCACATCACTGCGGAAACGGCCTTCTTCCTGTCCTTTGCGGATGATCTCTTTCATGGTGCGTTTGATGGGGTTGCGGACACCGGCCAGCTGCTGTTCATCAAAATACCGCGCTTCATGAATGTTTTCCCACATGACCATCCTCACATAGGTAGGGTTATCCTTGAGAAAGGCAAAGTAGGCGGGCACCAGGGTGCGGACAGCTTCCACCGCATCAATTTCATCGGGATGGGCGGTGAGAAAGGTCTCGCATTCTCCAAGGCGACCGTATACATCTTCCAGCACACGTTTATAAAGCGCTTCTTTGCTGCCGAAATATTCGTAGATCATGCGCTTGTTGGCACCGGCTTCGGCGGCAATTTCATCTACACGGGCGCCGTAAAGCCCCTTTTGTGCAAAGTGTTTTTCGGCGGCATCCAGAATATTGCGTTTGGTGCGTTCGGAACGGCCAAGGGATTCGTTCAGATTGGTATGCGGCGGGATAGAGATCAGATCCTTTCGTGAAATATACGGTAAGTAACCGGTTAGTTACATTGTAACACCGGAATGTCCGGCTGTCAATATAAAAATGAAAAATATATGCGCATCTGCGGCAGCTGTGTGAAAACGGAAATCAGATATGGGCCATGTTTTTGAATTCGGTGGGGGTCATGCCGTATTCTTTTTTGAAGACGCGGGAGAAATACTGGGGATTTTCGAAGGAAAGCCGAGCGGAAATCTGGGCAAAGTTCAGGTCTCCGGCACGGATCAGCTCTTTGGCGCGTTCCATGCGGCGCTTCATGGCAAAGGAGGCCAGACTTTCTCCGGTATGTTCCCGGAAAAGCCGGCTGAGAAAGCTTTTGCTGTAGCCAAAGGCGCGGCAGATATCTTCAACACGGACATTTTCTTCGCAACGGATGGTCAGATACTCTTTGAGAGCGGAAACCAGCGGCAGTTCCTCCAGAAAGGGCTGTGGGGAAAGGTCTCCGCCGGTTTCGGTGATGGAGCGGATCAGGTGGATCAGCAGCTGTTCCAGATAGGTTTTAATCAGCTGTTCGCTGCCGAGGGGGGCATTGGGTTTGCGGCGAAGCCTGCGCAGGGTGGGATCATTTTTGGGGACACTGTAGGTTTTTTCGGCCTCCGAGATAATGGCGGAGAGCAGATTTTTGTGGATGCGTTCTGTTTTGGTGCGGAAATGCTCAAAGCTTGTCATCGCCGGGGAGGCGGAGACGAAGGAGATAACGAAAAAGTTAGGAGAGGAATCCAGCGCACGAATGGAATGGAATTCGTTGGGACGGTGGAAGATGATCTCTCCCTGGTGGAGAACCGTTTCTTCTTCATCACAGCAGACGGCAACGCTGCCCTTGTCGATATAGACCAGTTCCCAGAAATCGTGACTTTCTCCGCTGAAGACAAAGCGGGGGCCGAATTCATAGTTATGGATGGTGACGATGCGGGTAATATCCACCAAGGTTTTGGGGCGGGTTTTGATATAGGTTTTCATACTGTCCCTCCGCAGAATACAAAAGTGAACGATTTAAAGACAAAAATGACTGTTCAAAAATATAATGATACAATACAATGATATCATAAAATCCCGAAAAAACAAGGAGGAAAATGCGAAGATGAAAAAGGGTATCAGTATTTGGTCTTTTCCCGCAGGAACTTTGAAGGAAAGTTTTCTTCTTGCCAAAGATGCAGGCTTTGAAGGGGTGGAGGTTGCACTGGATGAAGGTACCGGTGAGATCACCCTGGAATCCGGGGAGAAGGATTTGCTGGAGATCAAAAAGCAGGCAGATGAGATCGGGATCGAGCTTTACAGTGTGGCTACCGGTCTGTATTGGTCCTATTTCCTGAATGATGAGGATGAGACGGTACGGCAGAAGGCACAGGATATTGTAAAAAAACAGCTGGAAGTGGCTGCTGTGCTGGGCTGCGAATCTATTCTGGTCATCCCCGGTTGTGTCAATGCAGAGTTTGCTGCCCCCGGCAAGGTATACGATTACCTGACCTGCTATGAGAGAAGTCTGGAATCGGTGATGAAGGTAAAATCATATGCCGAGCAGTACAAGGTGCAAATTGCACTGGAGAATGTATGGAACAAGTTTCTGCTCTCTCCCATGGAGATGAGAGATTTTATCGATAAAGTCGGCTCCGATTATGTGGGCAGCTATCTGGATATCGGAAATGTGTTGGCTAATGGATTCCCCGAACATTGGATCCGTGCGCTGGGCAGCCGTATCAAAAAGGTGCATTTCAAGGATTATCGGATGGAGGCAGGCGGTCTCCACGGGTTTGTGGATCTGCTGGCCGGTGATGTCAACTATCCCGCAGTGATGGAAGAGTTGAAAAAGATCGGTTATGACGGGTGGGTCTCTGCCGAGATGATCCCCAACTACAAATATTACACCGAGACCATCATCTATAACACATCCAATGCGATGGACAGAATTATGGGAAGGAGATAAGACAATGCTGAGAGTAGGATTGATTGGCTGCGGTTTCATGGGCACCATGCATGCAAACTGCTATAAAAACATGGAGGGCGTTACCCTCGCCGCGGTTGCAGATATCAGAAAAGATAAGGCCGAAGAAATTGCGGCAGGTACCGATGCCGTGATCTATGCCGAAGGTATGGATATGATCCAAAACGCAGAGCTGGATATTATTGATATCTGCCTGCCCACCTATCTCCACGCAGAGCATGCGCTGGCTGCGATGGATAAGGTAAAGTATCTCTTTATCGAAAAGCCTGTTGCGTTGACCATGGAGGAGGGCGACAAGCTGCTGAAAAAGCAGGAAGAGACCGGCTGTCAGGTGCAGATCGGACAGGTGATCCGTTTCTGGGATGAATATGTTGCACTGAGAGATATTGTGAAGAGCGGAAAATACGGTAAAGTTGTCAATGCCAACTTCCGCCGCATCAGCCCGACACCGGGTTGGGGCTGGCAGGATTGGCTGCGTACCCCGAAGCTTTCCGGCGGTGCGGCGCAGGATCTGCATATCCATGATGTGGACTTTGTGCTTTCTCTTTTCGGTGAACCGAAGAGTGTATATTCGGTGAAAAACAGCATCGGCGAAGGCAACTCCTATGTCAACACCCTGATGCAGTATGAAGGATTCCCTGTCACCGTAGAGGGAACCTGGGGACTGCCTGCATCCCATCCTTTCAGTGCCACCTTCCGTGTGGTGTTTGAAGAGGCTGTGGTGGAGAACGACGGAAAACTGGTGCTCTATACCGATGAAGGTGTGGAGGATATCGTTCTTGAAAAGATGGAGCTTGTTTCTGTCGGCGGAACACAGGGAAATATCTCCGACCTGGGCGCTTACTACAAAGAGCTCTGTTGCTTTGTGGGCAAGGCAATAAAGGGAGAAGCTGTCGAAGAAGCGGCGCTTTCTGCCGGAGTATCCTCTCTGAAGTTCCTGTTGGGAAAAGAACTGGCTTTTGAGGCATGACCCCAAAAGGGTTGTATCGTTAAGGACAGTAAAATAAGACACAAAGATACCCGTAGTTTTTAGAAACTGCGGGTATTTTTAAGTCTCTTCTTCAATAATCACCTGAATTATGATATAATACAACTAACCGATAAATAAGAACTTGCAAATGTTCTAAGGAGGGGTGTTATGATTAAATATTCTACATTGGAAAATGTATCCAATGAAGTGTTGTTTGAAACAAACTTGAAGACTATGAGTGAACGACTTAAAAGAGAAGTCAATTTAGATATGTTTTGTAAAATGCTAAGAGAACAGGATTATGACCCTACCATTTCAGTAGGTGCCTTTGATACGGATACAGGAGAATGCGTAAGTCTTGTTTTGAATAGTATTCTAAAAGATAAGGAGAAAACTGCCTACGATATTGTCACATGTACAATTCCGGAATATCGGAGGAGAGGGATTGCAAGGACAATTTTTGAAAAGGTAAAAGTTTTGTTGAGAGAAAGAGGTATTGAGATATATACCACGGAAACAAAGAGAGACAACGTAATTGCGCAGAGCATGTATCAGTCTTTAGGATTTGAAATAACAAATGAAGTAGTAACAACCTTAAAAACACTTACCGGAAGTAGGAAAGTGGAGCAAGTTGAGGTTGTTATGAAGTTATAACAATTTGTTAGTTTGTCCAGGTGACCAATTCCAATTTATCAAACAGGTGAATCGGATTATAAAGGGTTTAGCCTCTCCTGACAAGTGGCATCTGGCGCCTTAATGCCCTGTTTGTTACGGTATAAGATAAAATAAAAAGAAGCACGAAAATTTCGTGCTTCTTTTTACTGTCTTTAAAAGTACGGCTCACATGCGGTGGCTCTCTTGTATTGGAAAAGAAAAATCAGGAGAGTGGCTCTTCCAACAGAGAAACTTCGATCAGATCGTCTTCGCAAAGCTGCAGGGTTTTGATCTCAAAGGGAGAGAGGAGGGTGCTGTAAGTTCTGCCGAGGGCGGTCAGGGTGATATTCTGGGTTTCGCCGCTGGTTTCAATAAGACGAAGGATACAGCCGTTTTCGTTTTGTTTAAACGCGGAAACATAAGCATGACCGGAAAGCAGCTGCAGATAGCTGTTTTGCGCGGGAAGAGAACCGGAATGATTGGATTCTATGATCATGGTGGGACGGTTGTTGAAGCTGTCTGTGTGAGCACAGGGATCTCCTGCAAAGGAGATACGCATACGTCCCTCTGTGACGCCGAGATCAATAAAGTCGTAATCGATGCTGTCATCCAGCTGATCGAGACGCAGGTCGCCAAAGATGGGGCTGCGCAGAAGCGTGATGCCAAGTTTGCCGCTGTGCATGTTATAGGCAAAGGCGGAATCACACAGGAACAGGGCGGTGTCTGTCTGCAGCCATGCGCCCATGGGCATATCGGCTGCGTTTTCACTGCGCTGAATGCTGCCGGCCGGAACCGAAACGGTATGCTGATAGCTGTTTACTGCTGTTTCCAGCTTCAGAACGGTGTGTTTTTCCTCCCAGTTGACACGGTATTCCAGATCAAAATAGGTCGCATCCTGATAGAAACAGTAGTAGAGGCTGAGTTTGGATTCGTTCAGGCGGTAGTTAACTTTCAGTTTGGTGAGAAGAGCTCCGGATTCAATGACCTCCACACCCAAAAATTGCGGATGGATGGGTTCTTCTTCGTATTTGGAGGTGTTGAAGCACCAGGTGTCGCCTTGATCGCGGTAGGCAACAGGGACAAGGGCTTTTCCAAGCAGCTGCTTGCCGCTTTTTTTATCGGTGACACGGAGGAGAGTACCATCAGTTTCGGAAAAGAGGAAGGAGAAGGTGTCTGTTTCCACACAGGGGAAGGAGACCGGGGCTTTTGAGACTTCCTCGTGGGTTTGAATCAGTTTGAAAGCTTTGTAGCCTACAGAGGGGATTTTTGCTTTAAAGAGGAAACGAGAACGGAAGCCGGGAATAACAGAGAGTTCCCGGATAATCTGACAGGGATAGCGGTTCCCGTCGCTGTCTTCCAGACACAATCCCTTGGTATAGGGATCAAATTCGTGCATCCACTGTACTTCCGCTTCCATGTAGCCGTCGTATTCTGTGCCGTTTAGGTTCCATGCGACGATATTCCAGGGATTGTCCGGATTTTTGCCCGGCATTTGTATCTGTCGGGTTACCGACTGCAGGCTGAAGTGTTTGATCTCATCAGCAGACATGACAGCTCTGCCCATCATATTTTCGGCAACGGTGTAGGCCTCTTTGGTGCAGGCACCGCCGAGGATATCATGGAACTGGTTAAAGAGGATGTCTTTCCAGCAGGAATCCAGTGTGATTTGCTCATTGCGTCCGGCAATCAGGGAGGCTCTTTCTGCATTGAGTGCAGCGTATTCCGCAATGCGGTTGCCTTTTTTGATTTTGACATAGTTGGAAAATACACCAAAATCCCCGGTAATCAGGTCGCCCGTGCGGGATGAGGATGGGGTATGGATGCGGAAGAAGCCGCTCAAGGTGGAGAAAAGTGTGTTTTCGTTGGAACAGATGATATCCAGCAGTTTTTTGGTAGGAGCACCGCCGTGATCGGTAATGCCGTAGACAATCAGGGCATCGTGCGGAGTAGTATCCGTTTCCAGTTGATGCGCCAGATTTTTAGAGTAGCAGTTTTCGGCGCGGTAGACAAAAACGGCGCTGCCATCCGGGCTTTCCCAACGGAAGAAAGGATCTTCCAGCGCCAGGTGATGACGCTCAGGGCGGACAAAACAATAGTATTTGATTCCGCTTTTACGGAGAATTTGCGGCAGCATGGGACTGTGTCCAAAACTGTCGATGTTAAAGACGCACTCGGAATATTTTCCGAAATTTTCTTTCAGGTATTTTTGTCCGTAATAGCCCTGACGGATATAGCTCTCACCGGAAGCCAGATAGCAGTCTGGCTGCAGCCACCAGCCTTCCGCCAAATCCCAGCGGCCTTCGGCAACGCGCTGACAAATCTCTTCAAACAGTTCGGGATCGGTCTTTTTGATCCATTCGAAGACGGGAGGGGTGCAGAAGGAATAGATGAAATCCGGATATTCCTTCATTCTGTCCAGTGCGGAACGGAAGGTGGCGCGGATAGAGGACATGGCCTCATCCCAGTGCCAAAGCCAGACAGGATCAAAATGAGTGTTGCCGATCATATAATATTTTTTCATAGCGGATACTCCTGTGCAGTAATTTTACTTGATTATACCACAGACTTCCAGTATAATAAAGATAAAGTTTTGAGAAAAGCGTTTTGTCTGCGTTAATATTGTAAGAGAAAAACGGAGGAATAAAAATGGTTTTCCAGTGTAAGGAGATTTTTTTTGATATTCCGGCGGAGGGATTGTTGTTTTCGGCTGAAAAGGATGGAGAAAAGGTGCTTTCCTGCTGTTATAAGAACGGCTGTGTTGATTTTTGGATCCGATATGATTTTGACGAGAGACCGCTGCATCTGATCGGAAAGGCAAAGGACGGAAGCAAGGGAAAGATCCTTCTGCTGCCGTTCCGGATCGAGCTTTGGATTGATGGGGTTCTCATGGATGAGGAATGGCCCTGTGGCAGTCACTTTCTCGAAAACAGCAGCATAGATGTGGAGGGCTGCAGCATACAGATCAGTGACAGAGAGTATGTCGAACAGGAAGAGCCGGCGGTGGTTGGTACTTTCCAAAACGCAGAGGGCTGGAGACCGGAAGAGAATGTTTTTGTGGGAGACTGCATGCCGTATGCGCATGAGGGTGTGTACCATGTGCTCTACCTGAAGGACAGGCATCACCACCAGAGTAAATGGCGGAAGGGCGCTCACCAGTGGAGCCATATTTCCACCAAAAATTTTGTGGATTGGGAAATCCACCCCATGGCGGTTGCCATCGATGACCCCAAAGAGGGATCGATCTGCACCGGTTCATGGATCTGCCATGAGGGAAAACACTATCTCTATTATACGGTGAGAATGTGCGACGGCAGCCCGGCAACAATCTGCCGTTCCCTCTCTGAAGACGGTTATCACTTCAAAAAAGACAGAGAATTTTCCTTTGTGCTGAGTGAAAGATATACGGCGGCATCTGCCCGCGACCCCAAAATAGTCAAAGATGAGCAGGGACTGTTTCATATGATTATTACGACCAGCCTGACAGAGACCGGCATAGGCTGTCTGGCGCATCTGGTGTCCGATGATCTGAACAGTTGGACCGAACTGGAGGAACCGCTCTATATTGCACCCGAAGATAAAGGTGAGCCGGAATGTCCCGACTATTTTTACAAGGATGGGTATTATTATCTGATCTGCAGCCTGCGCGGTCGGGCATACTACCTCTATTCCAAAGAGCCTTTTTCCGGCTGGAAGCAGGCAGAGGATCCCATTCCCTGTGAATCGGTGCCCAAAGCGGCCGAGTGGAACGGCAGGCTGATTTTTACCGGGTTTAACAAAATGAACGATTACGCAGGAACGCTCACATTTATGGAGGCACAGGTGAAGCCGGACGGAGAGCTGACCTACAACAAGCTTTGAAGCGTTTCCGGTACGATACAATCCCAACATCATAAAGCTCCTGCCGTATGAAAACCTGCGGCAGGAGCTTTCGTTTTAATATCCGATATGCAGATGAGTAAAATTATTTCAGGCAGCGGGCTGTCAGATTGCGGAAACCGTTGAGAATGTTTTTTTCAATGGCATCGGCAAATCCCTGACGGTCGCGTTTTTCCAGCGCATCAATGATGCTGCGGTGCTCCTGAATGGAGCCGTGAATACGGGGTGTAAGACTGTTCTGGATACCGAGCATATAAGCGCGCTCGTAAAGCTGGTTGACCACGGAAACCAGTTCATAGTTGGTGTTCTTATCGAGAATGTAACGGTGAAAATAGGTGTCCTCGTTCATGAAGGCTCTGGCATCGCCGGTTTCTGCATGGGTAAGCTGTTTTTGTATGGAGTTTTTCAGATTTTGGATGTCGTTGTCATCCAGCAGATCCATGATCCGTTTGGCATTGTAGGATTCGATGGCAGCGCGAAGCTCATAGATTCCGCAGGCGGTCTCCAGCGAAATGGTATTGATAATAACACCCTGCTTGGGCAGGATGGTGAGGAATTTTTCAAACTCAAGCCGCTGACAGGCATTGGTGACAGGAGTGCGGCTGATGGAAAGTGTTTCTGCCATGGCATTGATGCTGATGGCCTGTCCCTGCTTCAGTTCGCCGCTGAGAATCATTTGTTTTATGGTTTCGTATGCGCTTGTACTCAGGTTTTTATTCATGATAAATCCAACTCCGTTCCATGATAGTATATCATAAAAACTGTTTTGCCGCAACCTCTTCACAATTTCCTTACAGTAAATTAGGAGGTATTAACAAGCCGGAAACAAGGAGTGTTTTTAATGAATCAGAACAGAAATAAGCAGTGTTTCGATGGTTGCAGGAGCGAAGCGGTTGCTTGTTCCGGTATGGTGTGCTATAATTACAATGCAAAGTTACAGTTGGTGGTTGGTGTGAAACGGAAGATATACCGCCATGCCGCAGTGTCATTATATTGATATTAAAGGAGTAAGGATTATGAGTAGTTTTGAGAACCTTCGAATTGTGGATAATTTCTATCAGACATCACTCTTTTTTCCAATGCCGACGGTTATTATCAGCACTCTTTGTGAAGATGGATCAACCAGTCTGGGACCTTATTCTCTGGTGCAGCCCTATTATGTGGCAGGAAAAGATTATTATGCCATGCTTCTTTGCTGCCGTAATTCCTCCAATACTGCCCAGAATATCCTTCGCAACGGAAAGTGTGCGTTGAATTTTATCGATGATAAGCCTAAAACTTTTAAAGAAGCGGTGAAACTCTCATGGCCCGGTGACAAACCGAGTGAGAAAATGCCGAAATGTAATTTTAAACTGGAAAAAAGCATGATTGAAGAAGAAACCGGCGAAACAAGGCCGATGATTCTTTCGGATGCCATTGAAGCAATTGAATGTACCTGGATGCGCGAGTTGGAGGGAGCGGACAGGGACATGGCGGGAGAGTTGAACGGTTACGAGCCGCCTTATCATGATTTTAATGGTATAACAAGCAAGTTTGGTGCCCATTTTATTCTGCGTGTAGATAAAATTTTGATGAAGAAAAAGTACAGCGATGCCATTATCAACGGAGTAAAAGCAAAGGATTTTCCGCCGCTGCCTGTGGATTACGGATATCGTGACAGCAAGAATTTCTGGTTTCACAGAAAAAGCAGGATGAGAGCAGAGCTGCTGCAGATGCGTCAGGCTTCTCTGGAATCGGTTCGTTATGCAGCGGATCGGGTGGATGATAAAATTAAATTTACGGATGAAGCACTTAAAACGGTTCTTGGAGTTCCACGCGTATTTTTGCCTCTTGTGTTGAAGGGGTGTGTGGATTGGGCGAAAGAAAACGGGGTTGAATTGATTACCGCAGAGCATATGCGGATTATCAACGATAAACGTGCAAAAGAAAAGAATAAAAACAAGTAACAACTGATTGGAGGGTACAGTTATGGTTGATTCGAGATGCCGTACGGTGACATTAGAGGAAGTGACTCTAAACAATTTTAATGATTGTGCCGCATTGGAACGGAAAAGCAGCCGGTTTGTTGGAAATGCGGAAAGCGTTTTAGCATTGGCATATGTTTACCGTGAAAATTCTTTGGCTTATGCAATATGTTCCGATGAAACCATTATCGGTTTGGTTATCCTCCGAGTAAATCCACAGGAGTCCCGTCCCTATTCTTTTACAGAAATGTTCATTGCGGATGGATTCCAAAGACAAGGATATGGAAAACAGGCTGTGAAAGCAATTTTGGAGAAATTTCGGAAAGAAATGAAATCAGAATTGGTCCAGATTCAGGTGCATGACAGCAATGAGGTTGCAATAAAAATTTATGAGCAATGCGGTTTTGTTGAAATAAGCAGAGCCAAATGGAACAATGAGTTTTTAGTGATGGAATTGCAGCTGTAACGGCATACGAGGTGTTTTAGGAGAATTTTATACTGATAATTGTATCAAAAAACAGGAAGACAAGCCGTTTTTACGGTTTGTCTTCCTGTTTTTCTTTAGAAAAGTGAAATGAATCATTAAAAAGGAAAATCCTTAAAAAGTATGCATAAAAAATTATTGCTCCTGCAGCTGTTCTTTTTGAGAAAAACAACGTTTTTTCCAGAAATCCATAGCTGGTCCAAACAAAATGGCAGCAATAATGGTGCCTTCACGCAGAGCCCAGTCTGTGTGACAGAGCAGTGTCAGTGTAACGCTGATGAGAACCAATACGACATCGATGATTTGGCGCAGTCTTCCCATGGTCATGCCGATGCGGTCGGCAATCAACTGGATGCAGCCTTCCATGGGTGTGCGGATCAGGCGGGTTTCCAAAACCAGTGTACAGCCAAAGGCAATGGCAATCTGAGCGGAAATGGTGATCAGCAGGCGAAGAGGATAGAAGGTGATGGGAGGCATGCCGGCCAGAACCACATACAGGAAAAAGTTTAGAACAGAGCCACCGAGTGTGATGTAAAGAAGCTGCAGAATCTGTATTTTCTGGAAGTTTTTCTTTTCGATAATGATCTGACCGATGAAAAAGCAACCGTGAAACAGCATGGTGAAGGTGCCGATTTTCATGCCGATAACATCGGAGATAGAGGTGATGGCGGCATCCACGGGGAGCACACCAAGGCCGGATTTGATGGCAAAAGCGACGGAAGCATATACGATAATAATACCGAGAATGGTGAGAAATAATTTTTTTAGCATAACGTGTTCTCTTTTCTGATTATAAGTCAATGAAATATAGGGAAAGCGGTGTTGATGAAAGAGAAAATAGATTATTTTCTTCTTTTGGCACCAATGCCACGATAGTGCTCACGCATGGCATCATTCCAGGGAAGGGCCAGAATGCCGTCGACCAATGCCTGTGCCTGTTTGCGGTTTTTGGTCTGATGATCCATCATGACCAGATCTGTCAGCAGCGCTTCGTCACGGTCCTCATAGGCCTGCAGCTCAACCTCGATCATACCGATGCGGTCGGCAAACAGATGTCCCAGCACCGCACGGGGAAGACCGTCTGTTTGAATGCCCTTCACGCCGTTTTTGCTGCAGACAGCGGTGATCTCCACATTGAAGTCGGTGGGAATGCCGGGGACATAGTTTCCGTCGTTCAGAATATTTACGATAATCTTTCTTTCCACATCGCAGGCCAGTGCCTCAATGAGATCGATGATGATCTCACGGGAGTGAACAGGAGGATAGATCTCTGTGATGCGGACGGATTCATCGGCGGCATACCGCTCGATATCCGAAACGATTTTGGCGCAGTCAGCATAATAATCGGACCACAATCGGGCCGGTGCTTCCCGAAAGCTTTTCTCGGTCTCTTCGTCGGAGTGGTACCACCAACCGTAGGAGCCGCCGCCGGAAGAATGGGTGTCTCCGAGGGGGAGTGCACCGAAGGTTTTGTACATATCAAGCACCTTGGGGCAGAGGTTGCGAACGGCTTTTTCCGGATCATCCTGGTTTTCCTCAATCCATTGATCCAGAATGGGGAAAGCATTTTCTCCTTTATAGTGCATTTTGGTGAGCCAGATGAAATGGTTGGAGCCTGCCACCTCATAACTGACATATTTTTCGTCCAATCCCAGTGTTTCAAAGATATCATGGATGACGGTGGGTCCTTCGCAGAGTCCAACGATTTTGGGGTCATGATACTTGCGTCCCAGCATGGTGGTGGCGGCTACAACGGGGTTGGAGAGCAGGATATACCAGGCATCGGGGGCAATGCGGCGGGTATCCAGATAGACTTCCTCAATGAGGCGGAACTGATAGAAATTGATCCAAAATCCCTCGTCGTGCATAATGTGTAGGCTGCCGCCATAGTGATAGCCCAGCTCTTCCGCAACTTTCAGTCCGTCCTGCATTCTTTGATGGTTGCAGGCAAGAGCTGTGTTGATGACAAAATCGGCATCAACCAGACCAATTTCACGGTCCTGCGTTTTGGTGATCTCCAATTCCACTCCCAGTTCAGCCGCATAGCGGGTGCAGAGCTGATAGGCGGCATTCAGGCGGGTTTCATTGATATCGACCAGGCAGACAGAACTGCCGTTCAGGTTAGGTGTCAGGCAGATATCCTTGATCATGCTCAGAGAAAACACAGCGCTGCCGGCGCCGATCAGAACAATTTTATTTTTCATAACCGTCTCTCCTTTGGGGATGAGGATGATATCTTAACAGAGAATACCGGGGAAAAGAATGGTTCTTACATTGACAATGGTTTTTTATTTGGCGGCGCGGGGAAGATAGGTGACACGCAGATTGGTGCATCCATGGGGGACCAGTGTGCACATCTCCGCTTCTCCCTCAATTTCCAGGGGAGATTCCCAGGCTTCCTGGGGGCGGGGAGTATAGAGCATATAGGCATAGGGGGCTTTATAAAGTGGAACTTCCAGTGTAACAGGGGGCTCTTCCCAGACATAGCCTGTTGTCTCATGCTCCACAACACGGATCAACTGCGGATCCAGATGCTCATCGATGGCTTTGTGCCAACAGGAGTTGCGGCGGACGAGAGGATCACGCCAGTCCATGGCGGGGAATGCCTCGAACCAGCTCCAGTCCTCCGGCAGAGGGGTGATGGGTCTGCCAGGGTATTTTTTCCATTCCACCGGGATTGGGAAGGCATAGACCAGCGGTCCTCTCTCGATGACCATGGGGAATTTGGCACAGGCGGCGGAATCGTCGATCCGGGAAATGGTCACTTCCATGGGGAAGGTGAGAATAACTTCATCGTTTTCAGCCAAATCAGCATCCAGGCGGGCAAAGCCGGAATCATCGGAAATCAGAGCTGCCGCCAAGCCGTTGACTGTGACAGACGGGTTTTTGCACCATGCAGGAATACGCAGATGGAGAGAAGCGGCGTCGGCATGGTGAACATGCAGAGTGATGGTATCGCGGAAGGGGTACAGGGTATCCATAGTAAAAGAAAGATTGGATGAGGAGACTTCTGCGGGACCATAGCAAAGCAGGTAGAGTTCTTGTTTTTCATCGGTCAGAGCCATACTGCGGATGAATTCGGGTATGATGCGTACCGACTGTGCGGGACAGCAGGCCACATGGTAACAGGGGGAATAGGCGCCGTAATCTCCCTCTTCGGCATAGAGGGAGGATTCACGGGTTGACCAAAGCTGGTTGGGTGCGGCAAAATAGGCAATGGCCCGCTCATCTTTTTTGCGGGAGCCCTGTGCACCGTTGAACAGACAACGCTCCATTTCATCTCCCCAGCCGGCTTGGCCGGTGGCTATGGCCATCCAGGAGTAGCTGTGGTTGTAGGTGGCGAAGTTGCAGTATTCCACTTCGTTGGCACCGCCGGTAGGACTTAAAAATTCACTGCTGGAGCTGGGTCCTCCGGTTGCATGGACAACACGCTTCAATGCTTTTTTTAGACCGTTTACGGAGGCATTGAGCAGACACTCTTTACCTGTTACGCAGTAGACCAGGGCAGGATGCTTGACGCACTCGCCGTAGGCAACTGCGTGCATGGAGGAATAGGGCAAAGACGGGGAGAGATACTGAGAAACCTTGTTCTGCCAGCGGGAGTTTTCCTCCAGCCAGGCGAGCCAGTTTCCGCAGAATGCAATCAGCCGTTCATCGCCGGTGTAGGCATAGGTAATGACCATGGCTTCAATAATGGTGGAGCCGGCGTAATCGGTTTTGTGGTCCTTCCAGTTATCACAGAACCACAGGCAGCCACGGTATACTGCATCCAGTACGTCCTGACGCCCGGTGGCTTCATGGTAGGCCAGCAGGGCGCGGTAACACCACATAGAGGCCCAGGGGTTATAGTCGGCCATACGGTCGGTATCGGGAGAGTAACTGCCCAGATAGCCGTCGGCCTCCTGATGAGCCAGTACACCTTCCACCCAGCGGGTAGCTTTGTCGATCAGTTCTTTATCATTCAGGGTAAATGCCAGCTGAACCAGACCGGTCCAGTAGGTGCCGGAGATCTCTCCCGACCAGCCGGCCACAAAGGTGGGATCCGGTGTTCCCTCCATAAAGGGGAGATGATCAAATCCGGAATAGTTGATGTGAGGAGTGGCTATCATAGCCGGTTCCAGCTCGTCCAGATGTCCGCCCATGCCGTCCTTGCTGCGCAGCAGCTGGTCTTTCAGCCAGCCGCGGGCGGTGACAGAACCCAGAGGAAGTTTACTGAGTTTATGATAGGTTTTTATGACTGATTTTTCTGGACGAATATTCATAAGAGACAACTCCTTTTACAGCTGAACTACAGAGTAAAATATAGGGATTATAAAATTAAGAATAACATATCGAAGAGGGGGATTCAATAGTGAATTCCATCAAAAAATGTGTTTTTTATCAGTGTGAGAAGGAGAAAAAATGTTTTTTGCCCTGGAAAATAATAAAAACGGTACCGTGCGGATTTTTTTCTGTACAGAAGAGAATAGGATTTATGTCTGAGAAGGCAGTAATGTAAAATTACATTTTGACAAAGCCATATCTTTATGCTATGATGGAAACAGTTCTGTAAGGATAAAATTTGTTTTAAAACGGTTGTTTTCAGGCTTTTTCGGTCCGAAGATAAATCGGTTTTGTTTCGGAGTATATTGCAGCAGAGGGAGCATGATGACCGTTTGTGATCAAAGGCCTGTAAAGGGAAAAGGAGAAATGTTATGGAAAAGTTTTTTGATTGTTATGAGCTGAAAATTGGAGAGGGCATGGAAACCCCGTTCATGAATAAATATGATATTTATCAGGACGGCACCACACCCATGTACCGCGATGTGGACGGAAGACTGTGGGCGATGAGCGGTCATTCTCACATGGGACATATCGGTATGTTTGCCGGCACCTGTCTTGATGATATGAAAGAGATGTGGCCCATCGGAACCAATTTCTGTGTGGGGCACGCGGAGTATGCCTATTCCGGCATCCGCTATCCGGAGGGGATTCTTCCCCGTGGAAGCATCTGGCCGTTTGGTCTTTACATCTGCCCCAATACCCACCGCTTTTTCTGCTGGTTCCACAATGAAACAGGCTGGTGCGGAAAAGGAACCGCCTACGATGCCTACGGTCTCTGCGACACGCCGAAATTCGATTCGGATTTCCGTCATATCGGCCTCATGCATTCGGATGACGAGGGCAAAAACTGGACCTTTGACCGCTGGGTGCTGACAGGAGAAGAGGTTTCCCTTACCTCCAGATATAATCCCGGCGCAGGCAATGTAATTGGTCAGCAGGGAGATATCATCCGTTTCGGCAGCGGCGATTTCTGTATGTATATCGAGCCGGATGGCGACTATATTTATGTGTTCTATGATATTCTTACCAAAGATATTTCTCAGGAGACCATGAAAGATGCCTCTCTCCGCTGCGATGCCTATGTTGCCCGCTGCAGAAAGCGTGCTGACGGAACAATGGGAGATTTTGTCAAGTATTATGACGGCGCTTTCTGTGAAGCCGGCAATCTGGGCAAAGAGACCATGATTCTGGAAGATGCATGGCATCCCCGTGTTGTATACAGCGAAACGGAAAAGATGTATATCATGACCAGCAAGCCCGCCATGGCCGCAAAGAACGGCGAGATTGAAGGGGTGGACGAAAAGAAGATGGTAATGCAGATCTCCACCTCTTCCGATTTGATCCACTGGTCCAAGCCGGAAATCGTATATAAAGACGGAAAGCCATGGGGCAATCATTACAATGCCATTGTTCCAGATGATAAAGTGAATCAGCCCAATATTCTTACATCCAATAAGTTCTCCATTCTCAACAACCACAACGGTACCGATGTTATTCGCTACCCGGTGGAACTGGTGCGAAAATAAGAAAATAGTAATAACAGGCAGAAGAGCACTCATTTAACGTGAGTGCTCTTTTTTGCTTTTGAGACCTCTTTTTTGCTTTGCGAAAGAGGAAAGATTGACTGAAACAGAGAAAGTGTGATATAATCGAAAAAAAGAAAGTGTTGCAGAGTGATGAATAATTATGATAATCTGGCCTCTTATTCAAAAGAGGAATTGATTCGGTTAATAGAGATATATTCGAAAAATTGGCTGGCAATGGACGGGGTATGGTTTCAGTCTGTCGAGCGGAAATACGGGATGGACGAAGCGATGTACCACGATGCGGAAGCATGGAAGAGATTTACGGTAACAGAGGCGACAAGAATAAAAGAATTTCTTGGACTGGAAGAGCAGGCGGGACTTGCCGGTTTGGCAAAGGCACTCAGTCTCAGGTTTTATGCCAATATCAATGAAGATAAAACAGAAATAGAAGGGAATACCCTCCTGTATACATCGGTCAACTGCAGAGTGCAGCGCGCAAGAGAACGGAAAGGAATGCCGTTTCATCCCTGTAAATCGGTGGGACTCATTGAATACAGCGGATTTGCAAAGGTTATCGACAGAAGAATTACCTGCGAGTGTGTCAGTTGTTATCCGGATATTACCGATGTTTCCTGCTGCTGCAAATGGAAATTTACAATTACTGAAGAATAACAACGCAAAGGTGGAATGTTGATGAATAGCCGGGAAAAAACGATTATCCGGGAACTGGCAAAGGAATATATGCAGTTTGCCTGTTCAGAGAAACAGCAGAAGGCAGAGCAGCGGATGAAAGCAGGCAATGACCTGAAAATTGTCAGACCGACCGTATTGATGGATGAAATTCCCTGGTGGGAGTTGACCGGAGAGGAAGAATTGATCTGTCAGTGTGAGGATCCCAAAGCCAGAGGGGTTGAAACCTATCTGCGGCGGGCACTTTATCAGAAGAGACACTTTTGCTGTGATGTTTTGATGAAACCTTACTGGTGTGTGACTATGAAGGTTGATGTTTCTCCGTTGGGAATTGAGGAAAAGGAAGAGGAAAATACGGCGCTTGCACATCACTATGAGGATGTGCTGGAAGATGAATCCGCACTGGATTTGATCATGGATCCGGTTTTTGAACTTCGCCCGGATGTGGACGAAGCAAATATGAATTATTATCAGGAGCTGCTGGGAGAAGCCATGCCGGTCAGGCTGATGGGGCATGGATATCTGTATTCAGCTCCGTGGGATGACATCTCTTTTCTGCGGGGCGTGGAGCCGATTTATGAGGATATGTATGACCGCCCGGAATATCTGCATCAGATCATGCAGAAGTTTGTGGACAGAACGACGGCAAAACTGGATTTTATTGAGGCACATTCCCATGTGAGCTCCGATCCGGTGGAGCTGCACTGTACGCCGGGAAGCATATCCGGTTTGGCAGAGGATGGATGGAAGGCAACCTGGTACAGAGGTATGGCGCAGCCGTTTACCTGCATCTCTCCGGCCATGTTTAAAGAGTTTGAGCTGGATTACATCAAACCCGTTGCAGAGCGTTTTGCCTACACCTATTACGGCTGCTGCGAAGCACTGGATGACAGAATAGCCCTGATCAAAACCATATCCAATCTTCGTAAAATCGGTGTATCTCCCTGGGCTAACGTAGAAGTTTGCGCGGAGCAGATTGGTAAGGATTATGTTTTTGCCAGAAAACCAAATCCCTCTCATGTGGCAAAAAATACCGATCCTGAGGTTGTGAGAAAAGAAACGGAGGAATCGGTCAAAGCCTGTTTGAAATACGGCTGTCCGGGTGAGTTTGTTTTGAAGGATATCACAACCATATCCGGGGATCCGAAAAATCTGGTTATTTGGGCAAAAACCGTGAGCGATGTAATGGATAAATATTATGGAGAGTAATATTTATTGATGAAATAATAAATAGTAAAAACAAAAAGTCTCTTTCTACTGAAAAAACAGAGGAAAGAGACTTTTGTGACTTTGTCACTGAAAGAAATTGAAAAAATGGGTATACTAAAGACACAACAAAAGAAAGGATGTATGACAATGTCAGTACTTAGTGTTAATAAAGAAAATTTTGAACAGGTAACCAACACCGAAAAGAAAGTTTTGCTGGATTTCTTCGCCACATGGTGCGGACCCTGCCGTATGGTATCTCCGTTGGTGGATCAGATTGCAGAAGAGAACCCGCAGTATGTTGTCGGCAAGATCAACGTGGACGACGAGCCGGAGCTGGCACAGGCTTTCGGCGTATCCAGCATCCCGATGCTGGTGGTGCTTCAGGACGGCAAGGTCGTCAGCAAGTCGGTTGGGGCAAGACCCAAGGCGCAGATCCTGCAGATGTTAGAGGGTTAATTCGCGCAGACGTTTTTTGTTGGTGATTTTAATTCCCTTGCGGGATACCTCCACAATTCCTTCGTTGGAAAAATATTTAAGCATACGCGAAACAACTTCACGGGCAGATCCCATGTATTTGGCGATCTGCTCGTGTGTTAGTGCAATCGTATCGGACTGAAGCCGTGCAGATTCGTCGGTCAGGAATATGGCAAGGCGCTTGTCCATGCTCATGAAGAGAATCTGCTGCATAACCCACATCACATCGGAGAAACGGCTGACAGCAGTTTCCAGAGTGAAAATTTTGATATCCGGGTTGCGGTCGCAGATGGCTGAATAGGCGGGACCGCTGATGACATAGCATTCGCTGTTTTCCTCTGCATCCACCATAACATCAAAGGTGATGGTCTGCAGAACGCAGGAGGCAGAGAGCATACACATGGCACCCGCATGAAGGCGGTAAAGAGTAATGTCTTTGCCTTCGTCAGACATAAGATATACTCTCAGACAGCCGGAGCGGACAAGAATAACACCGGAGCACTCGTTGCCATCGTGGATGGTGGTTCCTTTCGGATAGGTCAGGGCAAGAGAGTGCCGGCAGATGTAATCTTTGTCAGCTTCTGATATATGTTCCCAAAAGGGAAACATTTCTTTATAAACCGGATCAAACAGGGTTCTTCCCATTAAAAAAACTCCTATGCACACTGATGCGTAAAGATAAAATAAATGAGTAACCACACCTGCAGAAAAAGCAGGTGTGGTTGTTTGTTACTCAGTGACAGGTGTGTTCACCGCAGTGATGACTTCCACAGCCGTGACTGCCGCAGGTGTGGCCTTCACCGTGATGGTCATGATGATCGCACTTTGCGTTGGGATCATAGGCGAGGGAGCCGGCGGCAAAGCTTTCAACGGCTTTATCGGCATCTCCGTGTACGCCTGCGAACAGTTTGATACCGGCCTGGGCAAGTGCCATCTGGGCACCGCCGCCAATACCGCCGCAGATAAGGACATCGGTTTTGACAGAAGAGAGAAGTCCGGCAAGGGCACCGTGTCCGCTGCCGTTTGTATCAATCACATGGGCAGAAACAATTTTTCCATCCTCAACGGTATAGATTTTGAACTGTTTGGAATGACCGAAATGCTGGAATATCTGTCCGTTTTCATAGGTTACTGCAATTTTCATAAAAATACTCCTTTAGCGGTAAAAATAGAGAGGGAGACCTATGCCTTCTGCGAAGAAGATTATTCGCAATGTCTGCCGTGAAGAGATTTGCGGTGCTTGCGACATCCACCGCAGTTGCAATGATTCTCTTTTCCGTCGCAGAGAATATATTCGCCGCCTTCGATGCGGATCCCGATGCCGTCAACCAGTGCAGAGGCAATTTTCCCTCTGGCGGCATTGTAGATCTGCTGCACGGTGGTGCGGGCAACCTGCATGAATCCGGCACACTCTTCCTGAGAAAATCCCTCTTTGTCGATGAGTCGAATGGTCTCGTATTCATCGACAGTGAGGATGACAGCATCAGTGGTGCCGTCTGCAGGATAAAATTCTTTGGTTTTAGGAAGACAGCAGACTTTTCTGCATTTTCTCGGTCTTGGCATAAGTCCTCCACAGTTTGGGTTATTGTCATATGTCATTTATATTATACTGCGGTTGTTGACATATGTCAATAACTTTTTGCTGTGAAGAAGCTGTTTCAGGAGGAGATGCAAAAAAATAAATGCAGAGACAGAAAAAATATCGCAATGAGGGAGGAAAAAAGCCTGAGAATATGATATAATGAGAAAAACGTGCAGAATGCAGCAGCGATTGTAAGAAAGACGGACGAGGATGGAGAAGGGTATGAGAGAAAATACCGTTGTGAAAAAGAATGATTTTTCAAAAGGGCCTGTCTGGAAATGTATTGTTGCTCAGGCAGTACCTTTGACGGTTGCCCAGCTGGTGCAGCTTCTCTACAATGTTGTGGACAGAATCTATCTGGGACATATGGAGGGCGGCAACGGGCTTGCGCTGACCGGTGTCGGACTGACGTTCCCGATTATCACATTGATCATGGCGTTTACAGCGCTGTTTGGTGTGGGCGGTGTGCCGTTGTTTTCCATTCAAAGAGGAAAAGGCGATCCGGAAAAAGCAGGAAAAATTCTCGGCAATTCTTTTGCTCTGCTGATGGTCAGCTCCGTTGTACTGACGGTGCTGGGATATGTTTTCCACAAGCCGATTTTATTTGCCTTCGGTGCAAGTGAAGAATCGTTTGTATATGCCGGAGAATATCTGAGGGTCTATCTGATCGGGACGGTGTTTTCCGTTGTTACAACGGGGATGAACGGATATATTAATGCGCAAGGCTTCCCGAAGACGGGTATGCTTTCTATTGTTATTGGTGCAGTTATCAATATTATTCTGGATCCTCTGTTTATCTTTGTGCTGGATATGGGCATTACCGGTGCGGCATTGGCTACCGTTATCAGTCAGGCTTGCTCGGCGGTATGGGTGCTGCATTTTCTGTTCGGCAAAAAGGCGATCATTCCGCTGAAGAGGGAAAATATCCGGATCGGCAGGACGATAACAAAAGAAATCTGCAAGTTGGGTACAGTCAACTTTATCATGCAGGGTACAACCTTTTTGGTTCAGATTGCCTGCAACACAACACTGCAGAAATACGGCGGCGACCCCTATGTGGGAGTTATGACAGTAACCAATTCCATACGGGATATCTTTATGCTGCCTGCCAGTGGCATTGTAAGTGGCGCCCAGCCGGTTATTGGTTTTAATTACGGGGCAAAAAGATATGACAGAGTCAAGATGGGAATACGGTTTAACACCGTTACGGGATGTATCTATATGTTGGCGGCATGGCTTCTAATTATAGCTTTTCCGCGGTTCTGGTTTGGTATTTTTTCCGATGAGCCGCAGATAACGGGAATCGGGATAGAGATGCTGAAGATATATTTCTTCGGCTTTGTGTTTATGGCACTGCAGTTTGCGGGACAATCCGCTTTTCAGGCATTGGGAGATGCCAAACATGCCATCTTCTTTTCGCTGCTGCGTAAGGCGGTTATTGTGGTACCTTTGACATTGCTGCTGCCAAGGATCGGCTTTGGTGTGAAAGGTGTCTTTTTAGCGGAGCCGATATCCAATATTGCAGGAGGAATTGCCTGTTATCTTACAATGATGTTGACAGTTTACCGGAAACTGGAAAGCAAAAGTGGAGGAACCGGTGATGAAGTCACAGAAAAAAAGAGAAAAATAAGATAAACTATAGAAAACAATAAAAGAAAGGGGATCCTTATGGAACATGTTTATGATATGATCGTCATTGGCGGAGGTCCTGCGGGATATACTGCTGCACTGTATGCAGCCCGTGCGGGACTGGATACAGTGGTAATAGAGAGAATGTCCCCCGGCGGACAGATGGCGCTGACCGATACCATAGATAACTACCCCGGTTTTGAAGAAGGGGTGGACGGTTTTGATCTCGGTATGAAGATGCAGCAGGGAGCGGAACGGTTCGGCGCGAAAACCGAATATGACGAAGTGTTAAGTGTGGATTTTTCCGGAGAGATAAAGAAAGCGGAGACAATGAGCGGAACCCTTTTGGGAAAGACAATTGTCATTTCCACCGGGGCAAATCCAAGAGAGTTGGGGCTGCCGGATGAATATTCTCTGGTAGGCAGAGGAATCCACTACTGCGCCCACTGTGATGGAAGATTTTATAAGGATAAGACGGTTGTGGTGGTTGGAGGAGGAAATACCGCGGCGGCAGATGCGCTGTATCTCTCCAGAATGGCAAAAAAGGTGTATCTTGTGCACCGCAGAGATTCGTTGAAAGCCACCAAAATCTATCACGAGCCATTGATGGGTGCAAAAAATGTTGTGTTCTTGTGGAACAGCACCGTGGTCGAAGCTGTTGCCGCAGACCGTGTGACCGGCGCAAAAGTAAAAAATATTGAGAGCGGAGAGATAACAGAAATCGCCTGCGACGGTATTTTTGTCAGCATCGGCCGAAAACCTGCCACCGAATTTTTACAGGGAAAGGTTCAGCTGGATGAAATGGGATATGTCATCGCAGGAGAATCCACCAGAACAAACATAGAGGGTGTTTTTGCGGTGGGAGATGTCCGCACCAAGGCGCTGCGTCAGGTGGTGACCGCTGTAGCGGATGGTGCCACAGCAGTGCATTTTGCAGAGGAATATCTGGCGGGCAGAGCATAAACGTCCGAAAGAACGAAAAGAGGAACGTATTGATAAGGAGAACTGTTATGTTGGAAGTTGGAGCAAAAGCCCCTCAGTTCACGCTGCAGGATAAGGATGGAAAGGATGTCTCTCTGTCCGATTTTCTGGGAAAGAAGGTAGTGTTGTATTTTTACCCCAAAGATAATACCCCGGGGTGTACCCGTCAGGCCTGTGCTTTTGCAGGGGCTTATCGGGAGTTCCGGGAAAGAGGGGTGGAAGTGATCGGTATTAGCAAGGACAGCGTGGCCTCTCACGTGAAGTTTGCGGAGAAATACAGTCTGCCCTTCGTCTTGCTGGCAGACCCGGAACTGGAAGCCATCAAGGCCTACGGTGTGTGGCAGGAGAAGAAGAACTACGGTAAAGTGAGCATGGGAGTTGTGCGTACGACCTTTATCATCGATGAAGAGGGCAACATTGAAAAGGTGATGCCGAAGGTGAAGCCGGATACCAATGCAGCGGAAATTCTGGCTGAGCTGTAATGGAAAAACGGACAGTGGGATTGAAGGGAAAAGAGCTGTTCCGAAGAGATGTCAACTGGATTTGGCGGAAAAATTTGATTGAGAGGCATGAGAATGACAGGACAAAGGAGTAAGATTATGCTGCCGACGATGAAAATAAGAGATATTGAGGTTACAAAGCTGATTGTGGGAAGCAACCCTTTTACGGGAAAATCTCACATGGACGAGGCGACGGACGCAGATATGAAGGGATATTTCAGCGAGGAGCAGGTATTTGCCATGCTGAAAAGCTGTGAGGAGGCGGGAATCAATGCTGTACAGTCTCGCGGAAGTATGCCGGTTATGGGATTGCTTTGGCGCTACCGTCAGGCCGGCGGCAAACTGCTTTGGCTGGCACAGTCGGGAAAGAACCTGACCACCTTTGATGAAGAGCTGGATGAGATGATGAAGTATCATCCCGCAGCGGTATGTATCCACGGTGAACTGGCGGATAATTTGTATCTGGCGGGGATGCTGGATAAACTGGAGGGATTGCTGAATAAAATCAGAAGCAAGAATGTGCCGGCGGGAATTTGTGCGCATTTTCCGGAGGTGCTTACATATGCGCAGGAAAAAGGGCTGAACCCGGATTATTACATGGCATCACTTTATAATCTTTCTCAGACTGACCGCTCCCACGATGTGAATCCGGAGGGAGAACGGTTTGAAGAAAGTGACATCCCGAAGATGTATCAGGTGATCAGACAGCTGACAGCGCCCACCTTTGCGCTTAAAATTCTCGGTGCAGGACGCAGATGTTCCGATCAGAATCAGGTGCGCCGTGCTTTTGAAGAGGCATTCTGTTCCATGAAACCCACAGACGGCGTATTGGTGGGAATGTTTGATAAATATATTGACCAGCCCCGCCTGAATGCGGAATATACTCTGGCGGCAATTCAAAAAGCAGAAGGAAAGGCTTAAAAGGCAAACCGATCACAGAGCGTCTCTGCGATATGAAGTTGATAAAAGACAGAGGACGCAGGCGGTGAAATTTCTTTTTGGCAAACAACAGGGATGAAAAAAGGGGATGCAGCATGGAAAAACTTACAAGGAAATACGGTCTGATCACGGCGATATGCATGGTTGTCGGAACGGTTATAGGCTCAGGTGTGTTTTTTAAGGCGCAGAATGTGTTGAATGCAACCGGGGGAGATATGCCGCTCGGTATTGCAGCCTGGCTGATTACCGGTTTTCTGATGATCATCTGCTCTGCGCAGTTTGCCGTTATGGCAACAAAATACGAAAAGGTCAGCGGGTTGATTGACTATGCAGAGGCGACCTGCGGAGAAAAATATGCATACATGATCGCGTGGTTTATGGTCAATATCTATTATCCCGGTATGACTTCCGTGCTTGCCTGGGCATCTGCAAAATATTTCGGCGTGCTGTTTGGGTGGGATGAAGGCAGTCCGGAGGTATTGGTGCTGGCGGGATTTTTCCTTATAATGTCTTTTGCCTTAAACACGCTTTCACCCAGGCTTTCGGGGAAATTTCAGGTCAGTGCCACGGTCATAAAGTTAATCCCTGTTATATTGATGGCGGTTGTTGGTACAATTGCAGGCTTTGTCACCGGCACACTTACGGATAACTTTACTGCTGTGGTCACCCAGGCGGTCGGGGGAAAAAGCGGCGGACTTTTTGCCGCCGTGGTAGCTACTGTGTTTGCTTATGAGGGATGGATTGTTGCCACCTCCATCAATGCGGAGCTGAAAAATCCCAAAAGGAATCTGCCTCTTGCGTTGGTGATCGGTTCGTTTATTGTTGTGGCGGCCTATGTTTTATATTATATCGGTGTTGCGGGCGGTGCATCCAATGCGGTGTTGATGGAAGAGGGGGCAATCACGGCATTCAGAAACATCTTCGGCAATGTGGGAGGAGCCCTGCTCAATATCTGCATTGTGGTCTCCTGCCTTGGCACACTGAACGGTCTCATGGTTGGTGAGACTCGCGGAATGTATGCCATTGCGGTCCGGGGCGAAGGACCAAAGCCTAAATTGTTCAGCCAAATTGACAGCGAGACCAATATGACGACCAATTCCTCGGTTTGGGGTCTGTTTATCTGCGCTGTGTGGCTGCTCTATTTCTATGGAGCCAATCTTTCCTCCGGTTGGTTTGGTGTCTTCGATTTTGATTCTTCCGAGCTTCCCATTGTAACGATCTATGCGCTTTATATCCCCATCTTTATTGCATGGATGAAAAATGAAAAGGGGATTGGTGTATTCAAACGTTTTCTTTTGCCGATTGGTTCGGTGCTTGCCTGTGCCTTTATGGTTTTTGCAGCCATTTACGCACACGGAATCACCCCGTATCTGGAGGCGAAAGAGAAGGGGATATTCTCTTTCCCGGTATTGTTCTATCTGATTGTCTTTGCGGTTATCATGGCAGTCGGCAGGCTGCTCAGAAAGCCCGGCGGAGAAGAGAAGGAACGCGGAAAATAATAAAACAGGCGGCTTGTTTGGAATTGCTGATTGGATTCCGGGCAGGCCGTCTGATTTTATCCGTAGTAGAGGAGAACAGCATAAAATAGAAAAAAGACGGAGGGGAGAGAGAAGAAAGATGTTGAAATAGAGAAGAGAGCCGGAAGAGTGGGTTGCTATTGTGCGGAATTTGTTGTAAAATAAATAAAATGGAACTTTTTTGCAGCATACAGGGAATGACAGTAACGGATTTATGAGATATAAAAAAATAATCAAAGGGAAATTTGTCAGCCGACCCAATCGCTTTATCGCCAGGGTGGAGATAGAAGGCAGGGAAGAGATGGTACACGTCAAAAACACGGGCAGGTGCCGTGAGCTGCTGATACCCGGTGTCACTGTTTATCTTGAGGAGAGCGATAATCCGAACCGCAAGACAAAATATGACCTTGTTACGGTGGAAAAGCTGCGTGAGGGCAAGCCGCCGCTGATGATAAACATGGATTCTCAGGCAGCAAACGATATAGCGGAAGAATGGCTGAAAAACAGCGGGCTGTTTGCGGAGGATGCGGTTATCCGGCGCGAGGTAACATACGGTGCATCGCGGTTTGATTTTTGCGTTGACGAAGGGGAGAAACGTTCCTTTCTGGAGGTTAAGGGGGTCACCCTTGAAACAGATGGAATTGCCGCGTTTCCCGATGCCCCCACAGAGCGTGGAGTCAAGCACATAAACGAGCTTGTCGAGTGCGCGGAAAAGGGATACGGCGCATATATTTTGTTTGTGATACAGATGAAAGAGATGAAAATGCTTGTGCCAAACGACGGCACCCACAAAGCGTTTGGCGATGCCCTGAGAAAAGCTTCGCAGGCGGGAGTGAAAATATTGGCGGTGGATTGCAGTGTGACTCCCGACTCTGTAACTGCAGAAAATTTTGTGCAGGTGGAGCTGAATTTATAAATTGTCTTAACTGTGCCGAAAGGCATGGAAATATAGCAGGAAAGTGTGAGAAGAGATGAATTCCAAGTACGATGCACTGTTCACTCCGTGGAAGATAAGGGATGTGGAAATCAAAAACCGAATCGTCATGTGTCCCATGGGCGGCACGTCGCTGTTTGGTTGGTTTGAGCTTACTGGCTGCCACTTTGACAAAGAGGCTGCAAAGCTTTTCCTTGAAAGGGCAAACAACAATGTAGGTCTTATCATTCCCGGAATTGCCCCTCTGCGTGATACCTTCTGGGGCAAATGGCTTTGGCAGAACCCCAAAATGTTTGAAGAACTGAAAGTCTTCATGGATGAGATCCACAAGACCGGCGCAAAGCTCTTTATCCAGCTTACAGCAGGCATGGGCCGATCCTGGGCGATCACCGAGCTTGTTGCGCCGCTGCACAAAAACAAGTTTACACGCGCGCTCCTTAAACCGGTTCTCGATACCAGCCACGAGCTTGCCTCTCCTTCTCCTCAGAAATCCCGTTGGGCACACGATATTGAGTGCCCTGAAATGACTGTTGAGCAGATTCACGAGATCATCGAGGCATTTGCAAAAACTGCAAAGCTTTGCAAGGAGGCCGGCGTTGACGGTGTTGAGGTACACGCTGTTCACGAGGGATACCTGCTGGATCAGTTCTCCATTGAATTTTTCAACAAGCGCACTGACGAATACGGCGGCAACTTCGAAAACCGCTACCGCTTTGCCGTGGAGGTGGTAAAGGCTATCAAAGAGGCATGCGGCGAAGATTATCCCGTATCTCTCCGCTACTCGGTAGAATCCAAGATGAAGGGCTTCTGCGAGGGCGCTATGCCGGATGAAGATTATGTCGAAGTGGGACGTAATATGGAAGAATCCGAAAAAGCGGCAAAATATCTTCAGGATGCCGGCTACGATATGCTCAACGCCGACAACGGAACCTATGACTCCTGGTATTGGGCACATCCGCCTATGTATATGCCCCAGAACTGCAATCTCGAGGATGTTGCGCATATTAAAAAGTTTGTGGATATCCCTGTTGTCTGTGCAGGACGCATGGAGATGGAAACCGGTGCTGCGGCTGTTGCCGAGGGCAAAATTGATGCAGTTGGTGTTGCACGTCAGTTCCTTGCCGACGGCGAATGGGTAACCAAGCTCATCGAAGACAGAATTGAGGATATCCGTCCCTGCATCTGCTGTCACAATGCCTGCTTCAACTTCTCCTCCTCCAAGGGACACGCAAACACCCAGGATCTCACCGACACAATGGGTCTTGCACGCTGTGCGCTTAACCCTGTGACAATGCAGTCCAAGAAATACAGCATCAAGCCTGCCAAAAAGACAAAAAATATCGCCGTTATCGGCGGCGGTATCGGCGGTATGGAGGCAGCTCTTGTCTGTGCCAAACGCGGACACAAGGTTACAATTTACGAAAAATCCGACAAGCTGGGCGGTGTATTCATTGCAGCCGCCGCCCCCTCCTTCAAAGAGAAGGACAGAGCGCTTATCGCCTGGTATATCCGTGAACTCAGCAAATATCCCATCGAAGTGAAGATGAACACAGAGGTAACGGACGTCAAGGCACTTGGTGCAGACGAGGTGATCGTGGCCACCGGCGCTGTTGCCAAGAAGATTCCCGTCAAGGGTGCCGAGACTGCAGTTGAAGCAGTTGATTATCTGCTCGGCAACAAGCCTGTTGGCGAAAACGTTGTCATCATCGGTGGCGGACTCACCGGCTGCGAGATCGCATATGAGCTCTACCTCAACGGCAAAAAGCCGGTTATTGTGGAAATGCAGGACGACCTCATCACAACAAAGGGTGTATGCCTTGCAAACACAAGCTATCTCCGTGATTTCTTCAAAACCAATCAGGTCCCCGTATATCTGGAAACCGCACTTTCCGAGATTAAAGAGGGCAGCGTAACCTTGAAGGACAAAGAGGGCAAAACCTTTGTTGTGAACACCGATTCGGTCATTCTTTCGGTTGGTTATCATCCCGCCCCCATTGTTGACGGCGGCAAACACATCCACCTTGTGGGCGATGCAAGCAAGGTAGGCAACCTGCGTACAGTTATCTGGCAGGCCTGGGATGTGGCAATGAAGCTGTAAGAGAGGAGAAAAATATATGATGGAACTTACAGAAAAACAACAGCAAATATTGAACGGCGCCGAAGGCGAAACCATGGCCAAGGTCATGAAAACGCTGGTGAAATACGGCGAAATTTTCGGTGCAACAAAGCTTGTTCCCGTAACCGGTGAGCACAACCACCTGGTTACATCCTTCGGACTCAAGGCGCTCGGTCCCGTATATGCCCTGATGGATCAGCTCATCGAGGCCGGAGCTGTCTCCAAACAGACATTCTCCGCAGATCCCCGTCCGCTGGATAAGAATGTTCCCAGCAGCTTTTTGCAGGATTTCATCTTCAAAAACTTTATGTATTCCAAGCAGGATTTCTATGAAGGTCAGCTGAACAAGCTGGGTCTTATGGAGAAAGATGCGTTTACCTGCACTTGCTATATGGATCAGGTTGGCAACAAGCCCAATAAGGGCGATGTTCTCAGCTGGGCGGAGTCCTCTGCCGTTGTCTATGCCAACTCCGTTTTGGGCGCACGCTGCAACCGTAACTCCGGAATTATGGATATTATGGGTTCCATCGTGGGTTACGTTCCCTATTTCGGACTTCTCACCGACGAAGGCAGAAAGGCCACATGGGTTGTTGAAATTAAAACCACCAAAAAGCCTGAGGCACAGCTGCTCGGTTCTGCTATCGGCATGAAGGTGATGGAAGAAGTGCCTTACATCCGAGGATTGGATCAGTGGATCGGCACCGAGCTTAACGATGCTGCCTGCACCTATCTCAAAGATATGGGGGCTGCAACCGCATCCAACGGCGCAGTCGGTCTCTATCACGTTGCAAACCTCACTCCCGAAGCTGTTGAGCAGGGTGAGAGCATCATTGCCGAAAATGCAAAGGTCTATGTGATCGACGATGCAGAGCTTCAGAGAGTATACGACAACTATCCCATCATCTGGAAGAACAAGGATGCCAAACCCAAGCTGTGCTTTATGGGATGTCCCCACATGAGCCTTCAGCAGCTCAAGGATTGGACCGACAAGGTTGAGGCAGGTTTGAAAGAAGCTGGCAACAGCAAGGTTGTTATCCCAACCGTTTTCACAGCAGCTCCCGCTGTGCTCAAAGAGTTTGAGGCCACACCTTATGCGGCACGCCTGAAAGCAACCGGTGTCATCACATCCTACATCTGTCCGCTGATGTATATGAATAACCCGCTGGCAGGCAAAATGCCGGTCATTACCTCTTCCAACAAGCTGCGCACCTATACCACCGCACGCTATTACACCGATGACGAGATCCTGATGCAGATCACGAAGGGAGGCAAATAAGATGAAAACCTTTAAAGGACGTGTTGTTGCTGCCGGAACAGTGAAGGCAGAAGCATTGGTTTCTCACGGAGGTCTGAACACATTGGCTTCCTTCCAGAAGGCTCTTCAGTTTGGCGACAAAAAGGCCACCTGCGGAGACCAGAACAACCCCGATCTCTATGGCAAGCAGATGGCAGGAAAGGCTCTGTGCCTGCCCATGACCATCGGTTCCACCACTGGCGGACTTGTTCTCTATTGTGCCTGCTCCATGCATCGTCAGCCCGCCTGCATGCTGTTCAGCAATCCCATAGATTCCCTTGCTGCCGCCGGCGCTATCCTCGCTGATGTGTGGCTGGAAGATGTTTCTATGCCCGTTATAGACTGCCTTGGTGAAGAGTTCCTGAGTTATGTTAAAGATGGAATGAACATCACGGTTGAAGAAGACGGAACGGTCTGTGTTGAATAACCGCAAAGATAAAATAAGCCGCCGGATCTATCGATTCGGCGGCTTGACTGTTGGCGGAAAGGCAGGAAGATCCCTGACATAGCAGGGAAAAGAACAGAAAGTAAGGAACAAAAAAGAGCGGTAAAAATCCGCCCAACAAATCTATTATAGCAAAGCGAAAAAAGGAAGTCAAGAAGAAAGGTGGCGAAAGCGATATATTCTGTGTTATGCACATGAAAAAACTGATAACATTATACAATATTGCGTATTGCAATTTGAAAAAAGCTGTGCTACAATATAATCACAGAAGGAGATAAGAACAGCTGAGAGAAAAGTATCTGAGGCAATAGCCTGAGAAAAGAACCAGCAGAAGACCTTCAGGTGCAGCATACCGAAAGGATTTTAGATATACTAAGATTATCGTGGTAGGGCTCATCGAATCAATAGAAAGAGAGGTAAACAATATGATGTTAGATAATAAAAATTCAGAAAATAACCCTTGACCGGTACATCGATGAGATGGAAAGTCAAGGGTTATTTTTTTGTGTACGGTGTTTTGAAAAAAATAAAACCGATCCGGAATGCGCCGGAAAGCAGCGGATGATTTGGGGAGAAATTTGGGAAAAGCCGGCTTCCGCTGAGTAAAAAAGAAGGGCATAAAAAGCCCAACATATTTATTATAGCAAAACGGAGAGAGGGAGTCAATAAGAAAAAGGGGTAAAATAGATAGATTCTATATTTTAAACATAAAAAAACTGATAACATTATATAATATTGCGTATTGCAATTTGAGAAAAGCTGTGTTACAATATAATCACAGAAGGAGATAGAAAGAAAACGCTGATAACAGAAGTGAAGATATCTAAGGCAAAAGCCTAATGAGAAGATCAGCGGAAAGCCTTCGGATGCAGCAGACCGAAAAAAGAAATTATCTTTAAAGGGGTTAGAATTATTTCGGTGTATGCATCTAATTAGTAGAAAGAGAGGTAAACAATATGATGTTAGATAACAAGAATTCAGAAAGTAACCCTTGACCGGTACATCGATGAGATGGAAGGTCAAGGGTTACTTTTTTATTGTCTGAATTTGAGGCGAATGTCTTTTATGATATAACTATGAGAGGAAAAAGAAGATGCTTTATCAAAATCCCATTATTTGCGGTTTTAATCCGGATCCAAGTATTTGCAGGGTGGGGGAGGACTTTTATCTGGTCACCTCTACATTTGAATTTTTCCCCGGTGTACCGATCTATCACAGCAAAAATTTGGTCAACTGGGAGCTGATCAATTATTGTCTCACCTCTGACAGCCAGCTTCCGCTGAAAGGGTGCCGGCCATCCGGTGGAATTTATGCGCCAACCATCCGATATCATGACGGTGTGTTCTTTATGGTGACCACCATTACGGAGGAAGGAAACTTTATTGTTTACACGGAAGATATTCGCGGAAAATGGAGTGAGCCGGTGTGGGTAAAACAGGGAGGAATTGATCCGTCTCTCTTTTGGGATGATGACGGAACCTGCTATTTTGTGTCAAACGGATCGGAAACAGGTGAGAACGGCATATATCTGTGCAAAATAGATCCGTTTACCGGAACAATGCTCACACCATCTCAACTGATATCACGCGGATGCGGCGGTAAGTGTGCCGAAGCTCCTCACATATACAAGAGAAACGGATGGTACTACCTCATGCTTGCGGAGGGGGGGACGGAATACGGACATACAGAAACGATGCAGCGCTCACGGGATATTTACGGACCGTACACCCGCTCGCCCAATCATCCCATTTTGACACATAGGGATCATTCGGATGACCCGTTGTCTTTAGCCATACAGGCCACGGGACATGCAGATCTTGTGGAGGATATCAACGGGAACTGGTGGATGGTCTGCCTGGGAATCCGTCCTCTTAAAAATCTGATGCTGCATAATCTGGGGCGCGAAACCTTCCTGACCCCCCTTGTGTGGAATGAGGAGGACTGGCCTGTTGTGGGAAACAACGGCAGGATTCGCCTTGAAATGGAGGGACCGCTGCCGGGAGAAGCTCCCACGCCGGTATCTAACGATTTTTATGACAGCTTTGCAGGGGAGACCCTGGATCTTCATTGGAATTTTGTGCGGAATCCGGAAAGGGAGCGGTATCAGCTGAGTGGCGGAAAGCTGACTTTGTCGGGTGGAACAACGACATTGTCCGATCCGGGCGGATCGCCCACCATGATTGCCCTGCGTCAGCCTGCCTTTGCAATGGAGGCATCGGTGAAGATGGAGGGAGAAATTACAGAGAGACAGCGCTCCGGTTTGACAGCCTTTTATAATCAGAGTGCGCATTATGAGATATATGTCACCCGCGAAGAGGGAGAATATTATGTTTGTCTTGCAAAACAGGTGTGTGATATCTACGCTGTAACGGCAAAACAGAGAATGGATTATGTGGGGAATATTTCGCTTAAAGTGATTGCTGATCAGGAGAGATATCGCTTTTTCTATGAGCAAAATGGTGTATGGAAGGAATTGGGCTGGGGAAAAGTGGCTCCGCTCTGTAGCGAGGCCACCGAGTCCATGAGTTTTACTGGTGTATACATTGGTATATTCAGTGAACTTGGAGAAATATCCTTTGACCGCTTTAAGCTTTGCTGTCAATAAAGAGTGAACAAAAGCATCCGCATCAGGCAGAAGCGGATGCTTTTGAATTTAAATACAGAATGATGAAAAATAACATGTGGATGAGAAGATTTCTGTTGAAGAGAAAGGCTGCGCATGTTATACTGGTAACTATAGAGAGTTTGAAGAGAGGGAAAATATAGAGAATTTTAAGTTGTATTATGAGACTGCAGTGAGAGAAAAGCAGTTTATTGGGTAATTGGTACCAGATACGGCAAGTGGAAAGTTGAGGCTGAAAAAATGACATTTTTTGAGATTACAGATAAGGATCGGGAACTGATTCGGGCGGCGCTGGATGTGCTGGAAAAGAATTTTGATGACGGCATCTACAATCATACGGTGGGGGCAGCCGTGCGCTGTAAAAACGGCAGGGTGTATGCCGGGGTAAACTGCGATGGAAATCACGGTTCCTGTGCGGAATATATCACGATGGGAATTGCCATCTCGGCGGGAGAAAGGGAGTTTGATACTATTGTTGCAGTACACGATCAGGCTCCCAACTGTCTGTTGGCTCCCTGCGGAAACTGCAGGCAGATGCTGATTGAATATTGCCCCGACATTAAGGTGATCCTTAACAACGATGAAAACGAGATGGTCAAGGTGGGGATCAGGGATCTGATACCGTTTGCGTGGAAGCCGGTGATCTGCTGAACAGGCTGCCACATCGGACAGGGTCTTTGGAATTGATGAAACAGCCGGAAATGCTGTTCCGGCACACAGAAAAGGATAACATAAAAAAGCCGTATACCCTTTGGGGGATACGGCTTTTGGGTTTATTTGAGCGCTCGGTAAAAAATCAGCTTTTGCAGGCAAAACGGGTGTGCTTATTTTGCACGTGCGTTTTTGACGATCTCAATGGATTTTATGCAAAGATCGGTGATCTCGTCCCATTTACCGTTGTCGATCAGGTCAGCTGTAACCATATAGCTGCCGCCGCAGGCTGCGATCACGGGAGAAGCGGCGTAATCGGCAAGATTTTTCAGGCTGATTCCACCGGTGGGCATGACCTTGAACATGGGGAAGGGTGCAGACATGGCTTTGATTTTGGCAAGACCGCCGGACTGTTCCGCAGGGAAGAACTTCAGAACCTCCAGACCGTAACGGAAAGCGGTATGATAGTCGGTGGGGGTGGTGCAGCCGGGGAAGATGGTGACATCTTTGGACTGGCAGTATTCCACAAGCTCGGTGTCAAGACCGGGAGTGACGATGAATTTTGCTCCCGCGGCCAGTGCTTCGTCGATCTGGGCGGTGGTCATAACGGTGCCTGCACCAATGATCATTTCGGGATGGGCTTCTGCCATGATGCGGATGGCATCTGCAGCACCGGCAGCACGGAAGGTGACCTCTGCAATCGGCATACCGCCTGCACACAGGGCATCGGCAAGCGCTTTGGCATCGCGCTGAGGATGATTGAGTTTAATAACAGGTACTACGCCGATATCGCTGATTTTTTTCTGTAATTCGTTCATTTTGCAGCCTCCTAAGTTTTTGAAAGTGCTTACAAGTCTATTATAAAATCATTGCA
This sequence comes from Oscillospiraceae bacterium, assembly GCA_015067185.1. Classification (GTDB taxonomy): domain Bacteria; phylum Bacillota; class Clostridia; order Oscillospirales; family Ruminococcaceae; genus SIG526. The sequence continues at coordinate 68,171 of SVMZ01000003.1, read as the reverse complement.
GAAGCTTGTCAAGCGGGAAAGGAAGAAAATAGCGTCGAAACAGGCGGATACAGGTTAAGGCTGTAAGGTTCGGAATATCGATATGCAGGACAGTGACGGAAGAAGAGAAGGTGAGAAAAACAGCAGATGCAGACAGAATTTCTGTTTGTAAAATGGAGTGCGTTGTGGTATGATATTTAGGAAAACAAGAAAAGGAGAGAGTGCCGTGCCGGATCGAGAATTTGTCTGCCGCATGATAGCGTGGTTTCAGGAAAACGGGCGTATCCTTCCCTGGCGCATGGGGAGGGAGTCCTATCGCATTTGGATTTCTGAGATTATGCTGCAGCAGACCCGCATTGAAGCGGTGATCCCCTATTATCACCGTTTTTTGGAAGAGCTTCCTACCGTGCAGGCACTTGCCGAATGTCCCGACGATAAGCTGCTGAAGCTGTGGGAGGGACTGGGCTATTATTCCCGCGCACGCAATCTGAAAAAGGCGGCAGCAGAGATCGTTTCCCGGTTTGGGGGAGAGCTTCCGCACAAAGCAGAACAGCTCCGCACGCTGCCCGGAATCGGTGATTATACGGCAGGCGCCATTGCCTCCATTGCCTACGGAGAGCCTTGCCCGGCTGTGGATGGAAATGTGTTGCGTGTTGTAGCACGCTACACCGGGGATGAAAGAGATATTATGCTCTCCTCGACGAAAAAAGATGTGGCTGCTGCCTTGAAGGAAATTTATCCTGCAGGCAGGGAAGCGGGAGATTTGACAGAGGGAATCATGGAGTTGGGAGAGCGGATTTGTATTCCGAACGGTGTTCCGCTGTGCCCGGCGTGTCCGCTGCAGGAAAGCTGTCGGGCTTGTCTTGAAAAAAGCTGGGATCGCATTCCGTTTCGAAGTGCCAAGGCCAAAAGGAAAACCCTGCCCATGACGGTATTCCTTTTGGAAAAAGAAGGACGGTATGCTCTCCGAAAACGCCCGGATACCGGTTTGCTCGCCGGTATGTGGGAGTTTTACCACGAAACGGAAAAACGAAACAGCAGCGAGGCTGCTGCGCTGCTGCGGCTCCGCGGTTTTGATGTGAGGGAAGTAATCCCTCTCGGAACGGCAAAGCACATATTTACCCACCTGGAATGGCACATGGTGGGCTACCGTGTACGGGTCGCATCGGGAGGAGAGGAGCTCTTGTGGGCTTCCGCAACAGAGATTTCGCAGCATTATGCGCTGCCCACGGCATTCCGAACTTTTTTGAAGGCCATTCACGAGGGCGAAAACTGAATTTTTCAATGATAAAGAAAAAAAGACCGCTTGGCGGCAATTTCCAATAAGACAACATGAGAGTATTACTGGCATAGAGTAGCTGCTGTACAGGAGTGCGACAACAAAAATAGCGACGCTTGGCTTCAAAAACCATGCGTCGCTATTTTGATTGTATTTATGCCATACAGCCAGGGAAATTGCGAGCTTTCTGCAAAAGCATATGAAAGGCTATAATGCGGAATTTTTAGTCCCACATTGTGCAAAATTGGTATTAGTCTTTACTTTGATATTTCTGTAAAAGCTGCAATAGTTCGAGATTGAAATGCTCGTATCCCGCATATTCGGTGCTGGGACATTCGGCAATAATCTTTGTTTGGGGATATTCCTCAGTCATAAGCCACCAATCGTTTGACCACCAACCGAAGTTGTAATTCTCAAAGCTCTGAAGCAGATCTTCGTAGTAAGCTTTCATAGATGACCACGTGGTTCCGCTAAAATCCGCACGTTCAAAGCGAACGACACAGTTGCCGTCTACTTCGTCCATGGCCGATACGTTCCTGTGGATGGATTCGGGAGATGCCTCCTCCCAAATCTGCTCCGTGGTATAGGTCAAGTCCTCATGGATGATGATTTTCCTGCCAAATCCTTCATAATTGTTCGGCGATATTATAACGCTGGTTGATGGTCTTAGTACCACCCCATCTTCCTCTTCGTTGCCTAAAAATACATCGTAGGGTTCCACATAAAACCACCGTTCCTGCGCATACTTGTCCGGCAGCGTCAGACGGATACCGCAGATATCAAACCAGCCGTCGCTGCGGCAGGCAATCACGATTTCTTCAGTATCTTCCGCCAGTGTGACGCTGATCTGCTTTTCACTGGTGGCAAAAGGATAGAGCGCTGAGAGCCGTTCGCTGATGACATATTCGGAATCCGGCAGTTTCTCACTATATATGCTCGTTCCGTTAGTGCTTATGTCCAGCGCTGCGCCGTTCATGCTACGCTCCAGATAGAGATCGATCGTGGTGCCGGCAGGTAATAATCCGTTTATAGTAATGGGGACATCCCCAGGCACAGTTGACGCTACGGCGTATATATAGTTTGGGTAGTCTGTCACATACATGCTGTTGTTCATATCATCGAAATTCCTGCCTTCTGTGTTTGTCATGCTGGCAGAAATGTAGGCTGACTCGCCAAAATTATAGGAGATGAGGGTATTTCCTCTTTTCTCAGCTTCTTCTACGGCAGGCAAAATCTCCTCAACTACCTGGCCTGGATTACCGTAGGGCGTTGGTTCATAGATCACGAGCCTATCCAGATCCGCCTCACGAATCACATCGATGGCTGAACCAAGAAAAGCTGCGGCATCTTCCGGCGTATAATCCTCATATGGAAGTCCTGTACTAAGGTCTTTATTCAATGCTTCCCATATGGGCGTAATGGAAAGATTGAAATTCGGAACATCTTTATAACGGGCAGCGAGAACACGATACACATTCAATGCAAGCTCCTGCTTTTGTGGATTGATAAACAGGTCAAAATCTCCTATATAGTTATAGTCGTAGATCAAATTCAGCTTGCTGCGCCCGGGAATGGAAACCAGACAGATATTAAAATGTATATCGTTCTCAATTGAGGCTGCAACCAATTCATCCAACTGCTGAAGGCGCCCAACATCTACCGTTTGCGCATCTTCACTGAACAGTGCAAGATAGTGCAGATTCAAACGAACGGAATTGAACCCCCATTCTGCAGACAGTTCGATCTCTCTTACGGATGTATCAAACTGGTTTTCATTGCCCTGACCAAGAACAAAACCTGTCCATCTTGGATGATCTTCCGATGTGACTACGGGATTCTTCGCCGCTTTTTCCAGCAGATCCGGAGTCAGGATATGGGGATCGGGTGTTACAACGGTAGGATCATTCACGGAGACGATACTGGCTGACTCACCCAACCGAATGGCCCGAGTAACGGCCAACAGCGCTTCTTCGTAAGTGCAGAGGGAACTCATACGGAAAGAACCAGCTTCTTCGTCATATGCCATGGGGTATTCCCCGTCCCCTGGGCTTTTTCTGGTGACATTATAGATATAGCCGCCGATTCCCTGATGATCGATACCCCAGCCCTCAAACTCAAACTCCAAAAATCCACCGAACAGATCAACATTAGGTGCGTCCACATCAGCGAACATAGCATGGAACATAGGATTGCTGTGATCCACCCTGTAATACCCGTAATTCCCGCCGATGTGATGTACCGCTAAAAAGAGGACCGAAAGCACATCGATGCGTGTCAAATCTTTTCCGCTGGAACGAAATGCCGGATATAAATCCTTCCATTCTTCCAGCTTTTCAGGAGCAGCGTATTCCACCAGCCTGTCCAGCAACGCCGCCATCTCCCTGCCGGAGATGGTTTCTTCCTTGATACGATCCAGTGAAAAACCCAATTTGCTCATATAAAGCAGTTCTTCTTTCTGTATCTCGCTGATATCCAATACGGCGACCAGTTCTTCCGGTGTTGAAGCAGTAGGTTTCGTTCCGCTGCCGCAACCGGACAGCAGCCCTAATGTCATTACAAAGGTTAAGAATAGGCTTATCATTCGTTTATAATTCATAATCATTCCTCGACTGCGTTGAAAGAATAGATCGAATATATGTAAGTGCAAAACTCACATAAAAATACCCAAAATAATTATAAACACCTACGAGTGTGATTTTCCATGATTTTTTGAGCAGCATGGAAAAGCAGGAGTGCGTAGAGCAAGATTCTACCACAATCCCCAATTTTACCGTTAGTTTATTTGGAGGCTATGGGATCTTGTTGGGGAATACCTTCCCCCAAACCCTGCAGATATAAAAACCGGGAAGGAGTATAATTTGAATCATTCTGTTTCCCGGTTTTGCTATACTGTTTTATTGGAACGGCCTTTGGTGGTTTTTTATGCGGAAGATATGCTGAGGGAAATGGAAATAACGGTTACTGCGCCTTGCCGTCCCTGCCCATATAGATGCCTTCCTTGGGCTTGAAGCCGTATTGGGAATAGAGACCGTGGGCATCGCGGGTGAGGAGCATGCCGAATACATCTTTCAGACGGGGGTCGGAGGTGATGTGGGCGATCAGCATTTTGCCGATCCCATGACCGCGGTGTGCTTCATCCACGATCACATCGCACAGGTACCAGGTTGTTGCAAAATCTGTAATAACACGGGCAAAGGCAACCTGCCGCTCCGTTTCTTTTTCAAACACACCGTAGAGCAGGGAGTGCTCCATAGAGGTGCGGATGGTTTCCAGAGTGCGTTTTTCTGCCCAGTAGGATTGTTTCAGAAGTTCCATCACCCGCTCGGGGGCGATTCGTTCTCTCTCTTCGGAAATGTAATACATAGCGGTCTCCTTTCGGTTGTTTTGCGGACTGCGGCTTATGAAAGCTGACGGAGGAGCCGGGCTTTCACGGTGTTGAAATCGTCCCAGCTGCGGGTGAAAATTTCACTTTCCCTGTCGTCAGAGAGTCTGGCATATTCGGCCATATCCAGTGTTTTGAGAAGTGCAGCGAGAAGCGTATCGGCGGCTTCGTCCCCCTTGGTGTCACGCAGTTTTTCAAAAAGCTCGTAATCGGCAATGCCGCGCTGAAGATTTTTGTAGCGGAGAGAAAGCAGAACGTCGCCGTTGTAAGCGGGATATACAAAGTTGGTGTCACCGGCTTCAAAGGGTGCCAGACGGATTTCTTTTCTGGGGTCGTCCGGCCAAACGGTGTAGTTCCAACGAAGGAAACCATCAAAACGCATGGCACTGGTAAGGGGACCGATCATGCGGCTTTCGATGGGATCGGTTCTGAGGAAGGTGTTGGGTCTGGTGCCGCCGCAGCAAACATACCACAGAAAACGTTTGCCGGGGTTTTCTTTCTTATAGTTCATCAGTACGTCGTATTCCTGTGTAGCGCAATGAAGGTGGGGCGCAAAGTCGTCAATGACATCGCCAAACTCTTCAATGAATTCGGCGTGGTTGATGGCTGTTTTGAAACGGAAGGAGGGGGCGATTTCACGGATGAGAGAAAGGCTGCGGCGATATTTTTCCATATTGCCGGGCTCATCGGCGCCGACACGCACCCGTTCGATCTGACCAGTCTGAATAAAGTATTTTTCGAGAGAGATGATGTAGTCTTTGATCTGCTCGCTGTCTCTCATATATTTCAGGCAGCCGTCTGCTTTGTCGAGATAGCGCAGGCGGATGGCTTCGGTGTGCTCCTCGCAGAGAATCTTAGTGCCGAGGGGACTGACAGGTTCTGCGCCGAACCAGACATTGACCAGTCCGATCATTTCGATATCTCCCGAAATGCCGGCTTCTGTGCAGATATCAATGTATTTTTGAAGTTTGGAATAGTCATAGGTGAAGCGGCCGTCTTTTTCCCGGGTGATACCGATAATGTTGTATTCAAACAGATTGCCGCTGAACATATTGCCTTTGAAGCTTCCCTGACCATGCCAGGGGATCTCGCTGACACAGACCATGACCGTTTTTTGTCCCAGGGCGGCGAGAGAGGCGGCATATTTTTCTATGATCTGAAAATGCGCATCGCTCCAGAGGGGGACATCGTGTTTGCGGGCGATATTGGAATTGTGCTGCCACAGGTCAAGATGGAATTTCCAGTCCCTGCAGTGGGGCATGACGTAGGGATAAACTGTCAACGGCACCTCTTCAGAAGCAATTACCGTTTCATCATCGTTATATCCCGAAGAGAGAAGCTTCACCGTTATGGTGTAGTCGCCGGGGAGTGCGTCTTCGGGAACCGTGATTTCACACCAGAGCGCACTGGGAACATGGGCTTCGCTTTCGCGCACATCCTGATTGAGCAGAATGTCAGCCTTGCGTATCTGATCATCATCGGTGAGAAACTCTTCGATGTGGATATCCACAGGGAAAGGAGCATCGACGGAGGCACGGAGGCGGAGCGGTGTCCCGTCCATATGAGAAGCATAGTGTGAGGAATACCATTCCACGGGTCTTGCAGCAAAACAATAGTAGCGGTCCGCATTGACGATCATCTGGAAGGCTGCACTGTCGCGGCGGGCGGCACAGAGGGAAGATAAGGGGGGAGGGGTGGTGGCATTATAATGAAGTTTCAGGCGGAAAGCCTCATTGGTAAGCAGCATGGATGCAGACATGGAAATATCTCCTTTCTGTTGCGGAAGCAGTATGAATGATGATTTTATTATAACATGGGTGAAAGCAATCGGTCAATATACCGGGATAACTGTGAGAGGGCATGTGAACCAAAGAAATAAAGGAGAGATATATTCCAAAAGGGGGCCGTGATGATTTACAAAGGAGGAGCGGAAGGAGGCTGCAGTTCTGCGGACTTCGACGAGGTATGGGGAGAAGAAGGGGGGATTTCTCCGGCATTGCCGTGAAAAATGAATGCCGCCGATTTGTTCCGGGAGCCTTTGGTTGAAGGGGATGAGAAAATCTGTTATAATAAAAGAAACAAAAGTGCTCTGGGGGTAAATTATGAAGCTGATGCATTTATCTGACCTGCATATTGGAAAAAGAGTCAACGAGTTTTCCATGATCGAAGATCAGGAATATGCGTTGGTGCAGATCCTTCGCATGGTTGATGAGGAAAAACCGGCAGCAGTGGTGATTGCCGGAGATATTTACGATAAAAGTGTTCCCTCTGCAGAGGCGGTGACACTGTTTGATGATTTTCTCAGCCGTTTAAACAGGAGAAACCTGCAGGTGCTGATCATCAGCGGCAATCACGACAGCCCGGAAAGGCTGGCATTCGGCAAACGGCTGCTGGAACAGACAGGGGTCCATCTTTCTCCGGTTTATGGTGGGCAGATAGAGCCGGTCACACTGTCTGATGAGTATGGAAAGGTGAATTTCTGGTTGCTGCCGTTTATTAAGCCGGCGCACGTAAAAAGATATTATCCGGAGGAAAAGATCGAAAGCTATACAGACGCTGTCCGTGTGGCAGTGGAGAAGATGCAGATCAACACAGAGGAGAGAAATGTGCTGGTTACCCACCAGTTTGTTACCGGTGCGGAGACCTGCGAATCCGAGGAGATTCTGGTTGGAGGCAGCGAAAATGTGGATGCCTCCGTGTTTGAAGGGTTTGATTATGTGGCTTTGGGTCATCTGCACGGGCCGCAGAATATCGGCTCAAACCGCATTCGTTATTGCGGCACCATGTTGAAATATTCCTTCTCTGAGGCAGCGCACTACAAGAGTGTGACGGTGGTGGAGATTGGGAAGAAGGGACAGCTGCAGCTGCAGGTATTGCCGTTGATGCCAAAGCATGATATGAGACAGATTCGGGGCTCCTTTGAGGAGTTGACAGACTGTGAATTTTACAGCAGAACAGAGGTCAATGATTATTTACATATCGTCCTCACCGACGAAGAGGATGTGGCAGAGGCGGCAGGACGGCTGCGTGTCATATATCCCAATATGATGCGGCTGAGTTATGATAACACCCGAACACGCAGTGACCGGAGCATAGAAGGGGCAGAGGCCGTTGAGAAGAAGTCTCCGCTGGATCTGTTCGGAGAGCTGTATGAAATGCAGAACAACCGGCAATTCAGTGAGGAACAGGAGAACACGCTGCAGCGGATGATCGAAAATATTTGGGAGGAAAACAAATGAGACCGCTGAAATTGAAAATATCCGGTTTCGGTCCGTATGCCGGGACACAGGTGCTGGATTTTGAGCAGTTCGGAGAAAAAGGACTGTATCTTATTACCGGAGATACCGGCGCGGGAAAGACGACCATTTTCGATGCGATTACCTTTGCACTGTTCGGGGAAGCCAGTGGAGAGAGCAGAGATGCCGATATGCTGCGCTCCAAATATGCCAAAGATGAAGATCCCACCAGCGTGGAGCTGACATTTGCCTATGGCGGAAAACAGTATACGGTGACGAGAAGTCCCGGATATGACCGTGCCAAAACAAGAGGAAGCGGTTTCACCTGGCAGGCAGCAGAGGCAAAACTGGTCTGTCCGGACGGACAGAGAGTAGTGACAAAGCTGAAGGAGGTAGATCAGGAGATCAGAGAAATCATCGGTTTGACACGGGAGCAATTTGCACAGATATCCATGATCTCTCAGGGAGAGTTCCGTAAGCTGCTTCAGGCGGATACAAGGGAAAGACAAAAAATATTCAGAGATATTTTCAACACGGGGCGGTATGTTTTGCTGCAGGAGCAGCTGAAAACGGAAACTGCCGAAATAAAGCGGAAGATGGATCAGGCTGCACTCAGCATCGATCAGTATATGGGAGGGGTCGCCTGCGGGGATGCTTCTCTGTTAGGAATGGATGTGCGGAGAATGCAAAATGGAGAGCTTCCGATGGCGGAAACCGAGATGCTCATAGAAGCGGTTTTGCAAGAAGATAACCAGCGGCAGAAAGAACTGACATTGCAGTTGGAAACCGTGGAAAAACAGGTGGAGACCGTGGTGAAGCGCCATACCGGTGCGGCAGCATGCCAAAAGGCGAAGAAAAGACTGGAAGAGAAGGAAAAGGAAGCGCAATTTCAGAGTGCTGTGTGGAGACAAAAGAAGGAGGAAGTGGAAAAAACGCAGGCCGCAAAAGAGGAACAGGATAGTCTGAAAAGAAAAATTATGGAGACGGAGCTGCTGTTGTCCTCCTATGATGAGTGGGAAAAACGATGCGCCGAATGGAGAAAGAGAAGAGAGGAGATGGCAGAGGCTTGCTCCCGGCTGGAAACGGCGAAAGAAAGAAAAACGGCACTGGCAGAGGAAATTTCCGCGCTGAAAGCAGAGGCGCAAACACTGGAATCCGCTGCCATGGAAAAAGCAGAGCTGACCGGACAGCGGGAACTGGTGGAGGACAGCAGAACGGAGATAAAAAACCTGATCGCCGATATGGATATGCTGGATAAACAGAGAGCTGTTCTGAAAGAGAAGCAGGCGGCCTATTTGGCAGCGGAAAAAATTTCGGCGCTGTGCAGCCGGCAGTATGAGGAGATCAACAAGGCTTTTTTGAGCGAACAGGCCGGCATCATTGCTGGAACGCTGCAGGAGGGAATGGCCTGTCCGGTGTGCGGTTCCACCGACCATCCGAAGCTGGCCCGGATATCTGACCGGGCACCTACGGAGGAGCAGGTGAAGAGGGCAAAAAAAGACTATGAAAAAGCACAGGAAAAGACAAGATGGGCAAGCGAAGAGGCGGGACGGCAGAACGGTGCTGTTACGGCAGCAGAGGAAAACATCCGCCGGAAGCTGATGCAATGGACCGGTGAGGCGGTCTGGGAGACGGCGCGGGAAAAAGTGAACAGCCGCCGCACCGAGTTGGAAAAACAGAAAAAACTGTTGGATGAGCAGTTGGCTCTTGTGATGGAAAAAGAGCAGAGAAAAGCCGTGCTGAGCCGTAATATCCCAATGAAAGAAAAGGAACTTGCTGCCAATGAGCAGCTGCTCTCAGAGATAATGGCAAGAATAGAAGGACTTCGTGTTTCTGTCGAAAACCTGAAAAAGCAGTTGGGAGAATTAAAGGCGAAGCTCAGCTTTCCGAGCAGAGCAGCGGCGGTTGAGTATAAAACCCAACTGGAGGCAAAGCTTTTTGCATTGCAGACAGCGCAGGAGCGGGCAGAGCGGGAGTTTAACGCCTGCAGAGAGAAGCTGGCGGAAATTACGGCAACCATTGCGCAGCTGAAACAGCAAATTCTGGACGGAGAAGAAGCGGACCCCGGCAAACTGGAGAAAGAAAAAGAAAGACTGCTCCGGGAAAAGGAGCGGCTGATTCAGCAGCAGAAGGAGGTTTATGCGCGCATCCGAACCAACAGGGAGGCGCAAAGGCATATTGCCGGCAAAATAAAGGAATCGGCAGAGCTGGAGAAAAAATATGCGTGGATGAAAGCGTTGTCCGATACCGCCAACGGAAACATCAACGGAAAAGAAAAAATTATGCTGGAAACTTACATCCAGACAACCTACTTCGATAGAATTCTGAAAAAGGCAAATATCCGTTTGCGGAAGATGTCTGGCGGACAATATGATTTGGTGCGCAAAAAGAAAGGTGCCGGCAACAGAGGACAGAGCGGACTGGATCTGGATATTGTTGACCACATTAACACAACGGAGCGCAGTGTCAACACCCTTTCCGGCGGAGAGGCTTTTCTTGCCTCGCTGGCGCTTGCTCTTGGTTTATCCGATGAGGTGCAGATGTCTGCCGGTATCCGCATTGACACACTGTTTGTGGATGAAGGATTTGGTTCGTTGGATTCTGAGGCGCTGAACAAGGTTTACCACACCCTGTCCGGGCTGACGGAGGGCAACCGGCTGGTGGGAATTATTTCTCACGTTGCTGAACTGAAAGAGCGGATTGACAGGCAGATTATTGTGACCAAAGACCGTACCGGCGGAAGCAGGGCGACAGTTGTTGTGTAACGGACTGTGCTGTGTGTGCCGATATCTACAAAAGCTGTTTTTTAAAACTTTCTCGATTTAATTTGTAAAAATATCTTGAAAAATACGATGAAACAGTTTATAATATTCCTAATAGTGGATAAGAGTAATATGGAAGACTATGCATGAATAATGTATGTGTTATTGATGAGCGGTTTTGAAGATGATACGGATATCTGTTGCCGATGAAAACACCCGGAGACACTCCGGTCTCCGGGTGTTTTTATATAAATCAGACTTTCGTGTGCTGGTGCTTTTATTCATTACAAAAGAAAAGTTTTGCAATAAAAGTTGCAGAAGCGTATTGAGGAGGTTATCGTATGAATGGAAATACGGTGCAAATCCTGATAGCTATGGTCATTTATATGGCAGCAGTTATCGTGATTGGCGTAGTATTTGCCAAAAGAGCAAACAAAAACTCGGAGAACTATTTCCTGGGCGGACGCAGTCTGGGACCTTGGGTAACAGCAATGAGTGCCGAAGCATCGGATATGAGCGGCTGGCTGCTTATGGGTCTTCCTGGTGTAGCATATTGGTGCGGACTTGCTGACGCAGCATGGACAGCAATCGGTCTTGCAGTGGGTACATACCTGAACTGGCTGATCGTTTCCAAGCGTCTTCGCCGCTACAGCATCAGAGCCAATAACTCCATCACTTTGCCGGAGTTTTTCTCCAACCGTTTCAGAGAGAAGAAAAAGTGGATCATGACCCTGGCTGCTGCCTTTATTCTGATCTTCTTTACCGTTTATGCAGCAAGCTGCTTCGTAACCTGCGGCAAGCTGTTCTCCGCTCTGTTTGGTACATCCTACATCTCTATGATGCTTGTCGGTGTTGTATTCGTTCTTCTCTATACCCTGCTCGGCGGATTCCTTGCAGAAAGTGCATCCGATTTTATGCAGAGTATTGTTATGATTATTGCACTGACAGTTATTGTTATCATCAGCACCGTGAAGGCCGGCGGTCTGAGCGCTGTTATGGAGAATGCAAAGTCGATCCCCGGATTCTTTGAGTTCTTTGGTCTGGCTGCTCCCACCGTGGATGAAGCAGGCAAACAGCTTGTAGAAAACGGTGCCCCCGTATTTGGTGAGGCGAAAAAGTACGGTCTGCTGAGCGTATGCTCCATGATGGCATGGGGTCTCGGTTACTTCGGTATGCCGCAGGTACTGCTCCGCTTTATGGCAATCCGCAAAGAAGAAGAGCTTACCCGTTCCAGAAGAATCGCTATGATTTGGGTTGTCATCTCCCTCGCTGTTGCCGTATTCATTGGTATTGTCGGCCGTTCCGTATTCCCGGTAGAGCATCTGACTGCTTCTGCATCTGAGAACATCTTCATCACCCTCTCTACCAGCTATCTGCCCCCGCTGCTTGCCGGTTTTGTTATGGCAGGTATTCTGGCTGCTACCATCAGTTCTTCCGACTCCTATCTGCTCATTGCAGCATCTGCCGTTGCAAAGAACATCTACCAGGGTGTCTGCAAGAAGGATGCCAGCGACAAGAAGGTTATGGTGGTTTCCAGAATTACTCTTCTTGTTATCGCAGTCATTGCGGCAGTCATCGCTCTGGATGAAAACAGCGTTATCTTTAAGGTCGTTTCCTTCGCCTGGGCCGGATTCGGTGCAACATTCGGACCGCTCATGGTTATGTCCCTGTTCTGGAAGCGTATCAACCGTGCAGGCGCTATTGCCGGTATGGTAAGCGGTGCTGGTATGGTATTCCTGTGGAAGCTGGTTATCAGTAAGATCGGCGGCGTTTTCGCCATCTATGAGCTGCTTCCGGCATTCATCTTCTCTATCATCTGCATTGTTGTTGTATCCCTCCTGACTGCTCCTCCCTCCAAAGAAGTTGAAGAGGATTTCGAGGCTGTTAAGAACGGTGTCGGATTGGAATAATCCTTTACAAACAAAAAAAGTAGTGAAAGCGGATCGCTCTGATGGGCGATCCGCTTTTGGTATCATAAAAGTTTGCAGAGAAAATGATTTTTAAGAAGATTTTAAGATGCGAAAAGAAAATATTGGGTTGTAAAGAGCGATGGGAGACGGTAAGATAAAAACAAAAGAGATTTTTGTTTGGAGGAGAGCATAAATATGAAAGACGGAAAAGTTATCATTTGGATGAATTTGTTGGGATTTGATATGAATGATCCGGACAGAGGTGTGGATCGCTTTTTGAACCAAACCGGATTTGTGCCGGAGGGTGCATGTGCATTGTTGTGCCATCCGGATTTTTACCATCAGCACCGCGGAATGGATGAGGAATATGAGCTTCCTGCAGATAACTGTTCTTATTGGGGGGTTCCCCGTAATACCGAACGGGAACGTCAGCCGTGGACCAATTATGCGCTGCGCGAGTTATCGGCTAACCTGAGGAAAAGAGGATCCTGCCTGTATGGAGGCGTTTTTGGGATTGAGATGGGTAATGCATTTCACAGAGAGTGGATAACGGATCATCCAGAAGTCCGGCTTCACGATCGTGGCGGTGCTGCGAAGGCACATTCTCATTTCATACTTAAACGCTTTCAGGATGGCAGTTACTATGAGGATTTTTTCATAGATAAGGTATGCCAGACATTGCAGGATTATGACATGCAGGGAATTCATATGTCGGATGCCCTATGTCCTGCGAAACCGGGAATTCTGCGCAATTTTGATTTTTCCACTGACTATGTGGGACAATTTATCGATCACGCAAAAGTGATTTTACCGGATGAGATTGCATTGACAATGGGGTGTGATGATGCAGAAGCAGAGATACGGCGCTCAGATTATATCTACACCTATCTGAGAGAAGAGTGGGTGGAGTTCAATGCATGGCGTTGGGAGATCTTTTTCAAGAAGTTGTGTGACCGCGTGCATGCCATCGGAAAAGAGGTTCTTGTCCTTGGAATGTATTGTACCGATCCTTTTGAAACGCTCTATTGCAATGGTATTGATTTGAACCGCATCGTGAATGCGGGAGTGGACTATATTACCGCCAATATTCTGCCTACCAGTGTTTATGTACAGGGCGCAGATGACAGACCGTCCCGTTTCCATCGTTATATGGCAATTGCACCGACAACGGCTGCCCATCTGCCCAAGGGACATCTGGTATCTATGCTGGGGTTGCAGGATTCAACAGAGGAATGGAGTGCCATACATTTTAAACCATGTCAGCATGAGAGGGATATGTACACGCTGATGGCATATCAGCTGGTGGATGGGGAAGGTATATCCAGAGCATTGGAGGGATATTTCCTGTGCCTTGGTGATGGAATCAGTGCAACAGACTGGGCATGGGAAAAAGAGCGATTGGAGATTGCGCTTACGACGAAACCGCAAAGGGTTGTGTCTCCTGCTATGCTGTGGTCGGATCATGCCCATCAGGGAATGCTGCACGAGTATATCTATACCCGCCGCTGGACGCCGTTTAAGCTGTTCTATGAGCTGGCAATAGCGGGAGTGCACTGTGCGGCAACGGTACGGCCGGAGGGAATTGCCAACTATAGCGGTACCCTGGTTGTTCCCAATTTTGATATGCTGAGTGAAGATGAGCAGAAAATGATAGCATCCTATGATCGTGGAAGCGTATTCTGCACCGCTTCTCCTGCATTTGATCCGAAAGAATATGGAATAGAGCCTGTAATCTGTATCCATGATTCGTTCAGCAGTTACCCGATGACTGTTTTTGCTTTTGGCTGCAGCGTATCGGATGAGGTAAAAGAAGAAATGGAAAGGCTTTTGGCCGAGGATGATGGGACTCCCAATCTGGAAGGTAACTTGAGAGACACGCCGGAACCCTTCGATTATACATTGGTGGAGACTCTTGTATTCTCAAAGGTAACGTCAGGTTTTGTCAAAGCGATGGCTGTACTGCTGCAGGAGATAAACGATTGCCCATTTACAATAAACAGACCCAACATGGTGATGCAGATGCCGGATGGGGCATACCGGATGTATTTATTTAATGACCACGAAGATAAGATGCACAGAGTTTTTGTAAAGGCAAAGAGCGGGGAACTTAAAGATGTAAAAATAATAAGTAAATACCCGGTGCTGCCTCCCAGATATGTGGAGCAGCCAACAGGAAAATTGCATCATATCTTTGGGAAAGTCACCGAAAAGCATGGTTTTGAAATTACTCTGCAGCCCGGCGGTGTCAGCATTGTGGATGTTTATCTTGCGTGATAATCAGTTTTTCGGCAATAGAACAAAAGAACAATATATAGAGCTGACAGCGGAAGAACAAAGAGTGTTTTTCCGCTGTCAGCTTTATAAGGGAGTGTTATTGGGACGAGAAATAAAAAAACCTCCGCAACAGGTTGTACTGTTGCGGAGGTTGAAGCTTTACGCTAATTTAAGAGATAATAACCTCTTAATTATTTAACAGCAGCTTTGCAGGCGTCAACGATCTCGTTGATCTTGTTGATATCCCAGTCAGGATTGAGGGAGATATAAACAGTGCGGGAGAGGATGTCGTTGGTCTTGGGCAGGCTGTTCTTGTCATACTTGGTGAGGTTGAGGTTAGCGTTCTGGGGCATGAGATAGGGGTTAACAGCGTCGCAGTGACCACCGCGCTGAGCGATGACGGGATCCCAGTTGTAGTAAACGTGCTTACCGCTGTCGATGGGCAGCCAGCCGTTAACAGTACCGGAGATCTTAGCAGCAAAATCTCTTGCCTTCTCTTCGGTAGCGAAACGGAAGGGAAGAGTGGTGCCGCAGTCACCCTCGATGTCGTGAGAAGGAGCAAATGCAATACCTTCTACGCCGCTGAGAGCGCTCATGATGAGCTTCTTAACTGCACGGAGATCGTTCAGGATGCCATCCATACGGGTGAGCTGTACACGCATGAAAGCGCCGAAGAGCTCGCCAACGCGAAGCTGAGTGCCGCAGAATACGGGCTCATGAAGCTCGCCGGCATAGGGACGGAAAGCAGCGCCGCCATCGTGATAGATGAGAGCACGCTCATAGATCTTATCGTTATTGGTAACAACGCCGCCGCCTTCACCGAAGGAGATGACTTTGAAGAAGTTGAAGCTGAAAGCACCAGCATCACCGATGCTGCCGAGGCGCTGGCCCTTATAGCTACCACCGTCAGCCTGGCATGCATCTTCGATGATCAGGATGCCATACTTGTCAGCGAGAGCCTTGAGTCCGTCCAGGTTAGCGGGGAAGCCGCAGATGTGAACAGGAGCAACAGCCTTGGTGTATTTGGTGATCTTCTTCTCAACGTCTTCTACGTCGATGGTGCAGGTCTCGTCGCACTCAGCAAGTACGGGGATAGCGCCGGTAGCGAGAACTGCCATAGCGGTAGCCATGAAGGTGTAACCGGGAACGATAACTTCGTCGCCAGGGCCGATGCCTGCGCCGACCATAGCAGCGATCAGAGCGCCGGTACCGCCGGAAACAGCGAGAGCGTGTTTGGTTCCGATAACTTCTGCGAGCTCATGCTCAAAAGCTGCGATTTCATTGCCACGGAAAAGCTGCTTGGTATCCATTGCACGTTTCATGGCATCGAGTTCTTCTTGACCCATTCTATACATGGTAAAATCCTCCGATCAAAATAATTTCTGATTGAAAGGCAGCGCAGCATAAATTATGATACGCTGCCTTGTAAAAACAATGAGTGAAAGCGATTACCAGTTCTCTTTGAGGAACTTCATGCTCATCTCAGCACTGATCTTGTTGCCGAAGCGGCTGCGGTCAAGCTCTGCGCAGAGGAAGCCGTCATAGTTAATGCTCTTCAGGCTCTCGAAAACGCTCTTATAGTCAACGTTTCCTTCGCCGAGCTCACGGAAGTTGGAGTAAACTTCCTTACCCTCTTCCATACCTTCGGACTCAAGCTTGGAAGCAGTGAGGATGTCCTTCAGGTGGGTAAAGCCGATACGGTTCTTATACTTCTCAACAACCTCAGCTGCGTTGCCGCCGCCAGCGGTGATGTGAGCGGTATCCGGGCAGAACCAAACTTCATCAGGATCAGTGTTCTGCATGATGAAATCGATATCGCTGGGGATCATAACGGTGGTGTTGTAATGGGGATGTACGCAGGGCTTAATGCCGTAGGGTTTGCAGATCTTACCAATCTGGGTGATGGTCTTCAGAGCATAGTCGAGCTCTTCCTGGTTAGCGGAACGGCCGAATACGCCAACAGCCTGAACGGTCATGAGCTTCATACCGAACTCGAGCATGAAGGGGATCTTTGCCTCTACGTCGTCGAGGTCGTTCTCTTTGGTTCCGTTGAGGTGGAAGTATGCACCGGTGGGAGCCAGATCATAAGTATCGAGGATGGAGCGGAGCTCAGCCTTATCGTTCTTGAAAACGTCGATGAAGGGCTTGGTGCTCTCAAAATACTTGTAACCTACTTCGGATACTTCTTTGCAACCTGCGATGACGCTCTCTTTGTCGCCACCCCACTGCCAAATAGTATAAGCGAATTTTGCTGCCATTGTGGAATCTCTCCTTAAAAAAATACTTTAGGTTAATTATACTATGTATACCTAATTAAAGTCAAGGGTTTTGCACAAGAATTTTAGAAAATATGGCAATTTGGTGATAAATGCTTACCAATTCTCTTTGAGGAACTTCATGTTCATCTCAGCACTGATCTTGTTGCCAAAGCGGCTGCGGTCAAGCTCTGCGCAGAGGTAACCATCGTAATTAACGCTCTTGAGGATTTCGAAAACGCTCTTGTAGTCAACGTTTCCTTCACCCAGTTCACGGAAGTTGGAGTAAACCTCTTTACCTTCTTCCATACCTTCGGACTGGAGGGTGGAATCGGTGAGAATGTCCTTCAGATGGGTGAAACCGACTCTTTCCTTATACTTGCCGATCATGGTTACGGGGTCGCCGCCGCCGGCGGTGATGTGAGCGGTATCCGGGCAGAACCAAATTTCTTCAGGATCGGTGTTCTGCATGATGAAGTCCATATCTCTGGGGATCATAACGGTGGAGTTGTAGTGAATATGTACGCAGGGTTTTACGCCGTAGGGTTTGCACATTTTGCCGAGGGTGGTGATGGTCTTTACAGCATAGTCAAGCTCTTCCTGGTTGGCAACACGGCCGAATACACCCTTTGCCTGGATGGTCATGATCTGCATGCCGAACTCCTGCATGAAGGGGAGTTTCTCTTCAGCATCGTCGATATCGTTCTCTTTGGTGCCGTTGAGGTGGAAATAGCATCCTGTCGGAGTGAGATCATAGGTTTCGAGGATAGCACGCAGATCAGCCTTATCGTTCTTGAAGACATCGATAAAGGGTTTGGTGCTTTCAAAATACTTGAAGCCTACATCAGATACGTCTTTGCAAGCGGTGATAACGCTCTCTTTGTCGCTACCCCACTGCCAAATTGTATGAGCAAATTTAGCTGCCATAATAGTTTACCTCCATAAAATTGTGTTGATTTAATTATATTATGTTTATATAACTAAGTCAATAGGTTTTAAAAAAATAATTATACAAAAAGGAATATACCTGACAAAAAATGAAAATATATCCCTGTTGGAAAAAGTAAATGTTCTTCTTTGCTATTCTTCATCATTCTTTATCGGAAAGAATGGGCTGCAATTCCTCCGGTTCAAGCTGCATCAATTCATCCACAATTTTCTCAAACTCCATGCTGTGGGATGCTTTGACGAGGACGGCGTCGCCTTTGTTGAGGATGATGGAAAGGAAGGAGAGGGCATCCTCTTTGGTTGGAAAATGATAGGCGGGCGTATTGGGGGCGGCAGAAAGGAAGCCGCGGTGAAGATGGGCTGCTTCTTCGCCGATGCAGATCAGGCAATCTACCCCTTTTTCGGCGGCATGGATACCGAGATCGTAGTGAAGCTGTGCGGAATTTTTGCCGAGCTCCTTCATGTCTCCGAGGATGGCCACATGGCGGGCATTCAGGGAGCAGAGAGAGTTGATGGAAGCGCCGCAGGAAACGGGATTGGCATTATAGCAGTCGTTAATCAGCCTGATGAATCCGGTATCGGTGACATTGGCACGTCCGCCGACAGGACGATAGGAGGAGAAGCCTTCAGCGATATCCGCATCGTCAACACCAAGCAGACGGGCGATCATCAGGGCGGGCATGGCGCCGAGGATCAGGTGGGAACCGAAGGCGGGGAGCTCCGCCTCAAAGGTGCGGTCCAGGAAAGAGATACGGCCGGAAACAGAATCGGTACCGATGGTTTTAACATCATAGGCATAGCAGTCGTTGCCGGATTGGCTGAGACCAAAGGTGAGTTTTCGGATTCCTTCGCCGGGGTGATATTCTTTCAAAAGAGCATCGTCGCCGTTGAGGATGGCTGTGGAGCCCGCGGGCATATAGGCGAAGACCTCACTTTTGGCTTTCAGAACGCCGTTCAGGTCGCCCAGTGATTCAAGGTGGCAGGCGCCGATGTTGGTCATTACCGCAAAGTTGGGACGAACCATATCGGCGAGGCGGCTCATTTCACCGAATTCGCTGATTCCCATTTCGATGACAGCGGCATCGTGGTCTTCCTGTATGGTGAGAAGGGTGAGCGGGACACCGAGTTCGGTGTTGAAGTTGGCGGGAGTCTTCAGCACGTTATATTTAACGGAGAGGGCAGCGGCGATCATCTCTTTGGCGGTGGTTTTTCCCACGCTGCCGATGACACCGATGACGGGGATGTTCAGAATGGATCGATAGTATTTTCCGAGTGCTTTGATGGCTTCCAGTGTGGATTCCACCATGATATACGGACCGGCGGGATTTTCAAGTTCCTTCTCTGTTATGCAGGCGCAGGCACCGCGGGAAAAGGCATTTTCGGCAAAAGAGTGGCCGTCCACGCGCTCGCCTACGATGCAGGCAAAGATATTGCCGGGAAGTACATTGCGGTTATCATGCACCACACCGGTGATGAGGGTATCTGCAAGGGCGGGATCACCGACATATTTACCGTGGGTGATATCTGTAACCTGTTTGAGAGAAATGGGTTTCATTGCCATAGAATGACCTCCGACAGTACGTTATCCGTTGTATTTTTCAAGAGATTTTTCAATGATCAGTGCGCAGAAATCGTCATAGGGAATACCGGCTGCTGCGGCTTCCTTGGGCATCAGGCTGGAGGGGGTGAGTCCGGGGAGGGTATTGGCCTCCAGACACCATTCTCTGCCGGATTCATCAAGAATGAAATCGATGCGGGCATAGACCTTCAGCATTAAAGCCTCAAAAACGGCCTCTGCAGCGCGTTGAAGCTGTTTGGCAGCGGATTCGGAGATATGTGCGGGGCAATATTCATCGGTCATGTTGTCGAGATATTTGTTTTTGTAATCGAAGAAGCCTGCCCTGGGGACGATTTCGATTACGGGAAGGGCCTTGCCGTTGATCACGCCGACGCTGAATTCACGTCCTTTTATGTAGTTTTCCACGAGGACATCGTCTTCGTACTTAAAAGCAAGGGCAAGAGCATCCGCATATTCTTTTTCGCTGCCGACAATAGAGGTGCCCACAGAGCTTCCGCCGCTTCTGGGTTTTACCACACAGGGGAAACCGGGGGTTTTATACTCATTATCATTTTTGTTTACAGTAATACCAGTGGGAGTGGAAATGCCGTTTTGAAGGAAGATTGTTTTGGCGACACCCTTGTTCATAGCCATGGCACTTCCCAAGCTGTCACAGCCGGTGTATTTGATGCCATAGAGCTCAAACATGGCCTGAATTTTTCCGTCTTCACCGTCGTTGCCGTGGAGGGCAAGGAAAACGATATCGGCGGCGGAGCAGATCTCGATGATATTGCTGCCGATTCTGCTGCGGTTGTCGCCGCCGCGTTTGGCCATCAGTGCATCCAGATCCGGCACATCGTTGATGGTGGCATCGATATCGTCAGAAAAATTATGATCAAAAATCTCATGGGGATCGTTATAGGGGTGGGGATAACCAAAGAAAAGGTCGACCAATACGGTTTTATGGCCAAGACGTCTCAGTGCTTCGGCAGCTTTTTTTCCGCTGATGAGAGAGACATCCCTTTCGGTAGACATACCACCGCAGAGTACAATGATATTCATAATATATCCTCCTTGGAGTGTGTTGTAACAAAAATAAAGCTATCTTTAATAGTATACACCACATGGGGAAGGAATACAATTGAATTTTGAAAAAATAAGGTTAAGAAAAAGCATGATTGCAAAAAACGATAAAAATACGGAAAAAGGGGTAAACTAAATCCGGGTGATAAAAGTGAAGAAAGCAGAACCAATACAGCCAAAAGGCTGGGAGAGACTTCCGGATTTTATAAAGACCGATGAAATAGAAGAGTACCGGAAAAGGATATACGGAAGACAGGGAGAGATTGTGTTGAAGAGGGTGCTGGATGTTTATATATCCCTTCTTTTGATCACACTGTTATCTCCGGTTATGCTGGCTGCGGCGGTTGCAGTGGCGGCAGAGTCTCCCGGCGGCATATTATTCAGGCAGCGCAGAGTGACGCAATATGGGAAGAAATTTGAAATATTAAAATTCAGAACCATGTTGGCGGAGCAAAAAAGAGGGACGCTGATAACGGCAGCGGGGGACGACAGAATAACAAAGGTGGGCAGGATGTTGCGGAGAACAAAAATGGATGAACTTCCGCAGCTGTTCAATGTCCTGGCAGGAGATATGAGTCTGGTAGGAGTCAGACCGGAGGTGGAGCGGTTTGTGGATTGCTATACGCCGGAAATGATGGCCACGCTGCTGCTGCCTGCTGGAATGACCTCGCCGGCCAGTCTTGTATTCAGAGAGGAAGAAAAACTGCTTTGGAAAGAGGAAGATGTGGAAAAGGCCTACAGGGAGAAACTGCTGCCGCAAAAAATGGAGCTGAATCTGGAATATATCAGAAATTTTTCGCTGGCACAGGATATAAAAATAATACTGAAAACAGCGGCAGCCACACTTGAGTTTATGGGAAAAACTCTGTGTGGCCGCAAAAAATATGCAGAAGTTCCGGTATATAATGAGGAAAGGTTTATTCCGAAAGATCAGCCTGAAGAGGCTGCTCAGCAAGAATAAAGAAATCGTAAACAGGTTTGAGCAGTTTGAGGTTTTCAGCAACAACGCCGGAAAGACGGTCGGAAAAAAGCAGTTCGGCATCCTTGCTGTCATGAGAGAAGAAGACAGATTTTCGATCCAGCCAGGTGCGGATGTTTTCCGGCTGATCGGGATATCGGGTGCGCTTGTAGGCATCGCCGCCGATGGTAAATATGTTCTGGGATTCATAGGCCTCCAGGGCGGCAAGAAACAACGGATCACGCAGCTGAATTAGACGGCGGAAATTTTCCAGCGCTTCTTTTTTCATGAGGTAGTATCCGCAGCCGTAGGAAAAGCCGTTGGGTCCCAAAGAAAAATAGATCTCGGGATACTGGGGATATTGGTGCTTGGGGCGGCGGAAGGAGATCCACATCTCCTCACGGTAAAACAGCTTGTCTTTGGTGAAGCGGGTGTCGCGGTTGATTCTTGAGATGGTTTTTCCCGTTTTGGGTTCTGTCACTACCAGCTCATCCATGGCGAGGGCAGTGGGGGCAAGGTCGCACACCAACTGTGCCAACGGTTCCACCACATATTTGCTGTAGTCATCGTGATGTTCGGCAAACCAGCGGCGGCTGTTCATGATGCGGTTTTCAACAAGAAAATGTATCGTTTTTTCGGTAAACATAGTATCGCTCCGATGTTTTTATTGTGATGATAGCGGCTGACTGCCGATTTCCACCCAGGCGGGACGGAAGCCGCAGTTGAGCGCTATATTCCATGAGTGATAGTTGGAAAGACTGGTGCCGTAAAAGGGAATCTCTCCCCGGGAGAGGATTTTGTTTTTCAGCAGGGTGACAAGATAGGTGCCCACTCCGCAGGAGCGGTATGCAGGAAGAACGTCAATGCCAAGCTGCATCCAGCCGTCGGTATCTTCCGAGCAGCCGGCCATACCCATAATGGTATCACCGTCATAGGCGCAGACGGCGACCCTGTCCGGGCGCATCGGGTTATAGGCAGAGGAGAGGGCATTGGTGAAGCGTCCGTCTTCATAAAAGGGAGCAATCTCTTCATCAAAGAACCATTTGACGGGATAGCTGCGCTTGGGAGAGACATCAGCAGAGGGGAGAAACATGTGAAAGGTGCCCGACAAGCCCTGTCCATAGGCATTGAGTTCTTTTTCCAGAGGGAGAAGATTTCTGAACTCAAAGAGCCAGTGTCCCTGACGGTCTTTCATGAACTCCTTCAGAAAAGGATGCAGCACCGGGTCGGCAGTGATGACGGCGTTGCCGCCAAGGGTGCCCATGTGGAAAAAGTATTTTTCGCTGCTGTATCGGCGTCTGCCCTCTTTTATTTTCGATTCGGTGAGAATATTTTCCTTCTGAAGAAAATCGGATGCACTGCAATTGTATTCCAGAGCCAAAAGAGAGAGAAGCTTTTGCTGATATCTGTTCATCTTTTTGCTCCTTTCTAAGCGGAAGGGAATGAAAAGTAGAAATATCATGTATTATTATATCACACGGTTTTGGGTAAAGCAATATTCCAAAGCGAAGCCGATCAAGGAAGAAGATGTAAAAAAATTGCGGTGTGCTATTGACATACGGGGAGAGGAGGATTATAATAACATATGAACAAGTATTCATGTGTTCATATGTGCGTATATTCAAGCATATAAGTACAGAGGGAAGGAAAAGAGGAAAATGGCAGAAAAATTACTTTGCGAGCCCGGTCATCATCATAAAGAGAGTGTACAGGACACGCTGCAGAAGCTGCCTGCGCAGGAAACGGTAGAGGCGCTGGCAAATACCTTCAAGGTATTTTCTGATCCCGGCAGAGTGAAAATTCTCTGTGCGCTTTCCATTCATGAAATGTGTGTGCAGGGAATCTGCGATATAACCGGCATGTCACAGTCGGCGGCTTCGCATCAGCTCAGGCTGCTGCGGACAGCGAGACTGGTCAAAACAAGGCGGGAGGGAAAGTCCATATTCTACTCGCTGGATGATGAACATATAACCAACATATTGTATGCGGGCTTGACGCATGTGAACGAAAAGGTTTGACGGAGGAAAAGAGAATGGCTTGTCGGTGCGGATGCGGACATCATGAAGAAAAAAGCTGTAAGCATGACCATCATGTCCATGCAGAGGAGAAGATACATAATCATGGTCGGGAACATGCCTGTTCATGTGAAGAAGAGCATGAACACGGCTGCGGATGCGGGCATGAACATCATCATGGACAGGGAACAGCCTGGAAAGAAGCTGCCGTGCTGGCTGCAGCGGTTGTTCTGTTTGTGATATCGCTTTTTACGGATGAAAAATGGGATATCTGGCTGCTTGCGGCAGCTGCCGTGATAAGCGGATATGAAACATTTGCAGATGCGGTAAAGAGCTTGCTGAAGCTGAAACTGGATGAGACGATCCTGATGACCATTGCTGTTATAGCGGCATTTTTTCTCGGAGAGTATGGTGAGGGGGCTATGGTTGCCATCCTCTTTAAACTGGGAGAAATGGCGGAAGATCTGGCTGTTTCAAAATCCAGAAGGAGTATCCGCGCGCTGCTTGATATCCGCCCGGAGAAGGCTGTTTTATCGGAAAACGGAGAGCTTTGCGAAGTGGATGCGGAGAGCGTAACGGTTGGCAGCGAAATTGTTGTGCGCGCCGGGGACAGAGTTCCGCTGGATGCGGTAGTGCTGCAGGGCAGCTGTGATGCGGATTGTTCGGCGCTTACCGGGGAATCGGAATTGCGGCAGATAGGAGAGGGCGATGAGGTGCTCTCCGGCATGATCGTGACAGGCGGATCGCTGAGATGCCGCACGATCAGAAGCTTTGAGGATTCGGCATCTTCGAAAATTATAGAAATTGCGGAAAATGCCCACGAGAATAAGGGAACAGCGGAAAAGCTTATAACCCGGTTTGCCAAGGTGTATACGCCGATCGTTATGGTGCTGGCCATATTGCTTGCGGTTCTTCCACCGCTGTTTTCTGCGGGAGATTTTGAAACATGGATATACCGTGCGCTGGTGTTTCTTGTTGCATCCTGTCCCTGTGCACTGGTTATTTCCATACCGCTCACATTTTTCTCCGGCGTGGGACGCTGTTCAAGAGCAGGACTTTTGCTGAAAGGCTCCAAATTTATTGAGGTTCTTGCCAAAGCAGACAGCATTGCCTTTGATAAAACCGGTACCCTGACCAGCGGAGAACACCGTGTAAGCGATGTTGTGGCAGCAGAGGGGGTTTCACGGGAGGAGGTACTGCGTCTGGCGGCAGTGGCCGAGAGTTTTTCCTCTCATCCCATCGCAAAAGCAATTATGAAAGAAGCTGGAGCAATAGATACCTCCGGTGCAGCAGAGGTATTGGAAAAGCCGGGCGTAGGTATTGAGGCACTGATAGAGGGAAGGAAGATCCTCTGCGGCGGAGCACGGATGCTGGAGGCCAACGGATTATCTGCCGAAGGATTTCCGGAAAGCGGTATTTATGTGGCTGCGGACGGCAGGCTGATCGGATGTATTGTCACCGAAGATGTGATGAGAAGCAATGCGGGAGAGATTTTGGAAAAGCTTTCCCATGCAGGGTTGAAACGGATCATCATGCTCACCGGAGACGGTGAGGAAAAAGCGGCAGCAACGGCGAAGAAGGTCGGGCTCCGCGAGGTATACCACGGTTTGCTGCCGGAACAGAAAGTGGAGCGGATGAGAAAACTGCGCGATGAAAGCCGGGCAAGCATCTATGTTGGCGACGGTATCAACGATGCCCCTGTTTTGGCGGCAGCCGACATCGGCATTGCGATCGGCGGCGGTTCGGATGCGGCGATCGAGGCGGCGGATGCGGCATTGCTTGCGGGAAATCTTTCGCCGTTGCCGGAGGCGATATGGATTGCGCGCAGGGCAAAATTGGTGGCATATACCAATATTGTGTTTGCGCTGGCAATCAAAGCAGCCGTGTTGATCCTCGGGGCATTGGGATATGCGCCGATGTGGGCGGCGATCTTTGCGGATGTGGGTGTTATGGCGCTTTCGGTGCTGAATGCGGCGACGGTGCTGATATACCGCAGAAAAAAGTGAGAAAAAAGGAAGCCTGTCGGGGAAAATCCCGGCAGGCTGTTTTTGTCAGGGAGAGGGCATTTTATAATGGCAGGACGGTCAGTGGAGTCCGGAATAAAGGAAGCACGAAAATTTCGTGCTTCCTTTAATTTTGTCTGATACCGTAGCAAACAGGGCATTGGTGTGCCAAATGCCACTTGTAAGGAGAACCTAAAGCCCTCTACTCCCGATTTTCAACTATTCGACAAATTGGAATTTGTTTTTCTGCTTTACGTCCAAAAATACAAACCGCTATTATCTCCGATATATCCTTAATGGATTTATTGCAGCCATTTTTTAACCATTCACCAATGATTGCATTGATTCCATTAAGATAATACATCATCACATACTGTCGATCATTTGGTGGATAATGAAATCTATCTAAAATGGGATTGAATATATTGTCAAACATTCGCTTATAGACATCTTCTAAGCCAAAGGTTTTATTATGCAATAACGCCGTTGAAAATACTTCTTTTTGGTCTTTAATGTAGGTAAGATACGGTGTTAGATATTTATCCCCAATGAAAACCAAATCGTCAAGTTCGCAGTTTTTGAGGTCATAGGCAATTTTCTGTGTGTCGGACGGGAAATAGGACAAAAAATCATTTAATAAATATCTTGTTGTTTCGTGCAGCAAGTCTCCGATCGTTTCATAATGCAAATAAAAAGTTGAACGATTCACACCTGCTCTCTCACAAATTTCACTTACAGTAATATATTCAAACGGTTTCTTTTTCAGCAAAGAAATCAATGCAAGATCCATTTTGGTGGCAGTATTAAAATATTTACTATCTGATTTATTCATAGCACCACCCCTTGCCGGCTTGATTTATTGCTCTGCGATTTCACGAGCGAGTTCAACGATTTCATAGGCATATTTAGATTTGCCTTTTTCAAGCAATCTTTTATAAATCGGATAATTCACGCCACAACCGATAAGACCGATAACTCCAACAATAATACCAAGCACCATCCCCGGCACACCGTTGCCAATAACCTGCATCGCCAAGCACATTCCAACGCCAAAAACGAGTGCCGATACTATACCGCAAGAGTAGGTAAAAATTGTAGCAGGAAGTTTTGCGCGGTTGTCCAATTTTTTGAGGGCAACGATTTTTGAATTATCTTTCGGTGCATAGTCCTTTGCGATTGATTCTGCTAAAATTTTGTCTGTGTTCATTTTAAGACCCTCCTTTTGATCTGTAATTATATTTTACATTTTCAAGGAGATTTCATGAACAACACGAAATATTAAAAGTGTTGATTTGAAAAACAAATCCTTATTTAGATGACTTCATGGATTGTTATAAGGATTCTTACAGGGAGTGAAGATAAATATTCCGGAGGAGGTATGATAGAAGCCATGGTCGGACGGCAAATTAAATTTACCGGAAGTGATAAGCGGATCGAAAGATATCCCAGAGCAAGCGGATCAGAGAGTATGGAGGGAGGTACGGGATGGAAAGCTGCTGAGATAGCGTTCAATTTCTTTTGAATTGCGCAGAATAATCAGCTTGTTACTGAAAGGAGAAATTCGCTCCCTGAGGTTGTCAGCACCGGATTCGTAATCTTTTGACCAGCGAAACATTGCTTTCAGCATGCTGAGGCTGGGGCGATAGGAACAGGGTTCAAGCCCAAGATTTTGCTTAATCCATCGAAAAAGAATACGTTTTTGCCGCACGAAAAGAGGCGGTTCAAGGAGAAGAAGCGTGTCGGCAGCTGACATACCTTCTGCAAAACAGGGACGGCCGGTATCTTCGATAATATAACTGTTTTGCATCAGAATATTATGAAAAAGTTTATTTCGCTTTTCAGGCGGGTTTTTTCGGTTGCCGGAGGGGAAGGAAGCGTCTTTTTCGTAAACCAGGTTATCCAGAGAAAAACAGGGAACAGCGGTGAGAGAAGAGAGACGATGGGCAAGTGTGGTTTTTCCGCCAGCCACAGGTCCGACAATATATATTTTCAAAACAAAACCCCCCGGGAGATGAATGGGAATATGCTTGTATGAACTTCATGATAACACAACGATGGCTTATGTTTGATAGGCAGTTGAAAATTTTTGAAAATGAAGGCTGAGAAAACAAGCCGCAGCATATGCTGCGGCTTGAAAATGGATTCGATTGAGAAGAGAGGAATAATTACTCCTCTTCGCGCATGGACTTTGCTTCTTCAATGACAGTTGCTTCGAGCATCTGGGGAAGCTGCTCGTAACGCTCAAAGGTGAGGGTGTAGCTGCCGCGTCCCTGAGTTACGGAACGGAGGGTGGTGGAGAAGTCATGCATTTCGCTCATGGGAACTTCAGCTTCGATCTCAGTCAGCTTACCGGTCGGAGTCATACCGAGAACACGGCCGCGGCGCTTGTTGAGGTCACCCATGATATCACCGGTGTTGCTGTCGGGAATGAGAACCTTGAGGGTTCCGATGGGCTCAAGGAGAGCGGGGCTTGCCTGGGGGATACCGGCTTTGAATGCCAGCTTGGCAGCCATCTGGAAGGACATATCGTTGGAGTCAACGGGGTGATAAGAACCGTCAACCAGTCTTGCAAGAACGCCAACCATGGGATAACCAGCCATAGTACCGGTCTTAACAGCATCGCGCAGACCTTTTTCAACAGCCGGGAAGAAGTTTCTGGGAACGGAGCCGCCGAATACGCTCTCTTCGAATACGAGATCGAGGCTGTCGGTGGGCTCAAACTCGATCCAAACGTCACCGTACTGACCGTGACCGCCGGACTGTTTCTTATGTTTACCCTGAACCTTAACCTTCTTACGGATGGTTTCACGATAAGCAAAGCGCGGCTTAATGAGGGCGATCTCTGCGCCGAATTTAGCCTTCAGCTTGCTGGTGATAACATCCAGATGCTGCTCACCGAGACCGGAGAGGAGCTGCTGATGAGTTTCGGGATTGAGCTCGAAGGTGATGGTGGGATCTTCTTCCATGAGTCTCTGGAGACCCTGAGCGATCTTACCTTCATCGCCTTTGCCCTTCGGGGTAACAGCCATGGTGAGGCAGGGGGTAGGATACTCAACTTTAGCAAATTTAACAACGCGCTTGGCGTCGCAGTAGCTGTCGCCGGTTACAGCTTCAGCAAGCTTGGTAACAGCACCGATGTCGCCGGCGCCGATGTAATCGGCATCTTCCTGCTTCTTACCCTTTACAAATACCAGTTTGCCGAGACGCTCAGTCTGGCCGGTTCTTGCGTTAACAGGAGTGATATCAGCAGAAAGCTTACCGGAAATAACTTTGAAGAAGGAGAGCTTACCAACAAACGGGTCAGCAACAGTCTTGAAGACATAGGAAGCAAGAGGAGCGTTTTCATCGCACTTGATTTCGACTTCCTTATCGTCAGCATCAACGGCCTTCTCACAGATAGCTTCGGAGGAGGGAGGAACGATGGAAACGATGGCGTTCATGAAGATATCTACGCCTTCCATGGAGGTGGGGGAACCGCAGAATACGGGAGCGAGAGCACCGGTAGTAATACCGAGCTGGATGCCCTTTTCGATCTCTTCTTTGGTGAACTGCTCGCCATCAAAGAACTTGAGCATGAGTTCTTCATCAGTCTCAGCAATCGCTTCGCTGAGGGTCATGATGGATTCTTCAATGATATCAGCAGCGCCTGCGGGAACAGCAACTTCCTTGCTCTTGCCGCCTGCGTATGCATAAGCCTTGTTTTCTGCCAGGTTGATGTAGCAAGCAACCTTGTCACCCTCGAGATAGGGGATGATCAACGGACAAACGGAAGAACCGAATGTCTCACGAAGCTGACCGAGAACCTTATAGAAATCAGCATTTTCAGTATCAAGCTTGGTGATGAAGAAAGCCTTCATTTTGTTGTTGGCTGTTGCAAGGTCAAAAGCCTTTTCTGTACCAACGCTGACGCCGGAGCGGGCAGATACAGTGATCAGGGTAGTTTCAGCAGCGCGAACACCCTCATAGAAACCTGCTGCAAAGTCAAAAAGTCCCGGTGTATCGAGAAGATTGATCTTGGTATCATTCCAAACAAGCGGTGCAGCAGCGGTGCTTACTGTTACGGCACGTTTTATCTCCTCCGGATCAAAATCACAGACAGTATTGCCGTCGGCTGTCTTACCGAGTCTGTCAGTCGCACCTGCTGCAAAGAGCATGGCTTCTGCAAGAGATGTTTTACCGCTGTCACTGTGACCAGCGAGTGCGATATTTCTGATTTTGCCGGCGTTAAACTGTTTCAAAACAAAATTTCCCCTTTCCGGACGTCGAGATAACTCGAGCCGTGACATAGTATTTTTAAAGCGTAATAAGCATGTAATATAATCAAAACTGCCTTTTTTATCCGCTATACAAGATATTATACAATATTACATACAATTTTAGCAAGGGTATTTTACGGGTTTTGTCTCAATTGGGTATAAAATTATTTTGTGATATATTGTGCATTATGCTGATTTTTGCAAAGGGAGTACCTAATGAAAAAAACGGGAGACAGGGAAAAGTGCCACGGATTCAGGAAAGTTTGATGATTTTTCTGCGGTATTCGGCGCCGCAGCCTGAGGGTTGGGGTTTGCAGAGTTCAAAGAGATCGGTGCCGCGTGCTTCGAGGGCGGCATAGTCGGGATCTGCGGCGGTGAGCGAGGAGATGACAGGGATATGGCGGCTGGCAAGATTGAGCAACTGAACCCCGTTTTTATTCATGCCGAGCAAGCGGAGATAGGGCGGTTCTTTACGGCAGAGAGCAGCGGGAATCCCTAGGAAGGCAGACATGGCGGCGCGGCGGATGCGGGAAGAGGGATAACGGTTGGTGGTTGCGGTAGAGATGAAATCGTCCAGCGTAACGGCGGTACGGGCGGTATTGTAAAGTCTGTTGGGAAGTCCCTCACTCATATCGGGCAGCATAGAAAAATCTGCCATGCTCATGGAACGAAGCCGTGCTATCACGGCGGTATCCAGTTTTTGCATGCTGCAAGGCATGGCGCCGCAGGAAAATGCGTCGAGATAGATGCGATAGGCAGCTTCGGGAATGTAAGGCCGCAGCGGAAGAAGTCCCTGCTCGAGGCAGTGTGAACGGAGCCAGGAGGCACTTGAACAGCTGTTTCCCGGAATGACGGCATGATGATCCACTTCGGTGCGTGGGAGAGAGGAGGCGGAAATTTTATTTCCGCTGAGGCTGATGTGTTTGAGATATTCCACGGCCAGAATATCGTTGGGAGTTTGCAGCAGCCGGGCGTTTCCGCCTGCATGAAGAATGGCAAGCTGCCTTGCCTGAGCATAGGACTTGCCGGAAATGAGATGTTCTTTGATTTCTGCATCCACGGAGGCAGAGCGGAGCAGAGAAACTATTTTTTTCAGGTCGGTTATTTTGTTGGATTCACTTCCGAAAAAGAGGGTGGCATTGGCATCCGCAAAGGCATTGGCAAGTGAAACACCGCCGAAAGCGAAGCGGTCCGCTGTTGCCATGGCATAGGGAAGAGGGAGTTCAACAACCAGGTCAACCCCGCAGGAAAGCGCTGCCTGTGTGCGAAATGCTTTGTCGGTAATGGCAGGAGAACCTCTCTGAACAAAGTTCCCGCTCATGATAGAGACGATTCTGTCATAGCCGAGTGTACGTATTGCGTCCAATTGATAGGCATGTCCGTTGTGAAAAGGATTATATTCGGCGATAATTATAGCTGTTTTCACGATTTTTTTCTCCGTAAATAAATTTGACTTGATATTTTCCTTCATATGTAATAATATATTAATGTATGGGTAAAGTCAAGAGACTGTCTCTTGACTCTCAGTTTTGTGCAGTAAATAAAAATATGTAAATGTAAGGAATGGTACAAAAGTGAAAATTTTGGTAATCAATGCAGGAAGTTCCTCCCTTAAGTATCAGCTCATCGACATGACAGATGAATCTGTTATTGCAAAGGGTAACGTTGAGCGTATCGGTGTTGACGGCATC
Organism: Oscillospiraceae bacterium; assembly: GCA_015067185.1. Taxonomy (GTDB): domain Bacteria; phylum Bacillota; class Clostridia; order Oscillospirales; family Ruminococcaceae; genus SIG526. The sequence continues at coordinate 36,582 of SVMZ01000003.1, read as the reverse complement.
ATCACCCATAAGGTCGCCGACGGTCGTTCCGTAAAGGAAAACAAACCTTTTGCAACCCATAAGGATGCTTTTGAAGAGCTGGTAAGCAGACTCACAACCGGCGAGCTCGCAGTAATCTCCAACATCAATGAGATTGCCGCTATCGGTCACCGTGTTCTCCACGGCAGCGAGAAGTATAAGGTAACCACCCTGATCACCGATGAAGTTATCTACGATATCGGCGTAACCTTCAAGGATCTCGGACCGCTCCACAATCCTCCTCAGGCTGTTGCCATGCAGGCTTGCCGCGACGTTTTCGGTGCTGAAGTTCCGATGGCTGCTGTATTTGATACTTCCTTCCATCAGACTATGCCGGATAAGGCTTATATCTTCGGTATCCCCTATGAGTATTATGAGAAATATCACATCCGCCGCTACGGTTTCCACGGCACCAGCCACAGATTCGTAAGCGCACGTGTTGCAGAGCTTATGGGCAAGCCCATCGAAGAGCTCAAGATCATCTCCTGCCACCTCGGAAACGGTTCCTCCATCACTGCTGTCAACAAGGGCAAGTCTGTTGACACCACCATGGGCTTTACCCCGCTTGACGGTGTTATCATGGGTACCCGTTCCGGCGGTATCGATCCTTCTGTTGTTCTCTATCTCATGGAGAAGGAAGGTCTCACCCCCGCAGAGATGAACACCCTCCTCAACAAGAAGAGCGGATTCATCGGTCTCTCCGGCAAGTCCACCGACTCCCGTGATATCGTTGACCTCTCCCTCGCCGGCGATTATCGTGCATCTCTCACCGCTCACGCTCTCCGCTATCAGATCAAGAAGTACATTGGTGCTTACACCGCTGCAATGAACGGTGTTGACGCTATCGCTTTCACCGGCGGTATCGGCGAGAACTCCCTCCACCTGCGCAGCGAGGTCTGCGAGGATATGGATTACCTCGGCATCAAGATCGATGAAGAACTTAACGTTAAATATGACCGTCAGGAGCATGATATCTCTGCTGCCGACGCCCGCGTAAAGACCTTCATCATTAAGACCAACGAAGAGCTTCTCATCGCCCGCGATACCAAGGCTCTTGTTGAAAGCCTCTGATTTGGAATCAACCATCAATAAAAGCAGCGCACTGTCATCATGCAGTGCGCTGCTTTTGCATTTTTTTGTCATTTTGTCCGCTGCGTTGTCCCGGATAAAATTTTACTGGACAATATTGCGGCGGATATGCTATAGTAAAAGAAACGTGAAGAAAGAGAGGAACGGATACTATGAAATGCGGTTTTTACGAAAAAGAAATTACTCCTCCGATCGGCTGTGATATGCCGGGACAATATATGAACCGATATGCCGATGAAGTGAAAGACAGACTCTATGTCAAAGCGGTGGTTTTTTGTGATGACAGCGGGCTTGCCGAAAAATGCGGTGCGCTTGTGGTGGCAGATGCGGTGGAACTGAGTAAAGTACAGTGCGGCAGCATTATCAGCAGGGCGTCCCGATATACCGGTATCCCCGAGAACAGCATTAGTGTAGCGGCAAACCATACCCATCAGGGGATTCCTGTAGGCGATGTGATTTCTGCGGAAGACAAGGCTTTTATGGATGTGTTTTGCAGATTGGCCGCAGATTGTGTGACCTTTGCTTTCCACAGAATGAAGAACTGCAAAGCCAGCTGCGGTGTGGGAAAAGCGGAAGGTGTATCCTTTGTCCGCGACTACGTGCTGACAGACGGAAACATTGTCACCAACCCGGGAAGATTCCGCAGTGAGATCGTCCGTCCAAACGGTATGCCGGATACCGATGTTCCGGTGCTCAGTATATACGATGAAGAGGGCAAGCCCTACGGATGTCTCGTCAGCTTTGCCTGCCATCAGGATTGCGTGGGCGGGCTGGCATATACCGGAGATTTTTCCTCTGAGCTTTCCCGCAGGATGAAGGCGCAGTACGGTGAGGATTTTGTCTCCATTTATTTGGCAGGTGCCAGCGGAGAGATCAACCATATCGATTTTATCAACAACAGAGCCCAGAACTATCTGGAGACAGGTGATATCCTCTCCAAAGAGGCAATCCGCCTTACTGAATCGCCCAATTTTATGGCAGATTATTTTGACAACCGCAAGGAAGAGCTTCCGCTGCACCGCCGCCATGCGGGCGCAGAACGGATTGAAAAGGCCAGATGGGAACTGGAAGACATTGAGAACCGCAGAGGAAGATATGATATGACAGGGCAGAGGGCATCCTTGCTGCTGATGTATGAAGAGGATTTTGCAGGGAAATCCGATGAGATCAATCTGCCTATACATGTTTTCCGTGTGGGAGAGGCTACCATCTTCTCTTTGCCGGGAGAGCTGTACAGCGCATTTGGACATGCTCTCAGGGAAGGATGTCCCGACGGGAAAGGGCTGGTGTGTGAGCTTTCTCATATGCGCGCGGGATATGTTCCCACCAGAGAGCTGTTTTGTGAAGAGGTTTACCCGGTGCAACTCTGTCATGGAAGCTGTTTGGAGGAAGAGGCAGGCTACAAAATGGTGCAGAAAGCACTGGAGATCGCCGCTTCGCTGTAAAGATTTGCGATATCAGCAGGACCGTCCGCAGAAACAGCTGCGAGCGGTCCTCATTTGTTGTTTTACGGTTTTGATGGAAGAGGGTGTCCGGGGGATGCCGGCAGACCGGTGTGTTTCTCTCTGTTTCGGGAATACTCTCGCGGAGAAACAGTATTTTCGGCGAAAAAAGCGCGGTAAAAGCCTGAGTAGCAGGAGAAACCGCATTCTTCCGCTATTTTTTCTACACTGAGATCGGAGTAGTTGAGCAGCTGCTCCGCTTTTTTTATGCGAAGATGATTGAGATAACGATGAGGTGTGGTTCCGGTTTCATTGCTGAATATACGGATAATATAGTTTTTGCTGAAATTCAGCTGTGCTGCCATTTCATCAGCTGATATGCCGTGTTGAAGATGGTCGGTCAGAAGCCGTTTCACCTCTGTGGTGAGTTTCTGGGCAGAAGTGAGTTTTTCGCTTCCAGTCAGGGAAGATAGGATAGAGAGAAAAGCGGCACTTTTGCTGAGATAGGAGGCATTAATATTGTTGAGCAGTGTGAGTTTTTCCATTTCGGAGACCAGTGCTCTGTCGAAAATACCTCTTTTGGGAATACCTGTTTGGTCATCCCACTGTCCATGAAAATGGATATAAAAATAGGTTGGTTTGTCGCTGGGAACAGCCCCGGTCTGAAAAAGTCCGCTCTTTTGTATATAGTATTCTCCGGGATGAATCTCCATCGGAATTCCGTTTTCTGTGAAGCGCAGAGTGCCCTCCATTATGAGCAGCAGAACATCCTCCTCACAGTAGCGGGTAATGTGCTTTTCTCCCGGTTCAAAGTATCTGAAATGAGAGTAGAGATATTCCGGCATACAGTCATCACGTAAAAAGTTCATAGGAGTTATCCTTTCAGAAAAATAAGGGATCATCTATATTATACTCATAAGTGTTATTTTTGCAATGTTTTGTATTACTTTTTGGCTTACAAAAAGAGCGGATATGTGTTATTCTAAAAAAAGAGAGCCAGAGAATGAAAGGAGAAATCGTGATGATGAAGGATATATTCAAATACGGAAGTTTTACCTCCAAAGAGATTAAACCGTCAGGATGGCTGCTCAGGCAGCTGCAGATACAGGCAGAGGGACTTTCCGGAAATCTGGACAAAATGTGGCCGGATATCAGGGATTCTGCCTGGATCGGCGGAGACAAAGAGGGCTGGGAGCGGGTGCCATACTGGCTGGATGGCTTTATTCCGTTGGCCTATCTGCTGGATGATGAAGACCTGAAAAGCCGTGCGCAGAGATATATTGATGCGATTATTGAAGGGCAGAAGCCGGACGGATGGATTTGCCCCTGTGAGGAAGTGGAGCGTTCCCGTTACGATGTATGGGCCTATTTCCTGATTTGTAAAGTACTTGTGGTATATTTTGAATGTTCCGGTGACGAGCGTATCGAGGGTGTGATCAGCCGCGCGTTGAAATATCTGAAAATCCATCTGCGCGGAAGCACGCTGTTCTGCTGGGGTGCAGCGCGCTGGTTTGAGTGCATGATACCGATTCTGTGGCTCTATGACAGGAAAAAAGAGGAGTGGCTGGAGGAACTTGCCATTACCCTTGGCACGCAGGGAACCGATTACAAGAGATTGTTCCGTTACTGGAAGGATCAGCAGCCGAGACGCGAGTGGAGTTATCAGACACACGTGGTGAATCTTGCTATGGCGCTGAAGAGTGAAGCGGTGTTCTCAGGCATTACCGGTGAGGATCCCGGTGAATTTGCGGAGATGATGCATGCCATGCTGATTCGCCATCACGGTACGGCGGTGGGACATTTTACAGGCGATGAATGTCTTGCGGGTGATAGTCCTGTTCAGGGAACGGAGCTTTGCGGTGTTGCCGAGGCCATGTATTCTTATGAGCTGATCGCACGCATTACAGGAGATCCTATCTGGGCAGACAGAACTGAGTTTTTGGCCTTCAATGCATTTCCCGCAACCACATCTCCGGATATGTGGACCCATCAGTATGACCAGATGACCAATCAGATTGCCTGTGTCAAAATGAATGAACCTCCTGTTTTCGGAAGCAACAATGTGGATGCCAATCGTTTTGGATTGGAACCGAATTTTGGATGCTGTACCGCCAATTTCAACCAAACCTGGCCCAAGTTTGCGCTGAATACGTTTGTCAAATCGGAAGAGGGTGTGGTGTCCTGGGTATTGGCTCCGTCGGTGCTCACCACAGAGCAGAAGGGTGTACCGGTGAAAATAACGCTTGATACGAAATATCCTTTCGGAGGAAAGCTGGTATATACCGTTGTATGTGACGGTGAAGCGGAATTTTCTCTGGGAATCCGGATTCCTTCCTTCGCATCGAAAGCTTTTGTGGATTCCGAAGAAGCAGAATGCGGGAAGATATTCACAATCAACCGTGTATGGAGTGGAGAAAATACGGTTACAGTCGACCTCATGTTTGAGATTCAGATGAATGAGCGTCCTGAGAACATGTTTGCGTTGCAGAGAGGTCCGTTGGTCTATGCCGTTCCCATCAAAGAGCGTTGGGTGATGGATGAATATACTGCCAGCGGCGTGGAGAGAAAATTCCCCTATTGCGATTATGATATCTATCCCGAGTCACAGTGGCAGTATGCCTTTGCATCGGAGGATTTTGCTGTGGAAGAGGGCGAGATCTCTGATCTGCCGTTTTCAGCGGAAAAGCCTCCGGTGACCATTGAGACCGAGCTGGCAGTGATCAACTGGGGAACGATGGAAGGTCAGCCTCTGGTCTGTCGCAGAACCCCGCTGGATACGGCAGCGATATCGGTGGAAAAGGTGAAGCTTCAGCCCTATGGCTGCACCAATCTGCATATGACGGAGCTGCCGAAAGCAAAAAGGTAAGAGGCGAAGCCGCTTTTACAGGGAGGATTGCAGGCGGGCAGCAACCGGATAAAACAGAAAGCAAACCGGCATCGCTTTAGCGGTGCCGGTTTTGTTTGCGCAGATATGTTGCAGAAAAGAGGCGAGCGCGGGTTTATATGGGAAAGGGTCTGTATGGATTGGAACAGGGAATGTGAAAAAAAGAAGAGGAAAACAGGAACACTGTTCCTGCACGAGGGAGTTCTTTTCAGGTTTGACAGAGAAGTGGATGGGAATGGTGGTGGAAAAGCATGACAAAAGCGCAATGACTTTTTTGGAAAAGCCATTGCGCTGTCGGTGGGGTTCTTTGTCAATTATTTGTTTTGTTTTTCTTTTTCCTTATATTCCATCTGCTTTTTGGCCATCTCTTCTCTGAAGGATTGTGTCATTTTGGGATCGGGCTTCGTGGGAACCAGGTCACAGGCTTCGGCGATGATCTGAGCGATGGTATCCAGTTCATCGTTATTTTGGATGCAGTCGGGATGCTGTTCCCGATACTGGGCATCGTAGGACTGAAGAATGAAGTTGATATCTCTGCGGCGGAAGCAGGCTTTACCGCGGAAATACTGGAAATAGTCCTTCTGGGCGGACTTTTTCTTGTACTTATCATAGGAGCCCATTTTATGGTGCCAGGGAATGTTGCTGTAGCTGTTTTCATCGTAGATGTAATTGGAGTTGTCAAAACTGGGAAGGAACACCGCATTGCTGTAAGCCATATCGGGCACAGGGATGTTTCGCTTTTTGCAGCCTTCCTCAATGATTGTTTTAACTCTGGCGGCGCCCCATTCGGACTGATGCAGGAAGCTGTCTGCGTCAATGGTGGGGGTTGATTTATAGCTGTCTGAGAAAAGTTTTTTCTCATAGATTTCCAGACTGCCGCTGGGAGTAACTAAAATATAACCGTCGGTGTGGTCTACCAGAACGAACAAAACGGTGTGTCTGCCGATATAAACGCAGCCCATGGGAGAGATCAGGGAGTCTTCGGTATGGACATTATCCAGGAAGATCTGGTAATATACACGGCCGTCATCCGGTTTTGCTTCTTCGGGGCGAACGGCGTTCCAGGAGCTTTTTATGATATCCTTGAATTTGCCGAAAAGGAAACAGGCAAGGATAATATCAGCAATGAAAATAAAGACCGAGAGGAACTGATTCAGTTTGAGGATGGTCATAAACAGCCAAAGTGCACCGGCAACGGCAGCGGTAAGGATCATAAAAGTTTTCTTCTCTTTGCCGGATTTGCCGTCCAGACGTCCGCCGAACAGATTGTAGGCAATGACGGACAAAGCGCCTATCCCCAGCAAAAGGATATTTACGCCGATATAAGCGGCCGAACTCCAACGGACGAGTCCCAGAACAAGAAGAAGAATGAAAGCCAGCACACTGCAGCCCAACAAAAGCAATATTCTGTTGCGGTGTTTAGCAACGCCGGCATCGCTTAACGAATAGTGTGTAATCATAAAAATATCCTCCTCAATGATGAGAGCATGATGAATTATAAAAAGTATAACAGGCAAGAAAATTTTTGTCAAGCAGACAAAGGCAGGAAAAGTAACGTTTTTCAGCAAAAAAATTTGGCGCTGATGCGGCTGCGGACGGAAGCGGATGGGTATATTTCCGGGCTGTGAACCGGAGGCAGGAGGGAAGAGAAAATGCTGTACCGGCACCGGTAAGCATCCGAAGGGCGAGGTTTCGAGACAAGGGAAAGGCGAAGAGAAGAGTTTTGCCATATCCCGGCGGTTTGGCTCTTTCTCCAGGCGGACGGAGGCGGCAGCAGAACGGGAGTGACAGCTGTAAGAGGGTGCAGTGTGGGGCGGTATTTATTCCGAAAAAAAATCCCGCAGCAAGATGACTGCGGGAAGGTTTGGTCAGGAATCAGGGGTAGGAAACCGTCGGAAAATCATATTGTCCATCCTCGGAATAGAGGACATAGCTGTCAAAACCGGCATCGGCGAGGGCGGAAACCTGCTGGAAAATATCATCGTAAGTGTATCCGTCAAAGGCCTGCAGGAGAGGAAGGAAAGGCAATCCGGCATCGGAAGAAAGATAGGGAGCAAGCTGTTTCAGCTGCTCTTCCACGGCATCGTAAGGAGAAAGCGCACTGTCGTAATCGGCGGGGTAGAGGGTGGGGGCATAGCCGCCGGAGGCAAGCAGCACGGGCTTGATGCCGTAGGAAAAGGGATCGGCAGAAAGGGAATCGGCGGCAGGAGAGGAGATAAAGATCTCGGTATCGTAAGAAGAGAGCTCTTGCGAGGCCTGCGAGATGAATTCTTTCAGATAATCATCTTTGTTTTCCTGAGTCACTTCGACACCGTAATCGGTATAGGCGGAGCCGAGTTTGCCGGGGAAACGGACATCATCAAAGAGGATGATATCAAAGCCCATGGAGGCGACCTCTTCGGTGATGGAAAGAACATAGTCGCGGGCGCGCTGCGAGCAGGGATTCAGCCAGGTTTTTCCGCCGTTTTCAGGAGAATCGTCCAGCCAGAACAGGTTGGAATCGAGATAGTGGATGGCTTTATCGTAATCGCTGCGGGAGCCTGCGGGATCGCGGAAAACATGAATTTTGGCAATGACACCGAAACCGTGCGCATGCAGCAGGGCAACGGTATCCTGCATATTGGAGATAGCACCGTTCATGATGACAGAGGAATTCTGCAGGGCATTGAGTTCTGAAATATAGGTGAGATAGCCATCAGCATTTTTGATATCCAGCATAACATGGTTGATGTTGTTCCGGGTCAGAGTATCGACAAAATCGGTCAGGAGATCGCTGTCATAGAGAAGATCGATGGGCATATAGACGGCGCGGATGGAGGTGTCATCGGGTAAATCTTCAGGAGGAGCAACAGGCTCAGGGTTCGATTCGGGGTGGGAGAGCTCGGAATCGGTGGAATCGGAGACTTCAGGAACGCTGGAAAAATCGCCGGAGAAAAAGCTGATAATGGGGCGGTAGAGGCTCCAGCTCAAAAAGAATATAGCCACAAGGCCAACAATGAAAAGTACTGTTTTTACAGGACGAAAGTTGGCTTTGTGGTATATTTTTTTATAGCGTCTGATTTTTGGTTGAGCATTGGTCCGGCGTTGCATAGTAAATAATATCCTTTAAACGGTTTGTAGAAATCAAGCGGGAAGCTGATGGCCGAGAAGGCTGAAAACAGCAAGCGAAACCAGGCCGATATAGATCAGCGTGGCGGGATAACCCTTGAAGGCCTTGGGAACGCGGCTTGTGGCAATTCTGCGTTCTCCCTCCCGGACAATGATAGTGGCAAAGATGAAGCCAAGAGCACCGCCGATGCCGTAGCCGAGCTGCTGAAGCAGGTTATAATCACGGTTTTGCATGATGATAACACAACCAAGCAGAGCACCGTTGAAGCAGGCAAAGGAAAGGCGGGAGGCAATCAGACGGTATGTGCGGGGGGAAATGAGGTTGAGCAGGAAAGAGAGCAGAGCATAGAGAAGTGCGATGGCAACGACCATGACAAAGGGACGGCCAAGATAGGCGTTCTGAAAAAGCAGGTCGGCGAGGGTGGTGAGAGGACTGCAGAGAAGCGAGGAAATGACCATCATCACCGTGAGCAGCATCGAAACCCCAAAAAGATTGCGGGGAGAAGCAGTTTCGATCAACAGCTGACCGCTGCCGAGAGCCCTGGTGAAGACGATGTTTTCAACGGTGGCAGCCCAAAGTAAAATCAATAACAATTCAATCATATCGAGCTTAAAGCACCGGGACGGGAATGAGATGTCCTGCGGTGTCCCTTCATTTTATTCAAAGTGAGTAGGCAAGGGTGTTATTCTGCAGATGCGGTTTCTTCCTGGCTGTACTGCTCGCGGAAAACACGGTTTCGGGCAAGCTTTTCGGCTTTTCTGCGCCGGAAAAAGGCGGCCATCTTTTTCTCTGTTATGGCAAGGGATCTGAAGAATGCCGACAGAAAGCCGAGAAGAATGAACCCGGCAAAGACGGTATTGGCAGCACGGAAGGAGGGAAGAACTGCAATGGGTATGCCCCAGAGTGAGGAACTTGAGAGGAGCTCGCGGAGAGCGCCGAGGATGCCGGCGACCAGGGAAAAACCAATCCCGACAAAGAGAGCCTCAAGGATACACCAACGTTTGGATCTGGAGGCAAAATGATCATGGCCCGGGCCGACAAAGGAGACCGGTGTAATAATGAGAACGGGGAGATATATGCCGATGGCATCAAAAATCAGTGGAGAAATGGGGGTAATGAGAAAATGGGCAAGGAAAGAGAGGGATGCGGAACAGAGAATGGAAACGGCAGCAATGAGCCAGTTGGGAAGAAGGTTCTGAAGCAGCTTAGCAAGAACGACAGAGGGGAGAACGATGACGAAAACCGCAATGGAAAGAGCTGCGGCTGCTTTCAGGGTGGTTGCTGCGGCAACCAGAGGGCCGACCAAAAGACCTACGGTCAAAACGGGATTTCTGCGGAAGAGGGCAGAGGCAGCCACAATAAAATGTTTTCCTGCGGAGACAGGCTCAGAGGTCGGTACCGAGGCGTTGTTTCTTTTCAAGACGCTTCCTCCTTATCTTTTGCAGAATCATTTCGGTTGCCCGGTCAAGGAGCGGGGCAAAAACATTGATGATAATGACGGCAAAGGGAATTCCCTGATCAAAAGCACTGAAATACTGGAACAGCATGGCGAAAATTGCGGCCCAGAAAGCATAGAGGAATTTTGCGGCATTGCGCTTGGGAAGGGTGACGGGGTCGTTGAGAAGGAAAATACCGCCGAAAATCAGCGAGCTTCCGGAAAGATTATAGAGAACGTTGAGCAGTGAGGTGGTTTCAACACGGGGGAAAAGCAAAACAAAGGCGGCAGAGGTGAGGAAAAAGGTGAGCGGAATACGCCAGTTGATCGCCCTGCGGAGAAGGAGATAAACGGCACAAGCAAGCAGAACCAACGAGTTGGTAACACCCATCGGTCCGGCAAAATCGCCCATAATAAAATCAACGCGGTCAATATCGGGAACAACTCCGGAGGAGAGCATCTGGGAAATGGCGGTGGAGTAGGTGACCTCTCCCTCTTCGATGACCCAACTGATGGGAAGCTGACGCATGGGCAGCGGATAGGTGAAGAGCTTATCCGGCCAGCAGACGGAGACAAAAGCAAAGCCTGCGGCGGCAGGGTTAAAGAGGTTGTAGCCTGTGCCGCCAAAAGGAAGCTTGACCACAAAGACCGCAAAAAAAGTGGCAATAATAACAAGAAAATAGGAAACGGAGGCAGGCATGAGCAACGGCAGGATTAATCCCGTAACGACCGTAGAGAGATCGTAGGAATGGATTTTTCTGTCGATGAAAAGATCGCAGAGATAACCGAAGATCAGAGCGGAAGCAGCACCTGTTGCACCAAGAAGCAGTGCCCGCGGTCCATAGTAGATGTATGCCATGAGATAGAGGGGAAGAAGCGCAATAATAACATCCAGCATCAGCATGGTGGTAACTTCACTGTGGCGGATATGCGGAGAATCCCCTTTTTTAAGTTTTTTCAACATATTTAAAATCAAGCCTTTCGGAATGGGAATGATGTGTTAAACGAAAGGGAAATCATTCCTTTTTGTCATCTGCAGAACCGGTGTCAGGACCGGAGGAGGACAGAGAAGCTGCTTTGACTTTCGGGGCGGCAGGCGTTTTTTTGCCGGATGCCGGCTTCTTTCTGATCAAAGCGGAAATGCCGGAGCATGCCTTTGAAAAAGCAGAGTGAAAATCGTTGAATGCTCCGTACATGGCAGCGCGGCGGTTGGCGGAGAGGCGCTCTTTTTCAACAAGCCGCTCCTTTTCGGTGGAGAGAAAATATTTTTTAGCCTGAAGAACTTTGGCTGATATTTCAAGTTCGGAAGGACATATATATGTACAGGTGCCGCATTCGATACAGTGCGTGGCATCCAGAATTTCGGCACCGTCATAATGACCTGAAACGACATGGCGATAGATAAGAGTAGGGGTAAGACCCTGAGGACAGGCGGCTACACAGCGTCCGCAGCCGATGCAGTTGAATTTGCGCCGGACAATGGCATCCTCAAAAGCAAGGACAGCGCGGGTAGTGATACCGACTGTTTCGTTGTTGAGATCAGTGGTGCTGCGACCGGTCATGGAGCCGCCGAGAACAACACGGGTGGGATCCAGGGCAAGTCCACAGAAATTGAGTACATCTTTCACCGGCGTACCAATGGGAAGCTCCATATTGCGGGCATTGGCAATACAGTTGCCGGCTACGGTGACAAAACAGGTGGTCTGCACACGGGATTCTTTGAAGGCGCGGTAGAGATGAAGAAGGGCGCCTGCACCGATAATAAGTTTTTTCTGGTTGGGGCCAAAGAGATTTTCCGCACGGTTTTCTGCAGGATATTTTCCGTAGATGGGAAGAACCCGGACAGAAGCAATGCGTGCGGGCAGCTTGATGCTGAGGTCGGTGATATTTTTATAGGCCAATATGCAATATTTTGATATATTCAGGGCTTGGGCGCAAAGCTTTAAAGCTGATGCCACACCTTCTCCATAATGCAGGACAACACCCAGCTGGCTGGAAACATAGGGCTCATCGTCGACGGCATCGGCGACAACGGCATACAGCTGTTTTTTGGAGGCCGCAAAAAGTTTTTCAGCAAGCGGTCTGCCATCGCGCTCGTCGATAATGACGGCGCGTTCGGCTATGGTGATCAGCTGTTCAAGCGTGGGTTCACCCTCATATTCCGGTTGGGTAAAGGTGAGGAAGGAGCTGTCGGCATCAATCAGCTGAACAATTTCGCGGCTGAGAGCAGGCTCCTTATGCTGTTCAAGGACGATTCCTTTTGAAAATAACGCCATGGTATCCCCCAATTGCATATGCGCCGCAGTTGAATAAATATGGCGGCGGCAGGATGTGTAATGGTGCTCCGGTATGCCGTTTTTGCAGCAAAGCGGCATACCGGAAGAGTTAATAAAGATTAAAGTGCGGATTCTGCAGCGGCGCGAAGATTTTTGACGGCTTCCTTGTAATCGCTCTTGGAGAAGAGAGAGGAGCCGGCAACAAAGAGGTTGGCGCCGTTGGCAACGGTTTCCTTGATGGTGTTTTCGTCAATGCCGCCATCTACTTCGATGTAGGGATCCAGTCCGTTGGCTTTGCAGTATTCGGAGATCTCACGAAGCTTGGGCATCATATCGGCCATGAATTTCTGTCCGCCGAAACCGGGTTCAACGGTCATGACAAGGATAAGATCCACCATATGGAGATACTTGAGGACGGCAGAAGCAGGGGTCTTGGGCTTAACAGAGATACCAACCTTGACGCCGAGATCGCGGATGGCCTTGATGGTGGCTTCGGGATCCTCAACGGCTTCCAGATGGAAGGTGATGATATCGGCGCCGGCTTTGACAAATTCGGGAGAATAGCGTACCGGGTCGGAGATCATGAGGTGAACATCGAACACAGCTTTGCTGGCGGGGCGGATGCATTTGACAACGCAGTAGCCCATGGAGATATTGGGGACAAAATGTCCGTCCATAATGTCAATGTGGAGCATTTCCGCACCGGCGGCATCCATGGCGGCTACTTCTTCGCCGAGTCTTGCGAAATCCGAAGCGAGAAGGGAAGGGGCGATTTGTATCAATGAAAACATCTCCTATCTGATTTGAAAAAATAATTACTCATCTATACATTTTACTCCAATATTGTAAAAAGGTCAATAAAAAAAGGGGGATTGGTTCTTTTTTCACCTTGAGTTTACATTTTTTTAACGCGTTTTCATGGTTTTTCCTGTGTTTTCGGGAAGAAAACCGGGCGGACAGTGTGGGAACAGGAGGAGGAGCAATGAATTTGCTTTTGGAGAGAATAGTGGGGGAATGGAATCGGTTTTTATGGGGTCCCGGCATGCTGGTGTTTTATATTGGGGTCGGGCTGATACTGACATGGCGGACACGCTTTTTTCAGGTGAGATATTTTGGAAAAAGCCTGCGGCTGGTGCTGAGGGGAATGACACCGAAAAAAGAGAAGGGGAAAAACGGCATATCCGCTTTTCAGGCGGTGGCAACGGCGTTGGCAGGAACCATGGGAGTGGGCAATATTGCAGGTGCGGCAGCGGCAATTGCGGCAGGAGGGGCGGGCGCCATCTTTTGGATGTGGGTCAGCGCTTTTTTCGGTATGATGACAAAGTGTGCCGAGGCGATTCTGGCGGTGCAGTATCGGGATGAGGAAGGAAGCAGCAGGTGCGGCGGTCCCATGTATTACATAAGCAGAGGGCTTGGGATGAGGTGGATGGCGGTGTTGTATGCTGTGCTTTGTCTGGCGGCCTGTTTTGGTGTGGGCAGCCTTACTCCCGCAGGAGAAGTGGCGGGGGTATTGGAGGGACTCGGTATGCCCGGAGGCTGGAGCGGAGTGATTATGGCAGGCCTGTGTGCTGTGGTGATATGCGGCGGAATGAAGCGGGTGGGCAAAGTATCGGAATGGGTGATACCGATCCTGTCGCTGTTTTATATCCTCTTTGCGGCAGCGGCAATTCTGATGCGGCTGCCTGCTTTACCGGGAGCAGTGCGGCGTATTTTTGAGGAGGCTTTCTGCCTGAGGGCGGCAGGCGGCGGTGTTTTGGGCATGGGAATGATAAGGGCGATGCGGATCGGACTGGCGAGGGGGGTGTATACCAACGAGGCGGGAATGGGTTCTTCAGCCATTGCTCATGCGGTTTCGGAGGAGGAGGAGCCTGTCAGACAGGGGATGCTGGGGATTTTTGAGGTGTTTCTGGATACATTTGTGATTACTGCCTTGACGGCGTTGGTGGTTCTTACGGCAGAGGAGGGAATGGGGGCTTCTGCACTGACAGGCGGCGGGGCTGTCATGGCGGCAGAGGCATTCTCTGTATCCTTTGGAAAAGCAGGAGAAAGCTTTGTTGCGGTATCCATGTTCTGCTTTGCTCTTCCGTCCATGTTCGGTTGGGCCAGTTACGGAGAAAAAAGTCTGGAGTATCTGCTGAAAAAAGAAACTGTAAGGAAAAAGGGGAGAGGAATTTTTCGGCTCCTATTCTGTGCGGCGGTGATGGTGGGGGCCGTTGCCAATACGAGGTTGGTATGGGGGATTGCGGATGTATTCAACGGGCTGATGGCGATCCCAAACCTGACAGCGCTGGTCTTTTTATCGGGAAAGGTGGTGAAGGCAGTGAAACGGTATGAAAAAGCCGGGACCGGTGCAGCTGTCCGGTCCCGGTGAGAGTGGGTGCAGGATTATTTGGAGATTTTTCCGCAGGCAATGCCCTGATATTCATCAAGGAACCACTCTGCGGTTTTTGTCATCAGGACAGAGACGGTGTCTTCGATGAAGGAGAAGACGGCGGTAAAGTTGCCGAAGTAGCGGTCGGCAAGGAAGACGCGCAGAATCAGCTTGTGGGGTTCCACCCAGCCGGCGGAGGCAAAGCAGCGGTATTTGTCGCCGGGGCATTGACCGATGCGTCTGCCGAAATAGTTTTTCTGCGGGAAGAGATCCTGCGCATTGACACCGAAGCCGAAGCGGAAGGAGTTGTCTCCCTGGGCATTGGTGTAATCAAAGCGGCCGCCCTGTTCATCAAAGGTGAAGGAGAGACGGGTGATACCCATGGGATTTTCGTCCATGATGAAGGTTTTACCGTTGATTTCGGCGGCAAGTGCGGAGGTGTATTCACCGGGCTGAACCGCCAGCGTCAGTGCATCAAGGCGGGACTGCAGGGCGGCATACGCTTCGGGATTTTCCGGCAGAGGATCACCGAGGACGGGGAGAAGCTCCTCGTAGACGGCGGTGTCGATCTCATAGGCATAGGCATCGCCCTGTGTATCTGCCGTGGTGGCGACGATGAGATCCTGCTCGGGGAAGACGAGGGCGGACTGGGAACCCATGCCGCTGAACTTGAAGCCGTTTTCGGAAATGACCCAGAACTGATAGCCGTAGCCGCGGTCCATGCCGCGGTGGGGACGGCCGGGACGGCTCTCGTGGGAGTTATCGATCTGTTTGGTGGTGGCAGCCAGCATATATTCTTCCGAGATCAGCTGCTGACCAAACCAGTTTCCGCGCCGCTGGCAGAGGAGGACGATCTTGGCATAGTCCCGGGTGGAGATGAGCAGACCGGAACCGCCCCAGGCGCCGCCTTCGGGGCGCTCGATGCAGTCGGTATCGGGAGATACTCCGATGATATCGAATTCCGGACGCAGGTATTCGTAGAAGGTTTTTCCGGTGAGGCGCTCGATCAATGCGCAGAGGACGGTGGTGGCAGCGGTATCATACTGGAAGATGCTGCCGGGCATATGGTTGGCATTGCTGTTGAAGAAGGTCCAGATCCAGTCGGGATCGTTGCGGTTGTAGGAATTTTGGTTGTTCTGGGTGGCCATCATCAGCAGGTCGCGGATGGTGGCGCGCATGGTGTAGGGGCTGGGGTTTTCGGGAAGCTTATCCGGAAAATAGTCTGCAATTTTGTCGGAGAGAGAGATCAGGCCGTTGTCGTACATTTTGCCCACGGCCATGGAGACCACGGATTTGCTGGAAGAATACATTCTGTGGGGTTCGCCTTCCTCAAAGGGTTTCCAGTAGCCTTCGGCAATGATGGCGCCCTTGCGGAGGATGATGATGCTGTGCATGCAGAGATTGGCGGCGGCAATGCGGTCCAGCAGGCGGGAAATGGCGGCAGAGGGGACACCGGTCTGCTCCGGAGTCATAAATGTAAGCGGTTTCAAATCTTTCAACAAAAAAACCTCCTCAATATGAAAATCGGCGGGAATTTATGGCGGGGCGAAGGTCTGAGGAAACTTAGACCTTCGCCGCAACGAAAGCGATTTTTTAGAGAAGAGCAAGAACAGCATCGGCAATAAAGCGCATGCCCTTGTCTCCGGGATGGTTGGCTACGCCCTGGTGATCTACTGTGTGGGGAGCACCGTCATCACCGTAAACGGTGGTGCCCATGCCGCAGTGGTAGAGGGTGTTTCCTCTGGCTGCGCTGAGATCGGCAAAGGGAATGGTCAGTTCATCGGCAACGGCTTTTTTGAGTGCTGCCTTTTCGTCACTCCAGAAGTCATCGATAAGGATGATTTTAGCATTCGGGCAGGACTTTTTCAGATAGGCGATCAGCTCCAGATAATCGGCATGGAAGGTGGTGAGATCCCTTGCATTTTCGCTGAGCTGGATGGTGATCAGGTCAAGATCGGCGGAGAGATAGGGGGTCAGGGTATCAAAGGTTTCGGCACGGTCGTGAGCCTGGATCTCCCAGAGATAATAGTTGTGGGCCTTGGATTCGACAGAACCGTATTTCTCTGTCAGCCCTTTGGTGATGAGGTGGTAGTAATCGTTCTCTTCCACAGAGGCGGCCATGCCGATCGGGTTCCACCAGTAGTCGCATTTGCCGTGGAGGGTGATGCTGTTGCCGAGGGCAAGATAACGAAAAGGCTTTTCTTTGGCGGTTTGAACGGTATCTTCGGCGCCGTAGAAGTGTTTGAAGGCGAGATAGGTATTGTAGACGTCAGCTTTGGAGACGATTTCCATAGGTGCGTGCATGGAGAGCACGGGAACACCCACATCCACAACATCGATATCCAGCTTGGCAAGGAATTTGGCAACGGTGCCGCCGCCGCCCACGTCTACTTTGCCCAGTTCACCGGTCTGCCAGATGACATTGTTGGAATCCAGAAGCTGACGGGTGAAGGACATGAATTCGGCGGAAGCCTCGCTGGTGCCGCCCTTGCCGCCGCCGCCGGTATACTTGGTGACAACGGTTCCGTAGCCGAGACGTGCGGCATTGCGGAATTCGCTGACATCGGGGAAGGTGGGATCGAATGCGGCGTTGACATCTGCGGAATAGCATTTGGAGTTGGAGAGAACCAGCCAGAGCGGAGTATTGTCTGCCATGCAGAGGGCGCTGATGAAGTTCTGCAGGAAGTTGCTGTTCATGCCGGTGTTGCCGTCGCTGCCGGTCTCTTCTCTGTCGGCAAAGATGGTGACGGCGGTGTATTCGGGGGATTTGGCATCGAGGGCAGCCATCAGCTCGGTGTAAGCGCAGACACGGTCGTCATGACCATAGGAACCGATCATGCTGCGGTCAAGACCGATATCGCGGGCTTTCTCTGCGGGCACAAAGGTGAGCTCAGCAGAGAGAAAATCCTCTTCAGTGATGCCATATTTTTCAAAGAGAATATTGAGAATGTTGAGTTTGACGGATTCGGAGATGCTCTCATCGCGGTAACAGGTGCTGCCCAGCAGGATGTTGAGCTCTTCGCCCTTGATGCCTTCGCTGAGAGGACGTTTGTTCTGGTTTTCACCCAGATGGGGAAGAAGATCGGGAATGCAGAAAACGGGATCATTTGCATCTTCACCGATGCAGATCTTAACGGTGGTGCCGTCCTTTTTGACGATGACACCGTGAGCAGCCAGCGCAATGGTGGTCCACTGATATTTTTTGATGCCGCCGTAGTACTGAGTCTTGAAATAGGCAAGTTCGCTGTCCTCATAGATGGGGTTAGGCTTGAGATCGAGACGGGGAGAATCTACATGGGCGGCGGCAATACGCAGACCGTCGGAAAGGGGACGGCGGCCGATGGTAGCGCAGACCATGGCTTTACCGCGGTTGTTGTAGTATACTCTGTCGCCGGGGGCATATTTTTTGCCGATGACAAGGGGGGTGAATCCGTTTTTCTCGAGGATATCTATGGATGCATCCACAGCTTCACGCTCGGTTTTGGAGATGTCCAGAAAGTGTTTGTAGTCTTCACAAAAGGCAAAAGCCTTGGCAAGTTCCTCCTCTGTCATGCGGAGAGAGGAATTCTTTTTGGTGTAAAACAGCTTGTCCTTAAGCTGCTCGGCAGGTGTGGACATAGATTATTTTCCTCCATAATATAAATTTTCATAAATATCCATTGTTTTTTTGACCCTGGACACATAAGCTGCCGTATCGGAGAAGGGGATGTCGGTAACGACGCCGTCGGTGGTGTAGCGTTCGTCTGCCAGCCACTTCTGGGTTTGACCGCGTCCTGCGTGATAGGCGCAAAGAATATTTTCAACGCTGCCGAACTCTTCCTTGAAAAAGCCCAGCATATAGGTGCCGTATTCGATGTTGAGTTCGGGATCGGTGAGCATGTCAAAGGTGAGCTCTCTGGTCTCGCCCTTGCGGAACATCACCCATTCGAAGGCATCTTCGGTGATCTGCATCAGCCCAAGTGCGCCGACAGAGGATTTTGCTTCCGGATCAAAGCCGCTTTCGCAGCTGATAACAGAGTAGACAAACACTTCGTCAAGCCCGTTTTCCTCGCTGTATTTTTCAACAAGATCACTGTATTTTATGGGATAGAAATGTTTGTAGAACATATTCGCTCCTGCCTTTACGAGATAGATAAGCAGGACGATCATGCCAACAAGAAGGAGCATATTCAGTACTCTTCGGGCAGGGGTCAGGGTGCGCCGGGAGGTGTTGTTGCTCATTGTGAGGGTGGCGGAGGATCAAAGTTCCTCCGCATTCTCCTTTGCTATTTTTTCAAGGATGTATTCGAAGACTTCGCGGGTACGCTGGGTCAGTTCTTCAAAACCGCCGTTATTATAGATGATATGATTGGAACGTTCGGTATAGAAGCTGTCCTCGTGCTGGGCATTGACGCGCTGCATGGCTTCCTTGCCGGTGAGGCTGTCGCGCTGGATGATGCGGTCGATGCGGATATCCTTCTCGGCAAGAACAGAGACGATGATATCGCAGCGGACATCGATGCCGCTTTCAAAAAGGGTGGGAGCATCCAGCACAACGATGGGATTTTTGTTTTTCTGTCCCAGCTCTTCGATGTGCTTTTCGATGCGGGCGGTGATATAGGGGAAGATGGTTTTATTGAGGGTGACCAGCTGCTTGGGATCGGAGAAAACGATGGAGGCCAGACGTTTGCGGTTGAGGGTTCCGTTTTCGGTGAGAATACCGCAGGAGAACTTCATAACGAGATCTGCGAGGCAGTTGATATCCGTTTCGGTGACTTCGCGGGAAACCTTGTCGGCATCGATGATGATGAAGCCCATGTTTTCGATGATGGAGCATACGCTGCTTTTGCCTGCTCCGGTTTGACCGGTGAGGCCGATGAGAGTGACGTTTTTCATTTGTTTACCTCTGTATTTGTAGTTTTGGTTTTACGGTTTTATAACATGGAATCCGGCAGCCCGGAGAAGTCTGTTGTATACGGCAAGTCCGACACCGGAAGCGGAGGGTTTGCGGGCATAGGCCACAGCAGCTCCTTTTTCATCCAGCTCACGCAGGGCAGTGAAAAGAGCGTGGGCATAGGTGGCTTCATCATCGGCGGTGCCGCAGGTAACGCAGGGAAGCTGAATGCGGGGCACATCTTCCTCAAAGCAAAGGGCAAAGGCGCCGGCTTCCGTGCGGGTGTTTACAAAATCGATATAGCTGTCTGCATCGGCATCCACAATGATGACGGATGCACGGGGGGCATAGTGTTTGTATTTCATTCCCGGTGATGCTGCAACTGCGCCGGGGGCCAGTTCCTTGAGGACGGCGCTGTCTACCTCCACCTCACCCAGAACAGAACGGAGCTGCTCAACGGTGATGCCGCCGGGACGGAGGACTTTAGGGACAGCTGTGGCAAGGGTGATCACGGTGGATTCCAGACCGATATCGCAGTCATCTGCGCAGAGAATGGCATCTACTCTGCCGTCAAGATCTTCCACGCAGTGCCGCCAGCTGGTGGGGCTGGGCCGGCCGGAGCGGTTGGCGCTGGGGGCCGCAAGGGGGATAGCTGCCTGTGCAATCAGTGCGCGGGCAATGGGGTGGGAGGGCATCCGCACGGCAACGGTATTTAAGCCTGCAGTGACGATCTCCGGAATGTGGGGTTGTTTGGGCAGGATCATGGTAAGGGGACCGGGCCAGAAATTTTCCGCCAGCTTTTTGGCGCTTTCGGGAATTTCCGAAACGATGTCAGCCAGCTGTGACAGATCGGCAATATGCACGATGAGCGGGTTGTCGGCAGGTCTGCCCTTGGCAGCGAAGATTTTAGCCGCAGCCTCAGCAGAGAGGGCATTGGCGGCAAGACCGTACACTGTTTCGGTGGGGATGGCTGCGGTACCGCCCTTTTTCAGTATCTCCGCAACGGTTTTGATCTCGGGTGCATCGGGAGAATCGGCGCGAAGGATCAGGGTGGACTCAGGCATTGTCATCACTTCCCTTGAGCTTTTCGGCCTGATCGTAAGCGCGCAGGGCATCGGTGATCTCATCGATGCTGCCGTTCATGATGGCTTCGATTTTATAGAGGGTAAGACCGATGCGGTGGTCGGTTACACGTCCTTGGGGGAAGTTGTAGGTGCGGATACGCTCGCTGCGGTCTCCGGTGCCAACCTGAGAACGTCTCTCGCTGGCAATTTTGTCTGCCTGCTCCTGCTGCATCCGCTCATAGAGGCGGGAGCGCAGGACACGCATGGCTTTTTCCTTGTTTTTATGCTGGCTTCGCTCATCCTGACACTCTACCACAATGCCGGTGGGGAGATGGGTGATGCGGATGGCGGATTCGGTTTTGTTGACGTGCTGTCCGCCTGCACCGCCGGAGCGGTAGGTATCGATCTGAAGATCGGTGGGGAGAATTTCAAGCTCAACATCCTCCACCTCGGGCAGAACGGCAACGGTAACAGTGGAGGTATGGATGCGGCCGGAGGCTTCGGTATCGGGAACACGCTGGACACGGTGAACGCCGCTTTCATATTTCAGCTTGGAATAGGCACCGTCCCCTTCAATCAGGAAGGAAACCTCTTTAAAGCCTCCCAGCTCAGTATCGTTGGAGCCGAGGATTTCGGTTTTCCAGCCTTTGCTTTCGGCGTACATGCTGTACATTCTGTAGAGAGAACCGGCAAACAGAGCAGCTTCTTCGCCGCCGGCGCCGCCGCGGATCTCCACAACCACGTTTTTGTCATCGTTGGGGTCGCGGGGGAGGAGAAGGACCTTGAGCTCGGCGGAGATGGTCTCCATCTTTTCGCGGCTTTCGGTATACTGCTCCTGAACCATTTCTTTGAATTCGGGATCCAGACCGCCTTCATCCAGCATGGTTTTGGCTTCTTCAAATTCTTCTCTGGCCGCTTTGTAGCGGGTGTAGGTTTCAACCACCGGTTCCAGGTTCTTGTATTCTTTCATCAGAGAACGATAGGTGTCAAGGTCGGATACGATATCCGGTTCCATCAGTTTTTCGTTGATCTGAGTCAGTCTCAGTTGTGCTTCTTCGAGTCTGTCAAACATGAGAATCCCCTTTATATTATTTGGTGTTTTCTTCGGTATGGGTAATATTTTTTATATTTTTTTCCGCTTTAACGCGGGGAACCATTACCTCGTGGCCGCATTTTTGGCATTTGATGCGGAAATCCATGCCGGAACGCAGGACGGTAAAGGTGTTTCCGCCGCAGGGATGCGGTTTTTTCATTGTCAAAATATCGCCGACTCTTACATCCATCGGTCCGGCACTCCTTTGCGGTGTTTTGTTCAATGGGTAAAATAGGTTACTTCATCAAAGTCGAGAGAGGAAGGCGGTTCGATCTCAATATCGCCGTTGATGTTTTTATATTCGATAACGGTGCGCTTTTGGTCGATGCGGTCGTTTTTGCTGCTGTATTCCTCAATAATTTCCAGAAGGGTGATGGAGAGGGTGTTATCGGCTTTTCCGGTTATTTCGCAGAGCATACCGGTTTCATGATGTTTGCCCTGGATCTTTAATATGTATTCATCTCCGTTTTTATAAAGTCCGTTAAAGGTGATATCGTAGTTGGAGAAGATGTCCACCGGAATACCAAGAAAATCCGGAGTCAGATAATAGGCATGGCGGTTGGTGCTGTCCGCAAACCAGTTGCCGTCATACTGATAATAATAGTTTGCACCGTCATAGTAATCGTATGCGGGATAGAAGAAAAAGACAAAGGGAGCCCGCTCGCGATAGAGCAGGCGCACGGTTTCTCCGCTGCGGCTGTATTTTACGGTGCTGAGAGTGGAGGAGAGAATGCCGTAGAGATCATTGGCATTGATGATGCGTTTTTCGATCTCGGCGCTTTCAAGGGTATAGATAAAGCGGTAATAGACATCCAGGGCGTCAATGTTTTCCACATAGCTGCCCGGTTCATGGGTGGAAACGGGAGGGGGAGGGAGAAGCTGATGACAGCCGCTGAACAAAAAGGAAAAGAGCAGGACAAAGACCGCCGCAAAAGAGAGCAGACGTCGGAAAGGTGAGACAGGACGATGCATAAAGTGATACTCCTCATTTGAGAATAGTGAAAAACAGATACAACAGGGCATAGATAACCGGCTGATGAACCAGATAGATGATCAGAGTGTTTTGCCCAATTACGGCAAGGGGTTTGCAGTGCAGCCGGGTGAAAAATTCCGGGCAGCGGCGCTGCTTCAGATAGATTCCGATGTAAGAGCCGGTGAGAAAGACAAACAACCAGGGGAAGAGGGGAAAATAGTCACCGGAAAAGAAGTTGGGTGAGCGGAACCCGAGGGGAAAAAGAAATTCGGTGCTGTAAAGAATTTCAGGCAGCTGATATTCCAGCAGCCAGGGGATACCGACCGCCCCATCGGAGAGACGGAAGGAGAACACCGACAAAAGGGCAAAAATAAGGATGCCGTACGGTGGGGAAAGCTTATCCAACAGGGGCTGAACAAGAGCAAAAAACATCATACAGATGCCCAGCAGATGGAGAATGCCGAAAACAATAATGGAGGAGGGCATGAAAACGCCGGTGACAAGGGTGATGAGGATGCCGCACAGAAAACACAGCGCACCGCGTTTTAAATTGCTGCGGGAGAAACGGCAGGCCGCTCCCGAGATCAGCACAAACAGCGAGGCAAAGATGACGTGAAGGATATAAACGACCACCGAATCTACAGGGAGATCGGCGCCGAACATATAGACGGCATCGTAAGCGGCATGGTGAAGGATCATCAGCAGGATGGAAAGACCGCGCAGTTCATCAATCAGCCAGATGCGGTTTTCGCTCTGCTTGAATTTGAAAAAATGTTCCCGGAGAAAGCGCAGTGGTGAAGACATGGTGACCTCCCCGAAGTTTATTTTGTAATGGTGACAATAAAGCCGTCGGCATTGTTGCCGGAAACGGTGTAGCTGCCCTTGTTGGGGACAGGAATGGAGGTGGTGCTGCCGGTGGTGTTGGCTGCAACATAATAGATCTCATATTCCTTTTCATCGGGCCCTGTCACGGTCAGGTGGCTGACACCAAAGGGGAAGCCGAGAAGATACTGCATATACTCCTCCAGACAATAGCCGCGCTCTGTCATGACAGAAGCATGGGGAATGCCGACATAGCGGAAATGCCAGGGTTCATCGGAAATGCCGGTGAGATCGGATTTTTCGTTGGAATAGCGCTGGATAAAGCCGTATTCATGGGCATGCTCATATACCCAGGTGTAGTCGCCTTCGTTGGTAATTTCCTGAGTGCCGTTGTTGGTGAGCAAGTTGAAGTCCACGGCATAGCCGGAATGATGCTCGCTGTGTCCGGGACGGGCGGTCAGCTTGGATGCTTCCTCTTCACCTTGCTTGGCCACGCGGCTGTTGTAGAGCTCTTCCTGTGTCTCATAACTGCGGAATCCGCTGATGACCTGAATGTTGCGGCGGCCCGTCTCTTCACTGAAATCCAGCATAAAAGCGTTGAGCGCATCCAGTGTGGGCTGATTGAGGGTTATGGTGGCATAGCTGACTTTATATCCTTGGTTTTTGTTGCCGTAGATGGGTGTGAAGACATCCTCTTCGCTGAAAATATATTCGTGATCCTTGTTGATCAGAATAAGATCGCCGCGGGTTATGGCATCGTTTTCGATATCCAGAATGGTATAGGTGTCCATATCCACGGTATCGGATGTGAGGGCATCGGACTGCTGAATATCGCCCTCGCCTTCGGCATAGGAGGATTCATAGGATTCTTCGGAGGATTCCGGCTGTCCGGAAGAGAGTGAGGCGGCAGGATCGACCACGGAGAGACCGCGGATGATCCAGACGGTGAGCATGCTGAAGCCCACAAGGAAAATAATGACGACAGCGGTGATAAGCGTATCGGAAAGGTTGAAGCTGTTGCGGTATTTTTTCATATCGGCCTCCGGAAAAAGTAGATTGGAAAGACGGTTTATGGTGTAAAAAAGAGCTTGCTGTCAAAAGAATATAAAAACCCACTATAATAAATATATTATATCGCATTATGGGGACAAGGTCAAGGTGGAATGAAAAGATACAAAAAGAGAATGCGTGAAGGGATGAAAGGGCAGGGGAGAGAAATAAGGTAAGGTTTGCATATTATTTGCAAAAATAAAGGGAAAATTACCTTGTTAATATAGTAAAGCTGTGCTATAATAATTCATAAGAAGACAAATAGTGACGGATGTGGACAAGATGAATGATTTTATGATGTTTGTTGCTCTGTTTGTGTTGATGGTGATCACATTTGCCGCCCCGTTGATTTATATGGCAGATACCCTTGTGAAGGCAGGATGGAGAGACGCGCTGATTGGCTGCGGTGTGCTGGCTTTGCAGTATGTCATTTTAAGATATTTCCTGTTCACCCCGGTGTATCTGGGGGATATTTTCAGCGGAGACGGAAAATTTAAAAATATTGTTATTGTCGCAGTGGTGACAGGGTTTGTCTGCGGTGTTGCCCGTATTCCCTGGGTGTTTCTCTCCGAAAAGAAGCCCATTCCTTATGAAAGCACGGTTTCTGTGGCTAAAGTTTGCTCTGCCGGAATGGTGGTTTTGTTTGCGGGCATCCAGTATCTGACGCTCTTCCTGTTGCGGGTGGGCAGTATTTTTGCCATCGGTGAAAGTGCGCAGAAGCTGGCGGAGTTCCCGCAGAAGGCAAGGCTGTTTTATGCCATGTCCCACGGTGAAGATAATCTTTCCATTTTGCTTTTCGGCATTGTTGTTCTGATTCCCGCTGTTATATATTCTGCAGATACCGTGATTGTCATGTATGGGCTGCGGGCTAAAAAATATTGGTATCCCGTTATTTCGGCGCTGTTGTACGCATTGATCATCGTGCCCGTTTTTGCGCTGAACTCCTTCGGCATGGTGCCGCCGCTGCTCTATCTGTTTGCAATGATGCTGATCGCTGTCCGGATCAATGTTTTTTGCAGAGATCAATATTATATGTATGACATGATAGCGCGTATTGACGAGAAAAACAGGACGGGACGTCCCCCGAGAGTGTTCTGAAAGGGAGCATATCGAAACATATCAAAGTAAAGTTTTGCGTACATATTTCCGCAGAGGCGTTGTGTCTGCGCGGTGAAGATGTACGCAGATTTTTTTACGGAGAAAGGAAGGATTGCTGTGAGCGGAGAGAAAATATGTCTGATATTCGATGAAGGCAAAAATGTGGAGATTGTTTGGAAGAAGAGTGCCGGATATACGGCGGCACAGCTGTGCCGGGCGGGATTGACAGAGGAAGAGATCGGTTTTGTCTCCGGCGGTTTGGATGGGAAAACGATGCGGGCGGAACTTGCCGGGTGCAACGGAAGGGTTGCGGTGGTGAGCGGCTGTTATCCGTTGGCAGATATGTGCTGTGTGGCGGATGCGCTGAAGAGCGGGGGAGCAGAGAGGGAGCGTGCCCGGGTGTTTCAAACGGAAAAAGGGGAATATGCGGCGGTTGTTGCGGATGCGGACAGCATCCCCGAGGTGGTGAATGGAAAACTGCCTGCAGAGGTGATAACGGTAACATGGGAGAAGATCGCCGATGCAAAGACGCGGCTTGCCGCTGCCGAAGAAATAAAAGAGAAGACAATAGAACGACTGATGGAAGAAGGCGTGATTTTCTATTCCATGGACGGGGTGCTGATCTGTCCCGATGCGGAGATCGGTGACGGGACAGAAATTCTGCCGGGGACGATTATCAAAAGCAAGGTGAAGATCGGGCGCGGATGCGTGATTGGTCCCAACACGCTGATCGAGGAAAGCTGTATTGGAGACGGCTGTGTCATCAATGCCTCGCAGGTGTATGCAAGCGTTGTGAAAAACGGGGTTCGCATCGGTCCGTTTTCTCATATCCGCCCCCACTGCACGGTGGAAGAGGGGGTTAAGATCGGCGATTTTGTGGAGGTGAAGAACTCCCATCTGGGAGAAAAGACCTCGGTGGCGCACCTGACCTATATCGGCGACAGCGATGTGGGGGAACGGGTCAATTTCGGTTGCGGCTGTGTTACGGTGAATTATGATGGGTTCCGCAAGAGCAGAACGGTGGTGGAGGACGATGTTTTTGTGGGCTGCAACACCAACCTGGTTGCACCCGTAAGGGTGGAAGAGGGCAGCTTTATTGCGGCAGGCTCCACCATCACCGATGATGTGCCGTCCGGGGCGCTTGCCATTGCAAGAGCAAGGCAGACGGTGAAAGAAGGCTGGCAGAAAAAACGCATGGAAGAGAAAAAGAGCGGGCACTGATATGCGGAGATTATGAAAGGCGGGCGGCTTCGATGAAAGGGAGCCGCCCGCCTTTGGGGTATAACCCGAAAATGATGGGGAAATCCGACGGAATTGGACAGAAAAGTATTGGCAAAGACTGGGCGAGTGTGGTATAATCTATTCTGACAGGTGGGGTATATGGGTATCCCGCTCATTTTGTCGTGCAGGCACATAAAAACCGAAACGGATGAAAGATAAAGAGGAACAGAAAGATGAATGTATTGGATCAGCTGTTTAAGAGCATACGCAAAACTCCCGATCTCCCGGCGGGACCGGTGGAGTTTATTGTTGCGGGACTGGGAAACCCAGGCAAGGAATACGAATATACCCGACACAACGCAGGTTTTATGGCGGTGGATGCATTGGCGCGGAAATTCGGCGGCAGGGTGGACCGGCTGAAATATAAATCTCTCTGCGGCGAATGCATGATCGGCGGAAAAAAGGTGCTTCTGATGAAGCCATCTACCTTCATGAACAATTCCGGAGAGGCTTTGCGGGAGGCCATGAATTTTTATAAAATCCCCTCCGACCGCACGCTGATCCTGTTTGATGATATTTCCATCGGCTTTGCCACCATGCGCATCCGCAAAAAGGGCAGCGACGGCGGACACAACGGAATGAAAAATATTATCTATCTCAGCGGTAAAGATGATTTTCCGCGCATAAAGATAGGAGTGGGAGCCAAACCGCATCCGGACTATGATCTGGCAAAATGGGTGCTCAGCAAATTCAGCGATGAAGAGCTGGGCGAGCTGGATAAGCTGAACGCACGGGTGTGTGAAGCTGTGGAACTTATTGTGAACGGAAACATGGAAAAAGCCATGAACAGCTACAACGGAAAATAATGTTTAAAAGGATAACACAGATTTGAAACCGGGGAAATACCCCAACGGAGAAATGCAATGCTTTGCAACTGTCTTGATAAACTGACCGAATACCAACAGCTGACGGCAGCTGTGAAAGACGAAAAATACCCGGCGTATGTGACAGGCTTGTCCTCTACCAGTAAGGCGCACCTGATTGCATCGCTGTTGGAGAGCGACAAGCCTTCACTGGTATTGACACCCGATGAGGCGGCGGCTACCCGTCTGTGCGAAGATATCAACGCCTTTATTGGCGGAGGAGCTTATGTCTACCCAACCAAGGATATCAGTTTTTATGATATGGAATCGGTGTCAAGAGAATATGAACATTCCAGACTGAAGGTACTGGGGCTCTGCATGAGAGAGGATGAGGCAGAGAGGTGCCGTGTGGTAGTGGCTTCTGCCGAGGCGGCGCTGCAGTATACCATCCCGCCGGATGTACTGGAGGAGAATACGCTGATGCTGTCATCGGGAGATGAGATCCCGATTGAGGAACTGGTTTCGCTGCTGCTGGGTGCAGGCTATCAGCGTGTGGATCAGGTGGACGGTGTCTGCTGTTTTTCTCACCGCGGCGGGATCGTGGATGTTTATCCTCCCGACAGCCCGGCACCGGTGAGAATTGAATTTTGGGGCGATGAGATCGACTCCATCAATCGGTTTGATGTGGAAGATCAGCGCCGCACCGAACTGGTGGACACGATTACGATAACCCCGGCGCGGGAAGTGCTGTTTCCCTCTTTTGAAGTTTTGGCAGGGCTGCTGAAAAAAAAGCAGGAGTCTTTGCGGGGAAAACAGTACGATGCAGCGAAAAGAGAATTGGAAAAGGATATCGAAAGGCTGGAGGGCGGACTGCGCCCCTCTTCCGCAGACAGATATCTCCCTGTTATATATGAGCAGCCGGCAACGCTTTTTAATTATGTTGCCGAGGGCTTTGTCTTTGTCTCGGAATTTACCGCACAGAAGGAAAGCCTGAAATCCCTGGAGAAACAATGGGGAGAGGATGCCGGAATCCTTCTGGAAGAAGGTATTCTGTTCAAAGGCTGCGATACCTTCTCCATGGATTTCAATGATTACTGCGATGAATTGAGATATGCGCCGACTGTTATGCTGGACAGCTTTATGCATTCCCAGAACGAGCTGCAGCCCCGCGCGCTGATTGCAGCCAGGCCGATGCAGCTTTCCAACTGGAGCGGCGAGATCTCTACTTTGACAGAGCAGCTGCAGGACTATGTGAGCCGCGGTTACTGCTGTGTTGTTCTGGCCGGTACCTCCAAATATGCCGGTGCCGTTGCAGAGGATCTGCGCAGACAGGATTTCCATGCCCTGCTGACGGAGGATGTCACACGGATGAATCCGGGCAGTGTATATGTCATTCCGGGCAGTATTTCCTCCGGTATTGAATATCCGGAGATCAAATTTGTCATCATCAGCCATACCAAGACCACAACAAAAACCACCAAGCGGAAGCGCTCCAAAAAGTCGGGAGAAGAGATCAAGAGCCTGTCCGATCTGACACCCGGCGATTATGTGGTGCATATCTCCCACGGTATCGGTATCTTTGAGGGAATTGTCAAGCGGGAGCTGCAGGGTGTGGTCAAGGATTATATCAAGATCCGCTATGCGGGTACAGACGCCCTGTTTATCCCTGTCACACAGCTGGATCTGGTTTCCAAATACATCGGTCCCCATGAGGACAGCACTGTGAAGCTGAGTAAGCTCAACTCGGCCGAATGGGGCAAGACGAGGGCAAGAGTTAAAAAAGCGGTCAAGGAGATGGCGGGAGAGCTGATCAAGCTCTATTCGGCCAGAATGAGAGCGGAGGGCTACGCCTTCTCGGAAGATACCGACTGGCAGCAGGACTTTGAGGAGCGGTTCCCCTACGATGAGACGGGCGATCAGCTCCGCTGCATTGAAGAGATCAAGCATGATATGGAACAGCCCCGCCCCATGGAGCGGCTGCTGTGCGGCGATGTGGGCTTTGGCAAAACCGAGGTCGCCATCCGTGCCGCCTTCAAGTGCGTGATGGATTCCAAGCAATGTGCGGTGTTGGTGCCCACCACCATCCTGGCATGGCAGCACTACCAGACCTTCCTCTCCCGTATGGATGGGTTCCCCATCAAGGTGGAGATGCTGTCCCGTTTCCGCACACCGAAGCAGCAGGAGCAGATCGTCAACAAGCTGCGCCGCGGCGAGATCGACATCATCATCGGAACGCACCGCATTGTGCAGAAGGATGTGGTGTTCAAAGATCTGGGGCTCTGCATCATCGATGAGGAGCAGCGTTTCGGTGTTGCCCACAAGGAGCGCATGAAAGAGCTGAAGAATTCGGTGGACGTCCTGACCCTTTCGGCAACGCCTATCCCCCGCACCCTCAATATGGCCATGTCCGGGCTGCGGGATATGTCGGTGATCGAAGAGGCGCCGATGGACAGATTCCCGGTGCAGACCTATGTGATGGAGCAGGACTGGGGTGTGATTGCCGAGGCTCTCAAAAAAGAGCTGCGCAGAGGCGGCCAGGCATTCTATCTCCACAACCGCATTGACAGCATCATGACCTGTGCGGCAAGAATTGGCAATCTGCTGCCGGAGGCACGCATTGCGGTGGCTCACGGACGGATGAGCGAGGACGAGATATCCGAAGTGTGGCGGCAGCTGCTGGAGCATGAGGTGGATATCCTTGTCTGCACCACCATTATAGAAGCGGGCATTGACGTGCCCAACTGCAACACTCTGATTATTGAAAATGCGGATAGAATGGGACTTTCCCAGCTGTATCAGATCCGTGGACGTGTGGGACGCTCCAACAGAAGAGCCTTTGCCTATCTCACCTTCACAAAGGATAAGGAGATCTCGGATGTTGCAACCAAGCGTCTGGCTGCCATCCGCGACTTTACTTCCTTCGGTTCCGGATTTAAGATTGCTATGCGGGATCTGGAGATCCGCGGTGCGGGCAATATCCTCGGCGCAAGGCAGCACGGTCACATGGAGGCCGTGGGCTACGAGATGTATATGCGTCTGCTCAACGAAGCCATTGCGGAGGAAAAAGGGGAAAAGCCCAAAAAGCAGAGTGAGGACTGTCTGGTGGATATCCGTCTGGATGCCCATATCCCCGAAAAATATATTGACAATCTCTCCCAGAGAATTGATATCTATAAAAAGATCGCGGGTATACAGACCCGCGAAGATGCATTGGATGTAACGGATGAACTGATCGACCGTTACGGTGAGCCGCCGGCATCGGTGAAGGGACTCATTGATGTGGCGATGCTGAGGAATCTGGCCTCCGGACTGGGGATCTATGAGATCAGCCAGAAGGGGACAGAGCTCTTCTTCTACGGCGACAGGTTTGAGATCACCAAGGTCAGCTCACTGGCATCCAAACAGCGCGGCAGAATCAAATTCAATGCGGGGGCAAAGCCTTATGTAGCAGCCAAACTGTGCAGCGGCGAACTGCCGTCCGATGTCATGAGAATGGTGCTCTTCGCGCTGTCGGAATAAAAGGTTATTCAAACTGTTCTTTTTTGATCCTGAATATCAGCCGAAGGATCGGTGAAAGAAATTTCGGGCTTTGCAGCACTACGATTTTCATAAATACCTCCTCAATGTTCCCGGATGAGGAGTCGGATCCCCATGACGATCAAAAGCAGCGATGCGGATATGGCAGCCAGCCGGAATGAGCAGAGCAGACCGATGATGAGTCCGATGCCAAAGGCGGTGGCTGCAATATAGAACAAGGTATGCGGATAACAGCGCTGCTTTCTTTTCATGTTGATCCCACTCCGTTTCAAGAATGAAAGTTTTCTCAGTACCATTATACGCCGGCTGCATTTTTTGGTGAGAGGTTTTAAAGCGGATCCATGCGATGAACAAAAAGTTAAAGGAAAAAATAAAAAAAGGCATTGACACTGTGTGGAAAAAAGGAATATAATGTTGGCAAAGGTTACAATGTGTAAGGAGATGTAAAAATGGCAAAAATAAGAGCTGCAATTATTGGTACCGGCGGAATTTCCCATTGCCATATGGATGGATATCTTGCTATTCCCGACGTGGAAGTGGTGGCATGCTGTGATATCGATTTTGAGAAAGCAACAAAATATGCCGAGAAATTCAATATTCCCCATGTATATGCCGACTGCAAAGAGATGATGGAGAAGGAAAAGCTGGATGTGGTCAGCGTTACCACATGGAATGCAGCGCATAAAGATTGTACCATCACCGCTCTCAGAGGCGGCGCCAATGTTATCTGCGAAAAGCCGATGGCCATGAATGCCGCAGAGGCAGAAGAGATGATGAAAACTGCCGAAGAGTGCGGCAAACTGCTGCAGATCGGTTTTGTCCGCCGCTTTGGAAGAGATGCGGATATCTTCCGCGAGTTCCGTGATGACGGCGTGATGGGCGATATCTATTATGCCAAGGCCACCTATCTCAGACGCAGCGGCTGCCCGGGCGGCTGGTTCGGCAACAAGGCTATCTCCGGCGGCGGCCCGCTGATCGATCTCGGTGTTCATGTTATTGATCTTTCCAGATACCTGGCAGGCAATCCCAAGCCCGTTGCCGTATCCGGCGTTACCTACAACAATCTGGGCAAAAACCGCGCCCGTGGTGCCGATGCGGCATGGGAGATCACAGAGAAAACACTGGGCGAAGATGTTTATAATGTTGAGGATTTTGTCAGCGCACTGGTGCGTTTTGAAAACGGCTTTACCCTTTCGGTGGAGGCCAGCTTCAACCTCAACTGCAAGAGCGATACCGGCAACATTCAGCTGTTCGGAACCAAGGGCGGCGCAGAGCTCAGCCCGAAGCTGGAGATCTATACCGACGTGGCAGGCAGATTTGTCAACATTCAGCCTGCTGTTGATGTTACTTTCCACATGGATGCATTTAAGGACGAGATCAAGGGATTTGTTGATGCAGCCATGAGAGGGGTTCCCTGCCGTGCCACTGCAGAGGACGGCGTGATGCTGATGAAGATCATTGACGGTATCTATAAGTCTGCGGAGACCGGACATGAAGTGATTCTTTAAGCGTGAGTATTTACAAAAGATAACGGCAAAATCTCCGGCAATGAGGAATTGCCGGAGATTTTTAGTGTGCAGGTTTTGAACTGTGCGAAGAAATGCCGCAGACAGGCGGGATTTCTGATAAAAGACAGGGTTTTCTGAAGGAAAAGGAACGCTGCACTTGAAATGTTTACATTTATATGATATGCTTTATAAAAAGATGTTTAGGAGGAGCGATATGCAGCTGCAGGAATCCGGTGAAATGTATTTGGAGACAATCCTGGTGCTTTCCAGAAAAAGCGCGGCGGTGAGATCCATTGATATCTGCGAATACATGGGATATTCCAAGCCGAGTGTCAGCCGTGCGATGGGTCTGTTGAAAAACGGCGGGTTCATCGTGGTGGATAAGGACGGCTTTATTACGCTGACCGAAAGCGGCAGAGCGATCGCTGAGGAGATGTATGAGCGTCATACATGGTTGGCCAATCTTTTGATAAACGTGGGTGTAACTCCCGATGTTGCGTTGGAGGATGCCTGCAAAATAGAGCATTATATCAGTGCGGAATCCTTTGAGGCACTGAAGAATTATGCCCAAAAGCAATTTGACAGCACGGATGCTGTCCGTGGCGAATGAGACGGCAGATATAAAAAACAGCAGACCTGTTCGGAGCGATCCGGGCAGGTCTGTTTTGGTGTCGGGGATAAAGAGCAGGGAAAAGGGCAGGATAGCATCGGAATAAAGGTGTTCCCGGGACTTGGCGGTGCGTAAGCATCACCAGCGGGAGAGATTCCGTTCCTGCTTTTTCAGATAGACCTCTGCCAGCTCGTCCGGGGTAATACCGTAGCAGAGCATGACATCGTTAAAATACATCAGTGTGTCGCAAAGCTCCTCCACAAAGCGGGCGCGGAGTTCGGAGTCTTCTATGATGGCGGTATCACCCTTCTTTTTGATGATATCGGCAGCTTCTCCCGCTTCGATCATCATCCACAGCAGCATATCGCGTCCTTTTTCGGGGTAAACGCCGCCCCATTTATCCAGATATTTCAGCTGAAGCTGTTTTTGAAGCTGCTGCATGGTCTCAAAGTTAAGATCGTTCATGGTTTTCCTCCCGGTTATTGTATAGAGGCATTATAGCATCTTTTAGAGAAAAATGGAATAGGTTTGGGTCTGAACGATAAGAAAATGTTTGAAATGACATTTTTAAGCGGATTTTGCCATTTAATGGCTTTTGTATCTTGACAAATTGATTGTTTTAAAATATTCTATTAAAGTGGGTCTTTTGTAAAAGTGGTTTTATAAAAGGCAAACCCGTTTGAGTGTATTATAAAAGTAAATAGAAACAGATATTACTGGAGGTAATGAACACAATGGGAAAAACTGTGGAAAACATCCTTGAGATGATCCGTGAGAATGACATTAAGATGGTCGATTTTAAAATTGTCGACATCAACGGACAGTATCGTCACGTGACCATTCCCGCACAGAACTTTTCGGAAGAGACCATGAAGAACGGCATCGGTTTTGATGCCTCCAACTACGGCTACGCTGTGGTTGAGAAGAGCGATATGGTATTTATCCCTGATCCCGACACCGCTGTAATCGACTCTTTCTGCGAGATCCCCACCCTTTCCATTACCGGAAATGCCATGATCATCGACTATCCCGAAAACCGCCCGCTGGATCAGTACCCCAGAAACATTGTTCTCGCTGCTGAAAAATATATGAGAGATACCGGCATTGCCGACACGATGCTCATCCTGCCCGAGTTTGAGTTCCATCTTTTCGATAACATCGGCTGGAGTGTACAGGCCAATGAGATCGGCGTATCCATCGATGTTGACCAGGCTTACTGGAACAGCGCCAGCGAAGGCAAGGGCAATATCGTTCCCCATCAGAAGGCTTACCACATCGCCAAGCCCTATGACCGCTCCTATGAGTGCCGCTCCGAGATGTGCCTGGAGATGGCCAAAGCCGGCATCAAGATCAACTATCATCATCCCGAAGTGGGTGCTGCCGGTCAGTTTGAGATTGAGCCCATGCTGGGCGAGATGTCCAAGATGGCTGACGCAACCATGATGATCAAATATATCATCAAAAACACCGCTGCCAAATACGGAAAGACCGCTACCTTCATGCCCAAGCCGGTTTACGGTGAGGCAGGCAACGGCATGCACGTTCACATGCTGCTCCTCAAGGATGGCGAGCCTGTTTTCTCCGATGACGACGGTTACTCCCACCTGAGTAAAACCGCCCACTATTTCATCGGCGGATTGCTCAAGCATATCTCCTCCCTTTGCGCCCTCACCAACCCCAGCACCAACTCCTTCAAGAGACTGGTTCCCGGTTTTGAGGCTCCCGTTACCGTCGGTTACGCCACCTCCAACCGCAGCGCTGTCATCCGTATCCCCGCATACGCAAAGACTCCGGCTCTTCGTCGCTTTGAGCTGCGCAACCCGGATGCAACCTGCAACCCCTATTTCTGCTATGCAGCTATCCTGATGGCCGGTCTGGACGGTATCAAAAATCAGATCGATCCTCACGAAAACGGCTGGGGTCCCTACGACTTCAACCTCTATAACCTCCCCGAAGAAGAGAAGGCAAAGCTCAAGGGTCTGCCCACCTCTCTGGAGGCGGCTCTGGATGCTCTTGAGGCTGACCACGATTACCTCACCGCCGGCGGCGTATTCCCCGAGCACCTCATCAAGAACTTCGTCGCCCGCAAGCGCAAGGAGTGTGCCGAGCTGGCCAAGATTCCCCATCCCGCAGAGTTTGACAGATATTTTAATCTGTAATGGACGGGCAGGGAAGCCCACACACAAAACAGAGAACAGCCCATCGATCCTGGATCGGTGGGCTGTTGTGATGTCCGCCTGCGGGCGACTTTTTTATTTTGGAAGAAGAGGGGAGGGGAAAAGAAAATCCGTCCGCAGGTGCGGACGGACAGAGAGTCGGGATCAATAGGCGGATTTGGCGATATCCAGCGTGGCGCAGGCATTGAGGGGGAGATAGTTATCCGCAAAGGCGTGCAGTCCGCCGGCGGAGGTGACCTCGTAGTAGGCCTGGGCGGCGATCATGGCGGCATTGTCTCCGCAGAGAGAAAGGGGAGGAATAAACAGTTGGCGACCGCTCTTTTGGCAGCGCTGTTCCAGTGTTTCACGCAGCAGTTTATTGGCGGATACACCACCGGCGCAGACGATGCGGCTTTCCCCGAGCTCGTCGGCAGCGGCAAACAGTTTGTCGCAGAGGATATCCACTACGGTGCGCTGGAAGGAGGCAGCCAGATCGGGAATGCTGATCTCCTCGCCTTTTTGCTGAGCATTGTGCAGCAGGTTGATGACGGAGGTCTTCAATCCGGAGAAGCTGAAATCCAGCGGGCAGCCCTCTACGCGGGGCTTGGGCAGCTTGAAAGCGCGGTCGTTGCCCTGGGCAGAGATGTTCTGAATGCTGATGCCGCCGGGATAGGAGAGTCCCATAGCGCGGGCGGCTTTATCGAAGGCTTCGCCTGCGGCGTCATCGCGGGTGGCGCCCAGCGTTTCAAAGGAGGTGTAGCCGCTCACCCTGATGATACTGCTGTGGCCGCCGGAGACGGTGAGACAGAGGAAGGGGGGCTCCAGTTCAGGATGGGCAAGATAGTTGGCGGCAATGTGTCCGCGGAGATGGTGGACGGGAATCAGGGGCTTGTTGGCAGCCATAGCCATGCCCTTGGCAAAATTGACACCCACCAGCAGTGCACCGATCAGACCGGGGGCATAGGTGACGGCAAAGGCATCGATATCATCCAGCGTGAGGGAGGCTTCCGCAAGGGCTTGCTCCACCACGGGGACGATGTTTTCCACATGGCGGCGGGAGGCAATTTCGGGAACGACACCGCCGTAAAGA
>SVMZ01000035.1 GCA_015067185.1 Oscillospiraceae bacterium | reverse complement strand
GGCAGCCCATCTATTATATCACACTCTTAAGCCTTTGTCAAGTACTTTTTTTATCTTCTCCCGAAGTTTTTTCTTTCCTCGACGCTCTCTCTTGAGTGCCTGAATATAATAACATATCAAATCCTGTTTGTCAACACTTTTTTTGAAGTTTTTTTTGGTTTTTTTCTTTCCACAGGTATTCCACTTGATTCCACAACCTTTACCAATGTTCTCCCCTTTCTTTTCAACAAAAGAGCACCGGAACCCAAAAGGCTTCCGGTGCTCTTTCTGCGATTTTATTATTTTTATTCGCCGATCACTTCTTCAAAGGTTCCGTGCAAAATTCTTTCTCTCTCATCTTCATTTAATTCAAGATCCAGAAAATGTTCCAATTCTTTTGCCGGACTCCACATCGGAAAGTCGCTGCCAAACATAAAACGCTGATAGCCGAAGTAATGAATCAAATCAACAGCGGTTTCATCTTCGATAAAAGCAAAAGAGGATGAAGTATCAAAATAGATATTCCCATCTTTCAAATTGGTTACCGCCTGGGGCCAACATTGATATCCACCAAAGTGAGCCGCAATACTGATCAACTCCGGCACCCTGTCTGTCACATTACGAAGACGTTCCGGTGCCGAATAGGTATATCTGTCATCTCCCATATGGAGCAGGACCGGCATCTGATATTTGGCAATAATGCGAAACATCTCCACTGCCTTTGCCTCATCCAGATAAAACTCCTGCATGTCCGGATGAAACTTAAAACCACGCAGTCCCATTTCCTGACAGCGCACAACTTCCCTTTCTATATTATCCATATAAGGATGCAGTGTACCAAAACCAATAAACTCTTCATATCCACCGCAGGAGTTGCAAATATAATCATTAATGTGCTCCACCTGTTTAGGAACGGTAGCAGCAGAAAAAACAAGCGCTTTGAAAATTCCCGCTCCTCTTGCTTCTTCTATTAATCTTTCCACCTCACCAACACAGCGCATCTCCACACCGTAAAAATTCCCGGTGCTCAAGGTAGCCTTTTGCGCAATCGATTGCGGGAAGATGTGCGTATGCACATCCATCACCTTATATCCCCTGTTCGGGAGTATCTTTTCCTCCACAGTTTTCTTCCTCCACTTCTTCAACGTGAGTATTGCTCATGGCGCGCAGCATCAAATTGCGTATGTGCGCCCTTCTCTTTTCTGTTTCTTCTCTGTCAACCACAATCCGGGTTCCTTCGACAATCAGGCAATCGCCTTCTTTTGCCTCCTCCGGAAGCTGCTCCGCTGCAATGCAGATATGATTTCCGGCTTCGCCCTCACATATGGCCCAGCCTTCTTCTATGCGGTCAATGATATATTTCTCCATATCCTTCTTCCCTGTTCCGACTGTCTCTTATTTTTCTGTTGTAATTTTTATCTTTTCCCCGTCGGAAACCACTAAAATATTACCATGGAGATCTGTGCGGTAATACTTCACACCTTTTTGCTCCAAACTTTTTATAACACTCCGGTTCGGATGTCCATAGCTGTTATCCTCTCCGCAGGAAATGGTAGCATAAGCAGGATCCACTGCATCCAAATACGCCTGTGTTGTGGAAGATGAGCTTCCGTGGTGCGCAATGTGCATATAATCACAGGAAATATTTTTCCCCGTCTTAAGCAGCAGCTCTTCTGCTTCCCGGCTGCTGTCTCCGCCGAACAAAAAAGCCCGGTTTCCAAATGTAATTCTGCTGACGAGCGAATTATTGTTGTAATCCTCAAAAGGCTCCACCGGCCCCATGAATGTCAATCTTCCGTTTTCACTCAACTTCAGCGAGGAACCGATCGACGCTGTTTTCAGCACAGCATTTTTCTCAATAATTGCATTCAACAGGTTTTCGTAGCAGCGTGTAGTCGGTATCATGCTTTCCGGCGTTTCTGCCATATAAACAACACCAACCTTTTTCAGTTTTTTAATCACATAATCCATGTCTCCGATATGATCGGAATGCGGATGCGTGGCAATAATCACATCAATGGAATCAACGCCCAGGTTATCGAGATACCCCATAACGATGGGACCGTAGCCCTCTTCACCCGTATCTATCAGAATGGTTTTGGCAGGCGCCTGAATCAATACACAGTCTCCCTGCCCTACATCTATAATATGTATCTTCAATTCCTCGGTCGAAACCGGCAGTGATTCCGATTCCGAATTTCCCACCGCACTGCTTCCTCCACTTGTATCCAAAGGATATAAAAACACTTCATCCGGGATATCTACCCATCCCATCAGATACGCAATAAAGAGGAGCATGACGCCAATGGCAGCTAAAATTCCTCCGGTACCGTTTTTATCGTTTTTTTCCCGCCTTGTATCCATTTACCTTCTGCCTTCCCGAATGACCTCTGCTGTTTTTATGCTCCTGACGGCCATAACCAGAGCTGTTCTGCCTCTGATTTTCCCACGCTGCGGGGCGCTTTCCCTTATCCGGGTTCTCTTTTCCGTTTCCGGTTTTGCTGTCTGCGGGAATCAAACACTTCGCACCGTCTCCAACCAGATCCATCCGGCCTGTTTTTCTTAAAACACGCAGTACGATTTCTCTGTTTTCCGGCTTAAAATACTGCAGCATCGCTCTCTGCTCCGCCTTCTCCGCCGGTGTTTTTGCTACATACACTTCTTTCATCGTGGTCGGATCGATACCGGTATAATACATGCAGGTGGCATTCGTCATCGGCGTGGGATAGAAATCCTGCACCTGCTCCGGACGAATTCGGTTGCGTTTCATATATTCGGCAAGGCGAACGGCATCTGTCAGCGTACTGCCGGGATGGGATGAGATCAAATACGGCACGAGATACTGTTCTTTTCCGATTGATTTTGTCAACTCATAGAAACGCTTGACAAACCTGTCGTAAGTTTCAATGTGCGGTTTTCCCATTCTGTCAAGAACCTCCGGAGAACAGTGCTCCGGCGCCACTTTGAGCTGACCGCTGATATGATGTTCCACAAGCTCTTTGAAAAAGCTTTCGTCTTTATCTTCAAGCAGATAATCAAAACGGATTCCCGAACGAATAAACACCTTTTTTATGCCGGGAATTTCCCGGATCTTTCTGAGAAGCCCAAGATACTCTTTCTGGTTTGCAACCAGAGAAGGACACGGTTTGGGGGCGAGGCACTTTTTATTTTTGCAGACACCCTTCTTCTTTGCATTTCCGCATGCTGGATATCTGAAATTGGCGGTCGGGCCGCCCACATCATGAATATATCCTTTGAAACGCGGACTTCTTGAAAGCATTTTTGCTTCCTCCACCACAGAATCCGCACTTCTGGAAGTAACATATCTTCCCTGATGGGACGCGATCGAGCAGAAATTGCAGGCGCCAAAACACCCGCGGTTGTGCGTGATGGAAAATTCCACCTCTTCAATGGCGGGAACCCCACCCACCGCCTCATAGCTCGGATGATACATACGCATAAACTGCATGGCATACACCTTATCCAGCTCATTGCGCTCAAGGGGAAGTGCCGGCGGGTTCTGAACCAGCAAACGCTCTCCATGTTTCTGCAGCACAGCCTTGCCGTAAACCGCATCCTGTTCATCCATCTGTATACGGCAGGCTCTGGCATAGGAAAGCTTATCGTCCCGCACCTTTTCAAAGGAGGCACAGCTTACGGCACCCGGAAAACGGCCTGCGCCGATATCTGCCGAATCTGCCATCCAGCAGGTACCACGGATATCAGTCAATTCCGAAACTGATTCTCCCGCTGCCAGTCTGTTTACAATTTCGGTAATCTGATGCTCTCCCATACCATATATAAGGAGATCCGCGCCGCTGTCTTCCAGCACCGACGGCATCACTTTATCTGCCCAGTAATCGTAATGGGCAAAACGGCGCAGAGAGGCCTCGAGGCCTCCCACAATGATCGGAACATCCGGATAAGCCGCCCTCGCCATTTTGCAATAAACGGTGAGCGCGCGGTCCGGTCTTCCTCCGCCTTTGCCTCCGGGAGAATAGGCATCATCGGAACGTTTTCTTTTGGCTGCCGTATAATTCGAAACCATGGAATCGATGTTTCCTGCCGTAACAAAAAAGCCAAGCTTCGGCTTTCCAAATTTTCTCAGCTCGTCCACATTTTTGATGTCCGGCTGAGCAACAATGGCTACACGATATCCCAACGATTCGATCAGTCGGGATATAATTGCTATACCAAAACTGGGATGATCTACATAGGCATCTCCGGTCACACAGACCGCATCCACCTCGTCCCATCCACGTTCACGCATTTCTTCAACTGTCAACGGAAGAAAAGATTGTTCTTTCATAGCATTCCTTTCTTTATATCAATCAAGTCTCTATTTTATCCAGCACATAAATATTCTTATTTCTGTATATCAAATCATCTCTATCGGTAAAACCGATATGCTCCCAAAAGCCATTTCCGATGTCATTCTTTTTAAATGCAACCAGTGCCACCTTATGTATCCCTTCCTCCTCTAAAGCACCCATGGCAGCATCAACAAGTCTCCCCGCTATTCCCTGGTTCCTGTACGACGGCAAAACAGCAGTATGATAAATATATCCTCTTCTTCCGTCATGTCCTGCCATAATAGCACCGATAATTTTATCATCGTATTCCGCCACAAAGCTTGAAGTTGGGTTGCGTTTCAGATATTTTGCAATACCCTCTCTGCTGTCATCTGCTGCATTCATCCCCATGCCCGGAGTATGATTCCACAGCGTATACACACTGTCATAGTCAGCCACTGACATTACTCTGATATTTATCACTTTATCGCTCCTGTTTCTCCCAATGATACAATGGCGACGCCGGAGCAAAAACCCCGACGTCAAACCATTATTCCATATTTGATTTCATTTCCAGCCACTGCTGGCGGGTGATCAGGATGGCACGCGCCTTGCTTCCCTCAAAGGGACCTACAATACCGCGCTGTTCCATTTCGTCCATCAATCTGCCTGCGCGGGAATATCCCAGTTTCAGCTTCCTCTGCAGCATAGAGGTAGAGGCCTGTCCCATTTCGATGACACATTCAATAGCCGCCGCCAGCATGGGATCTTCCTCTTCCATTCCGCCGCCTTCGTTGCCGCCTTTGCCTCCCTTGGCCGTTTTCTCCACAACCGCACTGTGTTCAATCTCATCGATGACTTCCTTGTCATATTCTACACTCTGCTGCTGTGTGACAAACTTTACAATCTGCTTAACCTCTTCATCCGATACAAAACAGCCCTGAATTCGGGTTGGCTTGGGAGAACCGGCAGGATGGAACAGCATATCGCCGTTGCCCAGCAGTTTTTCCGCGCCGCCTGCATCCAGAATGGTTCTGGAATCCACATAAGATGAGAGCATCAACGCGATACGGCTGGGGATATTGGCTTTGATAACACCGGTAATGACGTTGACCGAAGGACGTTGTGTTGCAATGACAAGATGCATCCCCGCCGCACGCGCCATCTGTGCCAAACGGCAGATATAGTCCTCCACCTCATTGGGCGCGGCCATCATCAGGTCGGA
Source organism: Oscillospiraceae bacterium (assembly GCA_015067185.1). Lineage (GTDB taxonomy): Bacteria > Bacillota > Clostridia > Oscillospirales > Ruminococcaceae > SIG526. The sequence continues at coordinate 27,962 of SVMZ01000035.1, read as the reverse complement.
CAACTCATCGATAATAATGACTACCTGCGGAATTTTGGTGATTCCGGGGGTCTCTTCTGCCATACGGTTGTAAGAACGGATATCGTTGACACCATTATCCGCAAACAACTTATAACGGTTCATCATCTCCGTCACAGCCCATCCCAAAGCCCCCGCCGCCTTGCGCGGATCGGTGACAACAGGAATCAGCAAATGCGGCAAACCATTATACTTATTAAATTCAACCACCTTCGGGTCGATCATAATAAGTCGCACTTCTTCCGGCGTTGCTTTATAAATCAAACTGACGATAAAACTGTTCATGCAGACCGATTTACCGGAACCAGTGGAACCGGCAATCAACAAATGCGGCATCTTGGCCAGATCTGCCGTAATCACGTTGCCGCTGATATCCAAACCGACCGCTGCCGTCAGCTTGCTCTGTGCGTTGCGAAACACATCGGAATCGATGATCTCTCTCAGAGAAACACCGCTCCGAACTTTATTTGGCACCTCAATCCCCACCGCCGCCTTGTTGGGAATGGGCGCTTCAATACGTACACCCGCCGCTGCAAGGTTAAGGGCAATATCGTCTGCCAAACCGGTTATTTTGCTGATTTTGACACCTGCAGAAGGCTGAAGCTCATACCTGGTAACTGTCGGACCTCTTGAAATGTTAATAATTCGGGTTTGAACACCGAAGCTGTTCAGTGTGTCCACCAGATTGGCGGCATTATTCTTCAATTCTTCACTGATATCCTCATCGCTGGGGAGTTTCGGCTCTGCCAACAATGTCAGTGGAGGATAGGAATAGATTGGTACCGGTTTGGCCGCCGCTGTCTGTAACTCCGCTACGGTACTTTCAACCTCCTCCGGAGCCTCTGTTTTTTCCGCTGTCTGTTCTGCAGTTTCTGCAGTTTTTATGGGTTCTTCGATTTCTTCCCGATTCTCTTCCGTCTTCGGCTTTTCAAAAGCCTCGTCCTCAACCTTGAACCGCCCTTCGTTTCTCAGGTTAGCTCTGGCTTCAAAGGACACAACTTTACTGACAAGCGTATCCAGATCTGTCTCGGCATCTTCCGCACCCGGTTCTTCTGCAGCCTCAAGCAAAGTCTCCTGCGCTTTTGCTGTGAGAACAGCAGCACCCACAGCTTCCGACTGAACAGTCTCCTTTTTTTCTTCCTCCTGTCTCTCCATAGCGCTCTGCCACACCGCAGACATATCCTCCTGCGCTGCATTCATCAATCTTTCTCTCGCACTCTGCGGTCCTCTTCTTTTTTCTGAAATTGTTTCTTCCGGAACAGGCTTTTCTTCTTTTCTTCCGTCATTATCCGTTCCTGTACCAATGGCAAAGGAAGAAGCGCGCGCCGTCAAATCAACAACAGGCACCTCCGTCTTCTTTTCCGTACGACTGCTCTTTTTGGGCTTTTCGTCAATATCGATATCATATTCAAATTGCCCGTTCAGTTCTTCCCGGCTCTGTTCCTTTATCTGATCTCTGCGCACAAGACGTTCAGAATAGGTTTCCTCCAGTTTTTTTACCGGTTTGTAGGCACTTCTCATCAAATCTGCTATCGTGACTCCGGTTATCAGCATCACTACGACAAACAGCAGAATGACAACCGTCACTCTGGCCGGTGTAAGCCCCAACCACATCAACGGCGCAGCTGCCAGAAGCGCAAAAATGCCTCCCCCCCGCAGCTCTATTCCATTTTTATATACATTGGTAAGAACTTCCGTGAAACCATCGCCCGGCAGAGGATCTTTGCAGAACAGCTGTGTTGTTGCGCTCAACAGCAGCAACAATACACCGATCTGCACCACACGCATAACAGGGGTTGACCTTATCTTATCCAGAGAAAGCATAACGGCAACATAAAGCAGCAGCGGTGCCACGGCGTAGGAGCACCACCCCAGCAAACCAAACTGAACATTATGAAAAAATGCCCACACACTTTCACCTTTTATGTAGGTTATTCCAATATTCAGCAAACCAACCGCAAACAAAATCAATGCCCAAAACTGCCTTTTCCTCTGCTGTTCCATCAGCCTTTCCTGCTGCGTGGTTCTGCCTGTGCTCTTGTTTGTGGAAGCTGTGCTTTTCTTTTTTGTTGATTTTCCCGTTTCAGTTTTTTTACCGGTGGTAGCCATTTTTTACCTCACTTCCCGCCAATCGTCCTGCGTCCTGCAACCCGCAGACCGCTGTTGGGGATTTTATTGTCCATTTTCCAACCAGCATTTAAATTCTGCCGAGTGCTTTCATCAATGCCGGAGGATCGTTTGCTGTGATCAGTGCCGGAGCTTTAGAAAGCGCAAAGGCCACAGCTTCCTCCGTATCTGCACAGAAAATATGCATCGGCTTTCCTTTCCCGGCATATACATCATAAACCTCAGAACGTGCAACATTCATCGAGATTCCCATCTCATCATAATAATCGTAGGAATCCGGCTCAAAATCGGACATCTGGAAATCGGGATATCCCATTGTACGGCCATTGTATCTCTGTTTTATGTATTTGAGAATCCGTGCATTAAAACAATAGAACCAGCAATCCTCAAAGAAACCGTATTCTTTCAGCAGGGCAACGGTGAGATCCACATTTTCTTCGCTGTAGTCCTTGATCTCCACACCAAGACGCACCGTATCGGAGAGACTTTTCACCAGTTCCAGGGTCTCCTTGAGTGTAGGCACCCTCTCCCCCTCAAACTCGGGAGAAAACTTTTTACCTGCATCCAGCTGCTTTACTTCTTCCAGGGTCATATCCTTGAGCAGTCTGTCCACACCGCAGGTGCGGTAGGCATTGGCATCATGCATAATTACAGGCACTTTGTCCTTGGTGAGATGAACATCAAACTCAAAAACATCCACACCATATTCGATTGCCGCCTTAAAAGATACCAATGTATTTTCGGGGTATTTTGCACACCAACCTCTATGTCCTTCGACCCAAATTTTCTTTTCGGCTATACCCATTGTTTTTATCCTCCCGTATTTGTATATATTCTCTTTTGAACAGATATCTTTCAAAAACCTTCTCCAGGTATTTTATACCGGATTTATTTCTCCTGCACTTTACACAAGCATTTGAATCAGTGTCTGTCCGCATATTTTCTCAATAATCGCTATCACGATTGTGACAACACCCAGCACTGCTGTGTACCACGCAAACCAGACAAACTTATCCGTTTTGACCAGCCAGCGTACCGCTTTGATCGCCAAAAAACCGATCACCGCCGCAGTAACCATTCCAACCAGCAGAATACCGAACCCCATTTCTGTTCCCGCGGCCACTGCATCCGGAATGTTCAAAACATTGGAGACCAACACCGGAGGGATACCTATAATAAAGGAAAACGCCACCGCATATTCTCTGGACATTCCCCTCATCATTCCCACCGATATGGTGGAACCGGAACGGGAAACACCCGGCAACGGTGCAAGAAATGCCTGTGTGGCTCCTACCAGCAGGGCATCGGTGCAGGTCATTCCCGCTTCTGTTTTTTGTCCCATAGAACTGCGATCAGCAAAGAAAAGCAGCGCCGCGGTAATCAAAAAGCAGATTCCTTCCACCAGGATATCTCCGTCACAGGAAAGCTGCTCATAATAATCGCTGACAAAATAAGCCGGAATTAACGGAACCATGGAAACCACAATCATAATCAGCATTCTGCGTCTCGGTGTCATCTCTTTGAATGAGAAATGCCCTCTGAAAATATCTGCCACCGATGCTCCGAACTCTATAATCATATCCAGTATCTGTTTCCAGAATGCTATGATCACAGCAACTAAGGTACCACAATGGAGCAGGATCGTAAACATCAGTCCCATTTCCTGTGAAAAACCTGTAAAATGCTGCACCAGCGAGAGGTGTCCGGAACTGGATACCGGCAAAAACTCGGTCAATCCCTGGATAATTCCCTGCAGCAATGCATCCCATACTGTCATTTATGTATCCCCCAAACCATCATTTATATCTCTTTGGGGCCGATGACAGGATCAGCCCCTTCATATGCTATTGTTATTCTTCTCTGCTTTTCCCGGGCCACACCGCTCCCGGGGTATATCTTTTATCCAGATACATCCCCGGATTAGTGGATATCAATCGGGAAACCGTTATTTTTCCGTTAAAAATGCTCCCTTCCACCAGTCCTCCGGCAACCGTCATCTCGCATTTTTTCTTTGACTCCACCTTTGCTGACGGAACTCCGTTTAAAACCCACTCTATATCCGCAACCGTGTACAGCATATCACAGTTCCTCCTTGGGAGCCGGTCTTTCCGTCAATTCCTCTGATGATTTCTTTTCATCAATCAGACGATAGAGCTCCTTCATAGAATCGGATAGTGTACCCAGATGATCGATCAATCCTTCTCTGACTGCATCCTCGCCGCCAAGCACCGTTCCCACATCGGTGACCAGATCTCCTGTTTTGGTCATCAGCTCCCGAAACCGCTCTGCAGATATCTTTGAATTTTCAGAAACAAAACCCGTTATCCGCTCCTGCATGCGGTTGAAATAGGAAAAGGTCTGCGGCACACCAAGAACAAGTCCGTTCATCCGAATGGGGTGCACCGTCATGGTCGCTGTAGGTGCAATAAAGGAGGTGTTTGCGCTGACTGCCAACGGAACCCCGATGGAATGACCGCCGCCCAACACCATAGACACGGTCGGTTTGCTCATTCCCGCAACCATTTCGGCAATGGCAAGCCCTGCTTCCACATCTCCGCCTACGGTGTTCAGAAGAATCAGCAGACCCTCGATCTCCGGGTCTTCCTCGATTGCCACCAACTGCGGAATCACATGTTCATACTTGGTTGTCTTGTTGTGTTCAGGCAGAATGTAATGCCCTTCTACCTGACCGATCACAGTCAGGCAATGAATATAGTGTCCGCCTGCTGTTTTTTTGGTCACGGAACCGGTCTCTATCATCCGTTCCGTCTCTTTATCGGTTCCTTCCGAATAGCCGCGCTCGTATTCACTCATATATAATATAGTATATCCTCCTGCTCAAAACTTTCCAAACGGTATACGCCGATACCAATCCCTGTTAGTTTTATCTTTTGCCTTGAAGATATACTATTATATATTTTACCATTGACATCAATATCCCATGGTATCGCTCAAAGATTCATCCTTTTCCACATATTCGCTCTGCACATCGATTACACGGTAATTCTCCTTGTCATCACGCAGAACAACAGTCTTTATTCCCGCATTGATGATGAATCTCTTGCAAAGGGAACAGGGATTTGCATTTTTTATATATTCCCCTGTTGCAAATTCCTTTCCAACGAGGTATAATGTTGAATCGATCATATCATTTCTGGATGCGTGAATAATTGCATTCTGCTCTGCATGTACCGAGCGGCACATCTCATAGCGTTCTCCTCTGGGAATGTTGAGTTGCTCCCTTCTGCAATATCCAAGATTGGTGCAGTTTTCTCTTCCTCTCGGCGCACCCACATAACCGGTGGAAATAATCTGATCGTTCTTTACAATAATGGCTCCATAATGCCTGCGGATACAGGTGCAGCGCTCCATAACAGTCTCGGCAATATCAAGATAATAGTTGATCTTATCGCGTCTTCCCATTTCGTCCCCTCCGGTGTCAATATGACTAAATTGATTCATTATAATTATACAACAAAATACCGTCGAATTTCAATCTTTTCGCAAATAAATGTGCTATAATATTATAGTGAACAGCAATTGCTTCTCTATTACAAATTTTATCATTCTGGAGTGTTTTCTATATGATCCTTACCAATGCAGGAGAACTCAGAGAATTACTGGGCCGTCATGGCTTCACCTTCTCCAAAGGTCTCGGACAAAATTTTCTCATTAATCCCTCCGTCTGCCCAAGGATGGCAGAAAACAGCATCACAACTCCCAGCATGGGGGTGTTAGAGGTAGGTCCCGGTGTAGGTGTTCTCACCGTTGAGCTTGCCAAACGTGCTGCCAAAGTTGTCTGCATCGAGCTGGATGAACGCCTGTTTCCCATTCTCGATGAAACCCTTGCCGATTTTGATAACACCACCGTTATCCACGGCGATGTGCTCGAAACAGATATTGCCGCAGTGATCAAAGAACATTTTACAGGGATGGATGTCGCCGTCTGCGCCAATCTCCCCTATTACATAACCTCTCCCGTCATTATGAAACTGCTGGAGGAGGACCTGCCCATCACCTCTCTCACCGTTATGGTACAAAAGGAAGCCGCCAAACGCATCTGCGCTGCTCCCGGTACCCGCGAGGCCGGTGCCATCAGCATTGCCGTGCGCTACTACAGCGAGCCTAAGATTCTTTTTGATGTTTCCCGCGGCAGCTTTATGCCTCCTCCCAATGTGGATTCCTGCGTTATCAAACTGGATATCCGCCAAACCCCTGCTGTAGACTGCAACAGGAAAAACTTTTTCCGTGTCATCCGTGCCTGTTTTTCTCTGCGACGTAAAACTGTACTCAACTGTCTCTCCTCCGGTCTCTCCATCTCTAAAAACGAAGCCGCCTTACTGCTGGATACTGCCGGCATCCCTCAAAATGCCCGTGCCGAACAGCTTTCTATGGAAAACTTTGCAGCCATCGCCCGCCAGTTGTAAATGTTTATTTTTTATGATATTTCTCTCTTTTTAGTGAACTATTTATTAAATCCTCCTAATATAATACTTTCTTAACATTTATATAGTATACTATCATTGTAAGAAATTCTATCCCTGTTCACGAAAGGAGTCGTGCAATGAACCATCTGCGCCCCGCTCATATCCGTGACAAAGACACTGTTGTTTCAGAAAACTCCCACTCCACCGTTGTCTGTGTCACAAACCAGTATAAATGTGAGCGTCTGATCAAAGCGGGACGACGTGTTGCAGACCTTACACGCACCACCCTCACCGTAGTCAATGTCTCATCCCCCGATATTACCCCCGAGGCCAGCAAAGCCCTGGATCATCTCTTCAACGTTTCCAAAAAATACAACGCCCTGATGACGATTTTCTATTCTGATGAAGCCCTTAAAACGATTGGCGAATACATTAAAATCAACAAAGCGGCCAATGTTATAACCGGTATGCCCCAGGACAAAGATTCTGTACTGATTAAGCTGTGGCAAAAATTCACCAACACAAAATTTTTCACCGTTGAAGAAGACGGTGAACTTAAAGAGGTGCTCAACTCACAAAATCACATTGCCTAACGTTTTCTTCCCAGTATTCTCCGTTCTATCATTTCATCGTGAGAAAGACCCCTTCGTCTCTCTCACGATTTTTATTTTAACTTTACCAAAAGGAGATTTATTATGAATCAGTATCCCACTCCCACCCTGGAATCCGCAGATCCTTTAACTGCCCTTGCAGAAATATCGCACAACACAAAAATTCAGGCAGAACACGCCAAACGCCAACTTTTCTTTACCAAACTGATTTTTATTGCTGTCGTCCTCCTGCTTGTTGTTGCAGTAATCTCCGCTGTTATCCTCATTCCCAAAACTGTCACGATGCTCGACAACATAACCACCGTTTCCGAACAACTGGCCCAGCTCGATATAGACACCCTTTCTGCTGAACTGATAGAGACGGCTGAAGCTATAGAGACCATTACCACCCAACTGGAACCAACACTTGAAAACATCAACGCTGCCGTTCTCTCCGCGCAGGAAGATATTACTGTCGCTCTTGAAAAACTGAAATCTCTGGATTTGGAAACACTGAACACTGCTATCCGCGATTTAAGTGCTGTCATCAGACCGCTTGCGTCGCTTTTCAAACGCTAATTCTCTATATTCTGTTGTTTGCTCTGCTTCCTTGTTTTCGTTTTTTTCCTCTCCCACACTTTCCGGTATCAGCAACGCCGCCAATGCTCTCCCGATCAATTCGGCAGAATACTTTGCTTCGCTCAATGTGTTACCGTGGGAACCCACCTCGATCAGCAGCGCACCTTTGGACAGATCCATATTATATTTCCGGTAACAAAAAAACACCGGCCGGGTCAAACCCGGAAACATCCCCTCCATTTTATCCTGCAATGCAGCGGCAAACCTCAAATTATCAAAATAGTTCGGCATATTCATTGTACCGTCGTCGCAGCCTGATATGATCATCACCTGCGCGGCGGTTTTTCCTTCTATTTCGGCAACCGCTTTGATAATTCTCCCTTTTTCCGGTTCGATCGCATCCCGATGCACATCCAGCACAAACCGAATGGAAGGATACATCTCCAAATATTTTCTCACGGTTTCTGCGCTTCTGTTGTAGGAACCGTTATAGGACGGATTATCGTGCTGCACGGCGGCCTGCACCACCGGAATCCCTTTCCCTTCCAGTGTTTCCGCCAGAACCTCTCCGACTGCCACCATATTTTCCGTATTATCAGTACTCCGGAAGGTATAACTTTTATCATAGATCCCTGTATTATAACGTTCATAACTCTCTGTAGCATGGGTATGAACGATCAGAACCAGCGGCTGTTCTTCCGAAAAGCTGCTTACATCAATCTCTTCAAACCAGCCTGCTTTTGAAAGTTCACTTTCCACGCGCTCTCTTGTGAGCGACGTGGAATTTTTTATGATCCCATTTCCGTATCCAATGTATATCCCACCTACAGATGCCGTATATTGTTTCTGCAACACTTTTCCCTGGTTCTTTGCTGCTATTACCGGCTGCTCTGCAGTTACTTCTTTCTCTTCTTCGTTTACCTCCGGTGTTTTTTCTTTTTCTGTATCCCTCTCTTCCCTCTCACTTTCTCCTTCATAAATTCCTCCAAGCTCATATTCTCCATATATTTCCTCCTGTCCATCGGAGAGAACCGCTCCTTCCTTCTCCCGTTCCTCTGTGTGAAAACGCGATTCCAGCATAGCCGAAATCCCCTGCGGCATACTCAACGCTGCGGATGTCAGCAATATTTTCCCATTCAGGTCCTCTGTCCCTTTTACAATTTTCCAGCTTCCCAATATCATTGTTATTACCAATAACGCTGCTGTCCCTGTTCTTATCCGGGTATATCTTTTTTGTCTGCCCTTATACATATTTATGTCCATTCTCATCCGCTTTCCTTTACACAGCTTTTTATAAAAGATATGCACCGGTTTGTCCATATAGAAACTCTGTCCGGAAATATCCTTGCATCCCCTTCCTTCTTCATCCCATTCTGTGCAAATGAGGACGTTTTTCCGTATTTTTGTAAATTTTTTATATCCATTGTTATTTTTTACGATTGTATTCTCTTTTCTCCACTCATATAATGAAATTAGATCATACGTTTGGAGGCGACGCTTTTGAAAGGATCCTCATCAAAAAAGCAACTCACAACTCAAAGCTACCCGGTTCCCAGAAAAGGAACCTTCGTAAAAATATTCCGTAAAAACTATCAGTTTTATCTTCTGATCTTACCCGCCGTGCTCTTCACTTTTATCTTCTCCTATATTCCGATGTACGGAGCCCAGATTGCTTTCCGCGATTTTAACCCCGGTCTTGGATATCTCGGAAGCGAGTGGGTCTGGTTCAAACATTTCCTCCGTTTTTTCAGAGAACCCACTTTCTGGCGTCTCATAAAAAACACCGTCACGCTCAACCTGTACCTCCATATTTTTACTACCTCTCTTGAGTTGATCTTTGCTCTGATGCTGAACGAGGTATACAACAAGCATTTTAAAAAGACGGTCCAGATGATTACATACATGCCTCACTTCATCTCCACCGTTGCCATGTGCGGTATGATTTTGTTATTCCTCCACCGCGAGACAGGTGTCATCAATCTCATCGGCATTAATCTCTTCGGTACGGAGGGTTACAACTTCATTGCCGATCCTCATTGGTTCAAATCCATCTATGTCATCAGTCTTGCATGGCAGAACCTGGGCTGGGGCAGCATCATCTTTGTGGCAGCACTTTCAGGTGTCAGCCAAGAGATTGTGGAAGCCGCTACCATCGACGGTGTCAATCGATTCCAGAAAATATGGTATGTGGATCTCCCTACGATCCTTCCCACACTCATTATCCTTGTTGTTCTCCAGATGGGAAGCCTTCTCAGCGGTGGCTTCGATGCAATACTTCTTCTGCAAAACTCTCTCAATCTGGAATCCTCAGAAGTATTGGCTACCTTCGTCTATAAACTGGGTATCACCAACGCACAGTTCAGTTATTCCACCGCCATCGGTCTGTTCAACTCCGTCATCAACGTAATCTTCCTTATCATTGTAAACAAGGCAGCGGACAGACTCACCGATACATCTCTGTGGTAAGAAGGGAGGAGGAATTGTCATGAAAAGAAACCGAAGAACAACGGCAGATATCATATTCGATATCTGCAACATTACACTGTTGCTGCTGATTACCCTCATTATCCTCTATCCCCTTTATTTTACACTCATCGCTTCTTTCAGCGATCCTTATTCTGTATCCCGCGGCGAGGTCATTTTATGGATAAAAAACTTCACTGTGGAGCCCTATACCAACATCTTCATCAATGAGGATATCTGGATTGGCTATGCCAACTCCATTATCAACACCTCCCTCGTTACGATATATGCTCTCGCAACTACCATCCCCTGCGGCTATGTACTTGCCAGGCGCGGTGTATTTGGCAAAAAAGTTCTCATGACCTATTTTGTCATCACCATGTATATCTCCGGCGGTATGATCCCCAGCTACCTGCTTATCAAACAGCTGGGACTTATTGATACCCGTTGGGCTCTGATCATTCCGGCAGGCTTCTCTGTCTACAACATGATCATCACCCGCACCTTTTTCATGAGCACCCTCTCCGAAGAACTCTACGATGCCGCAAAAATAGACGGCTGCAATGAAATTGACACCTTCTTCCGCATTGCGCTGCCGCTCTCCAAAGCGATCATCGCAGTCATCGCACTCTATGTCTCAGTCGCACACTGGAATGACTACTTCAGCTCTCTCCTCTACATCAGCAGCAAAAGGCTGTTCCCGCTGCAGTATGTGCTGAGGAATATATTGATCATGAACCAGCAGATGGAGAATATCATTACCTCAAGCATGAAAGCGGAGCTGGTGGAATCCATGCGTCACCGCGCACTCATGGCAGAAGGTATGAAATATTCCACCATCTTCATCTCCAGCCTGCCACTGCTCATCATCTACCCCTTTGTGCAGAAATACTTCATTAAGGGCGTTATGATTGGTGCACTCAAGGGCTGATATCCCACACTTTACCGAACTCTGCTGCATCAGGCTTCGGATTGTGATAAAATTTTTTAGGAGGCATTCAAAATGAAAAAATGGATAGCAATGGCTCTCGTTCTTCTCCTTGTCGTATCACTTTTTGCCGGCTGCTCCAAAGGCGGCGGCAACGTCAAGGATGAGACCAATCTCATCAACACGGAATCTCTCTACCCCGTGGTAAATGAACCCGTTACCCTTACCCTTGCCGTGACCGTCGGTGTCACCAATGAAGATCCCGAAAAGATGTGGTTCTTTGACTACATGGAAGAACAGACCGGTGTACACACCGATTATATGATCATCCAGTCCGGTGCATGGGAAGAGAAGAAACCCATCATGCTGGCTACCGATGATCTGCCCGATATCTTTTTCGGACAAACCTTTAGCACCACCGAGATCATGAAATACGGTAAAGCGGGCACCTTCATCAAACTCAATGATTATATCGACACCTACGGCGACATGATCAAAGAGAAGCTGGATATGGCTGAAGGCGCATGGACCGGTATCCGCTGCCCGGACGGCAACATCTACTCTCTCCCCAAACTGAAACTTGCCTATCAGTTTGACCATTCCAGCGGCGATACCTCCATCAATACCGCGTGGACCGCAAATCTCGGTATTGATACTCCTTCCACACTGAATGAGTTCTATGATATGCTCGTAGCTTTCAGAGATAAAGACGCTGACGGAGATGGCGACCCCAACAATGAAATTCCTCTCTCCGGTTCCTCCACCGAGCGCCCTGTCTCCCTCATCTTCATGCAGGCTTTCGGTTATGTTGAAAATCGCTTTGATTCGGATGACAACTATATCGTCCTCAACACCAGAACCAATGAAGCCCGCTATTTCCCGCTCACCGATGAATACTACGATTATCTCACATACATGAACAAGCTCTGGACCGAAGGGCTTCTCGACCCCGACTACTTCACCCAGACCAACGAGCAATTTAAAGCAAAGGGCGAAGCAGGACTGTTTGGTGCAGGTGCATTCCGCGGTGCTCACGGCTTTACCCTTGAAAATTGGTCAGACTGGACTCTCATCTCCCCGCTCGTAGATGAAGAGGGGGCCACCCCCGTCTCCAGTGGTAACGTCAATTTCACACCAGGATGCTTCACTATCACCAAAGCCTGCGAATATCCCGCAACTGCAGTCCGCTGGGCAAATCTCTACTATACCCCTGAAGTCTGTAAGCTGATCCTCTACGGACCCGAATACGGCAGTGAGGATGACCCCGATGGTATCGGCGCGATCCTGTATGTTGAAGAAGATGGCGCGATGCATGAGGAAGTTCCCGCATGGAACCCCGACGAGATGGGACTTTGGGACTATTATTGCCAGAACGGACCCGCCAACTCTGCATACGAGCTCGCACTTGATGAGGCCTATCAGTTCCAGACTCTCTATGGCTCCGATCCAGTCAGAAGCGGTATCGACTACGAGAACCACTGGCGTTTGCAGTATCTTGATAACGTAGGACCCTATGTCACATGTCCCTATCCTCCCGTATATCTTTCCGATGATAGCATTGAAAAGATAAATGAGATCAGCACCAGTCTCCACACCTATGTTGAAGAGATGGAAGCTAAGTTCATCATCGGCACTGAATCTCTTGATAACTTCGACGATTTTATTGAGCAACTCAAGCAGCTTGGCGCAGAAGATTTTGAGAAAATCTATATCGATGCTTATAAAGATTATCTCAATAACCAGAAATAATCCCAAACGCTGTTTAAAAAACAGTTTATACCCAAGACAGTGGGTCTCCGCGACTCACTGTCTTGGATCCTGTATATTGAACTTGCCACTATGCCGATATCCGGAGATTTTTATGAAGAGACCATCTATCACCAAAAACTATTCTTTTTTGATACGGCTTGTCTTCAGCACGCTGCTTATACTCTGCGTGCCTTTTCTCATTTCCGGCTGGTACCTTGTTGACAAGGCTCACAACCAGCTGACGGAACAGGAAAACCGCCGTCGCCTTCAAGCCACCCATCAACTTTCTACTTATGTTCATTCCCAATGTTACCAGATGACCTCCGTTGCCGCCCGCATTAGCTATGAAAAGAAGCTGACCATTGAACACCTCCGCAGTGACCCCTATAACGAGGTGGTTGCTATCAAACAGCTGGAATATTACAACGACCTTGTTCCACTCTCCTCCGACTGCTTCATTTATTTCCGCGACACCGATTTTGTCATCGGCTCGGACGGCAAATACAACCTGAATATCTTTCTTTCGGAGTGGGTCAACCATGTAAACGACGAGCAGTTCAATGCCCGTTTCACCGACTGCCTCAACGGCTTCTCCGTGAACTATCTCTCTACCTTTGATGCGGTAGACTATCGCTATGCCAAGCTTTATATGTTCATTCCTATCTCTATATCAAAACCCAATGATGCCATTGTCTTTTTCCTCGTCAACCAGACTTCTCTCGACGACTCCTTCTTAGGCGAAATGAACAGCGGAAATTACGAACTTTATATATTCAGCGACGACGGTTCTCTACTTGCCGCCAACAACACCTCCCTCTCTCCCCTGATTGGCACCGATATTCTATCTGATTTTCTCAATGATCCGCACCAATCCCTCTCTTCATTGGATGCGGACGATACGGAACTTACACTGTATAAGATCAACGATCCCCGTCTCCATATGACCTTTGTCTCCATCCCCGTCGGCGAAGCCATCAACAGCGAGGTTGCCTCCTTCTATCAACTGATGCGTGTCACCATCATCATTTTTGCGGTGCTGATGATTTTCCTGCTTGTTGCTTTCATATATATCAACTATAAACCCGTTTTCAACATCACTAAAAAAATCCGCTCTTATGATGCACCGGATTCACAGGATAGTGAATTTGAAGTAATTGAATCCGCCCTCGAAAAAAAGGTCAGCGAGAACAATGCTATGCTTGACCGTCTGGCCGAACAGCATCTGCAGTTGATCAACTATACAACCAAGAGCATTCTGGATGGGAAAGAAAGCACCGATGAGGAGCTCGCTCTCTGCGGTCTGGATCCCTCTCACACCGGTTATTGTGTTATGACCGCCCTGAATCTCGAGTGCGGACCTCTGACAAGAGAAACCCTGGAACAATCCGTCAATCATCTCTGCGAGGCGAACCTCTGTATCATTGATCTTTTTGAAAACATCCTTGTTTTTCTTCTTTCTTTTTCTTCAAACAATGTTTCACAGCGTACCGCTGCTGCTGAATGCATCTACAACGACCTTCAGAAAATGCATTCTTCTGTTCCCATTATTCTCGGTGTCGGAACCTTTGAAACTTCCCGCACAAGAATCTGCAACTCTTTTATCAATGCCAGAATCGCCTCAGAACACGGTGTGCACACCGGCATTCTCTATTTTGAAGAGATTGTTATCAGCGAAAACAAGCCGGATTCCTATCCTGCTGAATCCACACTTCGTCTGTACCAGTTTATCAAACAGGGAGATTACGTCTCCTCCATGAAGGAATATGATATTATCTTCAACTACATTTCCAATATTCGTTCACAGATCTTTGAACACTATATGTGTTATGATGTGATCCAATCTTTCCTTCAAAATCTCACTGTACTCTCCATCCCAATCGACGAAGAAGAAAAAAAGCAGCTGCTCATGTTCAAAGATTATACTTCTCTTCGCGAACAAGCCTCCCGGCTTATTCGGCGTGCATGCAACGAACTATATGAACGGCGGCTTAATTTCAACCGCTCCAAATTCGGTAAAATCGTCACCTATATCGATGAAAATGTTGCCAATCCCGATCTTGGTCTCCCGATGATTGCTTCTCATTTTGGTATATCCATGTCCTCTCTGAGCAGTGGCTTCAATGAAACCATGGGCCGCGGACTGCGGGATTACATTGTTGAAAAGCGCATTGAAAACGCCAAAGCGCTTATTCTCAAAGGGGGACTCAGTGTAAAAGAGGTTGCTGTGGAAGTCGGCTTCCGGGACGTCTCCTACTTTATCAAGCTTTTCAAAAATGCGACCGGCTGTACCCCAAGCAAATTTCAATAATGGAGTTGATTGACATCTTTTATTGCAGATGCTACAATAAAAGATGTCAAATCCATATAAAGGAGTATTTTTCATGATATCTTCCTTCACTTCGCATGACCTTGTTGTCTCCGCTGCTGATTTTGGCGCCGTCCCCAACACCGATGTCTTTCAGGACGAATATATTCAGAAAGCAATCGATCATTGTTTCCTTGCCGGCGGTGGAGAGGTCCTTATTCCCACTGGCAGATACAATGTCCGCGGCATGCGCCTGCGCTCCAATGTGACGCTTCATTTGCTGGAAGATGCCGTTCTGGTGGCCAGCCGCAACCCCGATGATTATTTTATTCTCAAACATGATACCCTTGAACCTGTAACTGAAGATGAACTGGATGAAAGCTGCTGGGTTCGCAAAAATGGAGGCCCCGGAAACTTCCATATCTACGGCGGACGTTGGCACAATGCTATTATCCGCGCTTATCATGCAGAAAATATTGCTGTTCTCGGTGAAAAGGGCTCGCTGATCGACGGCATGAACTGTTACGATGCCTTTGGTGAGGAATACTACCGCGGCCCCCACGGTATCGGTATCATCAACTGCCGCCATGTGGTTCTGCGCGGTTATTCCATTCAGAACACCGGCAACTGGGCCCATGAAATTCAGAATACACAGAACATCCTCGCTGAGGATATCTCCGCTTTTGCAGGTCACGACGGAATCCATATGACCACCTGCGACGATATCATTATCCGCCGCTGCGAATTCTACACCGGCGATGATTGTGTTGCCGGATTTGACAACCGCAATGTCCTTGTGGAGGAGTGCATTCTCAACACCGCCTGCAGTGCCTTCCGCTTTGGCGGCACCAATGTGCTCATCCACCACTGCCGCATTTTTGCCCCTGCCAAACATCTTTTCCGCGGTTCCCTTTCTCTGGAAGAAAAAATCAGCGGCATCAATGCCGACGACACCAAAGCCGGCGAGGCTCACCGCTACAATATGCTCAGCCTGTTCACCTACTATGCGGATCACTCTGTTGCCATCCGCTACCCCGCATCCAACATCATCATCCGTGACTGCACCGTAGACAATGCCGACCGTTTTCTGCATTTCAACTATTCCGGCAATGAAACGTGGCAAAACAACAAGCCGCTGCTGGAGATTAAATTTGAAAACATCACCGCAACCGGCATCAGCATGCCGCTTACCGCTTACGGTGATGCCGCTTCTCCTGTAGAGCTTACCTTTGAAAACGTGGATTTCTCTTTCCGTGAGGGCTTTGAGAAAAACACGTTCATCCACACTGCCAACTTCAAAAAAATCATCCTTCGGGATGTGCTTGTCAGAAACTTCTGCGGAGAACATTTCATTAAATCCTGGTCTCCTGAAGGCTGTGGCGGATTTGTGTTTGACCATCTCTGCTGCAATACCTCCGGCGATCTTGTACTGTATACCGATGAGGAGTTTGTTTGCAAACCAATCTGATTATTCTTACTCACACAGAGGAAAAATGTCTCTCTCCCAAGGACATTTTTCCTTTTTCATCTCTTTTTTTGGACAGAACATTCTTTTTCTTTTCACCCTTTCCCAACTTCTTTGTGATAACGTAGAATTCAATTTTAGCAACTTGTAAAAACGGCGCATTTATGCTATAATAAAGATAATTTTTTATCAAAACATATTTTCAAATATTATCTGTTAACGGAGGAGAGTTGATTATGGCTTTTTACTTTAATGAACCGTCCCGCACTTTTAACGAGTATCTTCTTGTACCCGGATATTCTTCTGCGGAATGCATCCCCAGTCGCGTTGATCTTTCCACACCTATTGTCAAATTCAAGAAGGGCGAAGAGTGCTCCCTGAAACTCAACATCCCTCTCGTTTCCGCCATCATGCAGTCTGTCTCTGATGATAAGATGGCTTTGGCTCTGGCCCGTGAAGGCGGTCTCTCTTTTATTTACGGTTCCCAGTCCATTGAAGACGAAGCCGCTATGGTCAGCCGTGTTAAAAATTATAAGGCAGGCTTTGTTACCAGCGACTCCAACATCCGTCCCGATGCTACCCTCGGTGATGTTGTTGAACTCAAGAAAAAAACCGGTCACTCCACCATTGCCGTAACAGAAGACGGAAGCCCCAACGGTAAACTGGCAGGCATTATCACCAGCCGTGACTATCGTCTCTCCCGCATGTCCCTCGATACCAAGGTAAGTGAGTTCATGACTCCCTTCTCCTCTCTTATTTATGCCAAGGTCGGCATCTCCCTGAAAGAAGCCAACGATATCATCTGGGATCACAAACTCAACGCTCTCCCCATCATCAACGATGACGGCACGCTCGCTGCCATGGTATTCCGTAAGGACTACGACACCCATAAAGAAAATCCCACTGAGCTCCTTGATGCCAACAAGCGCTACCGTGTTGGTGCCGGTATCAATACCCGCGACTATGCTGAGCGTATTCCTGCTCTCGTAGAGGCCGGCGCAGATGTTCTGTGCATCGACTCCTCCGAAGGCTTCTCCGAATGGCAGAAGAGAACCCTCGAATTTGTCCGTGAAAAATACGGTGATACCGTTAAATGCGGTGCCGGCAACGTTGTTGATGCTGAAGGCTTCCGTTTCCTCGCAGAATGCGGCGCAGATTTTATAAAAGTCGGAATCGGCGGCGGCTCCATCTGCATCACCCGTGAGCAGAAAGGTATCGGCCGCGGACAGGCTACCGCCCTGATTGAAGTTGCCAAAGCCCGTGACGAATACTATGAAGAAACCGGCATCTATGTTCCCATCTGCTCTGACGGCGGCATCGTATATGACCACCACATTACCCTTGCTCTTGCCATGGGCGCAGACTTCATCATGCTCGGCAGATACTTTGCCCGTTTTGATGAATCTCCCACAAACAAGCTCAATATCAACGGCAGCTATGTAAAGGAATACTGGGGTGAAGGCTCCAACCGTGCACGCAACTGGCAGCGCTATGACCTCGGCGGCAAAACCGGTCTCTCCTTCGAAGAAGGCGTTGATTCTTATGTTCCCTATGCCGGCAGCCTGAAAGACAACGTCACTCTCACCCTCAGCAAGGTCCGTTCCACCATGTGCAACTGCGGTTCTCTTAACATTCCCGATTTCCAGAGAGATGCCAAGCTGACCCTCGTCTCTGCCACCAGCATTGTTGAAGGCGGCGCACATGACGTTATTCTCAAAGAAAAATCCGGCAACAGAATATAACTTGTTTTACAAATCATAACTGAGACGGAGGAATTCACCATGAAGCTTCGTTGGGGTTTTATCGGCGCTGGTCGTATTATCCATCGTTTTATGACAGGCATCACCGCTTATGAAGATGCTTCTGTCTCTGTGGTATATGCACGCAATCTCCAAAAAGGATTGGATGCTGTTAAAAACTATTCTGTCGGCAGAGTCACCGACTCGCTGGATGACTTTCTCAGCTGCGGCGAGGTGGATGTGGCTTACATTGCCACCACACATCCCACCCACCTGCAGTTTGCCAAAGCCTGCCTGAATGCCGGCATTCCCGTCCTCTGCGAAAAGCCCATGACACCTAATGCCATACAGACAAGAGAACTTGTTGAATGCGCCCGTAAAAACAATGTTTTCCTGATGGAGGCTATGTGGACCCGCTTCTTCCCCGTCAACCGCAAAATAAAGTCCCTGATCGAAGCCGGCGCCATTGGCAAACCGCTTATGATGACGGCAGACTTTGCTTTCCGCGGTACCGGCGATCCCTCCGATCGTCTCTACAAGCCTGAAGATGCAGGCGGTTCTGTTCTCGATGTCGGCGTCTATCCGCTGGCTTATGCCAACATGATGTTCGGCTCCCTTCCTGCAGAGTTTACCGCTCTGGGTACCCTCTGTGAAAGCGGCGTTGACGAATCCGCCTCCTTTATTCTTAAATATCCTGGAGGAGAACTTGCAACCCTCTTCTCCTCCATTGCCCTTAACTCTCGTCAGGATGCTGTCATTTATGGCTCTGAAGGACGCATTGAAGTGGATTCCCAGTTTTGGAGGGCACGAAGCGCCACCTTAATCCGTAATGACAGGACTGAACCGATCACCTCCCTCCACTTCCCCGGAGAAGGTTATCAGTTTGAAATCGAGCATGTACACGAGTGTCTTGCAAATTCTTTGACAGAATCTCCCCTGATGACACTGGACGAATCCATTGCCCTTGCTGAGCTCTGTGATTCTCTCCGAACTCAGCTTGGTGTAAAATATCCCTTCGAATAAGAATACGGCCGCCTTTCCTGCAGCATATTATAACGGACGGTGATGCAGTATGATCATTTCTGCTTCCAGGCGCACAGATATCCCCTGTCATTATTCGGAATGGTTTATGAACCGAATCCGCGCAGGTCAGGTTCTGACCCGCAATCCTGTAAACCATTCTCAGCTTTACCGTGTTTCTCTTTCTCCCGATACGGTGGACTGCATCGTATTTTGGACAAAAGATCCCCTTAACCTGATGCCGTATCTTGACGAACTGGATTCCCTCGGCTATCAATATTACTTCCAGTTTACTGTCACCCCTTACGGCTCTGATCTGGAGACAAATCTGCGTCCGAAAGCTGAAATCGAAGACACGTTTATCCAGCTGTCCCGACGTGTTGGCAGCAACCGTGTTGTCTGGCGTTATGATCCGATCATCCTCAATGAAAACATCTCCATCGACTATCACCACGAACAATTCACACGGCTGTGCGATCGCTTTGCATCGACTGAAAAATACACCGATACGGTTGTCATCAGCTTTGTGGATCTTTACCCCAAAATAAAAAGTCCTGTCATCCGCGAACTTGCCGCGGATGAAATCTCCGCGTTGGCAGAATTCATCGGCAAAACCGCAGCGGAATATGGCCTGCACGCTGTCACCTGCTGTGAATCCGTTGATCTTTCCTCTTATGGTATTGAGCATTCCTCCTGTATCTCCCGTTCCCGCATTGAAGAAATTTGCGGATGTACGCTGGATATTCCCCCGGAGAAAAACCAACGGGATGGCTGCGGCTGCTACAAGAGTATTGATATCGGTGCTTATCATTCCTGTATCAACGGCTGTGTTTATTGCTATGCCACCGGCCTCCCCTCCTCTGTACAGACACGTTATCATGCCCATGATCCTTCCAGTGAATTGATCATCGGCTCTGTCCGTGACGGCGAAGTCATTATAGATAAGCCCTCTGAATCCTATAAAAGCGGACAGCTCAGCCTGTTTTGACAGCTATTTCTTTCCTCTGCCTTTAGAAATATTGGCAGGGGATTTTATTTATTCCCCAAAATTCCATGAAACATTTTTACATACTTCCTCATCATCTTGTGCTTTACAATTTTAAAACGCTGTGATAGACTATAAACAGATGAATTTATCTTTTTACCGAAAGGAAGGATCATTCAATGATAGCAAACATCTGGGAAAACCCCAACGCTCTTGAAGAAAAACGCGAACAGCCGCGTGCCTGGTATATTCCCTACAGCGATATCGATTCCGCCCTCTCTTTCACCAAAGGACGTTCTGACCGTTATCGTCTTCTCAACGGTGACTGGAACTTTTACTATTGCGATGATATGAGAGAAGCCCCTGAGGATTTCCACACTCTCGATTGCGATGAATACAGCTGGGATACCCTGCCCGTTCCCTCCAACTGGCAGATGTTCGGATACGATGTTCCTGCCTATGTCAATGTGACCTATCCCATCCCCTTTGATCCCCCTTATGTTCCCGATAAAAACCCCTGCGGACTTTACAGAACCCATTTTAAGCTTCCGAAAAGCTGGAACGGCAAACGCGTTTATATCAACTTTGAGGGTGTCAACTCTTTCATGATGCTTTATGTCAACGGAAAGTATGTTGGTTATACCAAAGGAACTCACCTTCCCTCCGAATTTGATATTACCGATTATCTGACTGCCGGAGATAACCTGCTTGCCGCTAAAGTCCTCAAATGGTGTGATGCCACCTATCTTGAAGATCAGGATTTTTACAGACTTTCCGGCATTTTCAGAGATGTCTATCTTATTGCCCGCGAAAATTCTCATGTCCGCGACGTCTTCCTGAAAGACACCGTCGGCGAAGACAAATGCACCCTTACCGCAGAAATTGAGACCGTTGGCACCGTTGATCTCACTGCTACCCTCTTTGATCCTGACAACAAGCCCCTTGCTGTCAAAAAAGCCGTTATCGATGGCTCTGGTTCCCTTTGCTTTGATGTTTACGAAGCAAAACTTTGGAGCGCAGAAACCCCCGCTCTTTATAAGCTGGTTCTCTCCGCCAATGGTGAAGTGCTTGCTTTCCACACCGGCTTCCGTACCATCCGCCTGACCAATCAGGACGGTCTCATCATTAACGGCCAGCAAGTCAAGCTCAAGGGTGTCAACAGACATGATACCAATCCGGATCTCGGTCACTACACTCCCATTGAAGCTATCCTCGCCGACCTTGATCAGATGAAGCGCCATAACATCAACACCATCCGCACCTCCCATTATCCCAATACGCCGGAATTCCTACAGCTGTGCGACAGATATGGTTTCTACGTTGTGGATGAATGCGACCTTGAAACCCATGGTACAATGTATGGCCACGACAAAAACTATCTCACCAACTCTCCCGACTGGCGCCGCGCCTATCTGGACAGAATGATCCGCATGGTAGAGCGCGACAAAAATCACCCCTGTATTATCATGTGGTCTCTTGGCAATGAGTCCTTCATGGGAACCAACCATATCGCCATGGGTGAATACACCAAAGCACGCGATAACTCCAGAATCCTTCACTACGAAGGCGCTTACAACGGACAGTATTCTCAGGATTTCCTCAACAGTACCGATGAAAATGACCGTCCCAGAATTCTCTCTAAAGATGTTATCCTCCCCGATAACGAGATTTTTGATCTGGTCAGCCGCATGTATCCCGCTGTTGAGAATATTATCGCCTATGCACAGGGCGACGTTGAAAAGACCCGTCCCCTCTTCCTCTGTGAATATGCTCATGCCATGGGCGTTGGCCCCGGCGACCTGAAGGACTACTGGGATGCTATTTACACCTATCCGAAGCTGATTGGCGGCTGTGTCTGGGAGTGGGCTGACCACTCTGTCAGAATGTGCGATGAAAACGGCCGTGAATTCTTTGTCTACGGCGGTTACTTCGGTGAACAGCCCAACGACGGCAACTTCTGTGTAGACGGACTGGTCTCTCCCGACAGAGTTCCCAGCTCCGGCCTCACCGAGTATAAGAAGGTCATTCAGCCCGTCCGCATCTCCGCCGAAGCACCTGAGCGCGGCGAAATTAAAATTGAAAACCTCTATGATTTCATCACCCTCGCAGATCTCAACATGGTCTGGAGCGTGACCCGTGACGGCGAAGATTATGCTTCCGGTATTGTGGGCGCTCTCGATATTGCTCCTCACACAAGCACCATTGTCAAGCTGAACTACAAGCTGCCCGCCGCTGATTCCGCCAAATATTTCCTCAATATCAGCTTCCTGCAGTGCAGTGATAAGCCTTGGGCCAAAAAGGGCTTTGAAGTAGCCTATGAGCAGATTGCTCTGCCGGTTAAATTTGTTCCCATGCTTCGCACCGATGACGGCATGGACGCTCCCGAACTTGTCGAGGATGCCCGTTATCTCGAGATTATCGGTGAAAACTTTGCTTATCGTTTTGATAAGAAACTGGGTACCTTTGTCAACCTCACTCTCAACGGAAAAGAGTTCTTTACTGCTGCTCCCAAACTCAGCACCTGGCGTGCTCCCATTGATAATGACCGCCATGAGCTTGCCTCTATGAGAGAATGCTGGCTGGATCGCTGCTACACCAAGGTTTACGGCACAACTGCAGAAATCGTTGACGGACTTCCCGTTATCACTGTCGATGCAGCCCACGGCGGCACCGTCTATGAGCCCATTCTCCACTGCAAAATTCAGTATACCGTCTGCGCCAACGGTGAAGTGAAAACCACCATTACTGCCGATGTCCGTGAGGATGTTCCTCCTCTGCCCAGATTCGGTCTTGAGTTTGCTATCGCCGGATGCAATAATCTTGAATACTTTGGCCGCGGACCGCACGAAAACTATTTTGATCTTAAACAAAGTGCTCTGTTCGGTCATTATCGTTCCACCGTTGACGAGCAGTATGTTCCCTATGTTTTCCCTCAGGATTGTGGTAACCACACCGGAACCGATTGGGTTGCTGTCAGTGATATTATGGGACGCGGCATCATCTTCAAGGGTGACGGTTTCGATTTCAGTGCTCTCCATTATACCGCCGAAGATCTGGATAAGGCCAAACTGACCACTGATCTGGTCAAACGCGACGAAGCCATTGTCCACATCGATTACCGTCAGAACGGTGTCGGTTCTCACAGCTGTGGTCCTGTTCTGATCAAGGAGTATGCTTTTGACCAGAAACACATCGATTTCTCCTTCTCCTTCCGTCCTGTCCTGTTGGAAAATCTCCCCGCTTCTGTTGAAGGCAGAATCAGATAAAACCTTTATTCACTGACCTGTACTGTGGATATCCTTGAAAAATATCCGCCGTGTCGACATAATATTTATTGACTTTTAGAGCAAAATATTATATCATATAGTCAGTAACAAGACATAATGAAAGGGTGCTAACCAATGCCGGAAAATAAAGATATGGATTTTGGTCCCGATATTCTCTCTCTCGTTGACGAAGAAGGCGTCGAACATGAATTTGAAGTCGTAGATACATTGGATAAAGATGATACAACTTATCTCGCTCTGATTCCTGTTGTTGATGAAAACAATCTCGATGATGCTGACGGAGAGCTGGTTATTCTGAAAGTTGTCGAAGAAGATGGTGAAGAATTCCTCGTTGCCATTGAAGATGACGATGAGTTTGACGATGTTTCCGATATCTTCATGGATCGCCTTGAGGATATGTACGAGTTTGAAGAAGAATAATCGTTACCTCATTTAACCAAAAGTTTGTACTACCTGCTTTGTTCGAGAATTTGCTCACATTTTTAATCCTCTAAGTAGTTTGAATAGGGATTCAGCTCTGGCTGCGGACTGCAGACCTCCCGGACACGTTTAGCGTGATTTGGACGAAGGGAGCGCGAAACAGCAAGGCTGTCTTACCCGTCCTTGTGATCAACAGGGGTTCTAACTGGGGCTTTTCGGCAAAGCGGGGAAAAGAAGATAAACGCCGCTTCCTACGGAAGCGGCGTTTTATTTTTACAACACCGTCTTTTCGGTCTTGTTTTTGTAAAGGAAGTGATTCAGTTGTCCGAATGGCTTTCCAGAGTGGAACGCATGGTTGGAAATGAAAATCTGCAGAAACTCTGCTGCGCCCGCATCGCAGTACTCGGTCTTGGCGGTGTCGGGGCTTTTGCCGCAGAATCCCTGTGCCGTTCCGGCATCGGCAGTATGCTTCTGGTGGATTCCGACTGTATAGATATCAGTAACCTCAACCGACAATTAATTGCCCTCCGCGATACTGTGGGTGAACCCAAAATCCAAATTGCCCAAGCGCGTTTTAAAAATATCAATCCCGATATTGATATTACAGGCTCCAATGAGTTTCTGCTCTCCGAAAACATAGATTTCATCCGGGAGTGGCAGCCGGATGTGGTGTTGGATGCCATCGACACCGTTACTGCAAAACTTGCGGTTGCCAAACTCTGTTCCGAAGCAAATATTCCCCTGATCAGCTGCATGGGCACCGGAAACCGCCTTCATCCGGAGCTGCTGCGGGTAGGCAGAATATCCGATACAGCCGGCTGCGGCTGCTCCCTTGCCAGAGTGATGCGCCGTGAACTCACCAAAAGAGAAATCCCCTCCCCTATCGTTGTCTACAGCACAGAGCTCCCGTTGGAACCTGTCACAAACACAACTCTGAACGGCAGACATCCTCCTGCCAGCATGGCTTTTGTTCCCTGCGCCGCCGGCTCCACGATGGCTGCTACCGCCGTCCGCCTGCTCCTTGGATTGTAATTTTCTTCCTCCTCACCCAAATATGAATTTGCAGCACAATCATGCAGATACTTATCTTACGGGTCATGCCTTTTCAAACTCGTTGTTGACCGGAGGAAGTATTATGAAAAAACATCTTCGCCTGCTTTTGTTGGCAGGAACAGGAATGATCACTGGATTTTTGAACGGTCTGTTTGGTGCGGGAGGAGGTATGGCCGCCGTGTTGCTTCTGAAAAAATGCAATCTGCACACCGATCATGCTGCCGCCGGAACAAACCCAGACAAAAATTCTGCCGCACAAACCGCCCACGCAACGTCTATCGCATTGATTTTTGCGCTGAGCCTTTTCAGTGCGATCATGCACCTTTCCAACGGCAATGTTGCACTCAATGATGTTGCTTTTTATATTCCCGGAGGCATCCTCGGTGCCGTAATGGGGGCGGCTTTACTCAAAAAAATTTCACCCAAATGGCTCAAACGAATTTTTTCCGTTTTTATGCTGTATACCGCTTATCGGCTTATCTTTGGGTAACCGCTTTATAAGCAAAAAAAGATAAGTAAAACAGAAAATGATTATTGTAATCTCTAAATTTGATTATTGCTTTCTCTTGTGCCTCTAAAACCTGTATGTTATAATTTTTATAAATCATATTTTCAGGAGGTTTTTTCATGAACAGCTTTGGCACCAAATATGAGCTTCCTCTTTGGAAGTTTGCACTTGACCTGTTTGATCAGGGTGAACGTCTTGGTTTTCATCTTCCGGAATACGATGACAGCGAGCTTACTGAAATTCCTGCCGGCAAGGCCTGGGATCAGTATGATCTTGCACTGCATCATGTCAGTGCCGTCGGCTGGTATAGACTGAAGGTAAACCTGACCAAAAATGATGCCGTCAGACATTTCCTTGATTTTGATGGCGTAGGCGGTTTGTTTGATATCTGGGTAAACGGTCAGAAAGCTGCAGAATCCCTGCAGAGATATCTCCCTGCTCAGGTCGATATTGAAAACCTCCTGGTTGACGGTGAAAATACCTTTGCTATCCGTGTGGATAACCGTCACAAGGGAATTCATCACCTCACCGGAGGTCAGGTAATTGAATGGATCCTTTACGGCGGTCTTATCCACAAGGTCTACCTCAATGCCCTTCCCACCGTCCGCATCTCCCACATCTTTGCCAAAACCGAATATACCGGCGAAGCCAACATTGCGGTTGAAGTCACCAACAACAGCACAGAAGATTTCTGCGGTGCTGTCAGCATTGATCTTGCCGGAGAAAAGGTCTTCGCCGATGTCTGCTGCAAAGCAGGTGCTGTTGCTGTCATCAATCTTGCCCTGAAAGCTTCCGATATCACGCCCTGGTGCCCGGATACCCCTGCTCTGTATGATCTCACCGCCGTCCTCACAGCCAAATGCGGTACAGTTGTTTCCACCAAAGTTGAGCGCATCGGTTTCCGTACCATCGAATGCTGCGGAACCAAGCTTCTTCTTAACGGCGAAGAACTCTTCATCAAGGGTGCCAACCGCTATGATGAATATGATCCCTATGGTCCCTCTGTCCCCGAAGATAAAATTCGTGAAGACTTGCTGATGATGAAAAAGTGCGGCATGAACTTTGTCCGTACTCACTATGAGCAGGATCCCGCTACCTACAGAATTGCCGACGAAATCGGCATTATGTATATGCTGGAAGTTCCTCTTAACTGGTGGAACCCCGCCAATGATGACGAAGAAACCCAGCCTGCACATCCCGGCCCCACCAAATCCGAAGACAACTGGGAAAGTCTGAAAGAGATCGCCACCGTCAACCTTGACACTACCTTCCGTTTCTTCTGCAATCATCCCTCCTGGGTGGTGTGGAGCACATCCAACGAATGCCTATATATGCGTAAGCCCGGTGAAGAGATGTTCCGTTACCTTGCTGCCAGAATGCGTTCCTATAACCCCGGCCGCCTGGTCACCACTGTCGTTTGTCATATGCCGGAAGATTCCAACATTCTTGATTACTGCGACTTCATCGGTTACAACGCCTATCCCGGCATGCTGTGCGCCTTTGATGAAAGAGCATTGACCCGGGAAGAATTCCCCACCAAGGTCTATGATGCTACCGTCAAACTGATGTCTTATATCCGTGATCTCTATCCCGATCGCCCCATCGTTATGACCGAATTCGGCGGACGCAGCATCTACGGTCTCAACGGCAACTACTACGAGAGCGAAGACCATCATGCTGAATACATTGAATGTGTCTGCAAAGCTTTCCTCAGCATTGAAGAGATCCGCGGCCTTGTTCTTTGGTGCTGGGCTGATTATTATCACCATTGGTCCATGGCTGAGCCCTATGGTCCCTACGGCATTGTCACGGTAGACAGGAAGATTAAAGAAAAGCCCTTCAAGGCAATGTCTGATGTCTTCCATTCCATCAAATAACTTTCACCATTCATCTGACACCATATAAAACCTCCGCAGATTCAAAAGGATTAAATCCTGTTGAATCTGCGGAGGTTAAAAGTTTTCCACCGAAACCAAACTAACTGTGGAAAAATTCATCCTGCATACGCTGTATTTGCCGGAATCGCCCAGTCATTCAGCACTTCCAAAACCTTCTCATCATATGGCACATCGATCCACCAGCTTCCAAATTCCTCACTCGGCAGTGTTCCGTCTTCAAAAACAACATACATACCATCGGGCGAAAAGACAAGCCGTTCCGGTGCAAAAGCTTCTGCCATCTCTTTTCTCAGTGTCTCATCTTCTATGCCCGTTATATCCATAATCTTCTCTATCGCTTCTTCCGGTGTACAGGTCAGCAGTGCTGTGTTTTCTATCAGTTCTCCGGTTTCTCTGTCAAA
>SVMZ01000002.1 GCA_015067185.1 Oscillospiraceae bacterium | reverse complement strand
TGCCCAACCTCTACGGCGATATCATCACCGATGAAGCTGCTGAGTTCCAGGGCGGCGTAGGCACCGCAGGAAGCGCCAACATTGGTAAGCGTTATGCCATGTTTGAAGCGATCCATGGTTCCGCTCCCCGTATGATGGCAGAGGGCCGCGGCTGCTATGCAGATCCCTGCTCCATGCTCCGTGCAACCGTTCTGTTGCTCTCCCATATTGGCAAGATTGAGCAGTCCAAGAAACTGGAGCGTGCTCTTGATATCTGCATGTTCGAGGAGAAGAAGCTCAAGGTTACCGGTCGCGATACCGGCTGCACCTGCGAAGAGTTTGGTAACTACGTTATGGAGACCATAGCTTCCCTTTAATCAGAGAGAAAACCGGAAGGCAGTGAAAACTATCTTTCGGATATTGTAAAAGTAAATGTTTTGAAAGAGGTACTGACTCATGGCTAAATATAACGGAGTGTCGATATCTGTAATACGCAGGATGCCCCGCTATTACCGCTTTTTGAGAGAACTGAAGGATAAGAATATACTCAGAATATCCTCCAAGGAACTGGCAGCACTGATGGGGCTGACAGCATCCCAGATCAGGCAGGATCTCAACTGCTTTGGCGGATTCGGACAGCAGGGCTACGGCTATAATGTTCCTGTGCTTCACCAAGAGATAGGAAACATTCTGGGTATATCCAACTGTTTCCGGACAATCATCATTGGTGCAGGTAACCTTGGTAAGGCTCTTACGCAGAATCTTGCCTTTCCGACCATGGGATTTGAACTCATCGGTGTATTTGACAATAATCCGGCACTGAAAGGCGTGCAGATGAACGGTTTTTCGGTGCGCATGATGGATGATCTGGAGGTGTTTTGTTCACAGAACAAGCCCACCGTAGCGGTTATGTGTCTGCCGGATGAGGCGGTGGAAAAGGTTTGTCCCAGACTGCTTGCCTGCGGAATCAACGGATTCTGGAACTTCACTCACGTGGATATTGCCATGAAATATCCCGGCACCACCGTCGAAAACGTTCACCTCAATGATGGCTTGATGACACTCTGCTACAAGCTCAGCGACAATCTTTCAAAGGAATAACCATAACATAAAGATGACGCCGACAGGATAATCCTGTCGGCGTTTTGCGTATTATGGTTTCCAAATTCATTCATCAAAGATGATCATCACACCCCAAAGACCATTTTGCTTGACCCAGGCAAGGCTGTTATAGACACTGGCAGCATCATCGTATATAAAGGGGAGGATTGTTTCGCCGGATTCATTGATATAACCCCATTTTCCGTCCTTTTTAACAGCGGCGACTCCTTCGTGAAAGGGAAGGGCATCTTCAAAAATACCGATATCAAGGTCATTACCATTCATGTCGATAAATTTCCAATTGCCCTCTATTGTCTGTACAGCAATTTTATCGGATTCTGTTTGAGTAGAGGTACGTATATGGGAGGGCCGATATTCAGAAAATTGAGCAAAGTCGGGACGCGCACGGAATTGTAAGAAACGTTCCTGCGAGATCGGTGTAAAATCGGTGCCGATGAGGAGATATTGAGGAGGATCGTAAGGCTGATAGGTGTAGTAATCAGCCTGAGTGGAGTCTTCGGAAAAAGCTTGATACGTTTGAAGAATATGGGGATAGGAAAGTTGATCCAAGGGAATAGACCAGCCGTAGTCAAAGACAATATGATTGGTTTCATCATAACAGTAAATAGAATCTCCTCCATGCCCATGAGAAGTATTGGACTTTTCACCGTGGGGGCCAAGCATGATGGAGTAGGTTTCCGATATGAGGCCACAGGAACAATAACGCACATCAAAATCTGAGGTGAAAATAATATTTCCGTGTTGATCAATAAGACCATTCTGACCATTTTGACGGAAAAAAGAGAGAGAATAATAATCCTTTTCTGTGGTATTATTAAGTTGGATTTTTTCTATCCAGAGAGAGCTGGGAGAATGGTCAAGCAGAAGCATATCATCAAAATCATAAGTTGGCTCCACATACCATGTACCAAGCTGCTTTTCAGAGATGGCAGACCATGGATCAAGATATTGAACTGTAGGTTCAGTCCAGGGAGAGAAAGCAGGAGAGAGAACGGTTTGTTTCAGTGAAAAGTCGTTACCATCCCAGTAGAAATAATAATCATAGATTTTTCCATCATCCATATGGCGGGTAGGGATGATCATGCAGCGGTCATCTGTCATTTCAAAACAGACAGACGGCGTGGAAGCAGTAGAGGGAAAGTTTTTCCCTTCTACCAGTTCGGAAAGCTTTCCCTCGGGAGAAACAGTATAAATACGGTAACAAGAAGAGGAATAACCGTCTCTCTGTCCTAAAGTAAAATCTGGATTGCCATCGCAGTTATAGTCGCTGAAACAGAAAGTAGAGAAGTTTTTTGGAAAATGCAGCGGTGAGTCGGAAACAAATTGTACGTCAATGCGGTCCAATTCCTGATTAGTGGAAGTATCATATACGCACAATTGAAAAGAACCGATCCAATTATTGTCAAAGCTTGCAAAAGTATCATTGCCCAGAGGATAGTATTTACCCTCAATCATCTCTAATTTTAAGAGATAGGTACCTGAACTGTTTGAGGGGATGAGGCTTTCTACCAGAACTACAGGGGATTCCGATTGGGAATCGACATCAGAGGATGCCTCCGATGAAGTTTCTTCCGGGATATTAGATTCTATGGTCGATGAATCGGAAGAATCTGTTGAAGAAAGTTGTTCTTCAGCACAACTGCAAAACAGAAGGAAGGAAAGAGTAATGATGAAAAGTCGAGAAAGAAAAGTGGGCTTTTTCATAGTGGTCTTCTTTCTGAAAAGAAAAATCAGTTTTTGAAAAGAGCGATATCTACAAGATAAACAACAATTCCCTCCGTCTCCTTGTATGCAGGGATATACGCGAGATAACTGTCGTTGGGAGAGAGATAAGATTCAAAATAAGAATCGAGAGGCCAGGTCTCATCGGGGATGTATAGAAGAGATTCTTCTTTTTCAGGGAAATATTGAGTGAAGCAATAATGCTTTTCTCTTTCATGGAGTTCTTTGTCAGAATCACTTTCGTCATAGGAATAACCAAAGAAAACGCAGTAATCTCCGGTGGAGGAAAAGGTCAGATTGGATTCTAAAAACAACGGATATTCAAAGGGGAGAGAATAGCTGATTGTCTCAGTAGACGTAAGATCATAACAGGTGAGTTGATAGAGTGGAGTCTCTTCACCGGCAAGGGTAAGCAGATAAAATTTATTGCTGTCCCCGGACCAATAGCGGGATGCTATGCGGGGAGAAAGAGGGAACTCCGTTTCAAGAAGGATATTTCCTTCCCGGTCACAGATAGCAGCGATAAAACCGATTTCATCCGCATGGTCGGGTTCGGAGGCAGAAAAGACGGTATAGCCAAAGAAAATCTTTTCACCGTCCGGAGACCACTCACAGAAGAAGGAGGAGGAAAAGCTTTTTCCGCTGTCCTCAACCTGATTTTGATATTTTTCCAACCGGTCAGACAGCGTTTCAGTCAGAAGTTCTGTCTGCTCACCGGTAAAGATATTTTGGATGTAGAGAGTGTGCCCTTGTTCGGACTCGCGCAGAAGGATATCCCAGCCGCAGTGCAGTTGGTCATAGTCGTATGGAACAGCGGAGGGAGTCAGTTTTGTTGTTTCCTCGGTGCCATCAGAGAGAAGGATACGTTTGTAGGCATTGTCGGTGCAGTGGTAGTAGAGATATTCGCCATCTGTTTCAAAATAGCTGTTGTTATAGTTTAGGTCGTTTTCGCGTTCCAGCAGCAGTCGCTCTTTGCCGGTTTCAATATTGTAGATAACGATACGCAAAAGAGTAGAGGATACCGTATAGTTGGGATTGGAGGTATCGGTTTCATTGGCACGTACGGCAAGAATCAGCTTGGATTCATTCAGCCAACAGAGGTCAAGCAGGTTATAATCATCGCCGGAAAGATATTGTGTTTTGTTTAAATCAAGCAGACCGCTTTCGGGAGAGGGGATTACAGAAGAAGACGAACTTTCTGATAAGGAGGGATTTAAGGATTCGCCGTTGTCTGTAGTATCCTCAGACGGTTTTTCTGTTTTCGTACAGGCGGAAAAGAAAAGGAAAGAGAGAAGAAAAATGGATAATAAGAATACAGCTTTTTTCATAGGGATCCCTCCGAACATTACAAATGTTTATGTTGAAAATAAAATCTTATATTGATTCAGTGGGGGAAAAGATAGCGTTTACTGCGAAAACAGAAAAAATTCTCAATCAGGATGAATCACCGAATAAATCTGACTGCCATATTCATATTTTTCATCAAACGCGTTGAGCAGGTGGTTGATATGTTTGAT
Organism: Oscillospiraceae bacterium; assembly: GCA_015067185.1. Lineage (GTDB taxonomy): Bacteria > Bacillota > Clostridia > Oscillospirales > Ruminococcaceae > SIG526. Next base: position 131,570 of record SVMZ01000002.1, on the reverse strand, counting down.
ATTCACGCATAAACTTTTTTCCTGATGCTCGGTCAGTGCCTGAGAGAGGTTGTTGAGATCATCATAGAGTGTACGCAAAAAGTCAAGTTCGCCGGAAGAGAGAGAATCATCAGCTGAAAAGGGTTCGCAGAGTTGTTCACCGTTATAGGTATGGCCAGTACGCAAGATGGTGTAGATACAATGGAATCCATCAAAGGAGACAGCAGTATGACCGGGATAAGCAGTGTTTTGAAAAACAGATATCGTGATTAGTTTTTCGTATAAGATTTGAAAATCATCATCGGAGACGTTGTCTGGATGAGAGCGGATAACGTCAAGTGTATTGGCTGTGGAGAGAATATAGTTATTCAATTGAGCAGCGTAATGGTTTTGGCGGTGAATATAACCAGAGAACGCAAGCGTGCTGATGAGGATGCAAAAGAAAAGAGAGAATACAGCTAATTTATTGGAAGAAAGGAAGGAGAATAATTTTTGGGGATGATGGTCCTGTTTCATTGATGATATTCCTCCCTATGATCGGGTGAATGGGAAGAAAAATAGAATAAATAGATTCCGGCAGCAAAAGAAAGGGTCCGGAATGTTTTTTATAAAAGGGCAATCGCGCGTTCGATATCCTCGCGGAGAAGAAGATATCCATCTGTTAAAATGGCTGCGTAATCCTGCCATTCATAACAGCGAAGCAAAAGATCGCCGTTGCAGTTGGAATCAATGTAAACACCTCCATCATAGTTGGGAAGCTCAGTATAATAAAATTGACCGCTGGCAGAGTCGAAAATATAGAGGATCAACGGTTTGTCATTGGAGATTTTCTCATAAAAATAACGGAAACGGGTATTAGAGGAGGAGTGAATACAACCGCTGCAGCGGGTTTCGATCGTGACAAGCGTGTGGATGGGTAAGGTCTCGTTTTCCTGTAGGACAGCAGGAGAGCCCAGATGCTGATATTCTCCGTTTTTCCACAGGAAGAGACGGGAGGATGTCTGGAAGTTGATCAGCAGATATTCGCTTTTTTCCCCCAGGACAACGATTTCTTTTGCCCCTACCTCATAGGGTAGTTCGCAGGAGATCTCGATCTCTTTTGTGACTTCGTTCCAGAAGGGAAGTTCCCGTGTTTCCAAAAACTTGCCGTTCATGTCGTAGATTTCCAGATAGGGCTGGGAGAGTTTAGGGGTTCGGTCTTCACAAAGCAGCCAGATTTTGTCAGTGTTTTTGGAGGGGGAGATATCGGCAATAAAGCCTTTGCCGATGACTTTGGTCATATCGATAACCCCTTTGACTAAAACAGATTCCGTGACGTTGCCGGAATCTTCGGTGTACATACAGATCCGATATACTTTTTCATTTTTAGGAAACTCTTCAAATAACAGCGTATAGCCTGTCCGGCAGGGAAGAAGTCTGGGGGGATTATAAGAGACACCCGCTGGTTCAAAGGGAGCATATTCTGTGGAACCGGTGGCGAGATCGGTGGAGGCAAAACTCCACTTTTCCTGACGGACAGTACCAAGGGTAAATACTTTTTCGCCGTCATATCTATCCAGATAACTCAGAAATTCATCGCGTTTGGCAAGAATTTGCCTACTGCCGTCTTCAAAAGAAAAACGACAGATTTCGGAATGGCCAACCTCTCCCCAGGCACCTATAGAACGAAGGAATAATATCTCTTCCGGAGAAAAACAGAGTGTGTTTGAGATAGAATTCGTATCCTCCCAAGAGATATGTTCCAGCTTTTGGAGGGGAATATTGATAGGTACGCTTTCTGCAGAAGCGGGAGCATTCTCAGAACAACCGCAAAGCAGCAGGAGAGAGAGAAAAACGATGAGAAGTCGAGCAAGAAAAGTGGAGTTTTTCATAGTAGGCTCCTTTTTAGTAAATAATCACCTGATAAGCGAAGGTGAAAACTGTGTAGAGCGTTGCTAATGCTGATGTGCAAAAAGCAACAGAGAGGACCATTGCGAGAAGAACAGATAATATACGTTTTTCCATTCTATTTCACCTCCTTTCATTAATATATTCGTAAAAGAAGGTGGAAATGAGACACTTAATTTGTGGAAAAAATTCAGTTTGTAGGAGTAACCAAAATTATGTTTTCTGCTATGTGTAAAATGATATCTTTTTTTAGAGTGCTGACAATAGAAAAATAAATATTTTGAGTTTCATCTATCCACACTAAAGCATTTCCGATAGTGGATTCTGTTGGATGATAAAAGTCAGCAGTTATATTATTAAATGAAATTTGTTCATGCAATGACAACTCAGTATCATTTATTTGCAAATATGAGTTAGAAGATAAGAGACCATAAGAGAAAACAATAACATCTCCATCAGAATTAAAGTAAGCATGGGAGGTAAGGGTAGGATGATTAGAACCATCTTTGCGTTCAAACCCCTCCGGCAACCATGAAAGTTCATACTGGGGAAGAGAGGAGGAGGGCGGAGAAGGTTCGGTGAAACGATAGACCACACTGTTTTCATAGACTTCACGAAACCATTGCAGAACCGAGGCGCGTGCTTCCACATCAAATGTCAGCCACGCACCGGCACCGATCAACAGGGCAAGGAGAACGGCGGCAGCCCGTTTGGAGGCGGTTATCCAATGCTGTCTGCGTTTTTCATGACGGATAAGCCGCGCGGTCTTGGTAAGAAAAAGTTCAGAAAAGATATGATCATCAGAGGAAGCGGAATATTGTTCCAGCATGGAGCGGCGGACAGCGGCAGCAGCTTGCCGCAGTTCCTGATTGGAAAAGGTGGTGGTGTTCATAAAACGAGATCGCTCCCTTCAAGTTGTTTTTTCAGAGCTTCTTTGGCGCGCTGGAGAAGCTTGCGTACAGCGCCTTCACGCATATCCAGCATTCGCGCCAATTCTTTGGCGGTGTAGCCGTTGTCATAGCGCAGCAATAAAACCTCACGGTAACGCGGGGGTAATGCTGCCATGGCATCTGCCAGCGCATGATCGCCGGGAGGGGGAATCTCCGGCAGGTAGGCGGCTTCATCAAACTCCAAAACCGTTGCCCGGCTGTTGGCGCGGAGCATATCCAGTGCCCGCCGCTGTGTGATAAGAATGACCAGAGAACGGGTCTGCGGACTGTACACGTCGGTGATGCCATGAAGCAGTTTAATCATGGAAATAAGGGCCTGATGCACCGCATCCTCTGCCTCAGCTTCGCTGTGCAAAATCTTTTTGGCGACGCGGAACATGAGTTGTCTGTAATGGTGATAGATCAGCTCGAACTTGTCCTTGTCCGGCTGAGAGTCTATCATTTGTAAGTAGATCAGCATGCTTTCCTCCTTGGGCTTTCATCAATATAATCGTGGAAGAGAAGCGTTTTGTGACGGTATAAAATGTGAATTTTTTGTAAATATAAAAGTTGGTGATTGATTTAACCTGAGTGGGGAAAAATGGGAGTATTAAATTGGATTATATTTATATTACATAAAACAGTATAACATAACTGTGGATAAACGTCAATTCGTTTGAAGAGAATGTAAATAAATGACACATCCCATAGCACCTGTAATGCAAAAAAGGATGTGTCATAGAAAAATTTATTTCAGTTCTGCAATGGTTACGCCGCTTTCGCCTTCGCCAAATACACCGAGGCGGAAGGTGCGGACATTCTTGTGGGCACGGAGATGTTTCTGTACGGCGGTACGCAGGGCACCGGTTCCTTTGCCGTGAATAACAGTGATGAGGTTGAGTCCGGAGAGGACACAGTTGTCGATAAAGGCGTCCAGATCCATCAAGGCCTCTTCGGTAGTCATACCGCGAAGATCAATTTCAGTGGAGGCACTGCGTTCTGCTGCACTGGTCACCTTTTTGCTGACGCCGCCGGTATGTTTGGCGCTGCCGCTGTAGGTAACCTTCTGTTTTTCCACCAGCCGCAGATCGCTTACAGGTACCTTCATCTTCATGATGCCAGCCTGAACCAATGCGTTGCCGCTGTTGTCCGGCGGGGAAATAACCGTTCCCTCCCGGCCGAGGCTGTTAATGAGTACCGTATCGCCGGATACCAGCTTGCGTGGGAGGATGTAGGTCTGTTTCTTCTCTTCGATGGGGTCAGCGGTCTCATAGAGGGTATTGACGCCGCTCTTGACCTGTGCACGGGCTCTGGCAGCGAGATCAGCAAAGTTTTCGCTGTTTTTCTGCTTTTTGATTTCATCCAGTTCGTCCAGCAGCTGTTGTGCCTGGTAGTTGACCTTTTCAATCAGACGGCGGGATTCAGCTTTGGCCTGTTCCACTTCACGGTTCTTCTCTGCTTCCACTCGTCTGCGCATGTCCTCAGCCTCCCGGCGATATGCCTGTGCGGCAGCGCGGTCGGCACGGAGCTGTTCCAGCTCACGTTCCATCTCCTGGCGGGATTCTTCCAGTTTGGAAACAACATCCTCAAAACGGGCATTCTCATTGGAGATCAGCTCACCAGCGCGGGCAATAATGTCGTCGCGCATACCAAGTCGCTGGGAAATGGCAAAGGCATTGGAACGTCCGGGAACACCGGTCAACAGGCGGTAGGTGGGTTTCAGAGAGGCTACATCGAACTCGCAGGAGGCGTTTTCGACGCCGGGGGTCTGCAGGGCAAACATCTTGATTTCTGCATAATGGGTGGTAGCAATTGTCTTACAGCCAATTTTTCTCAGCCGTTCGATGATGGCAATGGCAAGAGCCGCACCTTCAACAGGATCGGTACCCGCACCCAGCTCATCCATCAGAACAAGACAGTTGGGGGTGACATCTTCCAGAATCTTTATGATGTTGGTCATGTGGGAAGAGAAGGTGGAAAGGCTCTGTTCAATGCTCTGCTCATCACCGATATCGGCAAAGACTGCATCACAGATGCAAACGCTGCTGGTGGACAGGGCGGGAATCATCAGTCCGCAGGCGGCCATAAGAGTCAGCAATCCGGCGGTTTTAATGGTGACCGTCTTACCGCCGGTATTGGGACCGGTGACGACCAGCGTATCATATTCGCCGCCAACAGCAATATCCGTCGGAACGATTTTGGTAGAATCAATCAATGGATGACGCGCCTGTTTGAGTATGATGGCCCCTTTTTTGGTGAGTGTCGGTGTTTCAGCCCGCATTTTTCGGGCAAGCTTGGCTTTGGCAAAGCAGACATCCAGCTTCATCAGCATTTCAAAGCTTTCGCAAAGATAGGGAGCAAAGCTGCCGACCTGCGAAGACATAGCCGCAATGATACGGTTGATCTCTTCGCGTTCACGGGCTTTGAGGATGCGGATCTCATTGTTGGCCTCCACAACGGCGGCAGGCTCAATGAAGAAGGTGGCACCGCTGGCAGAGGTGTCGTGTACCATACCTTTGATTTCGTTGCGGTGCTCTGCCTTGACAGGAACCACAAAACGACCATCGCGCATAGTGATCAGCTGATCCTGCAGATATTTGGAGGTAGCGGGAGAGCGGATGATTTTGTCCAGCTGTCCGCGGATACCAGCCTCGGTATTGCGTATCTTTCTGCGGATATCGCGGAGCTCGGCACTGGCGGTATCAGCCAGTTCTTCCTCGCTGAGGATGCTGTCGGTAATCAGTGATTCCAGCTCGAGGTTGGGGGTAAGGGTATGAAACATATCATCCAGAGATGTTTCAGCATTTTCACATTCGGCACGGTATTCCACCGCTCCGCGAATGGCTTTGAGCACACGGGCTACATCCAGCAGTTCACCCAGTGTCATGGAGGAACCAACCTGTGCACGCCGGACATTGGTGGTTACATCCTTGATGCCGTAGACAGAAGGAGTACCGAAACGGGCGGCGAGCTGAGCAGCATCGGTGGTGAGTTTCATTCTCTCCGCTGCCGTGTCAAAATCATCGGTAGGGCGAATAGAGAGAGCCTGCTGTTTGCTGTTGTCGCAGCCACAGCACTCAGAGAGCATTGTAAGTATTTTGTCGAGTTCCAACACCCGACAGTGTTTTTCCATGTCGTACATATAGAATCCTTCCTGAAGGGGTGGTGCACAGAATCGGAGAGAGATGCGCACCGCTATAGTATGCTTTTGAGAAAACTTAATGAGACGGGAGTCTTTTCTGCGTAGTACAGCAGATTTTGTTCGCAGGCCCGGAAAAATTGTGCCTGCGAATCACCCGAAAGGGAAAAGTTATATATTTTTTCATCCGGGGAATAAATTACGTGACGCATGGCCGTCAGCGCTGCGCGGCTGAGGGGAAGATCATCCCGACGTCTGGGATGATGTTTTGCACATTCACCACAGAGCAGGGTGCCGTCGCTGGGAGAGAAGAAACTAAGAGAGAAATCTTCCTCATCACAGCTTTGACAGACGGTAAGATCGGGGAAAAAACCGGAGATAGCTGTAAGCCGCAGTTCAAAAATAGCTTTAAGCAGAAGGGGATCCCTTTTGTCCTTTTCAAGCAGATGGAGTGTATTCAGCGCAAGACGCAGCTGCTGCTCGGCAGGTTCCATCTCAGGTGCAAACACTGAGCACAACTCACATATGTATGCAGCCAGCGATATTTTGACAATATCGCTGTGCAGACCAAAAAAGAGATCAATGCTGTCTGCAGAGTCGATGGTGAACTTGTCTCCCATGCGAAAGAGGGCGAGATTGGAATAGGCAAAAAGCCCGGTTGCAGCAGAAGATTTGTTTTTGGTTCTTTTGGCACCCCTGGCTTTGACAAAAACAACACCGAGATCTTTTGTCAGGATGGTGAGAAGCTTGTCGCTTTCACGATAATCTATTTCTTTAAGGATCAAGCCGGTGGTCGTTATCACCGAATTCGCCATAATCGTATTCCTCGTCCCCATCAGAATAATTCAGCAGCTCATATTTCTTATAATTGAGGTAATCCTTAACGCTTCCTGTTATCATGAATTTTTGCCACGCAGAACCTTTATCCACAACGATTCCTCCTGTTATCGGATCATCCCGATCATTTACCGTTTAAACGGTTTCAATAACAGTATAACCGGAAGCGGTGTGGCATATCTAAGGAAATAGCAGCCGTAAAAGGGAATATATAACAGGAAAGATTAAACATAACCAAAGTTGCGCATCAGGCCCTCACGGTTGCGCCAGTCTTCTTTAACTTTGACCCAGCACTGAAGATTGACCTTGATATCAAAGAAGGCCTCCATATCGATTCTGGCTTCGCTGGCAACAGTTTTGAGCTTGGCGCCGCCCTTGCCGATAATAATGCCCTTGTGAGAAGCTTTTTCGCAGCAGATAACTGCATCGATATCCAGAATATCCGCATCTTCGCGTTCTTTCATGGATTCGATGGTAACGGCGGTACCGTGAGGAACTTCTTTATCAAGGGAGAGCAGCAGCTTTTCGCGGATAATTTCCGCAGCAATTACACGTTCCGGCTGATCGGTAAAGGCATCATCAGGGAAGAAATGGGGACCTTCGGAGGCATAGCGTTCCATCATTCCCATGAGAAGATCGACGCCATCGCCGGTTTTGGCACTGATGGGAAGAATCTCATCAAAATCAAAGGCCTCAGAGAAGAGGGCGATTTTCTCTAGCATGTCTTCCTTTTTAGTCAGAGAATCAATTTTATTTACAGCGAGAATAGCGGGAAGTCCCAATTTCTCAAAGTTGGAGATCAGTTCTTTTTCAGCAGGAGAGATTTCGCCGGTGGGTTCGGTGACAAGCACAGCCACATCCACATCCGCTACCGAGTCACCAACCTGCTTGATCATATATTCGTTGAGCTTGGTGCGGGGTTTATGCAATCCCGGTGTGTCAATAAAAACAAACTGCAGATCATCTTTGGTGACAATACCGGTAATACGGTTGCGGGTGGTTTGAGGCTTGTCGGAGACAATGGCAATTTTTTCACCGACAAGGCTGTTGATCAGGGTGGATTTACCTACATTGGGCCTGCCGACAATAGCCACAAAAACAGAGCGGCTGTTGTTTTCTCCGGCAATATTGATATCGTTCATATCATTCATCTTTTTTCCTCTTAGATTGTGTTGATATAGCGGAATCGCCGATAAAAAGTAATACCGCCGCGGCAGTTTGGCCGAGAGCGGTATTGAGCGTTTCGGCAACATGCCGCTTAAAAGGTACTGTTTGAATTTAACGTGAAAAATTGGAAAAGGTGGTTAGTTGGCATTAAAATAACTGGCGTCACGTTCAAGACCGAGACGAGTGAGTGCGGTTTCCTCTTTTTCGCGCATGTGGACATAGTCGAGACCGCCTGTTTCATGGTCATATCCCATAAGGTGAAGCATAGAGTGGACAGTCAGGAAGCCAATTTCACGCTGAAGGGTATGGTCATAGAGTTCAGCCTGTTCCACGGCTTTTTCAACGGAGATAACAATATCACCCAGCATTTTGGCGCCGGTTTCTTCGTTGGTATCATAGATTCCGTTTTCACCGAGAGGGAAGGAAAGGACATCGGTGGGACCTACTCTGTTCATGTGTTTTTCATTGAGTTCTGCAATCTGCGCATTGTCAACAAAGGAAACGCTGACTTCGGCATCATGCTCAAATCCCTCCATATCCAGCACTGCATGACAGCAGCGTCTGACGAGCAGGCGGATACCTGTGGGAATTTTAACGGTTTTCTGATTGTTGCTTATCATTACTTTTACACTGATACTTTTCATGGCTACTTGTGTTTTTTGCCCTCCTCATCATATTTTTCGTATGCCTTGATAATCTGCTGCACCAGCCTGTGGCGAACGACATCCTTCTCGTTGAAACGAACAATTTTGATGTCATCAATGTGTTTGAGGATTTTTATTGCCTCAACAACGCCGGATTTTTTGGGATCGGGGAGATCTATCTGTGTCACGTCTCCGGTAATAACCGCCTTGGAGTTGGTGCCGAGACGTGTAAGAAACATTTTCATCTGCTCAGGGGTCGTATTTTGTGCTTCATCAAGGATAATAAAGCTGTCATCGAGTGTGCGGCCGCGCATATAGGCGAGGGGAGCCACCTCGATATTGCCCCGCTCAAGGAATCTCTGATAGTTTTCCGCACCCAACATATCGAACAGAGCATCATAAAGAGGGCGCAGATAGGGATCTACCTTATTCTGAAGATCACCGGGAAGAAAACCAAGCTTTTCGCCCGCTTCCACGGCAGGACGGGTCAGAATGATTTTGTTGACCTCGTGAGCACGGAAGGCCTTAACCGCCATGGCAACAGCCAGATAAGTTTTACCTGTACCGGCGGGACCGATACCGAAAACAATGGTGTTGTTTTTGATGGATTCGATATACTGCTTTTGTCCGAGGGTTTTGGGTTTTACCGGGCGACCCTTGGAGGTGATACAGATACAGTCACCGGAAAGCGTAGAGATTTTATCTTCGTTCCCCTCTGCCACCATATCGATAACATAGCGTATGCTTTGTTCATTGATGGTTTCACCATGATCAAGCATTGTCAAAAGTCCTTGCAAAGCTCTTGTGGCATGCATGACCTCTTCCGGTTCACCGCTGATTTTCAGCTGGGTTCCCCGTGTAACAATGGAAACGTTATATTCACGTTCTATCATGCGGATATTCTCATCAATACTTCCAAAGAGCGCAAGAGCATGTTCCATGCGCTCAATGTCAACAATCTGCTCAATCAATAGACAATCACCTTTTCTGTCATAATAGTGCCTGTGTGAGAAGAAAAAACATACAATCTATACAAAATTTATTTTACCACAAATTGTCGTCTATTGCAACGTTTTTTCATACAAAAAAGTGGAAGATATCTATATTCACCTTGTCAAAAAAGTATTTTTTGTCATGCTCTACAGTTTATTCTGCCTCGGAATCCTCTTTTTCCGAAACGAGAAAGCTCTGTTCTTCAGCAATATTCATAATGCAGGTATATTCCGCTTTCAGATGGAAGACATCGTTTTTTACAAAGCCAGTCAGTCGGGAATCCAAAATTTGAGCATCGCCAAGTTCGGCACTTCGCCGGAGTTCCAGTTCGTCCAGAGCGAGTTTTTTGGCCTGCTCTTCACTGTAGGTGACATCAACATATTCATATATCATATAATCGTAGATGATGCGTTTTATGGGGAGATCAAACCAGAGAAATCGAATTGGTTCTTCTTTTCGGAATTCATATGCAGTTTCTGTATAGGGCATAGAGAAACGGGGCAATTCTCTGCCGAACAGTTCAAGCGTGGTTTGTATGATATGTTCACCGGTAGCCTTCTCCACGGTCTGTTCAAGAGGAATATCTATTATTATGGCATATTCTGTTTCGGCATAAACATCGGCGCGGGCATGTTTCCAGTCCCATCTGCCATCGGTATATCCTAAAACACCGCTGACGATAAGATCCCCTTTCTGTACGATCATTCCTTCGCTGACAAGCTCTTTTCCCACAGAGCAGACGATCCGGCGGATCACACCATCACAAGCAGCTGTAATGTTGTAAGGTCTGTCGTTTTCAGGGTACATTTTAGGAAGAGGTTCTGCCTCTTTGACATGGATTGTGACGGTACTTTCTTCAACATTGACAGCAATCCAGGAAAGCTGATCCAATTCAATGAACATTCTGCGTTCCAGCGATTCTGCATCGACCGAGGATGATTTTATGCCGGTGCGAAGACCGTTTTTTTGTGCAACAGAAAGAATAAGTTCATCAGTTACGGTTTCGTTTCCTACAATTTCAATGTTCCAGACAAAACTATTCATGACAGAGAGAAAGGTAATAAAAAAAACAATACCGAATAAAAGTCCTCCTCTGCGGTAATTTTCACGTGCAAAAAAGGGGGCGCCGTGTTTGGAGATAATATGAAGCCGGACATGGGTTTTCTTTGCATAGCGTCTCAGTTTTTTGTAATCGGCAGCAAAGACACAGCAGGATAGGGTATAACCGGTTTTTCCAATATTCCATAAAGCAAAACCATGCTGAATCAGCAAATTTAAAAATCGTTCTGTAAAAGCTCCCTCTGCCTGCAGGGTTACATATCCGCGCAGATATCTGATCCAGGAGATAAACACGCTGCGGTCACATCCTTTCATAAGTCATGCATCAGTAAGGGATACGGTCTTTATGCATCGTTTTATTTGAACTGAATGCTGGATATGTTTCCTTCAATAATGGCACCGGTTGGTGTCATACATTTCATACATAAAGAGGTGCCGAGGAAACAGACAGTCAGATTGCCGAGATTGAGGAGGATTTCGTTTTCACTGTATTCCAGCACACCGAGACATCCGTCGATGACAGCTTCCCGATTAGAGGAGAGTTCAATTTGGGAAGCACCGCCAAAGGCGTTTGATGGCAGTTCCAATCCGGTGGCAAGCTGTTGCCGGAGGGAAGAATGTCGGTTTCTGTTGTTCTTTTTGATGGATACCATAAATGAATTCCCGCGCCTTTCCACAAGTGTATTTTTGTGTTCAAATAATACTATGCCAGGGAAACAGATAATATCAGTAAAAAGATAGACATATACTTTAGAAAAACTGACGGAGGGGAAAATGAATTTAAAAAATTGGGTGAAAATGAAAGGGGCCGTAGCTGCGGGTATTTCCTTGCTGGCAGGCTGGCTGCTGTTGAAGGATGCAAAAATATTTGCAGCGGGAATTGCAGAAGGATTGACGTTGTGTGCAGGAGTTATCATTCCGGCATTATTTCCATTTATGGTGTTGGCAAAATTTGTGTGCGGCAGCGGGGCCGCAAGGGTATTATCAAAACTGCTGAGTCCGTTGACGATGAGGATATTCAATTTGCCTCAAAATATGGGAAGTATGATCCTGATGAGTTTAATTGGAGGATATCCGGCAGCAGCGCGTATGATTGGACAGGAGGTGAAAAATGGAAACCTGCCGGCAAAAACAGGAGAGAGAATGCTTTGTTTCTGTGTTAATGCGGGCCCGTCTTTTTTGGTAGGGGCAGTGGGAATTGGAATGCTGGGTAGCTTGAAAGCGGGAATGATTCTCTATTTTTCACAGGCAATTTCCTCGCTTCTCATGGGGTTTTTATTGTCGTTTCAGGAGAAAAGAAGAAAAATTGATGGAAATGTCGGGGTATCTACAGAAACCTATTCAAAGGTATTTGTGGAGAGTGTTGTCGATAGCGTGCAGGCAATCATTTCTATGTGTGCTTTTGTGCTGTTATTTTGTGCTGTACTAGCATTTTGTGAAAGTTCGGGTCTGTTTGTTGCTGCCGTAGAGTTTTTGGCGAAGGTTTTTTCGGTTTCGGAGGAGAAAATACAGGCTTTTTTCACGGGGATGATAGAAGTGACGGCAGGAAGCAGGGCAGTAGCCAGGTATGGCAGTCTACCGATGCTGGCATTTATTACTTCTTTTGGGAGCTTATCTGTTATTTTTCAGATATATGGTCAGCTTGTCGGGAGTGGAATGAAGCTGTCCGGCTTCACTTTGTCAAGAGTTGTACATGGCGTTGTAGCAGCTGTGATATGTAGAGGGATGATAAGAATTTTTCCGGAGGCAGCGGAGACAATGGCTCAGGGAGCAGAGGCAGCGATTACCTCTACTTCCGCAGTCGGTTCGGCAGCAGTACTGATTGTAACAGCTATGTTTTTGCTGACTGTAGGCAGAGGACAACAATAAAAAAGAATCGGCAGAGATAGATTGACAAGAATGGATGGTTGTGTTATAGTGAAAACAGATGATGCAAAATAAACAAGGGAACAGATAGTTGTGGATACAGTCTGTTGACAGAGAAATATTTCGCTTCAGGAAGGGAAGAGGGTCTCAGCAGACCCTCTTTGTGTTATATCTTTTATTATGATATATAAAACAGTGAAACAAGAGTGACAGCAAATAAAGTTTTAAGTCTGCAGAGGGAGCAAAGAAGAATGGATTACAGGGAGATACAGGATCTTTGTATGAAATATGGTTTGGGTAATCTGCAAGCAGGTCCGGAAAAAGTAACCGGCGGACTGCTGCATAAAATGTATCACATAAAGACGAATTGCGGAGAATATGCGCTCAAAGTACTGAAGCCGGATATTATGCGGCGCCCCGGAGCATATGATAATATGGTAAATTCTGAGAGAGTGGCACAGCTGTTGAAGGATAGAATTCCTCTGATTGGAGCAAAATGTTTAAACGGAAAAAATCTCATAGAAAGAAATAAAAAATATTGCTTTGTTTATGAGTGGATAGAAGGAAAGAGTGTTTTTGTTCCAGAAATATCCGATGAACATTGTAAAAAAATCGGAGAAATTCTTGGAAAGATCCATGCGGCAGATGTTTGTCTGGATGGGCTGTCGGAAGAGCAGGACAGCCGCAGTGCATATGATTGGAAAAGATTGCTGAGGGAAGCAGAACAGACGAACAACCCGTGTTTCTGCACTATAGAACAATGGATAGAGAAGCTTGAGGAGTGGGATGAAAAGGTCATAACATATCAAAAAGAAGTGAAGTCAAAACAAGTTATCAGCCACAGGGATCTGGACCCGAAGAATGTGATGTGGAGCGGTGAAATGCCATGTGTTATAGATTGGGAAGCAGCAGGTTACATACCTCCCTATCAGGAATTGCTTGCAGCAATCTATGATTGGACAACCAATGAGAATGGAGAGTATGATGACCGGAAGATAATGGCGCTGTTGACGGGATATACAGAATTTATGAATATTTCTCATGTGAACTGGGATGCCTTTTTTGCGGTGAGTTTTGACGGAAGACTTGGATGGCTGGAATATTGCGTAAGGAAGGTACTTGGTGAAGAGGAGCCAGAGCAGAAAGAGGTCCAGGATAAAATTGAACAGATTAATAAAAATTTGTTTGAACTGGAAAAATGCGAAAAAGAGCAACAAAAGATACGGCGAATCATTGAGAAAGTATGACAAAGAAGAGCAGAAAAAGGAGAAACAATATTGAAAATGGTGGATTATTAGCGATATATGTGATATAATGATTATATATATCATGGAATAAATCTCTGCCGATGCGAGGTCAAAACAATGAAATTGAAAAAATTATTTGGCAAGAATATAGAGCCTGCCTGTGTCTATTGCAGAAACGGGATGATTACTCAAAACGGAGATATGATCATGTGTCCGAAAAAAGGAATGGTAGAGAAAAATTATCACTGCAGAAAATTTCATTACGATCCGCTGAAAAGAGTACCGCGCAATGCTGCTGTGCTGCCTGAGTTTACGCAGGAAGAGTTTGAACTTTAAATGTTTTTGAACTTAAAAAAGAAAAAAGCGTGTTAAGAGGAATGTTATGATCAGAATGAGTAAAAAAATTTTGTCGGGGCTGTTGGCATTATTATTGGTACTGACAGCAGTGGTTCCGGGCAGCGTACAAGCTAAGGCAGATGAAACACAAGAAAAAACAAATCTGTTTGAAGGTAATGGATTATATATCAACTGTTTTGATTATTCGGATTTTCCTGTAAACAATCCATTTGTTTCTCTCCAACCCGAGGAACAGTTGGCAAGAATACTGGATTTTGCCGAAAAATATGGCTATTCCACCATTTATTTTGAGGCACTGGATTATTCCAATGCCATGTATCGTTCTTCCCTAGTGCCATTATCTCCCGATGTGAGAGACGAAAACGGCGAGATTATGCTGGAGAATCCGCTGAAAACAGTGGCAGAGCTTTGCAGTGAACGAGGATTGGCTTTGGTGGCAGTGGTGGATCCTTTTAAGATTGGGGAAGAGGGAAGGCTGCTGAATGAGGATAGAATTTTTTCAACCAGAAATGAGGAATATGCAGTAACAACGGTAGATGGAGTTGTGTACTATAATATTCTGAATGAGAATGTGCGTGAATATATCAAGAGAATTGTTGAAGAACTGGTAAAACGCTATGATATTGACGGTGTTTTGCTTGAAATGATTGACATGTCTTCGGTGACAACGGATTCGCTGGGTATTGGCGCGACAGATACGGTAACACAGCTGCTGGATGAAATTTCTAAATTGATTTGGAATGAGGGAAAACAACAAAAATTAATTGTTGAAATTGATGGCGGATATACAGATACGGTGCAGACTTCTGTCAAAGAGCAATGGATAACGGCAGGTTTGATGGATGCAATTGTGTTTGACAGTCCTTTCAGTGTCAGTGATGATGCGGATAACTACGAGAAGGATCTTATTTATTGGAAAACTTTTGCTGAAATGGCGAATGTTGATTTTAACGTACGAATTTCTGCCGAGAAGATAAAACTTCCGGATTCCGGCCATCAGCCGACGGCAGATGGCGATGAATTGTTTTTCCGGCGTTATGTAAACGAAAAGAACGGAATAGAAAACTATATTTGCTCAGGGTATACTTCGCTCAGCTCAAACGGAGAATATCTGGCGGTGCAGATGACATATTATGATTCTATGGTATATCCTGACTTGACAGGTGAGTTGACTATTTCGAAAAAACTTGCTGTCACGCGTCCTTATGAAAACATAACTTGGACAGGCAAAAAGTATTTCATTATGGGAACATCAGATCCGACAGTACCGTTATATTATAATGGTGAAGAGGTGCAGAGAATTTCCGAAAGCGGTATTTTCGGTATTCTGGTAGATGTGAAGGAAGGAAAAAACGAGTATGTTTTTTCACAGAATCAACAGGTGGTTTATACTACAATAGAGAGACCGGATCCTGACAGTACGGCAGTGAAAATCAAAACAATCCGTGAAAGTTCGGTGTTTCCTCAGGTATCCCGCGGTATAAGAGCGGGAGAAACAATAAAGCTGGAATGTATTGCTCCTTCAAACGGGGATGTTACTGCAACAATCAACGGGGAAAGGGTGCAGCTGAAGCAGGTGGCGGCAACAGCAGAAGCAGGTATCCCGGCATGGTATTCTGCGGAATATACCATACCAGCAGAAGGTTATCCGGCACGAAGAGTGACCAATGTTGGCAATATTGTTTATCGGGTGAGATTTAATGGCAGTACAACGACAGTGAATTCACCGGGTGAATTGATGGTTGTAGGAAAAAATGCTGATTTTGTGGTAAGAGCAGTTGATTATCATACCAATGTTTACCATGATACCGATGTAACCAATGAATTCCTCACTACATTGCGAAGGGGAGCTATGGATTATGTGGTAAATTGTACAGACGACGGCTATTATGAATTGGCCAGCGGAGGGTATGTCCCGGTTAAAAGTGTGGAGGTTGTGAGCGACAATAGTTCGCCTGAAAACACGGTTTCCGGATATACGATAGAGTATGATGAACGGGCGGAAATCATAACGCTTACAGGAACGGCAGGTGTCCCTTACCATACTGAATTGGCGGATGGAAAACTAATAATTACTCTCTTCAATACCCAGGGAATCGATAAAATAGAAGCTGTATCCAGCGAATTGGTTGAAAAAATTGATGTGGATACCGATAAGGAAAATTCTATTACAAAAATTACCCTCAACCTGAAAGAGGATGCCCCTCTTTGGGGATATGCTGTGGAATATGCAGTAGAGAATCTGTCAACGTTAGAGACAGAAGCGGCAGAATTGGATGTCAGCAAAACGATGATATATCTTTCCAAAGCACCTAAGTTTTCAACAAACAAGCTCAAGCCTCTTGACGGTCTTGTCGTTGTTCTTGATGCGGGACACGGAGGAACAGATCCAGGAGCATTGGGTTTTGGCGGTGCGGAAGGTGCAACAGAAGCAATATTAAATTATGCGACCGCAAAATTTTTGGAAGCACGGTTGAAACAGTTGGGCGCAAAGGTTATGATGCTTCCGCAGCCAAGCGACGGTAAACTTGTGCTTGAGGAACGGGTTGCTTATGCGGCAGATATAAAACCGGATCTGTTCATATCGCTGCATCATAACAGTACGGCAGAAACAACGGATTCCAATGAAGTCAGCGGTACAGCGGTTTACTATCACTTTGATGCTTCCCAATCTTTGGCAAGACATATTGCAAGTTTTGTGTCCGGTTCTCTTCAGCGTGAAAATGATGGAGCGATGGAAGGATATTTCTATGTGACACGCATGACGGCACAGCCCTCTGTCCTGGTTGAACTGGCCTATATGGTCAACCCCCTTGAATATGAGCAATGCTGCAATGTAGTTACACTCTACAAGACAGCATATGCCATTTCTGATGCGGTGATGGCCACAATCAGGAGTTTTGAGTAAAAAAGGAAAAGCACCCGCAGAGGTATGAAGGTGCTTTATTCCAAAGAGTGTAGTCATGTCCAATTTCTGTTATGCGGCGCTTCCGAACAGATAATGAGGAGAAAGACATTTTTTGGAAATAAAAGAAAGCGTAAAGCCCGAAACACAAGTTGCTGTGTTTCGGGCTTGTTGTTGTAAGAAGAGAACTCTATTACAGTTCAATCTTGCAGAAACGACTGTTCTGCGCAGACTCACGGGCACGGAGGCACATCAGTGCACTCTTGATGCCGTCAGCCAGGGTGGAACGGGAAATATCTTCCCCTCTCATGATATCTGCAAAGTTGCGCATGAGAGCAGAGTCACCGCCGCCATGTCCGCCAAGGGAGTTGGGAGCATCGTAGTCTGTTACATTTCCGGAGAAGTGATCGTAAACACGCACCTTTTCACCGGCATAGAAATCGAACTCCAATGTACCGCGGTAACCGTAAAGTCTTGCACCACGGCGGGCTGCTTTTTTACGGCTGAAGAAATTCTGGGAATAGGATGTATGCATACCGGTATTGTAGCGAATCAAGGCAGAACCGGAATCCTCATTGCCGGTATCCACAGCAAAGGCACAATAGTCCCCGTTGGAAGAATCGTTGCGGAAGGTTTCATTATAGTATTTACTGTCCCAGCAGAAAAGCTGACGGTCACAATCATCGCATTTTAATCCGGCAGGCATATCACCGGTAAAAATGCGCTTGGATGTCATGGCGCAAATCTCTACGGGAAGTGGTGTCAGAATAGAATTGAGAACGTCAAAATCGTGGGTAGCTTTCTGAAGGAAAAGTCCCTGCGTTGTATTCTCATCGCGGTACCAGTTGTGGTAATATACGCCGCCATAGGGAACATCGTTGAAGGCATTGACGTTTTCAATATCACCAAGATCACCAGAGAGAACGATCTCTTTTGCCTTCTGAACAATAGAAGTCAGGCGCAGGGGGAAGGAAACGACAACGTTATCGTTGCATTCTTCAACAAACGCATTCAGTTGGCGAAGATCTTCCAGATTGGTGGCAATGGGTTTTTCCAAAAACAGAGGAATTTTACGTTTAAGTACTTTGATGGCAAGCTGAGCGTGAAGATTACAGCGTGTGGCAACAAAGACACCGTCAAGGGTTTCATAATCCAGCATCTCGTCTGCCTCAGTATAGAGTTTAGGAGAGTAGGAGAGGGAGAGTTCGCTGAGCTTTTCGGTTACGGAGTCCGGAGCAGGATCTGCCACGGCAGCAATGACAATATCCTTTTCTATGGATAAAAGCGTTTTTAAAAGACCGAGACAGCGGCTTCCCAAACCAATGATTCCTATTTTCATAAAAATGACCCCTTTCTGAGAAAGAAGAATTAAAGTTCAACAGGAGAGGAGATTTCTTGAGAGAGGTTGCAGGCAAGGGTAAATTCTACGGAACGGAGGGCATCGGCATAGGGGGAACGGATCTTGGAGGCATCTCCGGTGAGTACCGCATCAACGAAAGTGCGGTCGCAGCGAACACCGGCAAGACCGTCGTCCTTGATCACAATACCGTCAGCAGTGGAACGCATAGCACCGTCGCCTTTGACAACGATATCCACCGTTTCCTCAGTTGCCTTCGGAGCAGCACCATAGATGACGGCTTTATCAATGATATAGTGATCCAGACGGGAATCGCGGGCGGTAAAGGTGATCTTATTGTCGGAAGCGGAGCCATCTGTGGCGAAGCAACCGGTAGAAAGGGCGGCAAGGGCGCCGGAAGCAAAGCGTACAGAGGTGACAGTCATATCATCGGTGTTGTAGTTTTTATATCCGGAAACAAAACCGGTGGCACCGATGGTATAAACCTCTACAGGATCGCCGATGATATAGCGAATCATATCGAAGTTATGGATGGTCTGCTCAACGATCTGACCGCCGGAAAGGCTCTTATCTCCCCACCACTCGGTGGAGGGAACACCGCCAAAACGATTGCAGTTGACAAAAAGAATCTCATGATCACGGGCAAAAGCCTTGGTGTCATCCACGATGTTGCTGTAACGGCACTGAAAACCGCAGGCGGTAATCAGACCGGCTTGTGTGACAAGAGCATTGATCTTACGTGCAAGATCAACATCAAGTGCCAGAGGTTTCTCTACAAAGAAGGGAATATGGCGGCGAATGGTCTCAAATTCAATTTCACCGTGGGCATAGGGAGGAACACAGATGAAAACCATATCGGGATTGATTTCATCATACATTTCTTTAAAATCGGTGAAAGCACGTCCGCAGCCGGCACGGTCCACAAAAGCCTGAGCACGCTCGGGAATGATATCGCAGAAGCCTGCCAGTTCAACATCAGTGTAATCCAGAAAATGACCAAGGTGATAGCTGCCGATACCGCCGCAGCCGATAAGAGCAAGTTTTTTCATATTGTTTTCCGTCCTTTCTTAAAGTGCAAATATGGTGTCAAGAGCTTTGGATGTAATATCATAGAGGAACTGAGGCGCAGCAGCAATGGTTCCAAGTTCCGCAGTGATATAACCATCATAACCGGCAGCGCGGAGTGCATCCATAGAGCGTTTCCAGTCAATGGAGCCTTCCAGCAGATTGACAAAAGTGCCGGCGTTGGTACCGGTACGGACGAAGTCTTTGACGTGGATTTTAGCAATCCGCTTGTCCAGCAACTCAATCCAGTGCCACGGCTCAGAGAAGATGGCCACATTGCCGATATCGAAGTAAGCCTGAATATGAGGAGAGTTCAGCTCATCGATAAACTGTACCATATCAATGGGACCGGCAAAGAAATAGTTCCAAACATTTTCAAGTCCGACAATGACAGGGCTGCCTTCAATTTCGGATTTTATGGACAAAAGCGATGAGAGAGAGTTTTCACGTGCTGCTTTGATGGAGTTATCGAGGGAGATGCCGCCGGGAACAGCAAGAATGGCATCAGCGCCCAGTGTTTCGGCAAAATCAAGCTGAGTCAGCAGCAAACGCTTACCGAAGTCTCTTCTTGCAGCATCGGGAGAGCCGAGAGAATCTCCATAAAGGGAGGTGGATATACTGTGTATAGCAAGACCGTTGGCTTCTGCCAGTGCCCGGATATTTAAAAGTTCCGATTTAGTCATGCCCATAGTCAGAGAATGAGCACTGCGGTCGTCTCTGTCTACGTTAAGTTCAATTCCTTCAAAACCGGCTTTGCTGATATCGCGGAACATATCCTCAAACCCGACATCAGAGGGTATGGACCAGGCATTTATTGAACGTTTCATAAAATAACACTCCTTACCTCTTTTATTTTATTGATTATTATTGTATACTTATTAGTGAAAAATGTCTATGGAGTATTCTGATGAAAACTGGACAAAAACGATGATTTATGGAGAGAATTATGATTAGGCAAAGAAGTTACAGGCATTCGTTAAGTGAAACAGACAATCTGGAGCTGAAGGATCGGTGGCTGCATGTGAACTGTACGGGAGCAGTCAATATTGAACATCCCTTCGTTTCGGATAATCCACGGGGAAGAAATGATTATTATCTGATGTTTATGCATACCGGAAGTATTTCACTAAGCAGTCGTGCCGGAAAACTCCCCATGAAGCCGGGAAATTTTTATATTCACTCAGCCCATACTCCTTATCATTATGGGAAAGAGGATCAGGGAGTTATGGTGTATCTTTGGGTGCATTTTACCGGTAACGGGGTAAAAGAATTGTTGGAACGTGTTGGTTTGGAGTGCGACAGACTTTATGAAACGGCGGCAGAGATGCAGGAAAACATTACAGAGCGTTTTTTCCGGCTTTTTGATACCTTTATTCTTGGGGGAGCAGAAGGCGAAATTGATGCGGCCGGATGTCTGCAGTGTATACTTGCAGAGCTTCGCAGGGGAAAAGACAGTGCAAGCGGTGAGGCAGAGGTATCTTATCGTCTGAGGAGGTCATTGAGATATATCGCACAGCATTATCCGGAACCGATTACCGTGGAAGAGCTGGCGAAAATAGAAAATCTCAGCGAAGGGCGTTATAATGTGGTATTCCGGGAATTGTTCGGCGTTACACCGCACGAATATATGATTGAAACACGTCTGCGCGCAGCAGAAGACATTCTGCAAAGTACTGACCTGAATATAAAAGAGGCAGCGGCATTGGTAGGATATGAAGATCAGAATTATTTCAGCAGACTCTACCTGAAAAAGCGCGGATATCATGCCAGAGAGAATAAATCCAGACGAAGCAGAGAATAGCAGACAAAGGGTAAAATTAAAAGCAGCAGTCATAATGAAACATATCATGGCTGCTGCTTTTGGTTATGGTGTGTTGTCGAGCAATTGTTTCAGCATACGGTCGGTATCACACAGGAAACGCTTGGTAACAATATAATTCTCGGTCAATTCATAGGGGATGGACTCAATGGTATTTTCGCTTAAAGAGAATATCTGAGCGCCGGGGGTTGCAATCAGCAAGGGTGAATGGGTGGCAATGATAAACTGGGAACCGTTTTTGGCAAGTTCATTCAGGCGAATGATCAGTGATAGCTGTCTTGTAGCAGAGAGCGCGGCCTCCGGCTCGTCGAGCAGATAGAGACCATTACCACCAAAACGGTTGAAGATCAGCGCAAAAAAACTTTCACCGTGAGATTGTTCGTGGAGGGAAATACCGCCATAGCTTGAGATAATGGGAGGGCTAAAGGAGGGCTGATCATCCAGTTCATCAATATTGGTGGCAACATTATAGAAGCTCTCGGCACGGAGAAAATAACCGTCCTTGGGTTGTCGATAGCCTTTGGTAAGATGCAGGGAATGATAAAGATCTGAGTGGGTGGCGTGGGTGGAAAAGTTGAAATTGCGGCTGCCTCCCTCAGGGTTAAAACCATATTTTACGGCAATCGCTTCCAACAATGTGGATTTTCCGATTCCATTTTCTCCTACCAGAAAGGTAATGGGAGAGGTAAGCTCAATTCCCTCTTCCATAGCATAAAGATTCTTTACCACGGGAAGTGTGGAGAGGTAAGAACTTCTGGGAGGAAGATTGCCCAGTGTGATTCTATTGATAAAAAGCTCATTCATTTTACAATTCCTCAAGGGCTTCGGTGATCAGTTTTTTCAGTAATTTAGGTTCAGCCCGCCCTGCAGTAACACGCATGGCTTCTCCCATAATAGCACCGAAAGCACGTGTTTTTCCGTTTTTATAGTCTTCCACAGCCGACTGACAGCCGGAGAGAATGTCGACAATCTGCTTGCGCAGAGCCTCTTCATCACCAATCAGTGAAAGTCCGAGTTGATCAACGAGTTCCTTCGGATTTCCGCCATTTTCCCACAACTCATGAAAAAGCCGCTTGGCAGAGGTGCTGTTGATGCTGCCGTTGCCATAAATTTCAGCGGTTTCCGCCAACTGCTCGGGAGAAATGGGAATTTGCGTATAGGCGTTGAGAAGCCGGAAGCCTTCGGTGATGAGTAAATTGGCGGCAGCTTTGGGATACGAGGTGAGAGCGGCCGCTTTTTCGAAAAAATCGGCCACATCGGGACGTTCAGTCAATAAATTGGCATCGTATTCGGAAAGTGCGTAACGATCCATATAGACAGCACGGCGTTGTTCAGGAAGGAGCGGCATGGATGCAGCAATGGTGTGTATACTCTCATCGTCAAGAAGAAGAGGAGAAAGATCCGGGTCGGGAAAATAGCGATAATCGTCGGCATTTTCTTTACGGCGCATCACCTGCGTTTGCCACCTGGTTTGATCCAGACGCAGTGTTTCCTGGTATACTGTGCCGCCTGATTCCAAAACAGCGATTTGACGAGAGGTTTCATATTCGATTGTGCGTCGGACAGAATGAAAGGAATTAAGATTTTTTGTCTCGGTGCGGGTACCAAAGTTGGAATCCCCAATTTTGCGTACAGAGAGATTGACATCGCAGCGAAGAGAACCTTCATTCATACGGCAGTCGGAAACATCTGTATGGACAAGCAGCGTACGCAGCTTTTCAAGGAAAGCGGATGCTTCCGCAGCAGAACGAAAATCCGGTTCGGTGACAATTTCAATCAATGGAACACCGCAGCGGTTACAGTCCACAAGGGTACCGAGTTCCGGATCATGGAGCAGTTTACCAGCATCTTCTTCCATATGGATACGGGTAATACCAATACGCTTGGTAGTGCCTTCAATTTCAATGTCGAGATATCCGTTTTGACAAAGCGGCAGATAGAACTGAGAGATCTGGTATCCTTTGGGAAGGTCAGGATAGAGATAGTTTTTGCGGTCAAAAGCAGAGTAGCGGGATATTTCGCAGTTGAGGGCGAGTCCGGCTTTTACAGCGAGTTCCACAGCCTTGGGATTGAGGACAGGAAGCACGCCGGGCAGGCCCAGACAGACAGGACATACCTGGGTGTTGGAGACTGCGCCGAATTTGGTAGAGCAGGAACAGAAAAGTTTTTGCTCTGTTTTGAGCTCTACGTGGATTTCAAGACCGATAACAGGTTCATATGTATTCATAGAGCTTCTCCTTCCCGGTGTGATAACATCCCAATTCTGATTCTAAAACGGCAGCACAGCGAAGAAGTTCAGTTTCACAGAAATGGTTTCCTGTCAGTTGAATGGCAAGGGGAAGTCCGTTTACATTTTCTCCGCAGGGAAGAGAGAGCGCGGGAAGACCGGCCAGACTCATGGGTACAGTACAGATATCCCCCAGATACATCTCGAGAGGATCGTTCCATTTTTGATCCAGCCGGTAAGCCGATGTAGGAGCAGTAGGAGAAAGAAGAAGATCATACTGGTTGAATTGATTTGCAAAATCATTTTTCAGCTTTTCACGAAGGGTTAGTGCTTTTTTATAATAATCGTCGCCAAAACCGGCACTAAGAACAAAGGTACCAAGCATAATCCGGCGTTTTACCTCAGACCCAAATCCCTCACTGCGGGAACGCTCATAGAGCTCACTGATGGTTCTGGTATGATTGGTACGGGAGCCAAAACGAATACCATCGAAGCGGGAGAGATTGGAAGAAGCTTCTGCGGAAGAGATGATATAGTAAGAAGAGAGGGATTGTGATAGGGAGGGAAGAGAAAATTCAGAGACAACGGCACCCAATTTCTCCAAAGAAGAGGCTGCTGTATAGACTGCAGCACGCACATCGGGAGCAATCCTGTTATCCATAAGTTGGGTGGGGATGCCGATGCGAAGTCCGTGGAGTGATTCTGAATGAGAGATACTGCGGGAAAAATTGGTGGGGGCAGCGGTACCGCAGATAGTATCCATAACGAGTGCGCAGTCAGAGACATTTTTGGTGATGGGACCAATTTGATCAAAAGAGGATGCAAATGCAACCAGACCGTAACGTGATACACGGCCATAAGTTGGCTTCATGCCGACAACACCACAGAAAGCAGCAGGCTGACGGACAGAACCGCCGGTATCGGAGCCGAGAGAAAAGACCGCTTCATCAGCAGCAACTGCCGCAGCAGAGCCTCCAGAACTTCCTCCCGGAACACAGGAAGGATTACGGGGATTTCTGGTAATTTGAAAAGCTGAATTTTGTGTTGTTGATCCCATGGCAAATTCATCAAGATTTGTTTTACCAAGGAGAATACACCCCTGTTTTTCCAATGATTCAATTACTTTTGCGGAATAGGGGGAATGATACGCTGCCAACATGTTTGAAGCACAGGTGGTAGTACCGAAAGCGGTACAGATATTATCTTTTGCGGCGTAAGGAATGCCGCTCAAAGGAGAAACAGCATCACCATGGAGCCGTGCAGAATCGATTGTATTGGCTTGGGATAGCGCTTTTTCTGCAAAAACAGAGAGATAAGCACCGATGACAGGTTCCTTTTTTTCAATTTGAAGAAGATACGCTGAGGTAAGTTCAGCAGCGGAAATTACCTTTTGCTGAAGCAGAGCAGCGGTTTCGGTGAGTGTAAGGTGCGTAAGCGCAGCGTGAGAAGACATGCTGAAGCCTCCGGAATAAATAAGGATATAGAGAAGGAGAGGAAAACAGAATGAAAAGCAGCATCGTGGTTTTGTCATAAATAAAAACAGATTATTCATTTGAAGGATCGGATGAAGAAGCGGTATTGGTGGGGTCAGGAACAAGGAAAAAGCGTTCTCCTGAATATTTTTCTCCATTGGGAGAAACTGTATTTAAAAAAGAGAGAAGATCATCAGAAGTTGGTGTAATGTCTTCCAAGGTGCAGGAAGTTCCTGAAAAATTGGATACAGCTGGGATAGGCTCCATAATATCGAGTGTATCAGCAAGAGTGAGCATGTCGCAGATGTCTTTTTGTGCAGCGGCAAGCTCCTGTTTGTTTAAGTCAAGACCAGCCAGCCGGGCGATGACCGAAATATCAAATTCAGTTGCGTGTTTGGACAAGAAATCCCCTCCTATCATGTATAATAATATTTTAACTGAAAGCATATATCTTGTCAACATGGAGAAAATGGGTAAAAAAAACCTCCCGACGCCGGAGGGGGCGGGAGGCTAAAACGAACAGAAAAGAAATATTACTCGTCTTTGGATTGGTTCCAGAGATCTTCCATTTTCTTATAAACCTCTGCAGGAATAGGAAGGGTACCGAGGACAGAGGTGGGAAGAAGCATATCACCGGCAACCTTGGGATCGGTGCACATGGTATCGTTGCGGTATTTTTCACGCACTTCCGGGTCACGTAGATTGGGAATTTCCATAGAGGCTCCGCCATTCAGAATGGAACGGTAAGCAAATATACCGGGAAGGAACATGTCCAGTGCTTCATAAACATCAATGGTATCGGCATCTTCGTAGCCTTGAATTTTTCTGACAAAGTTATACATCGTATAGAAATCGGAATTTCCATGACCATAGGAAGCGGCAAGATCATCATGTTCGCGTACGGGTTTGTAGGCATCAAGATGTTCTTCACCATATTCGCCGGAATATTCGTCAGCATTGACATAAAGCATGTTGACGTCTCCGAGTTTGGCATCCTCACGGGCAGATTCCATACGTCCCTTGGAGCCGTAGACCGTATACCAGATAGAATTCTTGTAAAGACCGCCGTGAATACTCTTGATAATACCACCATTTTCAAGGGTTACCATTTCAATGGCAAAAGCGCCGGCTTTGCTTCCGCTGCGCAGTCCGCGTTCGACTTTGGTTCCCTCAAATCCGATAACTGAAACGGGCCTGAGTCCAGTGATGTGGATAATGGGACCAAGAGAGTGGGTGCAGTAGAAGGTGGAGAACATATTATTGCGCCAATGGTTTTCCTCACCGTAAGTGATCAGGTGCCAGATAGGTTCGCAGTTGTGAATATATTCACCTTCGGCATATTCAAATTCGCCGATTTTTCCTTCTCTGTAAAGACGGCGCATTTCATAGGGGGCGCTCATGTAGCAGTAGTTTTCACCGTAAGCATAGATTTTGCCCGTTTCCTCAACAGCTTCAATCAATTCTACAGCCTCTTTCATTGTTTGAACGGGGAGCACTTCGCTGAAAACATGTTTTCCAGCACGCATGGCTTTGATTGCAAAAGGTGCGTGCTCGTTGGCGTAGTTTGCCAGTATAACAGCATCCATGTCATGCTTAAGAAATTCATCGTAATCGGTGTAATAAGCGATATCTTCTTCACCGCAGTTTTTTTTCTGTTTTTCCAACAGTTCAACAGATTTGTCACAGATAGCGACGAGCTGTGCATTATCAGCTTCTTTGGCATAGCGGATCATGCTGGTGCCGCGGCCTGCACCGATTACACCAATACGTACTTTTTCCATAGTTTCTGCTCCTTCCAGTTCATGAATGATTGATATTATTATAGCATCAGTGAAAATTTCTTCAATGGATAATATCTATGTTTTTATGTGAAAAAGTTTGAAATAATGATTTATCATAAACAGAAATAACCCCTGTCTTCGGAGTTATCCGAGAACAGGGGCTAAAACTGTTTTACAGGAGGGAAAATCAAACAAGCTTGGGTTTGTGCGACATAGGTGGTTTTCCGGGGAAAGGAATCTCACCGAGAAGTGCCTTAACAAAGGCATGCATGGTTTCAGGAGTATCGGAGTAGGCGTCCACATAGGCATCTACATATTCGAAATAGTTGTAATAGATAGAAGTAGAACCGAAAGAAACGGCGACTGATTTCTCATTTCCACAGGAGCAGGCATTAAAGAGGGTATTCATAGCCTTACCGGAGGAGAAGCCGGGAAAACCAAGCGGACGTCCCTGATTCAGGTAGCAGGCATAGATGATAATGTCATTTTCATCGCAGAGCTTGGTAAGGTGAGATTTTGAAGTCAAACCATCATATACTGTAGCTTCAATTCCGTAACCTTCAAAGGTCTTTACAATTTCGTCAAGATAGCCGACAAAAGGAGCATATTCGGTGATGGCAATGATTGCTGCACGGTGTACCTTTTGTGGATCAAAGGGAATCATATTGTTCTCGTTGTTGACAAGGGTAAGAGATTTGGCGGCGGATTCAAAATTGATTTTTTCAAAATCGGCAAGCTCTTCTGCAGTCAGCGGAGCACTGATATAATTACCGTCGAAGAGCCCCATCTCTTCCTTAAGACGAAGAATACGGTTGACTGCCTCATCCAGTCTCTCCATAGAGACACGGCCATCATGGATAGCACGTTCCATAATGTCAAAATAGTCATCATGGCAGAAAAGAATCATATCATTGCCAGCGTTGAAACACTCGATCAAAACCTCTTCATGTTCAAAGGTTGCGGCGAGACTTTTCATGCTGACAGCATCGGAGATGATAACGCCGTCGTGGCCGAGATCGTCACGCAGAACATCGAGAACCTTTTTAGAGGCGGACCCGGGGCGGAGAAAACGTCCTTTAACAGGAGTAGGATCAATGCAGGGAAGGGGAAGGTGTGCAGTCATAAAGGTTTTAGCGCCGGCATCCACGGCCGCTTTCCAAACCTGCTTCTGCCCATCGGACCATTCCTCGAGAGTATCATTGATGCAGCAGAAAGAAAAATGGGAATCGCGGAATTCGTGGCCGGTACCGGGATAGTGTTTAGTGCAGTCGACCATACCGGCATCATGAAGTCCATTCAGGGTAGCAGTGAGCATGCGGGCAGTAAGCTGTGGGTCATCGGAAAAACTTCTGGGGGCATGGGTGGCAAAAAAGCTGGCAGAGAGATCACCGATAGGACCAAAAACCCAGTTCATACCAATGGAGCGCATTTCACGTCCCCAGTAATAACCGCGGCGATAGGCAAGGTTTTCATCGGCTGCAGCTGCAACTGCAATTTGGGTGGGAATCAGATGACCGTCTTCAAAAATTTCTCCCTTAATACCGAATTCGGCATCACAGCAAACAAAGGCAGGGATATCCAGTTCTTTCTGGAATTTCGGAACAAACTCGGCAAAATCATGGGTCAGGCTGAGACGCTGAAGTTCAACTGATTCACCAGTAAAAGCTTCATTATTTTTTTCTGAATCGGAAGAAGAGTTTGCATCAATTTCTTTATAGAAATACTCGATGAAGATACCGCTGTAGGGATAATCTTTAAAGTATTTGGCATAAGAACCGTATTTTTTCATTCCATTTGTAAGGGTGGGAGGAGCAGGAATAGCAGTCTGGCCAATTTTTTCACGGAGAGTCATTTTGTTAATATCGGGTCTCATATATTTCTCCTTTCATAATAGATGGTAGATAAAAGTCCTGAGGAAATTATAGCATAAACTTTTTTAAAATACAGAGATTTGAGAAAAGAAGTAGAAAATGAGAACATTTTGATAAGAAAACATACAGATGCTATGAGAATGTTTTTATGAGAAGAGTTGACAAAAAAGAGAGACAATGCTATAATGTAGAAAATTTTCGGAGGTTATGACAATGTCGGTACGCAGTATTATTGTTAATACAGCAGTCGTCATGCAGTCTGTTCCAACCATGGGAATGTGGTGTGGAAACAGGCTTACATTGTCATACTTTGTTTTTGAAAAACAGAAGGCTGTCTTTTAACAGCAAGCTGAGAGGGATTAACAGAGGATACACAGTGTGAGCTGAACGTGTTGGTTTAGCCGCACTGTTTTTTATTTATAACAAAGGAGATGGAATGATGATGACAAAAGAATATCTGTCTGCGTATTATGAAAATTACGATGAAGATGGACGGCTTACTACCCGACACGGTATGGTGGAGTATCTGACAACCATGCACTATATCGAAAGGTATTTGCAAAAAGGAATGAGAATTCTGGAAATTGGTGCAGCAACAGGAAGATATAGCCATGCATTGGCAGAAAAGGGGTATCGGGTGGATGCTGTAGAACTATTGGAGCACAATATCCAGTTGTTCAGAGAAAATACGAAAGAGGGAGAGCAAATTACGATCATTCAGGGAAATGCGACAGATCTTTCCATGTTTACAGCAGAGAGTTATGATATAACATTGCTGCTGGGACCGATGTATCATCTGTTTACGAAAGAGGATCAATGGAAGGCGTTATCAGAAGCGATAAGGGTGACAAAGAAGGGGGGAATCATTTTTGCTACATATTGTATGGGAGATGCCAGTATTCTCAGCTATGGTTTTGGAAAAGGAATGATTTGGGATATTATAGAAAAATGTATGCTTAATACCGAGACTTTTGAAACCTTTTCCAATCCTTGGGATATATTTGAGTTGTATCGTAAGGAAGAGATTGATGAACTGCGTTC
This sequence comes from Oscillospiraceae bacterium, assembly GCA_015067185.1. GTDB lineage: Bacteria > Bacillota > Clostridia > Oscillospirales > Ruminococcaceae > SIG526. The sequence goes on along the minus strand of SVMZ01000002.1, from coordinate 101,928 downwards.
GCAGTTTCCTGTTACACAGCTGCATTATGTTGCGACGGATGGTTATGCCAATCATATGCGTGATACCTTGGCGAATATGGAAGAAGAGAGATATAACATGTTTATCAGATATCATCTTGCAACCTGTGAGAGGGTTGACCTGTCGGGGTATTCTCACCACACATTGGATATTTTCAGAAAGGATTGAATAAAATGATGACACATAAAGGAACACAAACACTGAAAACAGAAAGGTTGATTCTAAGGCGCTTTGCTGTGGATGATGCGGCAGATATGTTTTATAACTGGGCTAATGATGAGCGGGTGACCAGATTTCTTACATGGGAACCGCATGGGTCGATAGAACTGACAAAAGAGATTTTGAAAACTTGGTGTGCGGCTTATCAGGAGAAGAACTGCTATAACTGGGTTATAGAGTTAGAAGGCAGGGCGATTGGAGGAATCAGTGTTGTGCTGTTGAATGAAAAGCATGAAAGTGCTGAACTGGGGTACTGTATGGGATATGATAATTGGGGAAAAGGGATTATGACAGAAGCGGTCAAAGCAGTCAGAGATTATCTTTTTGGGGAAATTGGTGTTCACCGCATCGTGATTCATCACGCATTGAAAAATCCTGCATCCGGAAGAGTGGCACAGAAATGCGGATTTACATTGGAGGGGATCGAGAAAGAGGTTTTTAAAAGCAAAACAGGAGAGTTTTGGGATATGGCTCAGTATGCCATGATTCGGAAGGCGTGGGATGGAGTAAAGCTGGTAGAGTAAAAAAGACAGCGGCGTTGAAAACGACGCTGTCAAAGAGATGAAAATGGTTGTTCAATTGGTGGGCTGCAAAGATTTTTTGCGGGAGAGGAACAGATAACCGAAGCAGAGCAGAATTTGCACAAGGCTGGCACAGGGAGTGGCAAGACCGATGAGGAATAACGACGTGTTGGTAAGAGAACTCATCAGAAGAGCAACAGGAACACGGATGACGATAGCACCGACCAATCCTTGAACCATAACAAAGAAGGTATCTCCGCGACCATTGAAATAACCAATCATACAGAAGAGTATGGAGACAAAGATGCAGTCAATGGCATAGCCTTTAAGGTACTGGAAAGATGCTTCGATGACAGCAGGGTCTTTAGCGAAGATAGCAGTAAGAAGATCTCCTTTGAAGAAGGAGAAGACGGCAATGAAAAGACCGAGAGCAAGGGCACTTCCGATGGCAAAATGCATGGATTTTTTTACGCGGTCGGGTTTACCGGCAGAGAGATTTTGATCCACAAAGGTTGCGACTGCCTGCATATAAGCAGAGGGAATCAACAGGATAAATCCGCAAAGTTTACTGCCGACACCAACTCCTGCAGAAGAAACCACGTCAAAACCGTTTGCTACCACTTGAATCACCGTAAAGGAAAGGCCAACAAGTAATTCCTGCAGCGCAATAGGCAGACCGAGTTTAATAACCTGACAAGCCAGAAATTTACTGAAACGGATGTACTCCTTTTTAAAGTCGAAGGGAAGTTCGCGTTTAAGAATGATCACAATGGAGAGGAAGACGCTGATTCCTTGAGAGAGGACAGTGGCAAGAGCGGCTCCGGCTGCACCCATATGAAAGACGGCGACAAAAAGCAAATCACCGATGATATTGAGAAGACAGGAAATACCCACAGCCAGCAGCGGGGTTTTGGAATCACCGATTCCACGAAAGATGGCGCCGAGGATGTTATATGCTACGATAAACAGAGAGCCAAAGCCGCAGATTTTGATATACATATTGGTTTGGGTAACAGCTTCGGCAGGGGCATTGATAAGTTTGGTAAACATACTGCTGAAGATGCCAATGACAAGAGACATGACGATACCAATCAGTGTAAAAAGATAAATGGAAAAGCCAATTGCTTTGCCTGCGTCCTGCCGATTTTTTCTTCCGATGCATTGGGCAACATAGATGGTAATGCCCATGGCAAGACCGGTAATGACCATTGTGATGGTCTGCATCAGCTGACTGCCGGAGGAAACGCCGGATACATCTGCTGTTTCGGCAAACCGCCCTACAATCAGCAGGTCAACGCCGCCGTAAAGAGATTGCAAAAACAGGGCAAAGAAAATGGGAACAGCAAAACGAATTAGTTTTTGGGCAATACTGCCCTCAGTAAGATCAGTATTTTTTTTCAATGTTAAAACCTCCATAAACCCATATAAAAAGACCGAACAAGGGCAGACATTCCAGCCTGCAGCCTTATCCGGCGCAACATTTCCGATGAATGCTTTGCCTTCCGAGCCAGCAGATGATATTATACCATAAAAAAGAGAGAAAGACAATAAATAAATCAAAACAAACTTGCGTGTTAAAGCAAGCTGTGATATACTTTATTTATAAACAAAAAGAAAGTGCATACTCCAGAAAAACGGTTAGAAAAGATGCTTTTGGAATGTGTAACTGGGATAAACGAAAGCAGCTGCCCGTTTTGCGGACGGCTGCTGCTTTATGATAAACGTGAGAATCAACGAACTGAAGAGGCAGAAAGAATGAAGATAATAACAGGAAAAAACTTTGATGAAGAGAGAGCACTTTATGGAAGTCGTGGGGTATATGCCGTGGCATGCCGTTTTGATGGTCCGGCTGATGGAGAAAGTGCTTTCAAGGAAAGCAGCGGGATAACAGCCGAAAACTGTTTTTTCAATTTAAGGTATCCTTTCTGGCACGATATGGATGTGAATATTCAAAATTGTGAGATGACAGAGTTCTGCCGTGCTGCGCTGTGGTATTCGGAGAGGATTATGATAGCGGATTCCAGACTTCACGGGATAAAAGCCTTGCGGGAATGCAGGGAAATAATCATAAAAGGATGTAATATCCGTTCTCCGGAGTTTGGATGGTTTTCCTGTGATATCAATATGGAAAAAAGCAGCGCAGAGGGAGAATATTTTATGCTGCGCGCGCAAAAGTTGAATTTCCATGATGTGACACTGAATGGGAAATATTCCTTTCAATACATAACCGATTCTGTTTTTGAAAACTGCCGTTTTGATACCAAGGATGCCTTTTGGCATGCAAAAAATGTGTTGGTAAAAAACAGTGTGATCAAGGGTGAATATTTGGCTTGGTACTGCGAGAATGTCACTTTTGAAAATTGTGTTATAGAGGGAACACAGCCGTTATGCTATTGCAAGAATTTGAAGCTTATCAACTGTGAAATGCATGGTGCAGATTTTGCTTTTGAAAAATCAACAGTAGAGGCAGATATTACAACACCGGTTATCAGTATCAAAAATCCAAAAGAAGGAAAAATTGTTGTTCCCTCCGTACAGGAAATGATTTTGACAGAACAAAGCAGCTGTATCATTGAGGTGCAAAATGGCTGAGATGAAAAAAAGAGGTTTTTTAAATATGCCGTGGCACCTGCTTCCCACTATCTTTGTCTTGGCATGGCCGACCATGTTGGAACAATTGATGCAGACAGCGGTGCAGTATATTGATACTGCGATGGTGGGCACTCTGGGTACAGAAGCAACAGCAGCCGTAGGTTCCACAACAACTGTAAACTGGTTGATTGGAAGCACGATCTCTGCTGTCAGCGTAGGTTTTTTGGCTTTTATTTCTCAGGCTGCAGGAGCAAAGGAAAAGGAGAAGACTAGGCGGACTTCGGCACAGGCTGTTCTGGCTGTATTGGTTTGTGGTGTGTTTTTTACTGTTCTAACGCTCTCGTTGAGTGGAAGAATCCCTGTGTGGATGCAGGTGGAAAGCGGTATTCGTCCCATTGCGGCAAAATATTTTTTTATTCTATATCTTCCTATGCTGCCACGAACGGCCAGTATTATATTTGGAACGGTACTCAGGGCAGCAGGGGATACCAAAACCCCCATGCGGGTTGGGGTGTTGGTGAATATTGTCAATGTCGTGCTTAATTTCCTGTTTATTTATGAGACGAGAATCATTGAAGTGTTTTCTATAAAAATAACAATAATGGGAATGGGATGGGGCGTGATTGGTGCGGCGATTGCCAGTGCCATTGCTTTTGCAGTTGGAGGAATTTGTGTCACTGTGGCACTGTGGAGACACCCCATGCTGTCGCCCAAAGGCCAGTCGCTGCGTCCGGATAAAGCAATTCTGATTCCCTGTATCCGGGTAGCTATTCCCAATGCTCTGCAGCGCTTTGGAACCTCTCTTGGATATGTTGCTTTTGCAGCAATGATCAATTCATTAGGAGAGATATCGACAGCGGCCCATACCATTGCCAATACGGTGGAGTCTGCTTTCTATATTCCTGCTTACGGTATGCAGACCGCGGCAGCAACACTGGCCGGCAATTCTCTTGGTGCAAAAGACGGAAAAAAATTAAAAGAACTTGCGAGAATGATGCTGTTCATCGAAGTGTTGTTGATGATTTTGTCCGGTGGAGCATTGTTTGCGGTAGCGCCAACGATGATGAAGTTGTTTTCCAGAGATATACAGGTTATTCTGCTTGGTACGACTGTTCTGAGAATGGTGGCATTATCTGAGCCGTTCTATGGTTTTTCTATCATTATTGAAGGTATGATGCAGGGGATGGGAAGAACAGTTATGCCGTTTATAACCAATATTATCGGTATGTGGTGTGTGCGTATTGTAGGAACTTTTATCTGTACACAGATTTTCCAGCTTGATCTTGTTTCTGCCTGGGGCTGTATGATTGCGCATAATCTGTTGTTATTTGTAGTGTTTTCCATTTACTATATATCCGGAAGATGGAATCCCATGAGACAACAACTGAATCGTTCCAAATAGAATATCATGAAACCAAAGAGTGCCTTCCCATTGAAAATATGGGAAGGCACTTTTGGTATATAGATTGTCAGCGTATTTCGATAAAGCTGTCGTGAAACTGTTCCTGAAATCTCACAGCGGATTCAATTTTAGCCTTGGTAAAGGTGATTCCAACAGGGGCGGCTACCAGCTTATCTTCCACATCATCGCGGCGGTGAATAATAGCAATGATTTCAGCGGTGTATTCTCTCACAGGGACATCGACACCGAGCAGATAGACATCCAATTCTTCGCCGTCTCCGCCAAAAATATTGGGGATATACCCATAGTTAACCGGATAGATGATATCTGCATGGGAAGGATGAACTGAGCCAATAGGACGATCCATCCGTAGGGTAACGGTCTTCCCGAGATAAGAATAAACAAGAGCCTTTCGCAGCGTGTAAACGATAAAATTGTGTTTGCCGGATGTATATTTTTCTCTGCCTTTGTCGACAGGAGCATTTTCGGCAAGGGAGAGCTTCAGCGCTTCATATTCCTTGGCCACGGAAAGGTTGTTGTTCAGATAATCACGGAAATTGATATAGTTGATCCAGTCCATACTGCCCCAAAGTACAACATGGATGAAATGGGTCTGCAGATCCCCGCTGCCATCATAAAAATTACCGCATGCGAATAAAATCTGCGTATCTCTGGTAAAGGAGTTGGGGCGGTAGTAGAAGCCGGCCGCTTTAAGTTCAGACTCTAAAGCAAGGATATCATCAAAGTTTTCCACGGCAACAGCGATATCAATAATGGGTTTGGCTTTGATGGAGGGAATCGAAGTGCTGCCCACATGCTGGATGTCTTTGGCAACATGGCCAAGAATATCGTGTAGCCGCTCAATAGTACGCTGTGCTTCTGATTCCCATTCTTTTTCGTGGTCGCAGAGCATAACCGTTCCGCGTTTCAGTCCGAGCATATAGAACCTCCTTGTGGATATTGCTATTGAAAATTTTGTCTGCAGAGTCAATGACAGGAATGTTCATCGATATTGTTATACAATTGATAAATATGTGTTGCAATACGGTAAAATCCCAGATCATTCGGATGAATTCCCTCTACCGTACACATTTCTCTGTCTTTATCATCGAATAATCCTTCACCATCGATAAAATAGATATTGTTGTCTCCCTGTTCTTTTGCGCGTAAGCAGGAGCGTTTAAGAATCTCACGGCGTTCTGCGGCTTCCGGGAAATTTTCAAAACAGGGAACAGACATGAACACAATTGGGATATCTTTTTTTATCTTGCGATAAGTTTCGTAAAACTTGAAATGGGTTTCCTCCAAAAATTTTGCACTGGGAGCATTGCCGTCATAGGCGATAAAGAACAGGCTGCAGTCAATTTTCGAGGCATATTCCGCCATAAGGGGTTCGCCTTTGGCATTACCGGAAAATCCCAGATTAATAAAGTCAATATCATTCCATTTGGAGAGAATGGCAGTATAGGAGGAATCCGGCCGGCTGGCGCAGCCGCCCTGGTCAATGGAGGCGCCGTAGTACAAGATCGGTTTTATATTTCGGTATTTTTCGGGTTCAAACAGTGTTGCGGTTTTATCAAGATAAATCTGAAGCTTTGTCACATCGTTATACAAGGGGAAGTACAGAATATATTCGTGCCTTTTATGGTCGTTGATCAGAACTTCACCGGTATATCCCTGCTTTTCGGAGTGCAGAGGGCGGAAAAGAGAGACGGTTTTATACGTGGTGCCTATTTTTTCAAGCAAGGCAAAACCGCAGCTGCCGGTAAGCGGCATATGAGACATTTCCACCAGTGAGGAATAGGCAACAGAAATACCGATTACAGAAGAATCTGTTGAAAAACGAATGCGGCCGCCGGAGGTATTGGTTGCAAGATAGGAGACACCTTCACTGACTTGATCCGCTACATCGCCGTCCATTCTCATAAAACGGCCTCTTTTTTTGTCATAGAAAACGCCATACAAATCAAAGCCGCAGCAGGGAATCTCATAGCAGCACCTGTCTTCGGTTTCGGTATAGTTTTCTTTAATAAAATTTTTATCGATCTTTTCAATTTTCATTTTTATTCCTCCATGAAATATTGTATTTATATTGTGGGAAACAGAAAAACAATGAGGAGATCAAGCCTTATGATATATGAAAAGAAGAAGCTTAAACATTATTCTGATTGAGAAAAAGGGCTGTTTGTTCGAATAAAGCCTCTGCCCAAAGAGTGCAACCTTTGGCATTGGGATGACCGCCATATTTGGCCAGATGGGCTTTTTCCTTGCATTCCGAAAGAATGAGACTGTTATCAAAAATCAAATCTGCTTTATCGGATAATTCAGTTTTTATATACTGATTGAGCTTATTCCATTTTTCTATATTTTCATCCTGATAGTCAAAAGGAGGAATTGTTTGAAGAATTACGGTTTTATTTTGTTTCTTTAAAGTGTGTACAATATCTGCAAGATCAGATTTGATCTGATCTTCAGAGAAGCCCCGCAGAATATCATTTACACCGTAACAGACAAAAACAATATCGTTTTGCTGTGCTTTGTAAAGCCAGGCACCACCGGAGGCCAGATCATTTGCACGGCCATAGCCAAGCCCTAAATTCCAGAAGGCATACCGTTCTCCCATTTTTTCAGAGAGCACGGCATTCCAATGTAAGTAAGAGTTTGGTTCGGTTCCGATTCCCTGTGTAATAGAATCCCCAACATAGCCAATTCTTGCACAAACGGGTCTATCGCATCCGATCATTCCGGCAACGGGCATTTGTTTTGAATAAATCCATTCATCGTTCTGTTTTACAAAAACGGGAAGAAGCGTTTCTTCATGATAAGGAATCATTTCACCGGAGAAAGTCATCTCCAGACAAAGATAATCATCTCTTTGAAAGTCTATCTTTACAGGATCAGAAGAAAAGAATTCTCCGGGCATAACGGTTTTTTGTTTCTTTCCCTGAAAAGTTATCTCCTGTAGATCTGAAACAACAATATCAGCATGGGAGGAGTTATCATTCATTGTCATTTCGGAAAGTAGTTTTGGAGGAAACGGTTTGGAGCACCTTCCTATTTGTGCTGAGTGAATCTGCCATTCATCACAGATCAAATTTTTATGGCTGAGAGTACCGTCGGCAAAGGTACTGTCTATAATGTTGGAAAACAAGAGAGAATAATGATATTCACCGGGAGTTGAGATTTTATAGAAAATTCGTCCTGTCCGGATTTCATCCTGAGGCATACGGAAGAAAAACTGATTTCCGCTGCCGGCAACAGTGTTGGAGGTATAGGTTTCAAAGTATTGCATAGGATCACCTGTACTGTTTATATTTTTCTTTTTGTATTGTTCTTAGGCCATTTTAAGTTTTCCTGCGAATAGCGGGTAAAAACAAATGTTGAATGTTATTTATTATACCTTACGGGCGAATATTTTGCAATAGATACAAAATCCCCATCGATTTCTCGGAGGGGATAATTTTGTGTTATGCGGTCACACCTGTCGCAAAACTAAAATTATTTCTTAGGATTCAGAGGGATAATGGTCATATTTGGCTATGGGTGAATTCCCTTTGTATTTGACGGATTAATCAAATTTCAAGGAATACAGTTTGGTATCCAGCATTGTGAATTTCAAGCGGATTGGCTGGCCGGCAAACCGGCTAAAGTCTGTACCATCCTCCAGAGCAACCAATCTATCGATATTATCGCCGAAAATTTCAAAGCTCTTACAAAGAGAGTTCTTTCCATCCTCTGTCAAAACCTCGACGTAGAGATGACCAAAAGCAGAACCCTCAAAGTTCAGGTGTAGTTTAGAACCTTCGAAAATGATGGGTTTTGTCACCAGAGTTTCTTCTTTACCGCCAGACCAATAAAAGCCAAAGCCGTCCTTGCGAATTCTATGGCGCACCAGAGGTTTGCCGGTTTTTTTCACGCAGGAGTACTCGATAGTAAAGAAATTGATATTTTCATCACCTTCATCAACATAGCCGTAGGAAGGATAGCAATCACCGTAAACCCAGTTATATGCTGTTTCATAGCGAGGAGTCATAAAAGATTCCATAGAGCGATCCCAGTTCATTCCATCGCGGCTCCACATAAAGATACAGTCGGTAATGGCAAGCCCTTCACGGGGGAGACCGGCTGCAATGCATTCCTTTCTGAATTCCACCCGGGGCATCTGATCAAAGTTAGGTGTCCATGACGTTCTCTCACAGTAGCGGACAGGCATGCCGATCAAAATATGAGGGGCTCTGTCATAGACGATAACATTATTGGTATACATAGGAATGTCGTGCTCATCGTTAAAGTGGATCCTCTCCGGGCGAGTCCAGTTGCGGAAGTCGTCAGAGTACATTACACGAATATCACGGATACCTAAATTTTTATCCGCTCCGGGAATTGAGTGGGCGTTTACATCTTCAATACCATTAACGGTAATTGCGCCGCTGGCGTGATCCATTGGGAAGCCATGGTAATTACGGATATAAGCAACATATCTTTCGCCATCCCAACGAGCGGTATTCAAAGTATCAAAATTGCCGCAAACGGAAACCAGACCATAGCAGTGGAACTTGTAGCCATCGGCAGAGTAATAGTACCACAGACCACGCTTCATAGCACCGGGACGGCGACGTTCTTCTTCATTCTTGGCGGGAATACCGTCTACAAAGCATTTGTATTTTTCCTCCGGAGGACAATTTGGATTGGTATCGTAGAAAACGAAGGCATTGTCCCGAAAATCCTGTTCCGGAATAACGATGTTATTGTTTGTGTTCCCTTCAAATTCATAAAGCCCAACATTAGGGCGGGTCCATTTTAATCCGTCCTGGCTTTCCAAAACACAGACACGGGAGACGGTAGTGGAAATCTCATCATCTTTAAAACTGCTTTGCTGTCTGTGCCAGGCAATATAATACATACGATAGCCCTTGTCATCCTTCATAATACAAGGATAACTGACGGCATTATCCTCCAACTTATTATCAAGCCAGAAAACAGTGCCCATACAGACAGGCTTCTGCATACGATTCTGGGCGGTGGTCAAGCTATCATCTACCAAATAGTTATCCCAAAACATTTCACGCTTTTTACCTAAATTAATAATGTTTTCCATGACTTCCTCCGCAGTTTGAATCCTTTTATGATTACAGGAGATTTCCATTTCGGTCAAAGGGCAATTCATAAGATTCAGAAATAATTTCCATATTCGGCTTTTGTTTCACCATGGGAATAAGTGCCTCAGAGACTTCAAATTCGCTTAAAGACAAGGTGTTGCGTATGCGTACAATCCGGAGCCCCTCCGCGTGTTTCTCGTTACAGGTTCGGATACATAGGCGGATGGTATTGAGGTCATTATCCATAATTATCGGTATTTTAGAAAAGGTTAAAGAGGTAGAGGTGATTGTGTTGGGATAAACTTTATCCAAATCCAGTTCGCGATAGAAACGTTCACTGATGGCATCAGCAGCACCCATACCATAGCCGTTTCCATGAGTTTCTTCAGTCAGAGAAAGGATACATCTTCTTTGTGCCTTAATACCTCCGGTCATTCCTGGGGTGGCAAAGACACCGGAAATATTGGGATCCATACCACAGCCGCTGATGTTTTTGCCGATTTCATCTATCACCAAAACATCGCAATCCGCAATACCGATGGAAGGCATGAAAGCGAAGGCTTTCTCCAGCAATTCAGGCTCTCTTTCCACAAATTCTTCAGGTAAAAGTGCCTCTATGTGGGCTGTCCGGTCAAAAGCATTTTCAAGGATACCCACGCCGCAAAGGATGGGGGCATGCTTTAAGATTGCATTGCCAAATAACGGAACCATATGATGCATCATAGGAAAGCCTGCTGCATGGCAGACTTCCGCACCCTTTTGTTTACCTAAACCAATGGCCATCATTTTCATCAGTCCGCTTTCATAGGAACCGCGGAAAGAGGTGTGGGGTTTGATGCGATTGATGACGATGATACCATCAGAACGGGCAGCATTCCGATCAATGAAAACAGGGTGCCCTTCTTCCGTTTCCCCAATACAATCTGTCTCCATTGAAGATATGATAGGGCAGCCGATGGTTTCCTCTGTAATGCCAAAGGAATGAAGCACCTCCAATTGTCCTTCGGCAGTAGCGCCGCCATGACTGCCCATTGCGGGAATTGCAAAAGGCTCTGCCCCGTGTTTTTTGCAAAATGTAGCAACAGCACGCAGAATTTCTGCAATATTATCGATTCCGCGACTGCCGCAGGTCAGGCAAACTCGCATGTTAGGACGAAGTGATTGGCCAACTTCCTTTTGCGATAAAATTTCAAAAACCGTTTTGGCTATTTTGTCCGATGGGATATGGTTTTCATCAAAGGTTTGCTTAACCCTTACAAATTTGGGAACCACAACATCTTTTAGCAGATTTCTGATAATAGTATTCATCAAAACACCTTCCAGCTGTGTCTACGTAATGTACTTTTGTTTTATCTGAATAACAGGAGATTTATGGTTTTCCGTGCAGATAACCAAAATCCCCTCGGAGAAAATCCGAGGGGATGAGTTTTGGGTTATGCGATCGCATCTGTTACAAAGTTAAAATTATTTCTTAGCTTTGATAGCAGCCTGAGCAGCGGAGAGGCGAGCGATGGGTACACGGAAGGGGGAGCAGGAGACATAGTCCAGACCGATCTTGTTGCAGAACTCGATAGAGGAGGGATCTCCGCCGTGCTCACCGCAGATACCGCAGTGGAGAGCGGAATTGACGGGCTTACCAAGCTTGAGGGCCATATCCATCAGCTTGCCAACACCAGTAGTGTCGAGACGTGCAAACGGATCGGACTCATAGATCTTGTTGGAGTAGTAAGCGGGGAGGAACTTACCAGCGTCGTCACGGCTGAAGCCGAAGGTCATCTGGGTAAGGTCATTGGTTCCGAAGCAGAAGAAGTCAGCTTCAGCAGCGATTTCATCAGCAGTGAGGCAAGCTCTGGGGATCTCGACCATGGTACCAACTTCGTATTCAAGCTCGATACCGGAAGCAGCGATAACTTCGTCAGCAGTCTTAACAACGATATCCTTAACAAACTTGAACTCCTTGAGCTCGCCAACCAGCGGGATCATGATTTCGGGAACAAGTTTCCAATCGGGATGATTCTTCTGAACGTTGATAGCAGCCTTAATAACAGCGTTGGTCTGCATAACAGCGATTTCAGGATAGGTTACGGTCAGACGGCAGCCGCGGTGACCCATCATCGGGTTGAACTCATGGAGATCAGAGATGGTCTGCTTGATGTAAGCAACAGTCTTGCCCTGAGTCTTAGCGAGTGCCTCGATGTCAGCCTCATCGGTGGGTACGAACTCGTGGAGGGGAGGATCGAGGAAACGGATGGTAACAGGATAGCCACCGAGAGCCTCAAAGAGACCTTCGAAGTCAGCCTGCTGCATGGGCTCGATCTTATCGAGAGCAGCCTTGCGCTCTTCAACAGTTTCGGAGCAGATCATTTCACGGAAAGCACCAATTCTTGCGGGATCGAAGAACATGTGCTCGGTACGGCAGAGACCGATACCCTGTGCGCCGAAAGCAGCTGCCTGCTTAGCATCATCGGGAGTATCTGCATTGGTTCTTACGCCGAGAGTCTTATATTTATCGGAGAGTTCCATGATTCTGCCAAAGTAACCGCTGTTAGGATCAGCAGGAACAGTGGGGATAAGTCCATCATAGATAGCACCGGTAGAACCGTCGAGGGAGATACAATCGCCTTCGTGATAGGTCTTGCCGTTGAGGGTGAACTGCTTGTTCTCCTCATCCATCTTGATATCGCCGCAACCGGATACGCAGCAGGTACCCATACCACGAGCAACAACAGCAGCGTGGGAGGTCTGTCCACCGCGAACGGTGAGGATACCCTGGGAGTACTTCATGCCTTCGATGTCCTCAGGAGAGGTCTCGAGACGAACGAGAACAACCTTCTCGCCGTTCTTGCCATGAACAACAGCGTCTTCAGCTGTAAATACAATAGAACCAGCAGCAGCACCGGGGGAAGCAGCAATACCCTTGCCGATGGGGGTAGCAGCCTTAAGAGCCTTCTGATCGAAGGTGGGATGGAGGAGCATATCAAGGGACTTAGCGTCAATCTGCATGATAGCTTCTTCTTCAGTGATCATGCCTTCGTCGATGAGATCGCAGGCAATCTTGATAGCAGCGGCAGCAGTACGCTTACCGTTACGGGTCTGGAGCATATAGAGTTTCTTATCTTCGATAGTGAACTCCATATCCTGCATGTCGCGATAGTGGTTCTCGAGGGTCTTGCAGATACCGAGGAACTGCTCATAAACCTCGGGGAGGATCTCCTGCATCTGGGAGATAGGCATCGGAGTACGAACGCCGGCAACAACGTCTTCGCCCTGTGCGTTCATGAGGAACTCGCCCATGAGGCCCTTTTCGCCGGTTGCGGGGTTACGGGTGAAAGCAACACCGGTACCGGAAGTATCGCCCATGTTACCGAAAGCCATCATCTGTACGTTAACAGCGGTACCCCAGGAATAGGGAATATCGTGGTCCATACGGTAGATGTTTGCTCTGGGGTTGTCCCAAGAACGGAAAACAGCTTTAATAGCTTCGAAGAGCTGCTCTTTCGGATCGTCCGGGAAGTCCTTGCCAAGCTGATTCTTATACTCAGCCTTGAACTGGTTTGCGAGCTCCTTAAGATCGTCAGCAGTGAGGTCAACGTCAAAGGTAACGCCCTTCTGCTCTTTCATCTCGTCGATGAGTTTCTCAAAGTATTTCTTACCGACTTCCATAACAACGTCGGAGAACATCTGGATAAATCTTCTGTAGCAGTCCCAAGCCCAACGAGGATTGCCGGATTTAGCAGCAATAACGTTAACAACTTCTTCGTTGAGACCAAGGTTAAGAATGGTATCCATCATACCGGGCATGGAAGCTCTTGCGCCGGAACGTACGGAAACGAGGAGGGGGTTCTCCTTATCACCGAACTTTTTGCCGGTAACTTCTTCCATCTTAACGATGTTTTCCAGAATCTCAGCCTGGATATCATCATTGATCTTGCGGCCATCCTCATAGTACTGAGTGCAGGCCTCTGTGGAAATGGTGAAACCCTGCGGAACGGGAAGACCGATCTTGGTCATCTCTGCGAGGTTAGCGCCTTTTCCGCCGAGAAGCTCACGCATGCTTGCGTTGCCTTCGGTGAACATGTAGACAAACTTTTTACTCACGAATAATCAACCTCCTGATTTACTTTTCATCTTAATATTATACCAAACAATCGGTGAATTTTCCATATTAAAAATAAGATTTTTTTTGAAAACCTCAAAGTTTCTTGCTTTGTACAATTATTATTTTTAAATGCTGATTCTAATATGAATAATCGACAAAGAAATCAAGGAAATTAAGGAATGCCGAATGTTTGAATATAGCCGAATTACCTTTGGAAAGAATAAGGAAAGGTTTTTACACACAAACATACAGCCCGGATAAATGTTCGGGCTGTAATTACATATTATTATACCGCACTTCAATGGATTATTCAAGGGATTGGAAAAATAAAATCCAAAATGCAAATCAAATGATAATATCATTATACTCCGCGTTGATATTTCCTTCTTTGTCCACCATGGGAATGATCTGATTGCCGGAAAGTGAGACAAGGTAGCGGTTATAAATGGTTTCTCCAGTGGCATTGCCGGATTCATCATACGAACGCTGAGAAAGGGAGACAGCATAATAGCAGCAACCTTTTCCGTCGCGTAGTTCACTTGATTCAAGGAAATATTCACCGGAAAGAGGGTCATCGCCGGGTGCGATATAGAGACGGATCATAGAATCGGAGATATATTCCCAGTTGTAGGAGGAGGAAAAATCCCGGGTAATATAAGTTATGGCAGAGACAAGTGCTTCCTTGCGGGTGAGGGGAGTCAGGGAGTCAGAGACATAATCGAGAGGAGAGAGCGTATTGTCTTTAAGAAGATATTCGCCATGATCATAGAGAAGGAGATCGCAAACAATGATGTAAGTTCCGGAAACATTGCCGTATTTTATGGAAACTTTGAAGGCAGCAGCTTCTTCACGGGGATTCAGGAGAATATCGAGGGCATAGCCGGAAGGAGAGGCCGTTTTTCGGTATAGGAGTGTGTCATCGGTATAATTTTCTCCATCAAAGCTGAGTTCATAAATCTCCAGTGTAGAATTGTTGTAAATAGGCATCAAAAGAAAAGAGGTAATGGGTGAGTCTGAAAGGGAGAGAGAATCACGGAAAGGAACGGCATGCAGCTGCCCGTTAAGGGGAGAACAGAGCATCAATGCAAGGGCATCGGGGCGTTGCTTCAGACCAAGCGTTTTCAGGGTTGCATTGAGCAGCGGAGAGTCATCGATATTATTGGAAATGAAATCATTGGAAGTACTGCTGTCGGAAGTAAGGGGTTCTGAAGTAGCAGGAGAAGAATCCTCTTTCAAAATCTCTTCAGAGGGAGAGGAAGAAGAATCCATTTCCGGAGCAGAAGACAAATCGGAGGTGGTATCATCGGAAAGTGAAATGGAATCCTGCCGGTCAGGCTTCTGGGAATGAAGCTGTTGTTTGTCTGAGGGGAGATGAGAAGAGCCGGCAAGGAGAGAAGATTCATTTTTTAATGTGCCTGCGGCACTGCCGAAGAGATCGCTTTCAAAGTAGCAGCCATTAAAAAGAAATGTTGTGCAGCAAGTTAAAAAAAGAAAAGAAAGAAGTTTTCTCATATAGAAACAATCACCTGAAATATCAAAATAAACACATTCTTTTATTGTAATTATAGCATGCTGCAGAAAGCGAATGTAAATAAAAACGGTAAAGAAATTATTAATTATTTGATATTGAAGTGAGGATTGAAAAATTCTCTTGAAAGAAGAGGAAAAATATGATAATATATATTAGTATCGCTATGCAAAGAATGCTGAAAGGCGATGAATATTACAGTCATGTCCGAAGGACAAAAAATAACGAGAGGAAAAGCCGAGACGGAACAAAGTCATCGGTGACCGGCAAAAAGTATGGATTACAATTATTTGGCTGACCTGTTGTTTCCTGATGTTAAACTCACCATTGCCGACCTGGAGGAAAAGTATCCAAACAGAAATCTTCCCGAAGGTGCAAAAGTAACCCGTTTTTCTCCAAGCCCTACAGGCTATGTCCACATTGGTGCTATGTACGGTGTGCTGACAGATGAAAGACTGGCTCATCAGAGCGGCGGTGTATTTTATTTGAGAATAGAAGATACCGATGCCAAGAGAGAGATTGAAAACGGTGTAAGCATTATATGTGATACCTTTGCTGAACTTGGAATTGAGTTCGATGAAGGCGCCTCTTCTCAGGGAGATAGAGGAATATACGGTCCCTACCGACAGCGTGAGCGTGTGGAAATATATCACGCTGTGGCAAAAGAGTTTGTTAAGCTCGGCAGAGCATATCCCTGCTTCTGCACAGAAGAAGAATTGGCAGAGATGAGAGCGCGACAGGAAGAGCAAAAGGCAAACTTCGGTTACTATGGCGAGTGGGCAAAATATCGCGAGTGTCCCATTGAGACGGTAGAGCAGCTGTTGAAAGAAGGAAAACCCTATGTACTGCGTTTCCGCAGTATGGGAGATCTTTCCCGCCGTGTCAAGCAGGATGATCTGATTAGAGGCACACTTGATTTCCCGCAGAACGATATTGACCATGTCATGCTTAAGTCTGACGGCGTTCCTACCTATCACTTCGCCCACGTGGTGGATGACCACTTTATGCGTACCACTCATGTTATCCGCGGAGAGGAATGGCTGGCAACACTTCCGCTTCACGTGGAGATGTTTGAAGCAATTGGCTGGAAGCGTCCCAAGTACGGTCATACCGCGCAGGTGATGAAGCTGGACGGAGATTCCAAGCGCAAGCTCTCCAAGAGAAAGGATCCGGAGGCAGATATGCGTTTCTATTCCCAGCAGGGATATTATGTCCCCGCAATTAAGGAGTATCTGATGACGCTGATCAACTCCAACTTTGAAGAGTGGCGTATTGCCAATCCCAATGAACCCTTTGAGAACTTCAAATTTAACATCAAAAAAGCCGGTGTTTCCGGTGCGCTGTTTGATCTCCAGAAACTGGATGATATCAGTAAAAACGTTATTTCCAAACTTTCTGCAGATATTGTATATGACAGCACCGTTGCATGGGCTGAGAGATATGATGAACAGCTTCATACACTGCTGACAAGAGACAGAGATTATGCTGTTTCCATTCTCTCCATAGGCAGGGGCGGCGCCAAGCCGAGAAAAGATTTTGCCAAGTGGAGCGATGTCCGCGGTTATCTGGATTTCTTCTTTGATGAACTGTTTGCTCCCCAGTACGATTTCCCGGGAAATGTGGCCAACGAGGATGCCGTTGCTGTTTTGGAAAAATATAAAAATGTATATGATCCTGCCGACGAGCAGACTGTCTGGTTCGGCAAGATCAAAGCCATTGCGGAAGAGTTGGGATTTGCGCCCGAAACCAAGCTCTACAAGAAGAATCCGGAGCAGTATAAGGGACATGTCGGTGATATCAGCATGGTTTTGAGAGTGGCTGTTACAGGCAGACAGAATTCCCCCGATATGCAGATGGTTATGTCGATTCTTGGAAAGGAAAGAACTCTCGCAAGAATCGATGCTGCACTTGAGGCAATAAACAAATAACATTCAGAAAGGGTATGAGTGATATGGAAGATATCAATAACACCAGTAATTTTATACATGATATTATCGACAGCGATATCGCCGAAGGCAGAGTTCCTGCTGATGAGATACACACCCGCTTCCCGCCTGAACCCAACGGTTATCTCCACATCGGAAGTGCCAAGGCAATATGGATCAACAAGGGTACTGCTTTGAAATACGGCGGAAAGTTTAATCTTCGTTATGATGATACCAACCCTGTAAGAGAAGACGACGAGTATGTTCGTTCCATCGAAGAAGATCTCCGATGGCTGGGGGCTGAACCGGATGGTGGTATCTATTATGGCTCCGATTATTTTGATAAATGCTATGAATATGCCATCAAATTGATTCGTGAAGGCAAAGCATACGTCTGCGATCTTAATTCCGAAGAGATGCGTGAATACAGAGGAACCCTCACCGAGCCCGGCAAGGAGAGCCCTTACCGCAATCGTTCCGTTGAGGAAAACCTGGATCTCTTTGAGCGCATGAAGAACGGCGAATTTCCCGATGGAAGCCATACACTCCGTGCAAAGATCGATATGGCATCCCCGAACATGAATATGCGCGATCCGGCCATCTACCGCATTGTGCACACCGCCCATCACAGACAGGGTACAAAATGGTGTATCTATCCGCTTTATGACTATGCTCATCCCATTCAGGATGCACTGGAAGGTATTTCCCATTCTCTCTGCTCTATTGAGTTTGAGAATCACCGCCCCCTGTATGATTGGGTTGTTAATAATATCGGTTTTGAAAAGAAACCACATCAGTATGAGTTTGCACGCCTGAATCTTACCCATACTGTTATGAGTAAGAGATACCTCCGCGAACTGGTTGAGACGGGACTGGTTGACGGATGGGATGATCCTCGTATGCCTACGCTTTGCGGACTTCGCCGCCGCGGATATACCCCGGAATCTATTATTGAGTTTGTGCGCCGTGCCGGTGTTGCAAAAGCATACAGCATCGTGGATATCCAGCTTCTGGAGCACTGTATTCGTGAAGAGCTGAACACAAAGGCACAGAGAAGAATTGCCGTGCTTGATCCTGTTAAGGTTACCATCAGCAACTATCCCGCAGATAAAACCGAATATTTCGAGCTTCCTAATAATCCCAGCGATCCTGAAGCCGGTACCCGTAAGGTTCCGTTTACGAAGGAATTGTATATTGACCGTTCGGATTTCTCTGACAATCCTCCTCCCAAGTTCTTCCGTTTGAAGCCCGGTGGAGAGGTACGTCTCATGGGTGCGTACATCGTTAAGTATGAGGATATAATCAAAGATGATGAGGGCAATATTACAGAGATCATCTGCTCTGCCGATCTTGAAACCGGTAACGGCAATCCTGTTGACGGACGTAAGGTGAAGGGAACTATCCATTGGGTATCTTCCCAGTATGCTATCGATGCAGAAGCTATGCTCTATGATTATCTTTTTACAATTGAAAATGTCTTCGATATTCCGGAAGGAAAAGGATATGGCGATTATCTCAATCCCGATTCTGTCAAGAAGCTGACCAACTGCAAGTTTGAGCCGGCTCTCGCAGATGCAAAGCCGGGTGAGAAGTTCCAGTTTGTAAGAATGGGTTATTTCTGTGCTGACAGCCGTCATCCCAACACTTTCAACCGTATTGTAACATTGAAGGACAGTTGGGAAAAAGGTAAAAAATAATGATGCTGTGTCCTGTAAGGATGCAGTAAAAAAGAGTTTTTGAATCACCATAAATATATTGGAGAGAGGGTGAACCTGTGAAGCTGAGTGAGATCAATGCGATTGAGTTTTCCGGTTACGGAAAGATCGTAAAAAAATTCAGCGAAAGCGGGATTCCATGGAAGCAGATCACCCTGTCTCCCACGGGGGACCGAAGCGAAGAGTTGTGGAGATATGGCAGACCGGTTTATCTGGAGCCTCTTGAAGGAACCGGCGTTGTTTTTGCAGAAACCGATTCCATGCCGCTCAAGATGTTCTTATTGGATAAGCCTATCGTTCTGGAGCCAACATGCAGCTTTTGTATTTTGTCTTATTACAGCGATTTTTATTGTATTATGGCTGCGCCCGATACCAGAGAGACTGTGAGGTCGGGCAGTGTTCTGACTGCAAGCGGAATTTATCCCAACATTATGGCAGAACGCATTAACACCGTATTGTATCAGGAACGTACAGGAAAGTTCTCGTTTAAAGGAGAAAAACATCCCTATTGGGAATTGACCTATATGGATGTTGGAAAAATGGTATGCACGGTGGATGGTAAAGATTATGAGCTGAAAAAGGGCGAAATGATGTTTTTTGCGCCGATGCAGTATCATTCTCAGTGGGAAACAGGCGGCGGTCCATTAGCCTTTCTGACAGTTACCTTTGAATTGTCAGAGGGAGATATGACCCTGTTGACAGATCGGATTCTGCCAGCTAATGCCGAGATACACAGAGTAATGAAGTTGATCCTGTCTGAATATCGTGAGGATAATATCTATTCGGGCGGTATGATTCTTGCTGCTTTGATGCAGGTAATTATTCTTTCCATCCGTTCCCTTCGGCAGGAGAATATAACTGCAACGGTTCCATCCAATGTTTCTGACAAAACGAAAAATGAGATTGTGCAGAGATGTATGCAGATTATTGATGGTAATCTGGAAACACGGATTACATTGGAAATGCTGGCTAAGAAGGTATGTGTCAGTACATCCTACATAAGCAAGCTGTTTCGTGCTGAGCTTGGTATTGGTGTATCGGTGTTTATCAGAGAACGCAGGTTGGAACGAGCCAAAGAATTGATCCGGTCAGGCGAATATACGATAACACAGGTTTCGGATATGATGGGATTTTGTTCGGTGACATATTTTTCAACGGAATTCAAAAAGAAATTTGGTATGAACCCAAGTGATTACAGCAGGTCGATAACTGCCCTGTGAGATAATACTACAAAACATGTGAGGTATCAAATCATGAAGAAAGTATTGAAAAAAAGAGTTTTGACAGCATTTTTACTGATTATTTCTCTGGTTGTTTTCGGCGCTTTTGCCGGATGCAATAAGAATCCGGATGATCAGAGTTCCGAGGGACTGAGTGAAGGAGAGCTTTCCGGTGGTTCTGAAGAATCGGATGTTGCAACCGAAGGATCTATATCGGCATACATCTATGCTACAGAAGAGACTAAATCTGCCTGGACAGCTGCCATTCAGGCTTTTGAAAATGAGACCAATGTAGCTGTGGAAGCTGTAATCGGTGAGGATGTTGCTGATAAAGTACGTACAGATATTCTGGCAGGAATGATTCCTGATGTTGTATTCCTTCCCAGCTGGGAAGGTTCTGGAGTAACAGAGGCTCTGATTGCTGATAAGGCTCTTGCCGAACTTACCGGTGTGGAAGGACTTTCTGGCGATATCAACAGCTATTGCCAGCCCTATGGCGATGGCAAGACTTATATTGCGCCAGTTGGAAAGACTGTTTTTGGTGTGTGGTATAACCCCGCTGTTGTAACAGAAGCACCTGCTAATATCGATGCACTTGCTTCATATAAAGCTGCAGAAGGATCTGCTGTATTTACTTTTGCAGGCAAAGATGCAGATACATTGAAAGGACTTTTCACAGCGGCTCTTCTTTCTGTAGCGGATACTGCAACTGCTGACAGCCTGTTTGGTATGGATTCTGCTGCATGGGATGATGCTAATGTTGCTGCTGCCATAGATATGCTTGCTGCTCTTTCTGCAGAAGGGATTGTTCTGGAGGATTCTTACCAGTATAGTCAGGGCGATGTATATCTGGCTCTGGTTGGCGGAGAGGCTGCTTTTGGTGTACTTACCGATATTAACGGTGCAAAGGTAGAGGCTGCACAGACTGCAACCATTGCCGCTGCTGAGAATGAAGAATATACCGGAGCGACAGCAGACGAAGTCAATGCTGCGGAGCTTAAGTTCCTTCCGCTGGGAACCAGCTATGCACAGCTTGGTGATCTCTACATTCCAGTAGAATCTGCCAATGTAGAACTGGCCAAGAAGTTTGTGTCTGTTGTTCTTGCTTCTGATATGAGTGCACTGAATGGAAACACTGCCGAAGCAGGAGAGACCTACAGCTACCGCGCACCGCTCCTTTCTGCTGAAGCAGATAAGGACTTCGAAAGAACGCTGGTCAATACCCTTACTTCCATGCTTTACGGTGATACCGATGCGGATGCTTTCGTATCCCGTATGAAGAGTGTAGCAGAGGAATTGAAAGAGTTTATTATCGGCTAAAAGAGTAAAAAAATAAAAGCAAAAACGATGCAGGTTCTTATGGAGCTGCATCGTTTTTGTCTTATACTCGAATATAGACAGGAAAAATAAATGTAAAGATTTTCCTGGTTTATTTGGGAAGAGAAAGAGTATAATAGTAGTGTCGCCACCGAAAGACTCCATTGTGAGAAGAAGGATATTCAGATCTTTTGCAACACAGTAACGGGTTGGAATAAGGCAATTGTTTTGGCAACAGTCAGAAGCTTATAGATAAACCGTTATAGGAGTCGGATCGCAGTTGTGTATTTTAGGATAACGGCCCATTGGGGAGAGAGGATCCAAAATATTTGCCGGTTGATAAGCAAATATAAAAGCGATAGACAGGATGGAGAATTGGATAGAATTGTTTCTTTCTGTCCGGGAGCGGCAATTGCTCTGTTGAAGTGTTTTAAGTTGTATCATTGGTATGTTGTATGGATTATAAGATCAATACCAACATAATCGGAAAGCAAGGATTTCAGTTGGATGATGTTGTTACATTTTCAGATTGTGTCCTGCCGGTATAACGGGAATAAAACATTCGGCAGGGCATTTTTATATAAAAACAGGGTGTTTTCTTGAGGAAAACACCCTGTAAGACAGAGAGTAACAATGGAAAAATTACTTAGTGAAATAATCAACAGCGGACTCAAAGATCGGCTGATAGATATTTCCGTCAACGTTCTTGTAGAGGTTGGAACCAGTACGTTCAGAGTGAGCCATTTTTCCGAACACACGTCCGTCAGGAGAGGTGATACCCTCGATTGCACAGACGGAGTAGTTGGGGTTGTAGCGGTAGCTCATGCTGGGAGTTCCATCAAGATCTGCATACTGGGTAGCGATCTGGCCATTTTCGGCAAGCTGGGTAATGAGCTCGGGGGAGGCGGTAAAGCGTCCTTCACCGTGGGAAATGGGAACAGTGTAGATGTCACCCACATTACATCTGGAGAGCCAGGGAGACTTATTGGAGGCTACTACGGTACGGGTAAGCATCGACTGGTGACGTCCAATGAGATTGAAGGTAAGGGTTGCAGACTCGGAAGTCATATCAGTAATCTCACCGTAGGGAACCAAACCCAGTTTGATCAGAGCCTGGAAGCCATTGCAGATACCGCACATAAGACCATCGCGGTTTTTGAGCATTTCATGGACAGCATTTTTCAGCATCGGATTACGGAAGAAGGAGACGATGAATTTACCGGAACCATCGGGCTCATCACCACCGGAGAATCCACCGGGGATAGCAATAATCTGAGCATTGGCAACAGCCTTGGTCATGTATTCAACAGACTGTTCAACATCGCTGGGAGTAAGGTTGCGCACAACAACAATTTCTGCCTTGGCACCAGCAGCCTCAAAACGTTTGGCAGTATCATATTCACAGTTGGTGCCGGGGAAGACAGGGATAAGAACGCGGGGAGCAGCCAGTTTAATGGCGGGAGCAGGACGAGTTACAGCAGTATAGGAATAGGAGGGAGCGGTGCAGTCAGCGTCACCTGCTTTGACAGGGTAGACCGGCTCAAGCTTATCTTCCCACATCTTCTGAAGGTCAGCAAGATCGAGATAGAAATTGCTGCTTTCAATGCGGTAATCAGCAATGGTTTCACCAAGCTTTACAGCATCCTTGGGAGATTCATCAGCCTCAACAAGGAAACCGCCGTAACCGGCACCGAACAGGATATCGGCAGAGAGGTCGGTATCGAAACGGAAACCGATGCGGTTGCCGAATGCCATCTTGGTGATACCTTCGGCAACACCGCCGCCGGAGATGGACCATACAGAAGCTGCCTTGCCGTCAGCGATGAAGGCTCTCATGTTCTCAAAGCTGTCATTGAGATAATCAAAGTCGGGAGTTTCATCCGTGTTTTGTTTGGAAGGAACATAATATACAGCGCTACCTGCACGTTTGAATTCGGGGGAGATAACCTTATTGGCATCCGCCATGGCAACAGCAAAGGAAACCAGTGTGGGCGGAACATCAATGTTTTCAAAGGTGCCGGACATGGAGTCCTTACCGCCGATGGAGGCAACCTCAAAGCGAAGCTGTGCTTCAAGAGCGCCGAGCAGTGCGGCAAAGGGTTTGCCCCAGCGGGAAGGATCATTCTTTGTGCGCTCAAAGTATTCCTGGAAGGTCAGCCAGCACTTTCGGATATCCGCACCGCAGGCAACCAGTCTTGCGATGGACTGAACAACGGCATAGATAGCACCGTGATAGGGGCTTGCGCTGGAAAGATAGGGATCATAACCCCAAGCCATTACAGAGCAGTCGGAAGTATCGCCCTTGATGAGGGGGATCTTTGCAGCCATGGCCTGTGCGGGAGTAAGCTGATATTTTCCACCGAAGGGCATAATAATGGTATTGGCACCGATGGTGGAGTCAAAACGCTCAACAAGACCCTTCTGGGAGCAGATATTGAGGTCAGAGACCATCTTCTTCCATGTTTCAGCAATATCATCAGAAGTGGCGCGGGGCAGGGGATTAACGGCGTTGACAGCAATATCAGTGAGCTTCGGTGCACCGTTGGAGTTGAGGAAGTCGCGGGAGATGTCCACGATGGTATTGCCGTTCCAGTTCATAACAAGGCGAGCCTTGGAGGTAACAACAGCAACGGGAGTAGCTTCCAGGTTCTCCTTGGAGGATTCAGCAATGAAACGGTCAACGTCTTCTTTTGCAACAACCACAGCCATGCGCTCCTGAGATTCACTGATAGCGAGTTCAGTACCGTCAAGGCCGTCATACTTCTTGGTAACAGCATCCAGATTGATTTCAAGACCGTCAGCAAGTTCACCGATGGCAACAGACACACCGCCTGCACCAAAGTCGTTGCAGCGTTTGATCATAGCTGTTACTTCCGGGTTGCGGAAAAGTCTCTGAAGTTTGCGCTCTTCGGGAGCATTACCTTTCTGGACCTCAGCTCCGCAGTTGGAGAGAGATTCAAGGGTGTGAGATTTAGAGGAACCAGTTGCACCGCCGCAGCCGTCACGTCCGGTGCGTCCGCCGAGAAGGATGATGATATCACCTTCTGCAGGAACTTCACGTTTGACATTTTCTGCGGGAGCAGCGCCCACTACAGCACCGATTTCAAGGCGCTTTGCAGCATATCCGGGATGATAGATCTCGGATACGTGACCGGTAGCAAGACCGATCTGGTTACCGTAAGAGCTGTAGCCGGCAGCAGCAGTGGTGCAGATCTTCTTCTGGGGAAGCTTTCCGGGCATAGTTTCAGATACCGGGAGCAGCGGATCGGCAGCACCGGTTACTCGCATAGCCTGATATACATAGGAGCGGCCGGAGAGAGGATCGCGGATAGCACCACCGAGGCAGGTGGCAGCTCCGCCGAAAGGCTCAATCTCTGTGGGGTGGTTGTGAGTCTCGTTTTTAAACATCAGAAGGTACGGATGTTTAACGCCATCGATCTCTACATCGATTTTGACGGAGCAGGCATTGATCTCTTCGGATTCGTCGAGATCGGGAACCAGTCCCTGCTTTTTGAGGGTCTTGGTGCCGATGGTGGCAAGATCCATCAGCGACATGGGCTTATCGCGGTCACCGTAAACCAGTTTACGGCATTCGAGATATTTTTCGAAGGATTTTCTCACGGCTTCGGATTCAATATCAACATTGCCAATGTGGGTGAGGAAAGTGGTATGACGACAATGATCGGACCAATAGGTATCGATCATGCGGATCTCGGTGATGGTAGGATCACGTTTCTCGGAAGCAAAGTAATTCTGGCAGAATTTGATATCGTCAAAATCCATGGCGAGAGCATAGTCGGCAAGGAATTTTGCCAGTCCTGCGTCGTCCAGAGCAATAAACCCGGTGAGAGTTTCAACGGTCTTTTTTATTTCGTATTCGACAGAGAGGGTATCAACTTCATCCAGAGAAGCCTCAAGACTTTCAACAGGGTTGATAAGGTAGCTCTTTATCTGAGCAAATTGTTCGTCAGAGATATTTCCGGAGAGGATGTATACGCGAGCAGTGCGGATTAGAGGACGCTCTTTACAGGTGGCGAGCTGGATGCACTGTGCAGCAGAGTCTGCGCGCTGGTCAAACTGACCGGGGAGATACTGGGAAGCAAAGATCCTGTCATTAGTACCTATTTCAGGGAGCTGATCATAGACAGCGTCAACAGGAGGTTCGGAAAAAACAGTATTTACGGCATCGGAAAAATCCTCATCGGATATTCCCTGAATGTCGTAACGGTTGAGAAGTCTGACTGCCTCTAATCCCGAAATACCAAGGGAGAGACGCAGATCAGATGCAACGCCGTTAGCTTCAACATCGAAGCCGGGGAGTTTTTCAACATAGATCCTTCTTACATTTTTAAATTCAGGCATTGAAACATCCTCCGTTTATATTAATTTTCCCTCGCACCAATCTTCAGCGGTCTGGCAGAGAAGTACATTTTTGATTTCTCCGCAGATGTTGCTGTCAGAATGGGCGTGAACAGGGGTATAATTCATGGTATAGCCTTCAAATATGTCTTTTTCTATTTCAGTCTCAAACAGAACCGGTTCGGTTCGACCAACCTGTTCGGACAAAAATTGCATTCTGGTTTTGTCTGAAGCGGCAATCATTTTCTGAACGCGCTCATCTTTAATACGGTTTTCTATCTGATTCGGGAAAGCAGCGGCTTTGGTGCCGGGACGGATGGAATAGGCAAAAACATGGGTTTTGGCAAAGCCTATCTCCTCAACAAAACAGAGAGATTGTTCAAATTCCTCATCGGTCTCTCCGGCAAAACCAACCATAACATCGGTAGTGACAGAAGCGTTTTCAAAGTTACAATGGATCATTTCAACAATTTTCTTGTATTCTGACGAATCGTATCGGCGGCGCATCCGCTTTAACGTCTCGTCACATCCGCTTTGCAGAGAAAGGTGGAATTGTGGGCAGAAGTTTTTATAAGATGCGAAAAGCTGTACATCTTCTTCTGTGAGGAGTTCCGGCTCCAGAGAGCCAAGGCGAACACGCTCCACGCCGGTTTCGCAGACGGCTTTTACCGCATCAGAAAGCCGCAGTCCGATTTCTTTCCCGTAGGAAGAGAGGTTGATACCAGTCAAAACAATTTCACGGTAACCAACAGAAACCAGGTGGGCTGCTTCGTCACGGAGATCAGAGAGTGGTTTGGAACGAACTCTTCCTCTGGCGGTTGGGATAATACAGTAGGCACAATATCTGTCGCAGCCGTCTTCAATTTTTATGAAGGCGCGGGTTCTGTCCAGAAATTTATCCACACGCATAGGTTCAAAGGGCTCAGCAGCCGTATGGGGTTTTACGCAGATAATACGTTCCTTTTCGTGAAGAGCGGTAAGAACAAGAGGGAGAAGGGCAGAGCGTTCTCCGTTGCCGGTGATAATATCCGCTTCAAGCACTTCTGCTGCCTGTTCAGGAAAGGCCTGAGGATAACATCCTGTCATAGCAATAAGGGCAGATGGATTTTGACGCTTAAAGCGGCGAGTCATTTGGCGGGTTTTTTTGTCTCCGGAGGCGGTGACGGTACAGGAATTTACAATATAAACATCGGCTGATTCGTCACAATTGACAATATCAAAGCCGGCAGCGGAAAACTGCTGCTCCATAATGGATGTTTCATACTGATTGACCTTGCATCCAAGGGTGAAAAAAGCTGCCCGCATAAGGTCTCCTTTAATTATATTAGCTATTTGTGTTATTTTACAATAGGCAGAATAACACTTACTATATATTATACAGTTTTTTTGTCAACATTGCAATTAGCAGTTGACAAAAAAGAATCCCGTGCTATACTTTAATTATAGGAGAATAGCAACAAAATAAGTGTTAACAGAATGAATAAGAATAAAAAAGGGAGTAGAAAGATATGAAAAAGGTAACAATTTTTCTTAATACAATCAGTGATGTAAAAGATTTTGTAGGTGTTGTGAGCAAGTATGATTTTTCTGTGGATCTTGTCTCCGGAAGATATTCGGTAGATGCAAAATCTATCATGGGTATTTTCAGTCTTGATCTTTCCAAACCGGTAGAGCTTGTGGCACACAGTGAAAATGAAAAAGAATGCAGCAAGTTTATGGAAGAATTAAAGCCCTTTATTATAAAATAAGGATTTTTCCGGGTAAGATAAGCTGAAAAAATACTGTTGGTACTCCGTGCAGAAAAAGAGTATCAACAGTGTTTTCTTTTTATAAAATATCGGAAAGACTGTGGGCGGCTCCCGGAATTATTTTATATTCATGAGGAATACAGAGTGCTTCCAGGTGCAGCCGCAAAATTTCATTATCACAAAATAAAACATCTTTCGTACCGATGTGAAGGATTATTTTCAGATGATTTCGGATAGCTGCAGCCTGGTTGTTCAAGAGTTGAATGATGCTTTTTTCAAAGTATTTCTTTTCTCGAATCATGGTTTGATATAATTCCGGTGCCTTTTCAAAAGGGGTACCAACAGTGAGATAATCTTTGTGATAATAATGATGATAGGTACCGGCGTAAGCTGTGACAGCAGAAAAAATGGTAGGATATTTGACAGCATAATAAAAAGCCATTCCGCCGCCCATAGAGAATCCGGAAATGAAGCGGTTTTCACGGGTAGGGAAAGTTCGATAGGTATCATCAATATGAGGAATTAATTCCTGGATGATTACATCTTCAATGGGAAGATGTTCCCGAGTCTCCAGAACAGGAGAATTATTGGGAAAAACAAAAATAGTTTGTTGATGGCGATAACATTTTTCCATTATCAGAACATCAGAGGATTCATTACCGGTCCAACCATGCAGATGATAGAAGACAGGATAACGGTGATCTGTTTCTTCATAATCAGGAGGAAGATAGATATAGTAACCGATTTCATGGTCAAGAATTTGGCTGTAATATGTTTTGTGAAAAACATGTTCGGGAGAAAAGGGAAGGGGATTGAGATAGTTGATAGAAAGCATCTTGGTTCCTCCGAAGCAAAAGTTTGGAAAGGAAAACAAGCCACCAGAATGGTTTTAACATATGTGGTGGCTTGTTTTATTATAAAATCATTGTATGAAATAGGGAAATCAGATCATATACTTCTTGATGTCTTCAGGAATCTCGGAGGGATCACAGGAGACGGTGAAGGTGATCTCTGCACCATGGGTAGTAAGAAGCTTTTCAAGCTTAAGAATCATGTTTTCAAAAGCGGGGATATCGCGTCCACCAATTTTGAAAGTAGCATCGATAAATACATGGGTGATATCATAGTTTCCAGCGAGAACACCGGCAATAAAGCCGTAGAAAGAATCAAAGCCAGAGACTGCAAACTGCTCTATATCAACGAGTCTTACGGAGTAATCGAGATCATAAGTGAGCTTGAGCCCTTTCTCGATACATACAACGTTACCCTTTGTGGTTTTTGCTGCTTCATTAATGAGGTTGATCAGCGCCTTTGTTTTTCCGGAACCTTTGGTGCCAACGATCAATTTAATCATATAAAATCCTCCTTGATGTATGAGATTTCAACTCTTTTCAGAGTGTAACGACCTTTTAATTATATTTTTGCTTCCAGTTCAGCGCGGAGATCTTCGTAACCGGGCTTGCCAAGGAGAGCAAACATATTCTTCTTGTAGCTTTCAACGCCGGGCTGGTCAAAGGGATTGACACCGGACATGTAGCCGGAGATAGCAACAGCTGTCTCGAAGAAGTATACCATCCAACCAAACTCATAAGCACTCTTTTCGGGGAGAGTAAGGATGATGTTGGGAACGCCTCCTGCTGTGTGAGCAAGGATCGTTCCTTCCATAGCCTTGCGGTTTACAATGGAAAGATTCTGGTTGGAGAGGAAGTTGAGTCCGTCAGCGTTTTCTGCATCGGATTCAATATAGAGATCCTGATTGGGACGCTCAATATTGATAACAGTTTCAAACAGGTTGCGGGAACCATCCTGAATAAACTGACCCATGGAGTGAAGATCAGTAGAGAAGATAGCGGAAGCGGGGAAGATGCCCTTTCCGTCTTTGCCTTCACTCTCGCCGAAGAGCTGCTTGAACCACTCAGCCATCTGGGTGAATGCGGCATCGTAGGCAACCAGCATTTCAATGCTCTTGCCACGGCGATAGAGACAGTTGCGGAGAGCTGCATAACGATACGCATCGTTGTTCTCCAAATCACATTCAGCATATTTTTCTCTTGCGTCAATAGCACCCTGCATCATGGCATCGATATCAATACCGGCGATGGCAATGGGGAGAAGACCGACAGGAGTAAGAACAGAGAATCTGCCGCCGACATCATCGGGAATGACAAAGCTCTCATAACCTTCGGCATCAGCCAACTGTTTGAGTGTACCGCGAGCCTTATCGGTTACGCAATAAATGCGGTCTTTGAGTCCGTCAGCACCGTACTTCTTGGTAAGAAGATCACGGAAGATACGGAAAGCAAGGGCGGGCTCAGTGGTGGTACCGGATTTTGAAATAACGATCAGGGAAACATCTCTGCCTTCGCAGATGGAGATGAGTTCGTTGATGTAGTCTGCGCTGATGTTATTGCCGGAGAAATAGATATCAGGAGTATCTTTCTTCAGGTTGTTATAGAACGGCGAACGGACAAACTCAATAGCAGCCCTTGCGCCGAGGTAGGAACCACCGATGCCGATGACGATAACGACATCGGAATTGGCAGATATTTTCTTAGCAGCAAGTTTTACACGTTCAAACTCTTCGCGGTCATATTTTTCAGGGAGGTCAACCCAACCCAAAAAATCACTGCCGGGACCGGGTTCGGTTCCAAGTTTGGCATAATGCATAAGCTTGTGAGCAGCGTTGACCTGAGTGGTTACTCTGTCAAGTTCATGCGGGGCGATAAATCCTTCTAGGTACTTTGCAGATAGTGTCAGTGGCATTTTTTTCATTCCTTATAATTAAAATAAAATTACCTTGCATATATTGTACCTTAAATTTCCGAATATTTCAAGGGGAACGAAAATTTTTATTAAATATTATATATTTCGGACTCAATTTTGCAGCATAGCAGCAAAAAGCAAACTGAAAGCTTTACCAAAAGTCATTTTTTCCACCTCACAAGGTGTGTTTATGGCATATTCCCCCACTGTTTCACCGGCAATTTTTATAATTACACGTCCAATTTGATCTCCGGCAGCAAGCGGTGCACGGATGCTGTCAGGTAATTCTACAATCTGCTCCAATTGTTTTTCATCACCTTTATGAAGCAGCAGTTTTTTCGGAACAGTACAGACAGGGAGAATTTCGTTGAGGACACCGCCCTCTATTTTAACGGGAAGAAGCTGGTCGTCAATAGAGGGTGGCGAGGTCATTGTGTAACTGTCGAAGGCGTAGTTGAGCAGGGTAGAGGCAGAGCTGAACTGTTCATCACGGTTTTGTGCGCCAAGAATAACGGCAATAATCTGCATATCGCCACGCATTGCCGAGGCAGTGACACAGCGTCCGGCCTCATCGGTGGTGCCGGTTTTTAATCCGGTGGCTCCCTTATAGAAACGAATGAGTTTATTGGTGTTGACAAGTTCAGTTTCTCCGCCGCGCAGAGAGTCCATCCATACAGTGGAGTAATTTTTTATCAGTTCGTGTTTCAAAAGTTCTGCAGACATGGTGGCAATGTCTCTGGCAGTGGTAAAGTGTCCTTCTTCATCAAGACCGGAAGCATTTTTAAAGCAGGTATTATTCATACCAAGCTGAGAAGCTCTGGCGTTCATCAGGTCCACAAAGCCCTGTTCGCTGCCACCGAGATGCTCAGCAAGTGCGACGGCGGCATCATTAGCGGAGGCAATGGCAGTGGCACGGATCAGTTCATCCACCGTCATGTTTTCACCGGGTTCCAGCCAGATTTGGGAACCGCCCATGGAACAGGCGTGTTCAGAGGCAATGATTGTATCGGACAGGGAAAGCTCTCCGTTGGATATGGCCTCCATCACCAAAAGCAGTGTCATGACCTTGGTGATGGAAGCAGGTGCCCTTGGTTCATCGGGATTAAATTCAAACAATACTTTTCCAGAGGATTGTTCAATTAAGATAGCGGATGCTGCTTTTACTTTGTTACGGACATCTTCCGGAACATCCTGGGATATTGCAGAGACTGTTGTTTCAATAGGTTCAGCCGGAGAAGAGGGGGCGGGATTTGTTTCTTCTTTTTCTCCTCCCGCATAACATACCGTGGTCATAGGAATGAGAGAGAAGAGAATAAGAAATGTGGCAGTAATTTTTTTGAGTATATACATTTATTGTTCCTCCGTTTCGATAGGATACATTTTGATAGTTTAAATTTATGCGGCACGTCCGCGTGAAATGACAAAAACGGAAAAGAACAACAAGTGTAGAAAGAATGAAGAGGAAACATGTTTGAAGAAGGGATTATACAATAAATTTCTCTGATATACTTGACTTGATGACGGAAGTTATGCTAATCTTTTCAAAAGAGAGATTAGCATAACTGCATGAGTGCAGAAACTGAAGAGAGGATGCCATTTGGGAGGGCAGATGGTGAGACGGATGAAGATTGTTATTCTTGATGGATATACTGAAAATCCGGGAGATTTGAGCTGGGAAGGATTTGAACAACTGGGAGAGCTGACTGTCTATGAGCGTACCCCGTTTAGAGAGGGGACAGATGAGATTTTGCATAGAGCCAAAGGGGCTGATGCGGTAATCACAAACAAAACGCCGCTCACCCGTGAAACAATAACTGCGCTGATGCCGGAGTTGAAATATATTGGGCTGCTCTCCACAGGTTATAATATTGCAGATATCGATGCGGCTGCCGAATTGGGAATTCCTGTCTGCAACATTCCTGCATACAGTACACAGGCTGTGGCTCAGTTTACCATGGCGTTGCTGCTGGAGTTGTGTCATCATGTGGGACATCATTCCAATGAGGTGCATAAAGGCCGTTGGACCAGCAGTGCAGATTTTTGCTTCTGGGATACCCCGCTCATCGAGCTTGAGGGAAAAATCTTTGGTGTGGTCGGTTTTGGAAAAATAGGGCAGGCGGCGGCACGAATTGCGGCGGCCTTCGGCATGAAAGTAGTCGCATACAGCCCATCCAAAAAAGAAAGCGATTTTGCAGAGATTGTATCGCTGGACGAAGTTTTTGCGAGGAGCGATGTAATCAGCCTGCACTGTCCGTTGTTTGAAAGTACGAAAAATCTGATCAACGCTGAAAATATTGCAAAAATGAAGGATGGCGTCATGATCCTCAATACATCACGCGGTCCTGTTATCGATGAATATGCTCTCGCGGCTGCACTGAAGAGTGGAAAAGTAGCGGGAGCAGGTTTGGACGTCATGACAATTGAACCGGTTAATGCCGACAGCCCACTTCTGGGCGTGGAAAACTGTGTCATTACTCCGCATATTGCCTGGGCCTCAAAAGAGAGCCGGATTCGTCTGATGGATATTGCCGTGGATAATCTGCGTTCTTTTATGGCAGGAGAGGTGAAAAACGCCGTCAACAAATATCGTAGATGACGGTAAGGGAAAGGGATTGTTTGCGAGAAAAATGTCCTCCGGATAAAAATCCAGGGGACATTTTGTTTTGATAGGCTGTATAAGAGGAAAATAGAAGCAGAGACAATACCGCAAAACGGGAAATGTTTGCAGAAATTTTTGTGATATGATAGGGATGCAGCTGCAAAATGGACAGAAGGGAGTGAAAAGGAGAAGGATGGAATATAAAAGAATTATACAGCAAAGTTTGGATTACATTGAGGATAACCTGAGGGCAGAGATCACGGCTGCTGAGTTGGCGGAAAAGGCAGGGTTTTCACTCTATCACTATTACAGAATGTTCCAATCGGCAACGGGGATGCCCGTGATGCAGTATGTTCTTCGACGCAGGCTACTGCATGCCATTTACGGAATACACTGCGGAAGCAAAGGGATTGACGCAGCACTCACCTATGGCTTTGATACCTATGCCGGTTTTTACAAGGCATTTCGACGTGAATTCGGTTGTACTCCGTCCGCTTTTTTGAGATCCTGCCAGGCAAAAAAGCCTTACCGGATAGAGCTGACAAAGGAGGAACACATCATGATAACCCATAAAAAAGCTGCGGAGATATTGAAGCATTGGAATTTGGAAAAGATAGTAATATCAGATATCTATTACGAAGGAACCGGAAATAAAAACGATAATGCCTATTATGTCGGAGAAGACTATGTTTTGAAATTTACAGCAAACCTTGGAAAACTAAAAAATAATATAACGTTATCCAAGGAGATTGAAAAAGCGGGGTTGTGTGCCGCAGTCCCAATTGCAACAAATAACGGAAAAGAATATATGCAGGAGGGAGAAGTATATTTTTGCCTTACCAGACGGCTGCCGGGAAAGCAGCTGAGTACAGCAGCTTTGTATGAAAGTAATTCTTTGGAATGTGCGAGGCTGATAGGAGAGAAGATAGGAAAGCTTCATACAGCTCTGCGCGGAGTGGATGTACCGATCCGGGATACGAATATCTATAAGAATGTGAAAGAATGGGCGCTTCCGAAAGCAAAGGAAATACTGAATTTAAAGGACGTATTTTGTCAGGAGTATATCAAAAATTTGGAGAGGTTACATGATAAGCTGCCCAGACAATTGATTCACCGGGACCCCAATCCTGGAAACATTATCTGTTCAGAGGATAAAGAAAAAGAATGG
Organism: Oscillospiraceae bacterium; assembly: GCA_015067185.1. Classification (GTDB taxonomy): domain Bacteria; phylum Bacillota; class Clostridia; order Oscillospirales; family Ruminococcaceae; genus SIG526. The sequence goes on along the minus strand of SVMZ01000002.1, from coordinate 67,635 downwards.
AGTTTTATAGATTTTGAATTGTCAGAACGAAATGTGCGGATATATGACCCCTGTTATGCGGCAACAGCAATTTTGCTGGAAGGCTTCGAAAAGTATCGGGAAAAGTGGTTTGAGATATACCGTTATATCATGAAAGGATATGATAGTGCAGCCGGAATGACGGAAGAAGAGAGAAAAGCAGTTCCTTATATCCTCTTTGCCAATCAACTGATTTGCGTAGCTTACTTTGCAGAACAGGAAAAGCTGGCGGCAGTTTTTGAAATCAATAAAAGAATGACATGTTGGCTTGCAGAACACTTTAATTTGCTTTATTTGGAGAAATGAAACTGAGCTCAGGTAATTTCCTGGGCTCAATTTTTATGTTGCAGGATAGCATAGGATAGAGGGATAACATAAAGTGGGTTAACTAAAATGCTGTTTTTGCGGTTATAAGTCCCTGTTTTTTTCGGAGGGAATATGTTAAAATTAAAAAAAAGGAGTGATGAGCATGTGGTATTCTCAGCTGTATAGAAGGCATCTTTTGGATATGCATATAGAAGATTGGAGTGACGATTTTTTATCGGAATTTTCTCCTGAAGTATATGTGGAAAATTTGAAAAAGGCAGAAATCAATTATGCTATGATTTATTTGCAGTCTCATGTGGGGCTCTGCTATTATCCGACTAAAGTTGGTGTGATGCATAAGCAGATAGAGAAACAACCCGATATGATCAAGCGTGTGGTTGATTTATGTCACCGGAATGGAATCAGGGTGTGTGGATACTATAGCTTGATTTATAATACCAGAGAACATGATAGACATCCTTTATGGCGAATGAAGAAAGAGGATGGCTTTTCTGCGAGGGAAGGCAAAGAAGGAGGGAAAGGGTTGGCTTTTGTCAATGTCAACGGCAGCAGGTATGGTCATTGCTGTCCCAATAATATGGAATATCGGCAGTTTGTATATAATCAGATTGATGAGATATTGGATTATTTTGAGTGCGATGCCTTGTTTTTTGATATGCCGTACTGGCCGCATACCTGTTATTGTGATGCATGTCAAAAAGCGTACGGCGGAGAAATTCCGAAAGAAATAAACCGTGAGTTGGTGGAATTCAAGGCAAAGTCAATGGGAGAATTTGTCCAATCGATTACGGGATATGTGAAAAAGAGACAGCCAGATATGCCAGTAGAGCATAACTTTGCCAATGCAGTTGCAGGGGATACAAGTTCGGCTTGTATCGAAGAAGTGTTAGCAGCATGTGATTATGTGGGTGGAGATCTTTACGGAAATTTATATAATCATTCTTTTGCCTGTAAATTTTTTAAAAATGCAACGCTGAATCCTCCCTTCGAGCAGATGTTTTCCCGGTGTAAACCGAAACTCCGTGTTCATACTCTTACAAAAACCAAAGATGAAATGAAGACGGCATTGTCATCTACCATGGCACATCATGGTGCAACACTGGTGATTGACGCGATAGATCCTGTGGGAACAATGGACCGGCGTGTTTATGAGCAGGTGGGGGAGATATTCCGATTCCAAAAAAAATACGAGCCGTTTTTTACAGGGGAAATGGTAGAGGAGATAGGTTTATACTACGGACTGCGAAGTAGAAATTATGTGGAGAAAGAAAATGCCCGCGTATGTTGTGTAAATGCATCCAAAACACTCGTCCGGGCACATATTCCCTTTGGTGTGACAGGGGTATTCCATGAGTTATCCCAATATAAAATTATTGTCGCTCCCGTACTATCTGAACTGGAAGATAAGGACAACGAGCGTCTGATTGAATATGTCAGAAACGGCGGTGTTTTATATCTGAGTGGGGGACATAACACTGCGTTACTGAAAGAGCTTACCGGGCATGTGTACATGAGCGAATATGAGGAGAGGTGTGTATACGTTGCTCCTAAAGCGGGGTATGAAGAGATATTCGGTGAATTTAACGGAAAATATCCGTTGCCGGTGATGGAAACAAAGGCGGCCATTGTTGCGTGCGGAGAGGCGAAGGTTCTTGCAACGCTGACATTCCCATACACGAGGCACCGGGAAGACAAATATGCAGCAATCCATTCCGATCCACCCGGAATAGCGAGTGATGTCCCGGCAGTTACCGTCAATGATTACGGAAAAGGAAAGGTTATCTGGTCTGCCGTGCCGTTGGAGGCAATCGAATTTGAGGAGTACAGGAAGGTGTTTGTCAATCTGCTTCATATAGCAGGAAGGCCGGATTATTTCTTCTGTTCTGATGCACCGAAAAATGTAGAAATTACAGCTTTTACAGATAAGGAAAAGATTACGGTAAATCTAATGGTGTTGGATGAAGAAGCTATCACAACACCGGCAGCACCTTTTAGTGTCAAAGTGAAAGAGGAGGTATCATCGATCCGTCTGTTGCCGGACGGTGAAGAAATACCGTTCTCAATAGAAAAGGGATATACCGTATTTCAGACACGTGCAGTGGATATTTTTGATATGTACGAGCTGAAGAGAAAAGAAAAGTGAATATGGCAAGGTAAAGACTATATCTGAGAAAACACAAAGCACACAAGAGAGATGTTCTTGTGTGCTTTGTGTTTATGAGACGGTGAAATGTCCTGTTTGAAATTTTTTTGGAGTGATTCCGGTGTGTTTTTTAAAAAAGCGAATGAAGTAGTTGACATCTTTGAAACCGACAGATTCAGAAACTTCAGAAACCGAGAGATCTAATTTGGAGAGCAGTTCTTTTGCTTTGTTGAGTCTGCAGAGCTGTACATATTCGCAGATGCTGCAGCCGAAATGGGCTTGTGCAAGCTCATATAGTTTACTTCGGCCAATGTGAAAAGTATTGCAGATGACTGGAACAGAGAGATCTCCAGAAAGGTTTTCTCTGATATAAAGATTGATATTGTGCGCTAAGCCATCATCGCGTACGCTGATGATATTATTGAGCCAGATATAGTTGGCACACATCTCAACCAGTGCGGAAATGGATTCGATATAATCGTGGGAGCGGTAGCGTATTTTAGAAGCGGCCTGCATTAATTCATTTTTATCAAAGCCGTAATAGTCGGGAAGAGATTCAATTTTTTCGTATACATCCCTTTTGTCCTTTTGGTCTGTAATTTGGCCAAAGAGAAGATAGCCGACGACAATGTTGTTGTAAATAATCGGGGTTGTTACTTCTACAAGCCCCATATGACATCGATAGATGTGGGTTTGGCGCGTTTTTCTACAGGTTTCAAGGGCTGTGTTATCGTTGGCAATACATTCGTTGTGTAAAGTATTGGAAGTTCTGATCTGTGTGCAGAAATCACAGAGAGTGGAGGGATAAGCGGCTATTATATTCATATCCGAATCATAAATGGAGATGAGAGTTTTGCTGATGTGATAAAAATATTTGGCAAGCTGCTCAAGCTCTTTTTTATTTGTATGGACTAACACGATTAATCACTCCGGTTAAAAATGCTGTTTTTGCAACGGTTGTTGACTGTTATTATAGCACTGCTTTATGATAAAATCAATATAAAAGCAATAAGAGCAAAGAGAAAAAGAAATAATGATAACAGGAGAAAAATATCATGTCGATTGCCAAGAAGCTTTTAGAGGAAGGAAACGGTGTATACCGTCTTGTACCTACATGGGTTCCGCGTAGTTTTTGTCGTCCAGGGAAAAGGATTAAGTTACATCCGGATGATTATTATATTCTGGGATTGGAACGTGGTGGAATTGATGAACGGTGGTTTGCATCCACCACATGGGCGGAAAATGGACCTGATACTCCCGAAGATGAGGGACTTTCCTATATCGTATCCGCAGATGGAAGGGAACGGATTTTGTTAAGGGATGCGATAGATGAGCTTGAGGGAGGTATAATTGGGAAAACGCTCTGGAATAAGTATCACAGATGGCCGATGTTTTCAAAGTTTTTTGACAATGCAGGGCCTCTTCCGCACCACATCCATCACAGAGATGAACATGCACGTCGTGTGGGTGCTGCAGGTAAACCGGAAATGTATTTCTTCCCATCCCAGTGCAATAATCACGGAGGAGAATTTCCGTTCACTTTTTTCGGGATCAATCCGGAAGTGAGTAAAGAACAGGTGAAGCAGAGTCTTGAAAACTTTTCCGGAGGGGATAATCAGCTGCTGAATTTTTCCAGAGCATACCGGTTATCGTTGGATACCGGTTGGGATGTGCCGCCCGGTGTTCTGCATGCACCTGGAAGTCTCTGTACCTATGAACCGCAGTTTGCCAGTGATGTATATGCCATGTATCAATCGGTACTGTATGGCGGACAGTGTGTTTCGGAAGAGCTTCTTTGGAAAAATTGTCCCGTGGAAGAAAATGGGAACGTGGATTATTTAATGGAAGTAATTGACTGGGAAGCTAATATAGATCCAAACTTTTCTGCAAACCGATTCATGGAACCGAAAGTTATATGGAAAAATAAAGTTGGGTGTGAGGAATGGATATGCTATAAATGTCCTGTCGTTTCGGCAAAGAGACTGACGGTCTATCCGGGAAAAACAGTGATCATAAAGGATCAGGCTGCATATGGTTTTATTCTTTTGCAGGGCAAGGGGAAATTTGGCAGATGGGATATCGAAACACCGACGATGATTCGGTATGGGGAATTGACCAATGATGAGTTTTTTGTCAGCGAAAAAGCTGCACAGGAAGGAATCCTGGTTACCAATACCTCTTCTGTTGAACCCCTTGTTATGCTCAAGCATTTTGCGGAAAATCCCGAACTTGAGTCAGTAAGAGAATAAGACAGTACAAGAAAAAATGGGCTGTCTTGTCTTCTTTTATTTTAATTTTTGTTGTTTCATCCAGAAGTCCATGACAAAGCCATGAGGGAGCAATTTGGCAAGCAGAGACTGTGTTCTGGCCTTAAAACCAAACTGACTGATATCCCGGCCGCGGCGTGCATCCCGCCAGGCTCGGCGGACAATTTGGTCTGGAGAATACATGGCAATGTATTTTTTGACTACCGCATCCCGATGATCAGAGATAGCACGGTCGAAAAACTCAGTTTTTGTCCAGAAGGGGCAAACAGCTATGACACGGATGCCTTGGCTGCGCAGTTCACGGTTGAGAGCACGGCTATAGCTGAGCACAAAAGCTTTGGTTGCACCGTAAACATTGATGTAGGGGACAGGTTGAAACGCCGAAACGGAAGAAATGTTGATGATTTGTGCACCGCTTCTCATATAGGGAATGGTGTGTTGGCACATAGCAAGGATCGCTTTACAGTTGAGGTCGATCATGTTCAGATTGATGTCCAACGGTACGTCCATGGTTGCAAGAAATTTACCGAATCCGCTGGCATTGATAAGCAGCGCTACATCCGGTTTTTCCTTTGCAAGCAGAGCAGCATAGCGATCGTAACTGACAGGATCGGAAAGATCGAAGGGAAGAGGGCGGGTTGGAAAGTCCAGCTTTAGCTCTTGAAGACGGTCAAGACGGCGGGCAATTACCCATACTTCATCGAAACTGCCGTATTCCTTGAGGGTTTCCGCAAAGCGTTTGCCCATGCCGCTGGAGGCACCGGTAATGACGGCGATTCTTTTGGCATTTGTTGTTGGGGTATTCATCTGACGCAATCCTTTCTGATAAAAAGTTTTCCTGTAGTAATATAAAGTTATTATACCATACCTGCTTATAGATAGACAATCCTGTTTTTGGTTTTTGAAAATGGAAGAAAAGTACAGCCGCGGCAATCAAAATTGCTGCGGCTGTACTTTGTGTTTGTTTTATTGGAAAGAAATTGTTTCCATCAGGTCCCCAAGTACTTTTGCCATGGAGGCAAAGCCGAGATCGGTGGGATGACAGGTGTCTACGGTTCCTTCGTCACCACAGTAGCGCATCAGTTCTTTTCCGGAAATGAAATATACATTTTTATCTCCGGTAGCCAGTGCGTTTTGATAGGTACGCTCTATAATATTCAGACGCTGGGTCTCTTCCTCCGTCAAACGTATACGGGGTCTGGAGAGCATAATGATAGGCAAGTCAGGGTGTTTTTGACGGATGGCACGGAACATCTTTTCGTGGGTATTGTTCAGATGCTCAACAGTGGGAGCATTGTGATCATAGTCATAGACAAACAGGGACATATCGAGTTCCTCTATGTGGCGGATCATAGCTTCTTCTGCCTTGGCAGAGCCTGAAAAGCCCAGGTTGATATGGTCGCAGTCAAGACGGCGGGAGATGATATTCTGGTAGCAGCTACCGGGACGGGAAGCACATCCCCCTTGTGTGATGGAAGAGCCGTAGTAAACAACAGGACGGGAAATTGTATAGGGAGAAGGAGCTTCTATGACAGCATCTTTATCCAGGCCGACAAAGAGCTCGCAGACTTCGCTGTAAAGGGGAAAATGAATGGTGAATTCACGGAGTTTGGAAGAACCGAGCTCAATAATGGATTCGTAATTTTCAGTAATATCAAAGGGCGGAATAAAAGATCCGGCATATCGTTGACCCTCTTCAGCTTTATAATACAGGTCAAAGCCGATGGAGCCAGTATAAGCAAAGTGCGGCATTTTGCCGAGAGCCTCCATCTTTACCATAATGGAAACATATGGGCTGTCTGTACGAAAGCGGACACGGCCGCCAGCGGTGTGGGCATGAAGGCTGTGTACCCCTTCACTGGTTTCCTTGGCAACGGCTTCGGGAAGACGGCGGAATTTACCGTTTTCTACAAAGATACCGTGAATGGAAAAAGGCTCCTGAAGTATGGAGTGAAGGGTAAGCCCTTCTTTATCAAGAGAGGATTTGGGGCGGAAATTTTTGTCTACATCATAAATCGTTTTCATAGAGGTTCATCCTTATCTGAATTTTTTATTGATGGAAGAGTAATAGAAAATGGAAAACTAACAACGGATTGCCGTTTTGATGACACCATCCCGACGGTTTTCAAACAGATCGTAAGCTGCTGCGATATCTTTCAGATCATAAGTGTGTGTGATAAGCGGTGTGGTGTCTATTCTGCCTTCGGCAATCAGCTTGAGTATCTCAGCACAGTGGCAGCCATCCACACCACCGGTTTTGAAGATGAGATTTTTACCATACATGTCGGGGAGTGGAAGGGTTTGTGGGGTGTCATAGAGTGCTACAACAGTGACAGTGGCATTGGGTCTGGCGCATTCCCAGGCCATACGGAAGGCATCACTGCCGCCGGCAACCTCCAGTACAACATCGGCACCGCCGTGATCACTGTTGGTGCGGACAAATTCTGTAAGATTATTAGGGAATGAAGTTAACACACCGGGATAATGTTTGCGGACAAATTCCAGGCGGGAGATATCGGTATCACAGATAATGACGCGTTTGGGTGAGTATAAAAGCACGCATTGGAGTGTGCAAAGACCGGTAGGGCCGGCTCCGATAATCAGCACGGTATCCTGCGGTGTAATTTCAGATATCTTTGCCGCCCAATAGCCGGTAGAGAGAACGTCGCCGACCAACAGTGCCTGAAGATCGGTAACAGTGTCGGGAATTTTATCAAGTCCCTGATCGGCATAGGGAACACGAACATATTCAGCCTGACCGCCGTCGATACGGCATCCAAGGGCCCAGCCGCCGTTTTGATCGATGCAGTTGTTGACCCATCCGTTTTGACAGAAAAAACATTCACCGCAGAACGTCTCTACGTTGACGGTGACACGATCTCCGGGCCGAACTGTTGCAACTGCAGAACCAATTTCTTCAACAATGCCAACCATTTCATGGCCGACGGTAATACCGGGAACCGAGCGGGGGACAGAGCCGTGTTTGATATGAAGATCACTGGAGCAGATGCTGCCAAGGGTTACCTTCACAATGGCATCACGGTTATCCAGGATAACCGGTTTCGGTTTTTCTATAAGTTCAAATTTTCCGTGTTCGATGTAGGTATACGCTAACATAATTTTTAAATCCTTCCGTTTTGCGGAGAAAAATAATGTTCCGCAGCATAAAGATATTGTCCTTCAAACCGGGCAACCGCTTTTTTAACGGATTTTTTTAATGGGAAATACATATCATAAGCATGAAACCAACCGGGATAAACATCCACGGCGGCTTCTATGCCTGCTTTTTGTAAATTTTCGATATAGGTAAGGGTTTCGCAGTAGAAGGGCTCTATATCGCCGACAAAGGTGTAGGCAGGAGGAAGTGCAGAATAGTCTGTTTGTCTGGCAGGAGCAGCGTAAGGAGAAACAGAGTCTGTATCTTTCAGATAAAGACGCCAGGCGGCATGGTTGCGTTTGGTGTTCCACACAGGGGCATGGTTATTCCGGGAAGAATCGGTATCCCGGTCATCCAACATAGGGTATAATGGCATTTGATAGGCGATATTGACTTCCTTTCTGTCACGGGCGTACATACAAAGTGCGGCGGTCAGTCCGCCCCCTGCACTTTCACCTCCCACCATAAGCTGGGAGGAATTGATGCCAAGCTCTTCTGCATGTTCCTTCATCCAAAGAAGAGCTGAATAGCAATCTTCCAAGGCGGCAGGGTAGGGAGCTTCGACAGAGAGACGGTAAGAAAGGGCAACAACCACGGCACCGTATTTTTTTACCAAAGCCAAAGGGCGGGTGAAATATACCATTTCTGCCATGCCGGTGGCATAACCGCCGCCGTGAATCCAGAGGATACCGGGGGTTTTGGAAGAGTTTATTTTGTTTGCAATAGGACGAAGAATAAGCAGTTTAATATTACGGCCGGTGGAGGGAATAGAGAGGTGTTGAGAGGAAAACTGTTTCATAGCGGGTCCCTTTAATAGAGGTAACTGTTATATGAGAAAAAGACCGTATCCGACAAGAAAAATCGGGTACGGTCCAGGAAAAACAAGAATTTATTTGGTATAGTTATCAATTACGTTTTGAGCAGCATCAACATCGTCGGCAACAACAAGAATAATGCTGCGGCCGGCAGTTTTTACAATAGCATTCTCGATTTTTTCCATTTCGGCAGGAACATAGTTTTCAAAGTTAAAAGCAAGGTCATCAACGCGCATTTCAACAGCGGCTTTGACATCTTCTATGTCGGCTGCGGTTTTAACAGTGATAACGGCAATTTCTTCTGCGGTGGCGCCGCTGGCACTCTTACATACCAGTGCTTTTTCAATTACATTTGCGTCTTCGAAAAAGTAGAAGTTCATAATGGCAGACATATCCATATCAATAAGCTCATCTTTAAAGGTGAGTTCGGTTTTTAACGCGGAATAGAGAGCGTCTGCATCAATCTCTTTATCTCCGGAAGAGGAGCAGCCGGAAAAGAGAGAGAGGGAGAGAAGAAGAGCGAAAAGAACAGAAAGAATTTTTTTAGTCATTGTGATAACTCCTTTGTTTATAACAATATGTCAATTTAAGCTGCGTTGGTGTTATTCCACCGGAACAGCGTGCTTTTTAAGATAGTTGAACCATTTTTCATAATAGGCAGTGCCAATGTGCATACCGTCTGTTGTTGCATCTTCCGGTAGAGCGCCGTCGCCATCAGCGATGGTTTCGGCAACATTGAGATAATAAATTCCCAGATCTTTAGCCATATCAAGAAGGGCATCGTTGTATTCAGTGATCTTTTCGTTGGTGATAGCCGAATCATAATGCTGGGCAAATTTGGCTTCATTGATGGGGAAAATGGATTGGACATAGATAGTGGCTTCCGGAAATTCATTTTTAACGGCTCCGATAAATTCGGTATAGAGATGAATGAACAGATCTTTTTCAATCCATGCAATACCATTGGCTCCCAGCAGAATATAGATTTTCTGTGTATCGGGATACTGTTTCAAAGCATCCAGCACGGTAACTCTGCCATTGGCGGTTTTAACCACCTGATTGGTGGTGATGGTAGAGATATTGATACCGGTTGCGGCGATCACAGTGGAATTACTCATTAAACCGTAGGTTTTAATTCCCTCCGTGATAGAGTCACCGATAAAAACAGCATTGTTAAAATATTCACTGGTTACACGTTCAAGTTCAGGAACAAGGGTGAACGAGGCATAGTCAATGGGAGTGGATTCGCTACTTTGAACACTGGTGTCAGCCTGGTGTTCTGTATTATCCGAACTTTGCTCTTCTTCAGAAGAGGAATCTGAAGTACTGCTCTCGGACGAAGAGGAAGAGACGATACCATTGGCGGCGTCCTCTGCCTGCTGCCAAATGGTAGCCAACACAAAAGACAGTAAAACAATAAAGAGAAAGGATATCAGATACATCATTCCGAAACCGGAATTTTTTTTCTTTTTGGAATAAATACTTCTGGACATTTCAGACCAAGAGCTCCTCAAACATTGAATATTGCTGTAACAGACGACTTTTATTATATCAAATACAAGAAGAAAAGTAAAGCTTTATTTCATTTCTTAATAATTTTGAAAGAAGAGGGGCAGAGGTCAAAAAAGATACCGTACCCAACAATGGTACGGCATCCTTTTTGGTGTAATGGAATCAGCGATTAAGCAGATTTTGAATGGCGGGAAGATTGAGGTTTTCTGCATTGACCCAGACATACTTACTTTGTATCACAGGATCAAATTCGCCGCCGATGCAGGCGCTGAAAGCAGTGCTCATGGCACGGTATCCCCACTCGGTATAGTCAATCAGATAGGTACCGTAGACCTCCTCAGTGGGAAGGGCAGACTTAATATTGGGATTGGTACCGACACCGGAGATAAGCAACTCGTAATTTTCGTCATCATCCAACCCACGGACGTAGGAGCGTTTTGCATTGATAAGAGAGTTGAAAATCTTTGTATCTACAGCAAAAACCGCATCAAGAGATGGATTGGAGGAGAGAAAAGAGAAACACTGCTCGTAGGAAGAGACCTCAGGATTGTTGGGGACATTGATGATCTCAACTTTGGGATAATTCTGCGCAATGGTACTCTTGAAGCTCTCAATAATTTCGGAGGAAACAGCATCGCTCCAGTTAGAGGCAGCAACAGCAATTTTAGCTTTGGTTCTCACTGCTTCGCAAAGTCTGTGTGCAGCTTCTTCTCCTGCAGCAGCACCATCCGGTTTGCAATAGGCTGAAGCAAGGGGGGTTGTCATACTGTTGTCCAGAGAAATAATGGGGACTTTGCTGGCTCTGAGCTTATTGATGTAATGAGTGAGATTAGAAAGATCAGAAGTCATCAGACAGACAGCCTGAGGGTTGCGTGCCATAATCTCACAGAGAGCATCTGATTGAGTTTGAACATCAGTTTTATTTTCTGCAATAAAATATTCAACGGTAATGTTGTAATCCTTTGCAGCACTGTCAATACCTTCCAACAGAGGAACACGAATACTTTCATCCAGGTCACCGATAACAACGGGGATAAAGAACTGATGTGTGTTATAGGCAGGGTGGGTGACGGTCACACGGCCGCTTCCAAGAAGCGGCTCAGGGGAGGAAAGGTCAAGGTTGGAATAATCGGTGAGAGGCTTGTATTGATAGCGGGAACAGCCGGAGAACGAGCAAAGCACAATTAAAAGAGCCAAAACGCAGAAGAAATATCTTTTCATGGGATCAGTCCTGTTTATCGGTTGATAATTTTTACAAAGTTTTCGTAAGCGGAATCCCAATCGGCGGTATCCTTCGGCTCGTAGCGAATAGTGTCGAAGGAGTTGGAGATAACCTTACGTGCCTCGGCCAGATCGGCAACATCGCCGGAAGCCATCAGCTGGTTGACAGCATTGCCGAGAACAGTGGCTTCGATAGGGCCTGCGATGACGGGAATTTTGCAGGCGTTGGCAGCCAGCTGGCAGAGGAAGTTATCCTTGGTTCCGCCGCCGACAACGTGCATGGAGTTGTATTTCTTACCGGTGATATCTTCCAGAGCATTGAGGGTATAACGATATTTCATAGCAAGGCTCTCATAGATGCAGCGCATAACTTCACCGGTAGTCTGGGGAACATACTGACCGGTCTTTTCGCAGAACTCACGGACTCGCTTGGGCATATTGCCGGGACCGGAGAAGATATCCTCATCGGGATCGATAAAGCAGCGGAAGGGAGCAACGGCAAGAGCTTCTCTTTCAAGATCGGCATAGCTAACGTTCTGACCTTCGCGGATCCACTGACGGCGGGATTCCTGAATGAGCCAAAGACCCATGATATTCTTAAGGTAACGGATGGTACCGTTGTAGCCGCCTTCGTTGGTGAAGTTGTAGCGGATAGAGTCTTCGTTGACGATGGGCTGATCAAGTTCGGTGCCGAAGAGAGACCAGGTACCGCAACTGATATAGATAAAGTCTTTGTCCTGAGGAGGAATAGCGGGAACGGAGATGACAGCGGAAGCGGTATCGTGAGAAGCAATGGCGATAACATCGACAGCGGGAACGCCAAGTTCTTCACAGATAGCATCGGAAAGTTTGCCGACAACAGTGCCGGGCTGTACGATATCGGTGAGGATATGGGAGGGGATGCCCAGTTTCCTGAGCATTTCTTTATCCCAATCGCGAGAGAATACATCCAGCATCTGAGAGGTAGAGGCGATGGTGTATTCGGTGGTCATGTTGCCGGTGAGGAGATAGTTGAAAAGATCGGGGGTAAAGAGCAGTTTGTCGGCACGCTCCAGCAGCTCGGGACGGTTCTGAGCAATGGAAACAAGCTGGAAGAGAGTGTTGATCTTCATGATTTGAATACCGGTGCTGTTATAAATATCTTCACGGGGAACAATAGCAAAAGCCTTATCCATAATACCATCGGTGCGGGTGTCGCGGTAGTGAATGGGATTCTCCAGCATTCGGCCGTCTTTGTCGAACAGACCGAAGTCAACACCCCAGGTGTCGATACCGATACTGTCGAAACCACCGTCATGCCATGCCTTGGTGATTCCCTGTTTGATTTCGTGGAAGAGACGGAGGGTATCCCAATAAAGGGTACCATTCACGAGAACGGGATCATTGGAAAAACGATGGATCTCTTTCAGATCAATCTTGGTTCCGTCAAAGGTAGCGATCATAGCACGTCCACTGGATGCGCCGAAGTCAAATGCAAGAATACGTTTTGCCATTGTGATTTCTTCCTTTCAATATCAATTGTAATATACAGAGTAAATATAAAATTATTTGATGACGCCTTTTTTGAGAATGATATTGGCATAGATGGCACTTTCGCCGGAGGATACGATAGCGTATGCCTTTTTGGCACGTTCGTAGAATTCAAAACGTTCCACAAGCTCAAACTGATGATGATCAGGTTCGTGTCTGGCCGCAATTTCTTCATAGACAGCCCAAATCTCCGGGGTGGGATCTCCGTTGGTAGTATTCATCAAAGCGATGGGTTTTTCCACATAGCTGTCCAGCGGGAAGAGGGCAAGGATGGCATCCAGCAATTCAGGGACGCCGTGACCGTCGCAGCGCACAAGGCGGCTGTTTACGGCACAGGAGGCTGCCGGGAAGTTTCCGTCGCCGATGACGATTTCATCTCCGTGTCCCATTTCCATCAGGATTTTCAGCAATTCGGGCGGGATAATTTTGGATATACCTTTAAGCATGATGATCTTCTCCTGTCTGAAAATTAATTATGATATCTGCCAAGGGAAAATTATTTTCTCATGGTCATACGGATGGTTTCCGTACGGTTCAAACTCAACTTTTCCACAATAGCGAGACAATCGCGGAAAGCGTAGTTATTGGGGATCATATCGGGCTGATGTGCGTCACAGCCGAAGATAACAGTGTTGCCGACTTCAGCGGCTATTTCCCAGAAATCCATACGGGGATAGCAGCGCTTTTCGGTATAACCGAGGAAATTCATTTCGAGGGGGATATCCAGTTCTTTGGCTTTTTCGCAGATGCGGCGGCTATAGCTGCGGTAGACAGCGGGATCGGCAATAAAGTTGCACATATCTGGATGGGCTGCATAGGCGAAATATCCGGTTTCAAAAGCTTCGCAAACTTGCTCAGTGTATTGAGCAATAAAGGAAACATCCTCGGTGGGATGAATAACGTGCTGATATCCATCGAATTCATTGTTGATAAAGTGTTGTCCCAAAATGAGATAATCCATAGGATAATCTTTCAGAAAGTCGATCAGCCTTCCGAAGAATTTGGGGTAGTATTCCACCTCAAGACCGATCAGGATATCGATCTGACCTTTATATTCTTCCCGCAGATTCAGCAATGTGTCGGTATAATTCTGAAGTTCTTCGGGATACATGCGGAAATTGGAATAGTATCCATCGTCAAAAAATTGGGGAGTGTGGTCTGCGAATCCTAATATTTTCACACCGCCGGCAATGGCGTTTTCAATGTAATTGCGTTCATTTTCTGCGGCATGTTTACAACGGTGTGTATGTGTGTGATAGTTGGCACCCAACATGGGGACATGGGATATTGATTCAGACATTTTTTATAGAACACCTCGAATAAGCATGTATAAATTAATGATACCAAAAAAAATACCATTTTGCAACAAGCAAAAGTAAAAAAACACGGGTATTGCAAAACGGAACACCTATATTTCCAATGTTAAGGCAGTGATAAGAGCGTATTGTGAACTTTTTTGGAATAAGCTTGACGAATAGGAAGGAGTGATGTATCATATTTTACGGAAAAGATAAAAAATGCAAAGCAAACAGGAGGTGATGCCGTATGGCATCTAAAAAATGGGTGAGAATTGTCTGTCTCATTCTTGTGCTGTTGATGGCGTTCGGATCGTTCCTCGGAATATTCCTGTCGGTGCTGCTTTGACAGAGGTATCTGGTATATAGAAGAAGTGTTTGAACAGAATAACAGTAAAAATCGGCTGTCTGTATTTTTACAGACAGCCGATGATTTTTTGCTTGAAGGTGCGCTGGAAAGTATTGATTATAAACCAAGGAATGTTCTCATAACACCAATGAGTTCATGACCTTTTTCAATGGTATCACGCTCACAGAAGATACGGATAAGCGGCTCTGTACCGGAGAACCGGCAGTTGATCCAACCGGCTTTGTCGGCGAATGTCACTTTCAGGCCGTCATCATAGCTGACTTTTTCCACAGCCAGACCAAAATCGGGAAGAAGGCGATCCTCAAAGAGGGTCTTTTCAATCTCTTTTTTCTTCTCGGCAGAGAAACGGCAGTCAAATTCAGCCATGCCAAAGTTGCCGTAGGTCTCGTGGATTTCATCCAGAATTGCGCTTAGCGGTTTTCCGATGGTGCAGAGCATTTCAACAATGAGGGCAGCGGCATA
Source organism: Oscillospiraceae bacterium (assembly GCA_015067185.1). Classification (GTDB taxonomy): domain Bacteria; phylum Bacillota; class Clostridia; order Oscillospirales; family Ruminococcaceae; genus SIG526. The sequence goes on along the minus strand of SVMZ01000002.1, from coordinate 52,518 downwards.
AATGCCGTCTTTGCCGGAAATGTGGCCGCGTACGGTGAGTCCGCCGGAGCTTTCGCCGCCGATAAGAGCATCGGAGACATCCATCTGATGGCTGATGTGCTTGAAACCAACAGGAACTTCATAGCAGGTGTCGCCCAGGTCTTCTGCGATACGATCCAGCAGGTGGGTGGTGCAGAGGTTACGCACCACGCCGCCCTTCCAGCCTTTGTATTTGCGCAGATAATAGTAGAGCAGCACCATGATATCATTGGGATGGATAAAGTTGCCGGAGGCATCAATCAGTCCGATACGGTCAGCATCACCGTCGGTACCGATACCAAGATCGTATCCGTTTTCGGCAACACGCATGCTCAGCTGACGCAGAGTTTTTGCGGAGGGAGAGGGAAGACGTCCGCCAAAGAGGGTATCGTGACGGTCGTTGATAACATCAACCTCGCAGCGACAGGTAAGAAGAATGGTCTGCAGACAGGTGCGGGATACACCGAACATGGGGTCGAGCAGGACTTTGACCGAACTGTTTTTGATTTTGTCGATATCCAGAACGGAGAGAATGCTGTCTATGTAATCGTTTTTGGGGTTGATGATCTGGATGATACCGTCTTTTACAGCAGAATCAAAGTTAGTCACACGGGGTTCACCAACACGGCTAATATAGCCTTCCAGTTCGTCGGTGACTTCCTTGGAGGCATCGCGTCCGCCAAGAGTAAAGATCTTGACACCATTATATTCAGCAGGGTTATGGCTGGCGGTGATGGCCATACCATAGTGGCAGCCCAACTGTTTTACGGTGAACATAATCAGCGGTGTAGGAGATTCGCCGGCAATAAAGCGAACAGGGATGCCGTTGGCGGCAAGAACCTGAGAACACCATTTTGCGGCGATATCGGACATAAAACGTCTGTCATAGCCGATGGCAACAGGAGAGTTAGTTACACCCTCGGCAGTCATTTTGTCGGCAAGACCCTGAGCAAGCAGCTCGAGGTTTGCTTTGGTGAAATCATCGGCGATAACCGCGCGGAAACCGCCTGTACCGAATTTTATCATTGTTTCAACTTCCTTTCGGGGAGATGGCGCGCTTATTCGGCGCGCTCTCTGAGGATACTTTCGCAAAGCTCAAGATCTTCAGGGGTGTTTACGCCAAGCAGCTGCTTGCCGTCATTGATGGTATAGGTTTCAATTTTACCGCCGTTTTTGCGGATAAGCTCGGGGGCATCGGTAAGATAGTATTCACCCTGGGCGTTGTTATTGCGCAGGTTACCCAGTGCCTCAAAGAGTTTAACGGAGTTAAATACATAGATGCCGATATTCAGCTCTTTGATCAGCTTCTGTTCGGGAGTGCAGTCCTTATCCTCAACAACGGTGACGAACTTACCGTTTTCATCACGGATAATGCGGCCGTATGCCAGTTTGTCATCGGTGATGCCGGTGATGATGGTGCAGTCGGCATCAGCGCTCTCATGAGTCAGCAGTGCGTTTTTATAGGTGTCGGGAGTGAAGAGGGGCATATCGCCATAGCATACCAGCACGGGACCGTTATAGTCGGCAAGGATATCCTTTGCCATGTTGACGGCATGACCGGTACCCAACTGCTCATCCTGAACAGCGAATACGTATCCAGGGAACTGCTCCATGACCTGCTCACGTTTATAGCCGACAACGATGATGGTGTCCTTTTTATCGATGAAGGAGAGACTCTCGGTAACATAACCGAGGAGAGGACGGCCATTGGCCTGGCGAAGAACCTTCGGAAGACTGAACTGCTCAGAATGAAGACGTTTGCCTTTTCCTGCTGCAAGAATAATAGCTTTCATGATAGATAGACTCCTTTCAATATAAGAATGAAGTTATGTATGTATTATAATTTGTTCCGAACAAGGGGAGAGATTCTGCAGAGGGTTATACTTCCTCAACGGAGAGACCCTTTACGGTATGGAGAACGGCACCGGGATAACCCATTTCTTTCATGATGCCGATGATGTTTTCAGTCTTACTCTTGTCGGCATAAACATAGAGGCAGCCGCCTCCGCCGGAACCGTTGAATTTACCGCCGTAGGCACCGTTGGCAATCGCTGTGTCAATGATTTTATCGATAGTCTTGGTAGAGATGCAAAGACCGTCGCGGAGGTTTGCTTGATGGCGGTTGAGCAATTCACCCAGTTTAGCATCGTCAATGTTGCCGGAAGAGATCATGGTAAGAGCTTCACGCTGAATGCGATAGTTGGAGATGTTTGCTTCTACCTTTCTGCGGTGTTCGGAATCCAGTTTGCAGAGAAGCTCTTCCTTGGAGGGATCGTTGTAGAAATCGCGGATGGATGTAACACCGAAGGGGTTGAGCTGTTTGATTCCCTCAAGGGTAGGATATTTGGATTTGGAGAGCACGTCGAGGGTGTCCTTGGGTTCAAGTGTGTCAAAGAGAATGAAACAGCCGTTAGGGGTGGAGGAGAGGGGATTGACAGCGGTCTTGCCGTCACGGAAATCAAGGTGAACCAGTCCGCCGAGCGCAGAGGCATAGTGGTCCATACGTCCGCCGGGTTCGCCGAATTCGCCAACCTCGGCATCCCAGGCGAGTTCGGCCATCACGATAGGATCGCCTGCCTGAGGATGGCCCCAAAGCTTGGCCAGCGCGGTGGTCATGACCAGTACCATTGTGGTGGAGGAGCACATTCCCTTGCCGATGGGAATCTCGGAGTCGAGACGGATGTCAGCACCCTTTACATTGCAGCCGGCTTTTTGCAGCTGTTTTACGATACTCTTGAAGTAATCGCGCTTCTGGTCAAAAATAATGGGTTTGGAGAGATCAATTTCATAGTGCTGATAAAGGTTATCAACGTTTTTCTGTCCAAGTTCGCTGACGGAAGAATCGCGGATGTCTATGGCGAGAATATTATCGGAACGATCGCTTGCCTGAGCGCTGAAACGAAGGTTGATAGCCGAGGCAATAACTTCAAGTCCGAGATAGTCTTGATGTTCGCCAAACAGACAGATTCTGCTGGGGGTAGAGGCTTTTACGTTCATTCAATACCGAGCTCCTTTATTTTTTATTATGTTGTTATCGGGAAATTTTGACAGAGATGTAAATGTATAGAGAATATACTTGCCCGATACTTTTCATTATGCTATTATTATAACAGGTTTAAGCTTTTTTCGCGTTTAGTTTAAAGTCATATTGCTTCAGTAAAATGACAAACCGAAAAAATTTTAAAACCATGCAGTATTCTGGAAAGAGAAAGGCACCTATTATGTGAAACCGTAAATGAGGAGAAAGGTGGATTTGAAAATGAAATTGACAGCAAAGAAAAAAATGTTTGCTCTGATTGCCGCAGTGCTTCTTCCCGCATTGCTTTTTGGCGGCTGCGCCGCTGCAACCAACGATATGGCTATGGAAGAGGAGATGACGTACTCTTCTTCTGTATCCACAGATAATGGCTATGCTTATGATGATATGAAGGGCGAGGCCGACATTGAATACGAAGAGATGGCCGATGAAGAGGTGGATTTTGATGAACCGGAAAGCGGCGTTGCTTCGGACGGTATGGTGGGAGAAACCACGGCTGAACGCAAGATCATCATGACAGCCGAGTATAATATTGAAACCAAGGAATATGACAACAGCTATGAAACTCTGCTTGAAATGACTGAGAAGATGGGCGGTTATGTTTCCTCTTCCGATTACAGTGGTGTCAGCTTGGAGAGATACGGAAAAAGTGAGCGCTATTGTCATATCACCATCCGTATTCCTGCGGAGAAGTATAAGGAATACACCAACACGCTGACAGAAGTGGGAAATATCCTGTACAGCTATGAGACGAGAGATGATGTCACCGGTCAGTACTACGATCTGCAGGCCCGTATTGAATCGCTGGAGGTACAGGAAGAGCGTCTGTTGGAACTGTTGGAGAAAGCAGAGACAATTGAGGATATCCTCAGTATTGAAGGACAGCTTTCCGAAGTGCGTTATCGGATTGAGAGCTATATGACCAATTTTAAAATTCTGAAAGATCAGGTCAGCTATTCCACGGTGACTATCAATTTGCAGGAAGTGATCGAATATACACCTGAGCCCATCAAGGAACTTTCTTTCGGAGAGAAGATTCTTCGCCGTCTCGGCAACGGTTGGGATGCCTTTGTTGAATTCTGGGAAGAGCTGGTATTGGTGATTGTTGCCTGCCTGCCGTTCCTGGTTATGCTTGCGGTTATCGTTGCTGTTGCTGTGATATTGGGCATCAAAGCCGGTAAAAGCAGAAAGAAAAAGAGAGTGGAAGCGGCTGAAAAGCTCAAAACAGCAGAAAAAACAAGCGATCAATAACAAATGAAATAAAAAATCCTCACATTATTTGCTTATATAGCCCCCGGACAGCACGGAAACAGATTTCTGTTTCCGTGCTGTCATACTATACACGAAATGAAAAATAACTTTTTGGAAGATGTTTTGGAATTTTTTTTTGATGAGTATGAGATTTGTAAATGTTGATAATTGTGTTTTGGGCAGTCGTTTGATATAATATCAGAGTAAATTGATGCAGTGCCGGCAGGCATTGAGCATGGCGATTGATTTTAATATCGATAATCCGGCAGGCGTATTTCTGTTTTGGGTTGTCGGTTTCAGGAGGCGTTAGCTATGATAAAAGCAGTAGTAGTGGGCTACGGAAACATCGGAAAAGCCGCGATTGAGGCGGCAAAGGCAGCAGGAGATATGGAGCTGCTGGCAGTGATCCGCAGAAATCCCGAAGAAAAAGAGATTATGGGCGTGAAGGTTGTTGCCGATGTGAACGAGCTTGATGAAAAGCCGGATGTTGCTATTCTCTGCGTTCCCACCAGAAGTGTGCCGGAACAGGCGAAAAAATATCTGGCCATGGGAATCAGTACGGTAGACAGCTATGATATTCATACCGGTATTTGGGACTTGAAATGCATGCTGGATGAAGAGGCAAAGAAGAACGGTGCTGTTTCTGTTATTTCGGCAGGCTGGGATCCGGGATCCGATTCTGTTGTCAGAACACTTCTGCAGGCTGCTGCCCCTAAGGGGATCACCTACACCAATTTTGGCCCCGGCATGAGCATGGGACATACCGTGGCTGTAAAGGGCAAAGAAGGTGTGAAAAAGGCACTTTCCATGACAATACCGACAGGTACCGGCATCCATCGCAGAATGGTCTATATCGAGATGGAGGACGGTGCGGATTATAACACCGTTGCTGCTTCCATTAAAAATGATCCCTATTTTATCCATGATGAAACGCATGTTATTGCAGTTGATGATGTGGATGCACTGTTGGATATGGGACATGGCGTCAATCTTGTGCGCAAGGGTGTTTCCGGCACCACACAGAATCAGCTTTTTGAGTTTAACATGAAGATAAACAACCCCGCTCTTACCGGACAGATTATGGTTGCATGCGCCCGAGCCGCAACACGTCAGGCTGCAGGATGCTATACAATGATCGAATTGCCGATGATTGATCTGCTGGAAGGGGAGAAGGAATCCCTGATCAAACACCTCGTGTAAGCTTTTTGCGGTGAAATTGTGTTTTTTAAAGAAAAATTTAAGTTTTGATATTGACAAAAGATAAAACGGATTGTATAATATTTTGAGTAGCTTGGGGATGTGGTATAGGTATGTCCTGACGTAAGGACTGCCCCACATTTTGTACAGCCGACATGAGGGAGATTGTAATGCAGATCGATATCAAGCAGCTTTTTGAAAACGAAGGACAGATTATATCGTTTGTCGGAGAAGTTGATTTCAGCGGGCTTGGAGTCGATGGTCTCTCGAACGCCATGGTTAAAGGCGAAGTCGAAAATCGTTCGGGGATGATAAGCCTTCGATACGGCGCTGGATGTTGCATGACCTACCTGTGCGACAGATGCCTTAAAGAATGCACCGAGCATTTCGATTACAAATTTGAACACATGGTTGCAAGAGAGCTTCATAATGAAGACAGTGAAGGCTTCATTCTCGTTCCCGAAGGCATTTTAGACCTCGGGACACTGGCGTGCGAGGATGTTTTGCTGGAGCTTCCGTCGAAGTATCTGTGCAGTCCTGATTGTAAAGGACTCTGCAGTATCTGCGGAAAAGATCTCAACGAAGGCGATTGCGGCTGTGTGAATGACACAACAGACCCACGGCTGGCTGTTTTAAAGGATTTGTTAAAATAACGACGGTCAATATAGAAGGAGGTGCAGGACATGGCAGTACCAAAGGGTAAAGTTTCAAGAGCAAGACGCGACAAGAGACGCTCCAGCGTTTGGAAGCTTCAGGCTCCCACGCTCAGCAGATGCACCCAGTGCGGCGAGCTTAAGCTGCCCCACAGAGTTTGCTCCAACTGCGGTTTCTACAAAGGCAAGGAAGTTATCAAGGTAAACGCTGAATAAGCTGCTTGGTAAAACGGGTCGATCAAGGCTTGCACAGCTGTGAGAATCAAGGCTAACGCAGGCCTTTTGTCGATACCTTTGAGGATATCGTACGGAAGTTGAAACCGGGATCAAGGAGGGTTTTCCCTCCTTTTTTCTTTAATAGGGTAAAAGCGAGGTGTGCAGAGATGGTAATATGCACAGGCGTGGAAAAGGGGTCCCCGGCATACAAGGCCGGCGTACGTGAAGGGGATACATTGGTTCAGGTCAACGGACATGAGATCAATGACGTTCTGGATTATGATTTTTATACCATGGAAACCAGACTCACCCTCCTTGTAGAAACAAACGGTGAGCCGCGGGAAATCACAATAAAAAAAGATGAATATCAGCCTCTCGGACTGGAATTCGGGAGTTACCTTATAGATAAACAGCATAGCTGCCGCAATAAATGTATCTTCTGTTTTGTGGACCAGCTGCCGCACGGTATGAGAGAGAGTCTTTATTTTAAGGATGATGATGAGAGACTTTCTTTTCTGTTTGGTAATTATGTGACGCTGACCAACCTGAAAAAGAAGGATATTGAACGGTTGATTGAAATGCATATCAGTCCGGTGAATGTTTCGGTGCACACGACCAATCCGGAACTGCGCGTTATGATGATGAAAAATCCTCATGCGGCAGATTCGCTGGAATATCTGGATATGATGGCAGCAGCAGGGTTGAAGATGAATACACAGTTGGTGCTCTGTCCCGGAATTAATGATGGGGAAGAGTTAAAAAGATCCATTACAGATCTGGCAAAACTCTACCCTGCGGTGGAAAGTATTGCCTGTGTACCGGTAGGGCTGACTAAGCATAGGGAAGGATTGCACCCTCTCGAAAGTTATTCACAAAAAACAGCACAAAACGTTATTGACATTATACACGAATTGAGCGATAATTTTATTGAGAAGTTCGGTACCCGTCTGGTCTATCCCTCGGATGAATTTTTTCTGAAAGCGGAAATTCCCATTCCGGAAGCCGAATATTATGAGGATTTTCCTCAATTGGCAAACGGGGTTGGTATGATCGCTTTGACAAAGCAGGAATTTTCTGCGGAACTTGCCCGTGCGGTAGAGAGTGGGGATACCATTGAAAAAGCACGGAAAGTGACTCTGGCAACGGGAACAGCAGCGGCTCCTCTGATGAAAGAGCTGGCAGCTATGGCGATGCGGCAGTACGATGGATTGACCGTAGAAGTGGTTCCGATCCTCAACGATTTCTTTGGGCACAGTGTTACCGTGGCAGGCCTTGTTACAGGTGGCGATTTGATTGCACAGCTGAAGGGAAGAGATTTGGGTGAAGAGTTGCTGATTCCTTCGGTTATGCTGAGACATGAGCAGGATGTATTTCTTGACGATGTCTCAAGGGAAGATGTCTGTGAACAGCTTGGTATAAAGCTAAGAACCGTGGAAAATGACGGCGCCGAGCTGCTGGATGCATTTCTTGGTGTAACATGGTGAAAATCAGGGAATCAAATGAACTGTTAAATGAAAAACTCTGTTTTAATGTTTCTGTTTAAGCATTTTTAGAGAGGTATGGTTTAGAAAATTATGGAATTACCAATTATAGCAATAGTAGGACGCCCCAATGTGGGAAAGTCCTCACTGTTTAACAAACTTACGGGAAAGCGGATATCCATTGTTGAGGATACACCGGGTGTTACCCGTGACAGGATCTATGCCGAATGTGAATGGCTGGATAAAAAGATCCGCTTGGTGGATACCGGCGGTATTGAGCCGTTTTCGGGAGATATCATTCTTTCGCAGATGTGTCAGCAGGCTCAGATCGCCATTGATACCGCAGATGTTATCATCCTTGTTACCGATATTCGTTCCGGTGTTACCGCCAACGATATGGAAGTGGCATCCATGCTGCAGAAGAGCAATAAGCCCATTGTTTTGTGTGTCAACAAGTGTGACTCTCTGGGTGATGTCCCACCGGAGTTCTATGAGTTTTATAATCTCGGTTTGGGTGACCCCATTGCGGTTTCTTCTGTGCATGGTCATGGTACGGGAGATTTGCTGGATGAGTGCTTCAAATATATTGACTTTGAAGACAGAGATGAGTACGAAGACGACCAGGTCAAAGTTGCCATTATTGGTAAGCCGAATGTAGGAAAGTCCTCTCTGGTCAACCGTATGGCAGGAGAACAGAAGGTTATTGTTTCCAACATTGCCGGAACCACCAGAGACGCTACGGATACAGCCATTGAGAATGAGCATGGTAAGTATGTTTTTATCGATACCGCCGGCATTCGCAGAAAGAGCCGTGTGGATGAGATTATCGAGAAATATAGTGTACTGCGTGCTTATATGGCTGTTGACCGCGCCGATGTGTGTCTGATTGTTATTGATGCGACCACCGGTTTTACCGAACAGGATTCCAAAGTAGCCGGATATGCCCATGAACAGGGCAAGGGTTGTGTTGTTGTTGTCAACAAGTGGGATGCCGTGGAGAAAGATACCAATACGATGGCTCACTTCAGAAAGGATCTGGAGGAGAACCTCAGCTTTATGTCCTATGTTCCCATTATTTTTATTTCAGCACTGACAGGACAGCGTGTGGAGCAGTTGTATGAGCTGATCAATCAGGTCAATGCCAACAACGCCATGAGAATAACAACAGGTAAGCTCAACGATATTCTGGCCAATGCAACAGCAAGAGTACAGCCGCCTACGGATAAGGGTAAAAGGCTTAAAATTTACTATATTACCCAGCCTTCCACACGTCCGCCTACGTTTGTTATGTTTGTCAATGACGATAAACTATTCCACTATTCTTACAAGAGATATCTTGAGAACCAGATTAGAGAGACCTTTGGTCTTGAAGGAACTCCGATCAGAATTCTTTCCCGCGAACGCGGCGAATAAGTTTGACAGAGCTCAAAAAATAAAATGATAATAAGCTTCGGGAGAATACAGAGTTATGGAGATTTTTTTGGCCGGAGTGATAACAGCGGTAGTTTCCTATCTTTTGGGAAGCATCAACTTTGCTATCATTTTCAGTAAGATTTTTAAAAAAGATGATGTTCGTCGTCATGGCAGCGGAAACGCAGGAATGACCAATGTTCTTAGAACCTACGGTGCTGCACTGGCAATCCCTACGCTTTTGGGAGATTTTCTCAAGGGTGTGGCTGCGGTAATGATAGGTAAGTGTCTGTTTGAATATTTTGCGGTTACTGTTGTGGATGGACAGTATGTGGCTGGTTTATTTGTGCTGCTGGGTCATGTATTTCCTTTGTTTTTTAAATTTCGCGGAGGCAAAGGAGCCATGACCAGTCTTGGTATCATGGTTATTATCGACTACAGAGCGTTTCTGGTTGTTATCGGTATCGCAATGATTGTTCTTCTCGCCAGCAAATATGTATCATTGGCATCTATCAGCGGTGCGGTGGTGTATCCGATCATTACCTGCATTTTGATGCTGTCAGATGGTCCTTTCCTCGTCTGGAATGAGATTTTTGCAATTATTTTTGCTATTATTGTCATCAGTAAACATCACGAGAACATAGGGCGCCTGATGAAAGGAACCGAGAGCAAACTCTCGTTGGGAAAGAAGAAAAAGAACAGTGAGACAGCAGAGAAAAAATAAGAAAGAATTCAAGGTTATTGCTGTGATATTGTGCGTCTGTATGGTGTTTCTCTCAGGGTGCAGCTACAGCTTTGGTGATGCCTTCAGTTCTGATGCAGAAATAGAAGGTTCGGGACAATCCGTTTTTTCGGAAAGCTCCCGGGAAGAGTCAAAGGATTCTGAAGAAGGCGAGGCAGAACCGGAAAGCAGGGAAGACTCGTCAAAGACAGAAGAAAGTTCTGAAGCAGAGACGGCACCGGAGATGGAATCATCGGAAGAGTCTGAGCTGGAGAGTTCTGGCGAAGAATCTTCGGAAGAAGTCGAACCGGAATCTTCTAACGTGCATTCATCGGAGGATTCCCAGCAAGAGGAATCAAAAGAAGAAAGCAGCAGAGAAAGAAGAGGACGGCACTCTCATAGGAACTACCGCCAAAGGATACGACATTGTTGTAAAGGACGGTATTACCTATGTTGACGGTGTTGTGATCGTAAATAAAACATATACGCTTCCTGCCGACTATGCTCCCGGTTTTACCGGAGGTACCTATAAAGCTTTTCAGGTAATGCAGGCAGATGCGACAAAACAGGGAATACACCTTGAAATCATTTCCGGTTTCCGCAGCTATGAAACACAGCGCAACACTTATAACGGCTGGGTAAACCGGTATGGAAAGGAATATGCCGATACCATATCGGCTCGTCCGGGACATTCTGAACACCAGTCCGGTCTTGCCATGGATGTCAACTCTTTGAAATTTGCCTTTGCAGAAACGAAAGAGGGTCGTTGGCTGGCAGAAAACTGCTGGAAATACGGTTTTGTTATTCGTTATCCGGAAGGAAAAGAAGATATCACCGGCTATCAGTATGAGCCGTGGCATATCCGCTATCTGGGAAAAGAGTTGGCGAAAAAGGTCTACGACAGTGGCCTGTGTTTAGAGGAGTATTTCGGTATTACCTCCCAATATTGAGGGGAATGATAAAATGGTCTCTGTCAATGCAGAGACCATTTTTTGTACTTTCTTATAGTTGATTTTAGTGTAAGAAAGTTGTAAGAAAAAAGCAGAGGTATTTTTAAAACATGGCAGGTATTATTAAAAAAGCGAGTAATAATGAGGAGATGGATACCGATGTCAAGCATTATAAAGCATGTTTTGGCAATGCTGCCGTATGTGCTGATTGCGGCAGTGCCGATTTTTGTTTTTCGTGCGGTCAGAATTTGTGTGCTGTCGAAAAGGAAAACGCCAACAACATTTTGGCATGAGATGGGAATAATTTTGTTTTTACTTTTCATGGTTGGTTTGTTTTCTCAGACAATCATACCGCGGCTGGAGTTCAGCGGTACAGGAATTGGGATTGTTCAGGCGGGGGACAGCGGGATCAATTTGATTCCTTTTAAAATTTTTGCCGATTCCATACGGGAATTTCAGACGGGGAACAGAAGCTATTTTATTATTAATTTGTTGGGAAATATCGGGATGTTTCTGCCGATTGGTTTTTTTATACCGCTGCTGTGGCGAGAAAGGAACTTCCGATCGACGGTGTTGATAACGTTTTTGGTATCCTTGTTTATTGAACTCTGTCAGTTGCCGCAATCACGCTGGACGGATATTGATGATCTTTGGATGAATACGCTGGGCGGAGTTGCCGGATACGGAGTTTACTGGGGAATAAAGCGTCTTTTCCCCGAACTGACAGCGAAATTCAAGGTGAAAGGAAAAAGAGAAGACTAAAGAGAGAAAAGCTCTCCGTTGGAGCTGTATGCCCAGCGGGGAGCTTTTTTAACGGGAAAATGAATAAAGAGCAGCCAAAGGCTGCTCCCTCATCGCATTTTGTTCGGTTGGTAAAAAGAATCAGACAGCGCGCTGAACCTTATTGGAACGCAGGCAGCGTGTGCAGACATTGATATGACAGGGAGTACCGTTGATCACCGCTTTAACACGACGAACATTAGGCTTCCAGGTTCTGTTGGAACGTCTGTGAGAGTGAGAGACTTTTATACCAAAAGTAACGCCTTTACCGCAGATTTCGCATTTAGCCATAGTTGCACCTCCTTCGGCAAAACAAACATAACGAGATTATTTTACCAGATATCTCGAAGAAATGCAAGTGTTTTGCAAATTTTATTTTTGTAAATTTGTAAAATTTCTTAGAAACACAGCTTATCGACATGGATAGACTTGTATTTTCTCTTACCGGATTGTATAATAATTATAAGCCAAACTCCGATAAAATGCAAGAGCTTAGCTGTTTGAAAGGATATTTTTTCATGTCTTGGTTATATCAGATTCTCGTAAGAGCCCTGATTGCTTTTACGGTTTTGCCTATACACGAATGTGCACATGGTTATGTGGCATATAAACTGGGGGATGACACAGCGAAAAGAATGGGGAGGCTGACCCTCAATCCCCTCAAACATTTTGATCTTTTTGGAACTACTGCTATGATCCTTACCGGGTTTGGTTGGGCAAAAGCAGTACCGATCAATGCCAGCAGGTTCAAACACCCAAAGTATGGAATGGCAGTTTCTGCACTGGCCGGCCCGGTTTCCAATATACTTGTGGCATTGATTTCCATGGTTCTTTATAAAACGGCCATTATTGTTTCTTCACTGTATCCCGATACCTACCAGGTGATGTATTGGGCGGTGGAAATTTTGGTCATTATGATAAGTGTGAATGTATCTCTGGCGGTTTTTAATTTGATCCCCATCCCGCCACTGGATGGTTCTCGTGTGGCATCGGTACTGCTGCCGGAGAAGATTTATTTTGGATTGATGAAGTTTGAACGTATCATCTTCCTTGTATTTATTCTTGTTGTCTATTCCGGGATCCTGGAAGCGCCTTTGGCACAGGCAAGGATATGGATGTTTAATGTTTTGGATTGGCTGACGTTGCCGTTCGATCTGCTGATCGGCGTTTTGATCGGTAGGTGAGCAAATATGGAACTGAATTTTAAAGTGGCAGATTACGAAGGACCTCTTGACCTGCTGCTGACATTGATTGCCCGTCACAAAATTGATATTCTGGATATTAATATATCGGAATTGTTGGCTCAATATATGGCTGAGATTGAAAAGATGGACAAGACGGATATGGAGACAGCAAGCAGTTTTCTTGAAATGGCTTCCCGGCTTGTCTATATCAAAACAGTTTCGCTGTTGCCCAAACATGAAGAAGAGACCGAACAGCTGAAAAGTGAACTCAGCGGACAGCTGCTGGAATATCAGCTCTGTAAAGAGGTTGCCGCTATGCTTGCCGAACTCTATGTAGGCGGAGATATTTTTGTGCGTAAGGCGCAGAAGATAGAAGCTTCAAAAGAGTATACGGCAATCCATATGCCGGCAGAGATTCTCAATGCCTATCTGAGTGCACTTGGTAAAAAGCAGCGCAGGCTGCCTCCACCGGAGTCGGCATTCAGCGGCATTGTAAGGCGCAGGGTGGTATCGGTATCCTCGAGGATCATACACATCATGCGAAAGCTTTACGGTTCAGGCACGGCTGATATTGAGGGAATAATAGACAGTTGTACGGACCGTTCCGAAATGGTGGCTACCTTCCTTGCCATGCTGGAGCTGATCAAGGGTGGCAGAATTGAAGTGGATGAAGAAGGAACGTATATGCGTCTGACGGGACGGGGATACGAGCCGATGGATGAGGCTGCATTGCTCAGCGACTTTGATCTTTCCTCCGAACAGGAAGAGGAAAACGAAACAGCAGGGGATGAACGGGCTGTGGCAGAGTAAGGTAATGTTTCTTCCTGAAAAAGTGGTTTGAAAAAGTTTTCACCGTTAAATTTATAAAAAACTATGGTGGCAGATATGAATACAGAAAACGCGGTGTTGATGGCCTGCGACGAGATCATGAGTGATCAGGAATACAAAAGAATTATTGAATCACTGCTTTTTGCAGGTGGAGATCCGGTATCGATAGGTCGTATGGCTGCTGTGCTGGAGATTTCACCTGCAGAGGCAAAGGCCTATGCAGATGCATTGACTGATGAGTATGAAAGTCAGCAGCGAGGAATACGCATCAAGAAGCTGAATGACAGCTATCAAATGTGTACCTGTGAAAAATATGCGTCCTACATCAAAAGAATGTTGGAAATAAAGCGGAATTCGACACTTTCTCAGGCTGCTATAGAGGTACTGGCAATTATAGCATATAATCAGCCGGTGACAAAGGCATTTATTGAGCAGGTGCGAGGTGTGGATTGCGGAGGCGTAATCAACACGCTGGTAGAAAAAGAATTAATTGAAGAGGCCGGACGCCTGGAACTCCCCGGCAGACCCATTGCCTACAAAACAGGTTATCATTTTCTGCGCAGCTTTTCGCTCAGTTCCATTGAGGAGCTGCCGCCGGTAGAAAGTGCCGATGAACAAAACGGCGAGCAGGAGGAGAACCTGTTTGATCTGATGGATGAAACGAAGGAGATAGAAGAACCGGGGTCTGACAAAGGAGGGGAGTCATGACAGGTTGGATCATTGCGGGCAGTATATTGTTGTTTTTGATATTGCTGCTTTGGCTTCCTGTTTGTGTTCGTATTGGCTTTGACGGAGAATTTACCCTTTCTGTCTCATATCTTTTTCTGAAGTTTGGGATATTCCCCAAGAAGGAAAGAAAGAAGAAAACAAAGAAAAAAGAAAAAAAGGAAAAGGTTCAAAAGCAGGAGAGCAAACAAAAGACTAAGCAAACCTTTTCACAGAAACTGGAAAAGCTTCAGAGCACGTTGGAATCGGTGCTGGAACTGTTTGGAGCAGTGAAAGGACCATTAAAATTTCTCTTAAAAAGTATACGGCTCTATCTATTGGAACTGAAAGTGATCGTTGCTACCGACGATCCATGCGACACGGCAGAGAAGTATGGAAAAACCTGTGCGGCGGTATATCCGCTGCTGTCATCGCTGAGGCAGATCAAAAGGCCAAAGAAGCAGGTAATTGTTATAAAACCGGACTTTTGTGAAGATGAAGGAATGGTATCTGCCCGTGTAAAGCTGGGGATTATCCCCTGGGCGGTGATTGCCGCTGTCATTGGTATGGGAATAAATTATCTGGCGATAATATTTAAAAAGCAGTTTAGCTCCGGAAATAAAAAGACTCCGGCAAAAAAGAGGAGGAAATAGCCATGAGTGAAAAAAATGTAGGTAACATGATTGATGTTTCGATGAAGAATATGAAAGGTCTGGCAGATGCCAATACCGTTTTGGGCGATCCGATTGATCTGGGAAACGGAACTACGATTATTCCGGTTTCTAAGGTGTCTTTTGGTTTTGGGTCCGGAGGCTCTGATTATCCCGATAAGAGTGGAAGCAATAAGGAGCTCTTTGGCGGCGGGGTAGGCGGCGGTGTGAAAGTTCAGCCCGTTGCATTTATTGTTTCCACTGGAACAGATGTTAAGATCATGGAACTTCCCACCAGCTCTAACGCAGGAGATAAGGTTATCAACATGGTTCCCGGTATCATTGATAAAATTACTGCATTTATTGATAAAAACAAGAAAAAAGGTGAGCAGCCCGCTGATCCGGCAGCTGATGCCATGACTGCAGCTGATTCGGCACAGAACTGAGGAATAACAACAGCCGGAATAAAATTGAATAACCGATAAACCTCCTGCATAGAAATAAATCGGCAGGTGGTTTATTGTGTTGAAAAAAATGAAATACACATTTTGTGTACTGATAGCAATCGGAATAATTGTCAGGTGGATTCCGGCAGAGGCAGCGCCGACAGAAGATGCGGTTGCAGCAAAAGCTGCCCTGGTGATGGAAATGGAAAGCGGCAGGGTCTTGTTTTCTCAGAACGGAGAAGAGCGGCTGCCTATGGCGAGTACAACGAAAATGATGACTGCGCTGATTACGCTGGAGCAGCCTGACCTTGATGAACCGTTTGTGGTGGATGATTCTGCACTGCGGGTGGAGGGCAGCTCGATGGGACTGCAGTTCGGGGATACCGTTACCCTTCGGGCATTGGCAGCAGGAATGCTGCTTTCATCCGGAAATGATGCGGCCAATGCCGCAGCCGTGAGGATTGCCGGCAGCACATCTGCTTTTGCGGCACAGATGAATGAGAGAGCGGCCCTGATGGGGTTGAAGGATACCCGATTTGCCAATCCGTCGGGGTTGGACGAGGATGGCCATTATTCCACCGCATATGAGTTGGCGCTGATTGCAAAGGAAGCACTGATCAATCCCAGTTTCAGGGAGCTTTGTTCTTCTGTAACGGCACAGGTTGAGTTCGGATCACCGCCTTATCCGAGAACATTGAAGAATCACAATAAACTGCTCACCATCTATGAGGGGACAATTGGGGTTAAGACTGGGTTTACCAAAAAAGCCGGTCGATGTCTTGTTTCGGCTGCGGAGAAAAACGGAGTGACGTTGATCTGTGTAACTCTCAGCTGTCCCGACGATTGGAAAGTCCATGCGAGTCTGTATGATCGGTACTTTGAGGGAAGGGCGAACGAGGTTTTGACAGAAATGTTGCCCGAAGTTATGATCCCGGTAACGGGCGGCATGGAAAAGGCTGTGGAGTTGGTTGCGGAACAACAGCTTTCGGCAGTGCTTACCGAAGACGAAAGAAACCGGATTAAATGGAAAATATATGTCGAACCCTTTTGTTTTTCTCCTGTAAAAGAAGGCGAAAGCTGTGGGAAAGTGGAATTTTTTCTGGATGGCGAAAGGTTAGGAAGCGTGGAGTTGAAAGCAGGGAAGGAGATTCCTGTGGCTCAAACAGAGAGACAAGGTGCAGTCGGCTTTTTTGTCAGGTTGATTGAACGCATTCGCATCCGGTAAAAAGGAAAATAATAAAAGATAACATAATGGAGGAGCCGTAGTATGGCTGGAAACATAAGGATACAAAAAGCATTGTCGGATGCAGGCATTACATCCCGTCGGGCAGCAGAAAAGCTGATTGAAGAGGGAAGAATCAAGGTAAACGGAAGAACCTGCATCATAGGACAGCAGATCGACCCGAAACGTGATAAGGTTATGATTGACGGGGAGCCCGTTGAGCTTTCGGTCAAAGATAAGAGAAAGTGGTATATTGCGCTCAACAAGCCTAGAGGATATGTTACAACCATGAGTGATGAGTTGGGACGTAAGTGTGTCACTGAGCTTGTCAGCGATATTCCGGAGCGTATCTATCCCGTTGGCCGTCTGGATAGAAACTCAGAGGGACTTCTTATTATGACCAACGACGGAGACTTCGCCAATATTGTTATGCATCCCAGAAGCGAGATAGAGAAAACCTACCGTGTTACCGTGGATTCTGAGGTCACGGAAGAACAGGTGGTAGATCTCTCTGCCGGTGTTGTGCTGGATGGTGTAAGAACGTTGCCGGCTGTGGTTAATGTGGTTACAAAAGAAGAAGGACGAACTGTTCTACTTATGACCATCAAAGAGGGGAAAAACAGACAGATACGCCGTATGTGTGAGAGCGTGGGTCTTACCGTATCACGCCTTAAACGCATTGTTATTGGTCCGGTACGTCTTGGTATGCTCAAACCCGGTGCGTGGAGAGAGTTAACAGCGATGGAACTCAAACAACTTCGTTCCAAATACGAGTCCTCGATCAAAACCAATGAAAAGCCGGTCAATAAAAAAGGAAAGGGAAAAGGAAGTTGGTCTCAGAAGAAATAATGCCCCAATGAGGGAAAAATAAGATAAGAACAAAAGCCGTGTTGAAAAAATGCGGCTTTTTCCTATGTTCTTGATATGGAGATAGCTGTATTCTGCTGAAAAACAAAAAGACTGAAATGTAAACAAGAAAAGAATAGTTTGAATTTGTGCTTGTAAAAAAAAGAAAAATATAGTATACTGAATCTGATTTCGGGTTTTTTAAGAATTTATACTGCAATATCAAATTTATATAACGGCAATATTTCCAGTGTATATCATCAGGACTATATATATTATTTGAGAAAATGAGATTGAACGGAGGAATCAACATGGGGACAGGAATGAATCTTCGGCAGCTGACTGATTTTGAAGCAGCGAAGGCAGCAGTCGATCAAGAAGCTCCTGTAAGGAAGAGACTCAGTCAACTGTTTGACGACGGCAAATTCACCGAGATCGGTGGCATCGGAGAAAAGGGAACAGCCAAAGGTGTTGTTGCTGCCTACGGTATGGTAGAGGGCGCACCGGTATATGCCTTTTCTCAGGATATCACCCAGAGCGGCGGTGCTGTCGGCAGATTGCAGGCAGCTAAAATATGTAAGCTTTATGAGCTTGCCGGAAAGACCGGCGCACCGATTGTAGGAATTTATGATTCCAATGGTGCCAAGGCAGACGAAGGGACCGATGTGTTGGCTGCTTACGGAAACATCATGAGCTGTGTCAGCAATATTTCCGGCGTGGTGCCTCAGGTTTCTGTTATTGCCGGTGTATGTGCAGGCAGCATGGCAATGATTGCGGCAGGTGCTGATATCGTTGTGATGAGTGAAAAGGGAAGCCTCTTTATGACACCTCCTTATACAGCAGGCGAGGCTGACGCCGGTTCTGCCAAAGCGGCGATGGAAAGCGGTGCAGTTCATATTCTTGCTGAGGATGATATGGAAGCCGTTGCAAAGGCAAGAGAGATTCTCTCTGTTCTGCCGGCAAACAATCTTTCCGGTCTTCCTGCCTTTGAATTTGCAGTAAATGAGCAGATTGATACCGGATCTGCATATGGTGCCGCATCTACAACCGTAGATGCCGACAGCATGATTGAGCTTCAGGCTGATTTTGGAGCCCCTGCACGCTGCGGTTTTGCCACAGTAAACGGTACTCCGGTTGGATTTGCCGCCATTGACGGTGAACTGACAGCCGACAGCTGCGCAAAGCTTACAAGACATATCAATCTTTGCGATTGCTTCACCATTCCGGTGGTTACATTCATCAATACAGTTGGTTTTGCCTCCTCTGTTAACGGGAATATCCGCGAGGGAGCCAAGCTTGCCTATGCTTATGCAGCAGCATCTGCTGTAAAAATTGCTGTAGTAACCGGTGATGCCTACGGTGCTGCTTACACTGTTCTGGCAGGCGCAGGAGCCGATATGGTCTATGCATGGCCCAACGCTTCCATCGGTGCACTTGTTCCTGCAACAGCTGTTGAGTTGATGTATTCCGATAAGATTACCGAAAATTATACCCGCTCCGATGCCGAATGTGATTATGCGGAGAAGGATGCAGGAGCTCTTGCTGCTGCGGCAAACGGTATTGTGGACAGTGTGATTTTACCTGAGGAAACCCGTACCGCTGTTTTCGAAGCTCTTGAGCTTCTGGAAGGCAAACGTACCGTAAATCTTCCTAAAAAGCACGGAAACTTCCCTATGTAAGCTGATAGCCATCTCGAAAATAATCATGATAGAAGGATGAGTATAAAATGAAGAGATTTAATATAACAGTCAATGGCGTTTCCTATGATGTTACAGTAGAAGAACTGGGCGGCAACGCTTCTGCTCCCGCTGCAGCCCCCGCTCCTGCAGCTGCAGCACCTGTTGCTCCGGCTCCCGCTGTAGCCGCTCCTGCTCCTGCCGCAGCCCCGGCCCCGGCACCTGTTTCCGCAGCAGGCGGACTGAAAGTCACTGCTCCCATGCCCGGTAATATCTTTGATGTTAAGGTTTCTGCCGGACAGCAGGTAAAGAAGGGCGATGTTCTCGTTATTCTGGAAGCAATGAAGATGGAAAATGAAATCATGGCTCCGCAGGATGGTACTGTCGCAGCTGTTGCAGCCACCAAGGGCTCCAGTGTCAATGCAGGCGATTTGCTTGTAACCATTGCATAACAGCAAGTTTTCCACCGATCATCTGTAATTCAAAAACGATATGCCGTAAAGACGGCACGGAGGATAATATGGCACAGGTTAAAATAACAGAAACATTGCTGCGTGATGCTCATCAGAGCCTTTTTGCCACACGTATGACAATGGACGATATGATAGAAATGCTTGCGGATATTGATGCCGTCGGCTTTTATTCCGCTGAGGTATGGGGCGGTGCTACCTTCGATTCCTGTATCCGTTTCCTGGATGAGGATCCGTGGGAGAGACTCCGCATCATCCGTAAATATATGCCCAATACCAAGCTCCAGATGCTTTTCCGTGGACAGAACATGCTGGGATACAGGCATTATGCCGACGATGTTGTTGAATATTTTGTTCAGCGTGCCGTGGCCAATGGTATGGATATTATTCGTATCTTTGATGCACTCAACGATGTTCGCAATCTGGAAACTGCCATCAAGGCAGCGAAAAAAGAAGGGGCTCATGTGCAGGCAGCCATCTCCTACACCACCAGCCCGCTGCACAGCATCGATCACTTTGTGGAATATGCAAAGGTTCTTGCCGACCGTGGCGCAGATTCTATCTGCATCAAAGATATGGCTGGTCTGATCAGACCCTACGAGGCCTATGAATTGGTCAGCAAGCTCAAGGATGCAGTGGATCTTCCCATTCAGTTCCATGAGCACTACACCGCTGGTATTGCATCTATGTCCAGCCTGAAGGCCATCGAAGCCGGTTGTGATATTATTGATACCGCAATGTCTCCCTTGGCACTGGGTACCAGCCACAGCGCAACAGAGGCCATGGTAGCAGCGCTCCAGGGGACAGAGTATGATACCGGTCTTGATCTGAAGAAGCTGGACAAGGTGAAGAAACACGCCGCTGTTATCAGAGAGAAGTATATCGAAAACGGACAGCTCAGCCCGAAGATGCTTGGTGTTGATGCAAGCACACTGCTTTATCAGGTTCCCGGCGGTATGCTTTCCAATCTGCTTTCTCAGTTGAAGCAGGCAGGTAAGGAAGATCAGTTGGAGGACGTTCTCGAGGAAATCCCCAGAGTTCGCGAAGATTCCGGTTATCCTCCTCTGGTTACGCCTACTTCCCAGATCGTTGGCACACAGGCTGTGTTCAACGTAATTATGGGTGAGCGCTATAAGATGGTTACCAAGGAGTTCCGCGGAATGGTTCGCGGTGAATACGGCAAGACCCCCGGTAAGATTGATCCTGAATTCCGTAAACGTATTATCGGCGATGCAGAGCCCATCGACTGCCGCCCTGCCGATTTGATAGAGCCGGAACTGGAGAAGCTCAAGGCTGAATTTCCCCAGAAATATTATGAGCAGGAAGAAGATATTCTTACACTTGCTATGTTCCCGCAGATTGCTCCTAAGTTCTTTGAGAAGCGCGCTGCAAAGAAGTACGGCGTCGATGCCGAGCATGCAGACCGCGAAAACAAGGTTCATCCGGTGTAATAGAATAACAGATAATAAAACCAGCAGCACTGTCGTTTTTCGATGGTGCTGCTGGTGGTTTTACAATCAAATTTTTTCATATTTATCGACAATTGCTTCTGGAGAAATTTTGATGGTGTCACTGTATTGAACCAGTTCTATTTTGCATCCTTTGCCAATGATAACTTGCTTACCGCTTACTTTGGGTACGATGACTCCCTCAAGTGAGAGTTGGTCTCCTTCAATGCAGTCTTCGATCTGGAGAGAAGAAGAGGAGGAATGGCGTAAGAGAGAAAGAAGGAAAATATTTTTGGCGGGTTCTGTTTTGATGTTGATAATACCGCCGCCAATACTGCCAATTTTACAAAGCGCGTTGGCAGATAAGGTGATAAAAATTTTTTCTGCATTGATAAGGCCGGGGCATTTGACAGAACCGCTAATAACAAGATCTTCTCCTTCAATGTCACCATTAACAGAAAGGGAACCGCCTGTACGCAGTTGATTACAATGGATATTTCCATCGCATTTGAAAGAGCCTCCTGTTTTCATGAGCCCATCAACGATACAATTTTCGCCGATGTGGCAAGAACCTGCGGCCGATACATTTTTGGCATGGAGATTTTTTTCTACATGACAGGAGCCGGCCACGGTGAATGATTCATGACAGGTAAGACTGCCGGCTACATGAGAGGAACCGGAGGAGTGATAGGATAAACACCGGATATTCCCATCAACCTTTCCGCTTCCGGAGATGTGGATATCTTCATTGTATCCGCCCGGAGCAATATGTCCGCTGCCTGCTATATGCATAAATAATCCTCCTTTAATTGGTTGAAGTATTTTGTTGCGTACTATTTATTATTCTCTGTTGCATTCTTCAACAGTTGGGTAATATCAGTTTTTTTATCGCCATCAAAGAGAAAACAGTTTCTGATATCACAGAGACGAAAGGTCTTTTCACCGAATTCGGTTTCCAGGATCAGCACAGAATCTCTGCGGCTTTTTCCGGAGAGATCTTTAGCCAGATCATCCAGCAGGACTTCCTCTTTCATGCTGAGAATCAGCTCGATTCTTTCGCAAACCAGTTTTTCGGGGAAAAAGGTTTCCTGACCGGTGAAGGTGGATTGTTTGATAAACCATTCATCGGGGATAAGTCCTTTGCGTTTCCAACGGTAGAGTGCTCCATAAGAGATACCGTATTTTTGAAGCAGCATTCTCTTGGAAATTAATCCCTGTTGTTCCATGTATTATCACCTGCCTTGTATATGGTCTCTTTTGAAGAAGAAAGGAGGGAATCCTTTCAGTGTTACTATGAAGAGGTTCGTAACAATGTTACAAAGCGAAAGAGGGTTTCATAACATTGTTACGAGTATAGATATAATATAGCATAACAATGTTACGATGTCAAGAGGTGTTTTTAATTTTTTATTGTTTTTCTTGTTTTGGAAGAGGAAGGAAGGAAAAGTGATTATCAAAATCTATATTAAGAAGGAGTTTTTTGAGGATGGGATTGTGATGAGTTCCGAAATATCAAAAACACCCCCTAAAAGGTTGACAATGAGAGGGTGAAAATAGTAAAATATAAGTTGGTGAATTATGAGTTGCTGCCGGCACAGATACTGTGTGAGCGGAATACAGCCCATCATTCGATAAACAGAAAGAAAAAACAACAAGGAGAGAACGGTATGATTTACAGCATGACCGGATATGGACGCGGTCAGCAGACGATGCCTGAAAGGGATATTCTCGTTGAGATCAAATCGGTCAACCACAGATTTTTTGAGTTTTCTGCAAGACTTCCCAGAGCTTATGGTTTTCTGGAGGAAAAGCTGAAGAGCTATATCCAGAGCAGAGTATCAAGAGGTAAAGTAGATGTCAATGTTTTCATTGTTACTCTCGATGGGGCCAATGTAGAGGTTGGCATTAACACAGAGCTTGCCAAAGGATATATTGATGCTCTCAGAAAATTGGGAGAAGAAACAGGAGTTCGGGATGATATTACTCTCACATCCCTTTCGCGTTTCTCCGATATTTTTGTTTTGCGCAGAGCAGAAGAAGATGAGGATGAACTTTGGGCTCAGGTGAAACAGGTTGCAGAAGAGGCAGTAAACAACTTCCTTGCCATGCGTGCCAAAGAGGGAGAAAAGATGAAAGCGGATCTTCTTGACCGTCTTGCCAGCATTGAAAAAAGCGTGGCAGTGGTCGAAGAGAGTTCTGCACGCATTGTAGAAGATTACCGTACCAGACTGTATAACAAAATTTGCGATGTTCTTGCGGATACTCACGTGGATGAGCAGCGTATTCTGACAGAAGCAGCTATCTTTGCAGAAAAAACTGCTGTAGATGAAGAGACTGTCAGACTCCGTAGCCATATTGCACAGTTTAGACAGATTCTGGAAGCCAATGAGCCTATTGGACGTAAGTTGGATTTTCTTGTTCAGGAAATGAACAGAGAAGCCAATACTACCGGTTCCAAAATACAGGACGTAGAAGTTACCAAAGTAGTTGTATCCATCAAATCGGATATTGAGAAGATTCGTGAACAGATACAGAACATAGAATAATGCCGGAAAGGCAGATTTCAAGCGGAGGTATAGGTTGAAATGAAGCTGATAAATATAGGCTTTGGAAATATGGTTTCTGCAAACAGGCTTATCGCCATCGTCAGTCCTGAATCTGCGCCGATCAAGCGCATTATTCAGGATGCGAAAGACAGAGGGACATTGATTGATGCTACATATGGAAGACGCACCCGTGCGGTGATTATTACTGATTCGGACCATGTTATCCTTTCTGCAGTGCAGCCGGAAACCGTTGCCAACAGGCTGATTGATGAGGAGGTAGAGGATGACGAATAAAAAAGGACAGGTAATTGTAATAACGGGGCCTTCCGGTGTAGGAAAGGGGACCATCCTGAAAAATGTAATGGAAGCGGATAAATCACTGTGTTTTTCTGTTTCGGCAACAACCAGGGCAGCACGTCCCGGTGAAGTGGATGGTGTTGACTACTATTTTGTCACCCGTGAACGTTTCGATGAAATGGTCAAAGACGGTGAGTTGTTGGAGTATGCCGAATACAGCGGAAATTGTTACGGTACCCCCAGAAAGCCGTTAGAGAAGCTGTTGAATGAGGGATATGATGTCATCTTGGATATCGAAATACAGGGCGCACGCAATGTAATGAAGACCTTCCCAGAGGCTATTTTTACCTTCATTATGCCCCCCAGTTTTGAAACACTGGAAAAGCGTCTTCTGAAAAGAGGTACCGAAACTCCTGAAAAAATGGCGCTCAGACTGGAAACAGCAAAGCGGGAACTTGAATGCTTTAAGGAGTTTCAATATATAATAGTAAATGACAAACTTGAGGATGCAGTGGAAGATTTTAAGGCTGTGATTCGTGCAGGACGCTGCCGCTGCTCCGAATATATTAAGAATAAAAGAGGTATATAATTATGATGCTCAAACCTTCCATGTCTCAGATTCTGAAAGAGGGAGAAAGCTACTATTCCCTGGTTGTAGCAGTTGCTAAACGCGCCCGTGAAATTGCGGAAGAGGCTGAAAATAATAATGTGATTTTGATTGAAAAACCGGTACAGCTGGCAGTTGAGGATTTTGCAAACGGAAAATGTAAGCTCATTGAGAGTGACAAGATAGGTGTACCTGAAGAATAATTCAGTTGAGTTGCTCTGCAACACGGAACGCGGGGGACTTGGTTTGTATAAAACAGTGGAAATAGCGGTAGAAAAGACCGCGTTTCATTTTGACAGACTTTTTTCATATTTGGTTCCTGATCACCTTTCAACAGAAGTTTTGCCGGGGAAAAGAGTTGTTGTCCCATTCGGCAGTGCCAATGCAAGGAGACAGGGAATGATTTTTGCTGTGGGTGAAACAGACGACCCCACAGGATGTAAAAGCATATTGGAGGTACCTGACAGCGTTCCTGTACTGAGCGGTGCGCATCTGAATCTGGCGAGATATATCACGGAAAATACCTATTGCACGTACTATGAAGCGGTGAAAGCCATGCTGCCGCCGGGAATTGGTTATGAACTTCATTTCCGATATGAGTTGTCGGAACAGTACGATAAAGAGGCTGTGACCGATGATACTGCCAGGCAGGTGGTCTCTCATCTGGAAAGCAGGAAAAACGGAGATACTGCGGAGAATCTGAAAAAGATTTGTGGGATATCGGACACCGGATTGCGGGAATTGACAATGGCCGGAATCCTTACGGTCAGTGAACAGACAGAAAGGCGGGTTGGAGACAAAACCTGTTTGATGGCTGAGCTGTCTCCCCATAGCGAGGAACTGATAAATTCGGTGAGGCTGACACCCAAACAGAATGCAGTGGTAGAGTTTCTGACTGAAAATACCTGTGCTTCGGTCAAAGAGATCGAGTATTTTACAGGGTCAACCCGCGCCGTATGCGACGGGCTTGTCAAGCGCGGAATAATTCGCTATAACGCAGACACGGTTTACCGCAGTCCCTATAAGAGCTGTGATAAAAGTGAAGATGCAGCTGCCATTGAGCTGACGGATGAACAGCAGCGTGCCTATGACGGTATGTGCGAACAGTACGACAGCGGAAAACGGGGAGGAGCACTTTTATTTGGTGTTACCGGCAGCGGTAAAACAAGGGTCTATCTGAAATTGATTCAGCATGTCATTGACAGCGGAGAAGATGTTATTGTAATGGTGCCGGAAATATCTCTGACTCCGCAGACAATGCGGCACTTTCGCTCCTATTTCGGTGATATGACCGCGATTATTCACAGTGGTCTTTCCATGGGTGAGAGACTGGATGAGTGGAAGAGGATCAACGAGCGTAAAGCGAGAATTGTAATCGGAACCCGCTCAGCGGTCTTTGCTCCGGTGAAAAAACTGGGTATAATTATCATGGATGAGGAACAGGAGCACACATATAAATCTGACAGTGCACCGCGCTATCATGCAAGGGATGCAGCCAGATTTCGCTGTGCACAGGAAGGTGCCATGCTGCTCATGGCATCGGCAACTCCATCCATAGAAACTTATTACAACGCGAAAAACGGAAAATATTCACTTTACACATTGAAGCAGCGTTACGGCGGTGCCGTACTTCCTGCCGTGAATGTGGTGGATATGAAAATAGAATTGATGGATGGCAATGTAGACGTAATGAGTGCACTGCTGTCCGAGGAGATCGAATACAATCTCAGCGTGGGAGAGCAGTCGATTCTGCTGATCAATCGCCGGGGATATAATACGGTGGTCAAATGTGTACAGTGCGGAAGCGTGGCAAGCTGTCCCAACTGCAGCATTGCGCTGACTTATCACCGTGCCAACGAGCGGTTGATGTGCCACTATTGTGGTTATTCTGTTCCGGCACAGGGAACTTGTCCTGAGTGCCACAGTAAGTTTGTACGATATGATGGAGCAGGTACTCAGAAATTGGAAGAAGAGCTGCAGAAACGATTCAGCGGAGTAAGAGTGCTGCGTATGGATGCCGATACCACGATGTCAAAATTAGCCTACGAAAAAGCCTTTAAAAGCTTTGCAGAGGGTGAATACGATATTATGCTCGGTACCCAAATGATCGCCAAGGGATTGGATTTCCCAAACGTAACACTGGTGGGTGTTCTTTCGGCGGATTCTTCTTTGTTCGGGGATGATTTCCGCAGCTATGAAAAGACATTCAGTCTTGTTACACAGGTAGTGGGAAGGTGCGGACGTTCCGATAAAAAAGGGCGGGCATTTATTCAAACCTATTCGCCGGAAAATCCGGTTATAGAGTTTGCTTCTCATCAGAATTATGAAGCTTTTTACGAATATGAACTTGCAAACAGGAAAATCATGCTGTATCCTCCGTTTTGCGATATCTGCGCAGTAGGTTTTACCGGAGAGAGAGAAGAAGCTGTTGTGGATACGGCCAAAGCATTGATTGAAGAACTGAAAAAACAGGCGGGAGCAATGGAAAAGATGCCGCTTAGGGTGATTGGCCCAACGCCTTCGGCTGTTGTAAAGGTAGGAAACAAGTTCAGATATAAGGTAATTATTAAATGCGTCAACAATCGGCGTTTTAAGGCGCTGTTGAAAAATGTGCTTTTGAAAACAACCGCAGCGAGAGGCGTATCGGTGTATGCCGATAGTAGTTTTTCGGGCGTGCTATAACGGAATTTAGAAGGAGAATGAAGCTGTGGCGATAAGAAATATCGTAAAAGAGGGCGACGATGTGCTCCGCAAGGTGAGCAGAGAAGTCGTGAACTTTGATGAAAAGCTTTGGAGCTTGTTGGAAGATATGGCTCAGACCATGTATAAGGCTGAGGGAGTCGGTCTGGCTGCTCCGCAGGTGGGAATACTGAGAAGAGTTGTTGTAATCGATATCGGCGAAGGGTTGCTTGAGCTGATCAATCCGAAGATCGTCAGTGCCGAAGGCGAGCAGGAGGGACAGGAAGGATGCCTTTCCAGTCCGGGTGAATATGGTATTGTTGTGCGCCCCTATAAGGTGGTGGCAGAAGCACAGAACCGCCGCGGTGAACACATTCGTGTAACAGGGGAGGAACTGCTTGCACGCGCACTGTGCCATGAGATTGATCATCTCGATGGTATTCTCTATAAAGACAAGGTGACGAGAATGCTGGATCAGACCGAAATGTCATCGGGACGGAAAAGGATAAAACTCAAAAAGAAGTAAGGCTTTTGGCGGCCTTTGACAAAGTGAGGGCAATATGAACAGGGATACGAGAATTGTTTTTATGGGAACTCCGGATTTTGCGGTCCCATGTCTGCAGAGACTGATCGATCTGAAATACAATATAGTCGGAGTTTTTACCCAGCCGGATAAGCCGAAAGGAAGAGGTTATAAGCTGACAGCTCCTCCGGTGAAAGAACTTGCCGTGACAGCTGGTATACCGGTTTATCAGCCGGAAAAGATGCGGGATGGGACAGCCTTGGCTATGCTCACCGAGCTTGCTCCGGAAATGATTATTGCTGTTGCCTATGGTAAAATTCTTCCTAAAGAAATTCTGGATCTGCCGCGTTATGGCTGTGTTAATATACATGGCTCACTGCTTCCCAGATACAGGGGGGCAGCACCGATTCAGTGGAGTATCATCAACGGTGACAAGGTTACCGGTGTTACCTCTCAGAAGATGGATATCGGTGTCGATACGGGAAATATTCTGGTTAAATTAGAGACTCCCATCGGAGAAGAGGAAACCGGTGGAGAGTTGTTTGACAGGCTGGCTCTTCTTGGTGCAGATTGTCTGGAGCAGACGTTGGATTTGTTTGGTGAGACCATCCCCGAAGGAGAGAAGCAGAACGAGGAGGAGGCTACCCATGCATCTATGCTGACCAAAGAACATGGAGAGATGGATTTTAATCTTTCGGCAGTGCAGCTGCACAATTTGATCAGGGGAACTTCTCCCTGGCCATCTGCCTATACCTGGCTGGATGGAGCCAGAGTAAAGATACACAAAGCGACAGTTATTACTGGTAATGGAGCTCCCGGAGAACTGCTTGATGAGAAAAAAATGATCATTGCCTGCGGAGAAGGTGCCCTGCATATCCTCGAGGTGCAGCCGGAAGGCGGCAGGCGTATGAATGCAGAAGATTATCTGCGTGGAAAACGCCTTGAAAAAGGCAGAATATTCGGTTGATTTCCGTCAAAACGTATATATCATTGGTGGATGACTGTTTTTTAATGGCGGGTTAACAGGAATGCAACAATTGTTTTGTAGAATTTTAAGGAGGCTCTGAGGGGCGCTTGAAAGAGAAGAAAAGTTGTACAACAGCACGGGAAATCGCAGTAAAAGCAGTAATAAGGGTGGACCGTGACGGCGGATATTCCAATATCGTTGTGGAGAAACTGCTGCGTTCCAGCGGTCTGGACAGCAGAGATACTGCATTTGCAGGTGCAATTGTCTTTGGTACGCTGGAGAGGCTGATAACCATTGACTATATGCTGGAGCTTTGCTCGGGACGTAAGGTATCACAGATGCAGCCGGAAGTAGCAGGGATTTTGCGTACAGCAGCCTGTCAAATTATGTATATGGATTCCGTTCCGGAAAGTGCTGCTGTGAATGAAGCGGTTGAGCTCAGCAGGAAAATGAAAGCAGGGAAAGCTTCTGGATTTGTCAATGCGGTATTGCGTTCTTTGATTAGACGCGGAGGCAAAGTAGATCTTTCCGGACTTTCTGGTGTGGAAAGACTTTCAGTGGAGTATTCCTGTTCCAGAGAAGCGGTTAAGATTTATATTAACTCTCTGGGAGAGGAGAAAACCCGTCTTTTCCTCGAGAATTCTTTGGGAAAACCGCCTGTTTTTGCAAGAGTCAATCCTTTGAAAAACAGTATGGCGGAATTTTTGCAATACTGTGAAAATAAAGGAATCACAGCAGTTCCACACAGTTGCATCCCTAACTGCGCGGAATTGAGAGAGGGATTCCATTCTTCTGATTTCGAAGGGCGTATGCATATTCAGGATGTATCCTCTCAGATCTGCGCACTGACAGTACAGGCAAAGCCGGGAATGAAGGTGCTGGATGTCTGTGGTGCACCGGGAGGAAAAGCGTTTACGATTGCTGAGACAATGGAGAATGAGGGTACAGTTATTTCCTGTGACCTCCACCAGAATCGGTTGTCCCTTATCCGTTCGGGAGCGGAAAAATTGGGGCTCAGCTGCATTGAAGCAATGCAGAATGATGCATCCAGGCCCAATGAGAAGTTTGGCAGTTATGATCGCATTTTATGCGACGTTCCCTGTTCCGGACTGGGAGTTATTCGCCGAAAGCCTGAAATAAAGTATAAAAAGCTGGATTCGCTGGAAGAGCTCTATCGGATACAGTATAAAATATTGGAAACCTCCTCAAAATATTTGAAGGAGGATGGGTTGTTGGTTTATTCCACCTGTACCCTCAACAAAAAAGAAAATGACGATATCGTAGAACGTTTTCTTTGGGAGAACTCGGAATTTGAGCCGTATGCGGTAGATTTTTTTGGAAAAGAAGCTTGTTCGTCTGTTACTTTTTTGCCGGAAGATATGGGCGGAGACGGATTTTTTGCAGCTGTGTTTAGGAGGAAAAGGAATGACGTCCGCTGAGATCAAAGCGAAAACGGATATAAAATCCATGTCGATAGAAGAGCTCGCGGAGGCCTTTAAGGAGAATGGATTTCCTGCATTCCGGGCAAAGCAGGTATTCGACTGGCTTCACGTTAAGAGAGCCGTATCCTTTGCGGAGATGACAAACATTCCGGTAGCCATGCGGGAGCAGCTGGATGAAGAATATGTCATACACAGTGTAAAGATCGAGCGTAAGCTCGTTTCTAAAATAGATGGGACAATAAAATACCTCTATCGTTTGGATGATGGGGAAACAGTGGAAGCCGTACTGATGCACTACAAGCATGGAACCAGTCTTTGCGTATCCACACAGGCAGGTTGTAAGATGGGCTGTACCTTCTGTGCATCTACCATAGCGGGTTTTGAACGGAATTTACTGCCATCCGAAATGCTGGATGAAGTTTATGCAGCCCAACAGGACAGTGGAGAGCGTATAGACGGTATGGTGCTGATGGGAATTGGCGAACCGTTGGATAATTTTGATAATGTTATCTGCTTCTTGCGATTGATCTCCTGCAAAGAGGGGCAAAATATGGGGATGCGTCACATCTCTCTCTCTACCTGTGGTCTGGTGGACAGAATATATGACCTGATGGAGCTGGATATGCAGCTGACACTCTCCATATCACTGCATGCCTCCAACGACGAGAGGCGGAAAAAACTGATGCCGGTGGCAAAACGGTGGAGCATAGATGAATTGTTGAAGGCTTGCCGTGAATATTATAAAAAGACAGGACGAAGAATCTCCTTTGAGTATGCGCTGATCGGTGGAGAAAACGACAGTGAAGCAGATGCTGCAGAGCTTGCGGCATTGCTGAACGGGAGCGGCTGCCATGTTAATCTGATACAGGTCAACAAGGTGGAGGAAAGCGGGTATAGAAGGGGAACAAGAGAGAATACAGAAAGATTCAGAAGTTTGCTTGAAAAACGAGGAATCAATGCAACAATACGCCGAGAACTCGGTTCGGATATTAATGCGGCCTGCGGACAGCTCAGACGTGAAAGTAAGAACAGCGTACAGGGCATACAGGAATAACTCTTAGCAGAGAGAAAAAACGCAGGAAGATAGCAAAACAAGGGGGAAACTCTTTGATAGTTACGGCTTTTGGTAGTGATACGGGAAGAATTCGTGAAGTAAATCAGGATATGTGTGAAATCAGGTGTTTCAAAAGCGGAGAGGTACTTGCGTTGGTCTGCGATGGTATGGGTGGAGAGCGCGGTGGAAATATAGCCAGCGAAACGGCTTGTTACAGTATAAGCAAGTATATTGAAGAAAAGCTGGATAAAAAGCGCGCTGGTTCTGTTTGTGACATGCTCACCAATGCATTGAAAAAAGCAAACGCAGCAGTAAGGGAAAAAGCCGCAGCCAACACTGATCTCAAGGGAATGGGAACGACAGCTGTCGGTGTGATGGTGCGGGATGACAGTGAGCATCTGCATATTGTAAACGTGGGAGACAGCAGAGTTTATCAGGTTCGTGGTGAAGGAATCAGACAACTCACCCATGACCATTCTGTGGTACAGATGATGGTGGATAATGGCGAGATTACAGAGGAAGAAGCCAGGACCCACCCGAAGAAGCACTACATAACCAGAGCAGTAGGGGTTATGGATAAGTTGGATGTAGACTATATCGCTGCCGATTTTGAAAAGGGAGATAAACTGCTCCTCTGTTCCGATGGATTTTCAAACTACTTTGATATAAACGAGATTTATCAGCTGATGCAGGGAGAGGAATTTGAAAAACTTCCTCAAAAGCTGATTGATGCGGCAAACAGCCGCGGCGGATCAGACAACATCACAGTAGCTGTAATAACCAAAAAGGATTAATTGCTTATGGATAGGTTTGTTGGCAAAAAGCTGGATGGCAGATATGAGATAGAAGGTCTTATCGGAATTGGTGGTATGGCCAATGTATATCGTGCTTATGATGTGATTGACGACAGAGTGGTTGCAATCAAAATTCTTCGTGATGAGCATATGAGCAATGATGAGCTCCTGCGCCGTTTTCGCAACGAGTCCAAAGCCATATCTGTGCTTTCTCATCCGAACATCGTCAAGGTTTTTGATGTCAGCTTCAATGACAGAGTACAGTATATCGTTATGGAATACATTGACGGTATCACGCTCAAAGAATATATCGAGCAGCAGGGTGTGATCCGTTGGAAAGAGGCAGTTCATTTTTTGGTGCAGATTTTGCGCGCTTTGCAGCATGCCCACGATAAAGGGATTGTTCACCGTGATATTAAGCCGCAGAATATGATGCTCCTCAGAGACGGAACCATTAAAATTACCGATTTTGGAATTGCCCGCTTTGCTCGTAACGATGATTCCACACTCTCAGACAGAACCATCGGTTCGGTGCATTATATTAGCCCGGAGCAGGCTCAGGGTGAAGTCACCGATGGCAGAACAGATATTTATTCTGTTGGTGTCATTATGTATGAAATGTTGACAGGACAGTTGCCTTTCGAAGCAGATACACCGGTATCGGTGGCGCTGAAGCAGATAGAATTGGAGCCTAAACGTCCCAGACAGATCAACCCCTCTGTACCGGAAGGATTGGAAGCCATTGTCATGTGGGCAATGCAGAAGGATGTAAACAAGCGATATCAGACAGCGGCGGAAATGCTGCGTGATATTGATGAGTTTAAGCGCAACCCGTCAGTGCATTTTGAATACAGTCATCTGATTGATAAACAGGCGCAGGAAGCCGGAGAGTACACTGCAGAGACAGCAAAGCCTGTACGTATGGCAGCACCGGAGCGAAAAGTTGTTTCTGTGCAGACAAAACAGAGAAAATGGTCTCAATATACAGAATCGGTAGCGGAAGCAGAAGGAAGAAGAAAGCTCTCACCGATTTTGCCGGTACTGTTCGGTGTTATGGTGGCATTTATTGTTGTTTCGGTTTTGTTTATTGCCGCAATGTTCTGGTTGGTGGATCCTCTTGCAAAGACAGAGGATGTTATTGTTCCCAATCTTGTTGGTGAAAGTTTTGAAACTCTCAAAGGAAATGAAAATTATGATATGTTCCAGTTCGATGTAGCTCAGCCGGATTATAATGATAAATACGGAAAAGGCTATATTTATGAGCAGGAACCGGAAGCAGGCAGAACTGTTAAAGCAGGCTCTAAGATAACGGTATATGTAAGTCTTGGTCCGAATAAGCTGATCATGCCAAATGTGGTGGAATATGATATGACATCAGCTTATCAGATGTTGGCAGAATATAATGTAATTTGTACGCCGATTGAGGAATACAGCGATATATCGGAAGGATTTGTTATAAGAACCGAGCCGGTGGCGGGCGAAGAACTCAAATCTGGTCAGGAAGTAATCATTTATGTCAGCCGCGGGCCGCAGACGCAGATTATTCAGGTACCTGACCTGGATGGAATGACACTGTCCGGAGCCAAGACTTACCTTGCAGCCTATGGGTTGAAAGTAGGTGTTGTACGCAAGGTAGAAAGTTCGAAAGATTCGGGAACTGTTATAGATCAGGATCCGAAAGCCGGAGACTCTATCGAAAAGGGCGGATATGTCAATCTGGATATCAGCGAAGGTCCGATAGGCAGCGATCAGGCGCAGATTGAGCTAAAAGTGGTGCTGCCCAATCTCAATGAGCGTATTTATGTTGAGGCAGTTCTCACATTGGACGAGCTCTCTGAAGATGAACAGCCCGAATCTGTTAGGGATAGAGTAGAACTTGCCATTGGGCAGGTGTGGACATGTCCTCTGGAGGGGACAGGAACAGGAACGGTTCATGTTTATATTGACGGTATTCTCTATCGAACCTATGAGGTGGATTTTGACGAGCAAAGTTACAGCCAGCTGAGAGATTATTCAGAGGAATTCCTTGAGCAGTATGTTCCCGGAGTATATGAAGAAGAACATGCTGATGAACTGGGAGAGGAATCGAACGGTGAGGAGGACGATTCGGAAAATAGCTCTGAGGGTGACAGTGACTCTTCTGATCCAGACGATGAGGGAGTATAACAGATGATAAACGGTACGATCATAAAAGCTGTTTCGGGAATCTATACAGTAAAAACCGAACAGAATGAGCGGTTAAACTGCCATGCGCGCGGACTTTTCCGACATAAGGATATTGTTCCGCTGGTAGGAGATAAGGTTGAAGTGGATGAAACAGGAGAGTATATTCTTTCTGTCAAAGAAAGGAACAATCAGATGGTTCGGCCTCCTGTCGCCAATATTGATCAGTTGTGTTTGGTCGTTTCGGTGTGCGATCCCGTTCCAAATTTCCTCGTCATGGATAGGCTGATTGCTCTGGCGGAACACAAAGGAATTGAGCCGTTTATTGTAGTTACCAAAACAGATCGGGAAAGTGGCGATTTTATCTCGGATATCTACCAAAAAGCCGGTTTTACTGTTTATCTGGTAGCAAAGGCACTTGGTGTGGAAGAGGTGAAAAAGAAGCTTACCGGTAAAATAACGGTACTTGCAGGAAACTCTGGAGTGGGAAAATCCACACTCCTCAACCATATTGATCCCGAACTGGCTCTTGCTGTTGGTCAAACCAGCAAGAAACTGGGGAGAGGGCGGCATACAACACGCCATGTAGAGTTGTTTGAACTGGAAGGTGGGGGATTGGTGGCTGATACACCAGGTTTTTCATCCATTGAAATGGAGCAGTCGGGAATCATCTTTAAAGATGAACTTCAGTACTGTTTCAGGGAGTTTGCCGATTATATCGAGAATTGCCGGTTTACCGGCTGTTCTCACCGAAAAGAAAAAGGATGTGCTGTTTTGGAAGCGGTAAAACAGGAGAAAATACCACTTCAGAGGCACGAAAGTTACGTTTCACTTTACAATGAAGCTCTTGAAATAAAAGAGTGGGAATATAACAGAAAGAATTGAGGAAAGTTATGCTGCAGTATGATGAATTGAGACTTAAACTTACAGCGATGAGACCTGATATAGATGATTTTTCTGAAGCGATTGGCTTAGAGGCTCTGAAAGCGGAGTTGGCTGATCTGGAAGAGCAATCTGCAGATCAGGCATTTTGGTCTGATCTTGAGAATTCCTCCAAGGTACTTCAGAGAATTAAACGGGTAAAAGACAAAATCGAGCAGTATAACGAGCTTGATGCAAACTACAACGATACTCTCGATATGATACTTATGGCAAACGAAGAAGAAGACGAGTCTATGCTGGAAGAGCTGACAGCTTCCGTTAATAGCATCGAAGCCGACTTGGAGAACAAAAAACTGGAAACCCTTCTCACCGGTGAATACGATTCTAAGAATGTAATTCTCACCTTCCACGCAGGTGCCGGCGGCACAGAGGCTCAGGACTGGGCACAGATGCTCTACCGTATGTACAACCGTTGGGCAGAAAGACACGGCTTCAAGGTTAAGCTACTGGATTATCTCGATGGAGATGAAGCGGGCATCAAGAGTGCATCCATTCTTATTGAGGGTACAAATGCCTACGGATTCCTTAAATCTGAGGCAGGCGTTCATAGACTTGTTCGTATCTCTCCTTTCGATTCTTCTGGCAGAAGACAGACATCTTTTGCTTCTCTCGAGGTTATGCCGGAGATTGAGGATGACGTGGACGTTCAGATCCGTGACGAAGATATCCGCGTGGATACTTACCGTTCCAGCGGCGCAGGCGGTCAGAAGGTTAACAAAACTGACTCGGCAATCCGTATAACCCATTTTCCCACAGGAATTGTTGTTGCCTGCCAGAATGAAAGAAGTCAGCATCAGAACCGTGAGGTAGCTATGAAGATGCTGCGTTCCAAGCTGGTTGAAATTAAAGAACGTGAAAATCTTGAAAAAATTGAAGATATTAAGGGGGTTCAGAAAGATATTGCATGGGGCTCCCAGATACGTTCCTATGTATTTATGCCCTATACGCTTGCCAAAGACCACAGAACCGATTTTGAATCCGGTAATATCGGTGCGGTGATGGATGGCGATATTGATGGCTTTATCAATGCATACCTCAAGGCAAAGAGTTTGGGAACATTATAAGATAATATGTTTGAGGGTTTTGAGGGGAGGTTAATCAATGAGAATTTTGTTTGTGGGAAACAGTATTACACAGGCAGGATTTGATACAATGAGTGGTTGGTATCGTGTTTGCGGAATGGCTGCAACCTGTGCAGAGACAGATTATGTTCATCTGACGATGGATGGCGTAAGAGAATTCTTTCCGGAAAGTACATTTGAAGTATTGGATGCTTCGGAATATGAGAAAAATCTTGGCGCTTTTGATATTACCGAGTATGAGCCTGCCCGTGATTTTGAGGCAGATATCATTATTGTACAAATGATTGAAAAGTCAGAAAACAATCCTATAACGACACAGAATTTTGCAAGGCATTATGAGCGCCTGATCAATTACCTCAACAAGCGTGGGGCGATTATCCTGTGTCTTGGTTGTTTCTGGGAAAACTCGGATGGAGAAGCGATTATCCGCTATGCCTGTAACAGAAACGGGTATATCT
Source organism: Oscillospiraceae bacterium (assembly GCA_015067185.1). GTDB lineage: Bacteria > Bacillota > Clostridia > Oscillospirales > Ruminococcaceae > SIG526. The sequence continues at coordinate 15,775 of SVMZ01000002.1, read as the reverse complement.
ATGTAGAAATTGGTGATCTTAATACGCCGGAATACAAAGCAGGCGATCAGCATAAAAATGAATTTGTGGCAGATCATCCTTCTGATGCGGGGATGGAGGCTATTGCCGAGCGCATTATAGATAAAATTAAACATAGGTTTTTCTGAGTGAGACATAATAAAACATCTATATTTCTTCGGCAGAGATGCAATGGAGAATATGGATGTTTTATTTTTGATGAAGAGAGAAAATATACGCTAAGAGAATGTAAGGGGTTGATTTATCCCTGGGTATGATGTAAAATAAAGAAAATATCATAATATAATAAGATGGGGAAAAGAAATGAATCCATTACTTCCAAGGAATTTTTTTACACCGGATGCGGAAGCGCGTGTGATGCCAGATGGCAGGCTGTATCTCTATGGTTCCAATGATATTTCGGGAAGTAAAGAATATTGCAGCAAAGAGTATCGTGTGTTTTCTACAGAAGATCCTAAACTGGAAGAGTGGAGAGATCACGGTATTTCTTTTCGAAATACTGTAGAAGAGCCAGGGATTCAGGCGCATCCGGATACTTTGTTGTTTGCGCCAGATGCCATATACTGTGATGGAAAGTATTATCTCTATATCTGTGGTTCCAATGAATTTGAGTGGGTCGCAGAAGCAGATAAGCCGGAAGGTCCCTTTGAAAAAGCACGTCCCGTAGTTGGTGCAGATGGTACGGGAATTGACCCGGCGGTCTTTATTGATGATGACGGTCAAGCATATTATTTTTGGGGGCAGTTCCGTTTAAAGGGAGCAAAATTAAATAAGGATATGACCACTCTTGATATGAGTTCTCTCAATGAAGAAGTCCTCACAGAGATGGAGCATGGTTTCCATGAAGGCGCCTCTATCCGTAAACGGGGCAGCAAATATTATATGGTCTATACGGATGTTTCAAGAGGAAAAGCAACCTGCATGTCCTATGCGATGGCAGATTCGCCCCTTGGTCCCTATCAGCGTGGAGGAGTGATTGTAGATAATGTTTATTGCGATCCTTCCAGCTGGAATAATCATGGATCAATTGGTGAATTCAATGGTCAATGGTATGTATTCTATCACCGCTCCACCCAGAACGGTGTTACCTGCCGCCGTGTCTGCGCAGAACCCATTTTCTTTAATGAGGATGGTACCATAGACGAGGTGCCCATGACTTCGCAGGGAGCAGGTGACCCCGTAGACGCCTTTGCAGAGATCGACGCTGCGATAGCCTGCCGAATGAAGGGAAACATCTATATTGTACCCTATGGAGAGGAAGACAACGAGATTCTCACCAACTGCGGCGGCGGAAACTGGATTGAAGACTGGGCAGAGTATCGGTATATTGATTTTGCTGGAGGGGCTTCTGCATGGAAATTGACGGCAAAAGGTGAGGGAAGCGTTTCTGTTATGGCTGACAGCAGAAAAATCGGCAGTATAACGGTCAACTCAGAAGAATTTGCCGAGTTCAGTGGGGTGCTGACAGCAACAGTAGAAGGAATCAAGCCGGTATGGCTGTTGTTTGAAGGGAAAGGAATGGATGTAGACTCCTTTATATTTTTCAGATGAAATATGTCAAAATAAAAAACAAGAGGAAATAAGGTGATTTGAATGGGAATTTCCGTTACTGATGTTCATGCAAGAGTACAGAAAGAGAGAGAATTGCCGCTGGCCTACACTTCCGATAAGCCGTTGGAAGAACAGCGCACTGCTATGGAAGAGGTGTTCCGCTCTCTGACTAATCCGCCTGAGAAAATGACAAGACCTAAACCGATTATTGAGTTTGAAAAGACCGATGATCCCCGTTTTGATGAGATTCGCTTTTCTTTTGAAAGTGAACCGGATTTCTTTGTACCAGCCCATATGCTGCTGCCCAAAAACAGACAGGGAAAGCTGCCGGTAGTAATTTGCCTACAGGGACATTCTACAGGCATGCACATATCGCTGGGAAGACCCAAATTCCCCGGAGATGAGAAGACCATCAGCGGCGGAGATAGAGATTTTGCCATCCAAGCGGTTGCGCGGGGGTATGCTGCCATTGCTATGGAGCAGCGTGGCTTTGGCGAGTTGAAAAGTCCAATTGCCTCTGAGATGGGATGTTTTCATGCGGTAATGCAGGCTTTTGAGCTGGGAAGAACCATGGCTGGTGAGCGCATCTCTGATGTCTCCCGCCTGATTGATGCTCTCTCCGGTTTTGATATGCTGGATCTTGACCGCATTGGTCTGATGGGTAACTCCGGTGGTGGTACTGCAACCTATCACACCGCCTGTCTGGAAAAGCGGATTAAGGTGGCCATGCCATCCTGTGCGTTCTGTACATTTGAAGGTTCCATCATGGCCATGCATCACTGTTCCTGCAACTATATTCCCGGAATTCTTAAGTTTATGGAGCAGCCGGATGAAGCAGTTATGATTGCACCACGCCCTCTTATTATTGTTGCGGGTAAAGAGGATCCTATTTTCCCGATTGATCATGTTCTTAAGGCATTTGAGAAGGTGAAAGAGATTTACCGTCAGGCAGGTGCACCGGATAACTGCCGTCTGGTCATTGGTGATGAAGGACACCGTTTCTATGCTGCCCAGTCGTGGCCGGTATTTGAGGAGTTTATCTGAACCAGACGAGATATCGTAAGTAATAAACACAGCAGTCAAACGGAGCTGCCTGTATCTTGATTGACAGAGTTGGTGCAATCTGGTATAATTATTTCGTTATCAGCATAGGATATCTCTATCACAGTACAAACTGAACAGGCTGGAGCGAGGCTGCTCGGAGCTGGGTCACACCGGTGACAGTGGATTATCCCACGGGACAGTAAGTTGTATTACTGTTCCGTGTTTTTTATTTGTGTGAAGTAAAATAAAGGCGCACAGTATCATTTTTCAATATTCTGGTGGTAATTTTATGAACGAACTTCTTTTAAAGCTATTTATAAAGAAGCATCGCAATACGGAATCGATTGCCGTTCATACGGCAATCGGAAAGCTGGCAGGGATCACAGGAATTGTATGCAACGCACTGCTGTTTGCAGGCAAGCTCATAACGGGTCTGCTGGCAGGATCTGTCTCTATTGTTGCGGATGCCGTCAACAATCTGTCAGATGCATCATCTTCGGTGGTGACACTGCTGGGATTTCGGATTGCGCAAAAACCTGCGGATAAAGATCATCCCTATGGTCATGCACGCTATGAGTATCTCTCCGGACTTATTGTTGCGGGACTGGTTCTTATTATAGGTGCGGATATGGTAAAGTCCTCCGTTGAAAAGATTTTTGCACCTACCAAGGTGACGATTTCGGGGGCAACCTTCGCTGTGCTTGCTGTTTCTGTCATGGTGAAGGCGTGGATGTCGACATTTTTTGCCTCTCTCGGCAAACGGATCAACTCCATCACACTTCACGCGGCTTCGATAGATAGCAGAAATGATGCCATTGCTTCTGCGGCTGTTCTGCTTGGCTGTGTGGTCGGGTATTATTTCAATGTGAATATGGATGGGTATATGGGGGCCGCTGTCGCAGTGCTGATTCTCTTTTCCGGCGTTAAACTCGTTAAAGAGACTGTATCACCTCTGTTGGGAAAGCAGGCCGATCGGGAGCTGACGGATAAAATCGCAGCGCTCATACTGTCTCACGATAAGATTTTGGGAATACATGATCTTCTGGTGCATGATTACGGGCCGGGGAAGAGTTTTGCCTCCGTTCATGCGGAGCTCAGCGCGGAGGAGGATCCGCTTGTCTGTCACGATATTATCGATGATATCGAATGTGATGTACTGGAAGCAACCAACGTGCATCTTGTCATCCACTATGACCCTGTGGTGGAAAATGATGAGGAACGAAATGAGATGCAGCGTGTGATGGAGGAGATCATCAATGAGATCGACCCACAGCTTTCCTTGCACGATTTTCGTATTGTAAGGGGAGCAGAGGGGGCAAAGCTGGTATTTGATCTGTCTGTTCCATATCTGTTCTCACAATCACGGGGAGAGTTGAAAAAACGAATAGACAAAGCATTAGCCCAGCAAAACAGAGACTATATGACCGTGATACATTTTGATGGAAAGGCATAACAGATGCAAAAAACAGCAGTCACTTGGCTGCTGTTAATTTGTATTTTGGAAAATTTTTTGTAATAAGCAAGTATAAAATCGGTGTATTAAGATGAAAGGAAAAAGAAGAAAAAGGAGGAGGATAAAGTGGAAGATTATGAGATTATACAGCTTTACTGGGAACGTTCGGAAAGAGCAATACCGGAAACTGCAGTAAAATACGGAAGATATTGTCGGTGTATCGCTTTTAATATTCTTCATAGCAATGAAGATTCGGAAGAATGTGTCAACGATACATATTTACGTGTGTGGAAGGCGATTCCTCCCCATAAGCCAAATAATTTTCAAGCATTTATTGGAAAAATAACGAGAAATCTCTCATTAAATCGATATGAAAAACGAACTGCCGAAAAACGAGGGGATGGACGAACAGAACTGGTTTTGGAAGAACTGGCCGAATGTATCGGTAACTCGGAAAACATAGAACAGATAACAGAGGAAGGTTTAATCAGAGAAGTAATAAATATTTTTTTAAAAGAGTTGAAACCGGAAACAAGAAAGTTATTTGTGCGGCGTTATTGGTATTTGAGTTCTATAAAAGAAATTGCAGAAGAATACGGAATGACGGAAAGTAATGTAGCGGTGACACTTTTTCGATTAAGAGAAAAGCTGAAAAAGACTTTAGAAGAGGAAGGGATTAACTTATGAAAAACAAGAGACTTTTGAGAATAATCGGAGAAATTGAAGATGAATACATTCTTGAAGCAATGAGGAAAACAGGAAGAAAAATGAAATGGTTGCAGATGGGAATAATAGCGGCCGGTATTATGATTGTTCTTGCAGCAGGAGCGGTATTTTTTGAAAGCAGAGAACTTCCTGTTTTAAATATCAATTATAATCAAGAGGAAGGAATGGGGATTGAAGGATATTTTGCTCACAGTATTGACGAGTTGCAAAACAACAATCCCTGGAATGGAGAGAGAATAGAAAAACTTCCTGTTTATAGGAATACGTTTTATGAGTATACAAAAGAGTGGATGGTGACAGAACCAGACACAAAGAAAATGAGGCAGTTGCTGAAAGAAGCAGCGGCAGCTTTAAAAATGAATACAGAACAGATAGAAATAAAAGAAAATATTCCGGAAGGATATCCGGCGATATACAGCTACTATGCGGAAGACCCAAATTACAAAATTGACGTAAATGCTTGGCTGAATGTAAATATTGAAGTAAAAAAGAAAGAGATTTTACCGGAAGAGTATACACTCTATAGTTATGCCTCCTATGATGAGTTACAGGAGAGTGCACGGTATTTAGGGGATTTGTTTTCGGATTTATTGGGGATGAAAGAGCCTGCAGTTGACATTTCGATGGGAGATTATACCGTTGATGGAACCCAGTTTTGGAAGATTTCTTTCTATGAATCTGAGGGGGATGAGAGAAAACAAATACAAAGCTACCATTTCGGCAAAATATATTTTTATGGAGATGAAGAAGGAAACTTGTCTTCGATATCATACAGCAGAGGACGGCAAGAAGAAAAAATAGGGGATTATCCGATAATTGCAGTCAAAGAAGCAGTGCATTTATTGGAAGAAGGAAAGTATATTTCGAGTGTTACAGAAAGTTTCCCGGGAAAAGAAGCTGTTGAAAAGATAGAGCTGGTTTATCGTACAGAGATGAACGAGTCCGTATTTATACCGTACTACAAATTTTATGTGAAGCTGGAAGAGCGGGAAATAAAGGAACAGGATTTAAAATGTTTCGGTGCATTTTATGTGCCGGCTATAGAGGAGAAATACATTGCAGATATGGTGCAGTAGATGGGTAATATCGGTTAATTGGAATTTTTAAGGTGAAAGAGAGAAGCAGCCGAAGACAGTTGTCTTCGGCTGCTGACTTGTGAAAGATCGGTTATGCACAGCGGGTTATTCGTCAAACACCTGCAGCACTCCCCAGAAGCCTTCCTGTTTTACCCAGGCAAGACCATCGTAGACGCTGGTGGCATCCTCATATATAAAGGGGATAAGGGTTTTACCGGATTGATCGATGAAGCCCCATTTGCCATCCTTTTTGACCGCGGCAACACCTTCGTGGAAGGTAAAAGCTTCTTCGAAGATGCCGATATTGAGATCATTGCCCTTCGTGTCGATAAACTTCCAGCTGCCGTCAAGGGTTTGTACGGCAATAATATCTGTCTGGAACTGCTCAAAGTAGTAGGGAATGCCAAAGTGTTCAGGGATGGAACTCAGGTCAGAAAGTGTGTGGAACTGCAAAAAATGCTCGTTGCTGACAGGAGTGGCGTCGGTTCCGATTAGAATATAGCGCATGGGTTCATAACGCTGATAAGCCGAATATTCACCGTTGGTAATTGTGGTGGATTCGAAGGCATCCAACATCAAAGGATAGGGGAAGGTAATATTTGAAATGTTGGAGGGAGGAGATACCCAAGCAAGATTGAAAAGCCTGTTGTTTGTCACATCATAGCCATACGAAGAGGGTAATCCGTGACCGACTATGCCGTTATGATAGACTTCGCCGCGAGGACCAAGTCTGCATTGAAGAGAGGTGGATTCTAACCCACACAGCGGACAGATGGTTACGGCAAGCTCGCTGTCATGGACAATGTTGCCATGTTGATCAACCACACCATTTTTACCATCTTTGGTGAAAAGAGCAAGGCGATAAAAATCCTCTTCAGCCACATCGCCGGGATTGGTGAATGTCGCACCATCTCTGGGGAAAGCACGGTCAATCAGAATCATGTCGTCAAAATCGAAGGTGGGTTTCACATACCACGCACCAAGCTTTTTTTCGGTGATAATCGTCCAAGGGTCAATACGTTGGACGGTGGGATCTGTTACCTGGGGAGTGTGATTGGGAGGTGTTTTATTTTGGTTATCAGAAATTTCATCACTTGGAAGAGTTTCAGAAAGTAGCTTTGTAAATTCAGAATAAATATCGGGGGTGGTATAGGTATAACCTGTTTCACTAAAAGCGAGAGTGACGGACATCTCTGGATAAGAAATCATAGAAGGTAGAAGATAAAGTTTGAAATGAGTTCCTTCTCCATCCTGAACTATGACTGTCATAACATCGTTAGATACGGAGAGAAGCGTTCCGGTCTCTACAAAACGTCCGGAAAGGAGAAGCGGAGCGATTCGATGAATATCTCCGGTATCCGTAATGCTTTTTTCTGTAACAATATCGTTTAGCTTTTGGGAAACGATTATCTTTTGAATCTGATCATAATATTCATCAAAAGGAGCGGAGAACGCTGCAGAGAGGTCTGGAAGTGGAGATTTTTCTATATAAACAGGTGTGGCTGTTGGGAGCTCTCCGATGGAAAAATCTCCGGTGTGCAGTATTGTTACCACATCTCCCACAGAGTAGGCAGAGGCGGTGTTTACGGTAAAACAGAAGTGTTTGGAACTGCTGAGCGCAGCATTGTTGCATTGGATATATCCGTTTGCGACTGCTTCAACCACCAGAACATCGTCACGTATTTCAGTAATTGTGACCTGATCCACCTTCAGCGCAGAGATGCCGCCAGCAATATCGACAGACTCCGATGTGACATCCTCCTCCGTCAGCTCAAACTCAAGAGAAACCGCGAATGTTTCGGGAGAAGCGCCAGGCTCTTCCATGCTGTCAATCCGGCAGCGGCTCTCAAAGCGATAGTGTCCAGCCTGGAGGGGTTCCATGTCAAAGAGCATATAGTCTTTTTCCGTAATTTTCTCCATAGGAGCAAGATAGGCAATCATGTCCCAGTAATATTCTGTTGTACGGCAATCCACCCATTCGCCATCCTCTTCACGGTAAAGATAGAATTCATCGCCAAAAGAAATATCATATGCACTTTGGTTATTCCAGCCAATTCTAAGAATTGGTGCAGTGACGCTGGATTGATAGGAAATCAATTCAAGAGAAAGCCCATCAAGTTCAGTAGGAGATTCGCTGGATGAATTTGAATTTTTATCAGTGAAGATGAAAAAAGAGTAAAGTTGGACAGATCCATAATCGGGAGGATCTGTTAAAAAGAACACCGCTGCCGCTGCGCAGAGAATCATCGAGGCAATAATAATCCACAAAGTGGGCTTTTTGTAGTTCAGCACCGACTTAATACGGGATTTTATACTACCTTCACCGAAAGCCAACGGACAGGCGGAGATCATCCTGCGGGGCAGACTGCAGTTGATCAACGCATCAGAATAGGGCTTTTTGCTTTTGATGCCCAGCTGGCGGATGACTTTTTCATCACAGGCAAGTTCAATGTCCCGGCAAAACAGAATGTATGCCAGCCAGATGAACGGGTTAAACCAGTAGACAGCCAGAATCAGAAAGCTCAGAGGCTTCCAGATATAGTCCAGCCGCTTTAGATGCGCTCTCTCGTGAGCAAGCACATAGGGAATATCCGCATCATTGATGGTGGAGGGCAGGAAAATCCGCGGTCGGAAAATACCAATGATAAAGGGCGTAGATATTCTGTCACACAATAGAATACCATCCTGTAAATCAAAGGATTCTGCCACTTGTCTGCGTATGCGCAGATAGCTGATCAGAGTGTAGATCAGCAGCAGAGCAAGACCAGCCAGCCAGAGCAGTGCCGCAATGCGGGTAAGAGAGAGCACCGGGTTTTCGTTCTCCGCAAGCTCAGAGGGAAGGGTCTCGGTCAATAGCGAGTTGACGGCCTCATTCAGTGTCAGTGTGTCGTCGACAGGAGTATCGGGCGTGGGAGAGAGCGATTCATCCGGAGAAGAAGTCTCCGGTGAATTGGAGAAATCAGGGAGATCAGACGGAGAAGCAGATTCGATAGGCGGCGCGGAATAGAGGATTTCCGAAGGAATCGGTTCCGCAGTCGGCAGCAGGCTAAGCGTACTCTCAAAGGAAAAGGGAATCAGCAGCCGGAGAGCAACCATAGCCCATAGGATGCCGCGCAGCCACTTAGGCGCCCGCGTCAGCAGCAGACGAAGTAAGACTACTGCAAGAATCAGCCAGCTGGCGGTGATGCTCATATTGAGCAGCTTGAGAAAAACAGCTCCCATATTTAGTCCTCCTTATATTCAGCCACAATGCGGCGGAGATGAGCGACTTCTTCTTTAGTTAATGATTTTCTTGCGGTAAAAGCGGTCAAAAAGGCAGGAAGGGATCCTTCAAATGTCTCTTCCACAAACTTTTCGCTTTGAATCGAATAGAAATCACGACGGGAGATAAGAGAAGTAACGGTGCCGTTGTTATTCTGAAAAATCCCTCTTTCGCTAAGCCGTTTCAAAACAGTATAGGTGGTGGTTCGCTTCCATTTCAATTCCTTTTCGCAGAGCTTCACCAGTTCCTGGGTGGAGAGTGGCTCGTTTTGCCAGATGATGTTGGCAAAACGAGATTCTACAACACCAAGTTTCATTTCATTCATATACAAGACCTCCTTGTCTACCAATTGTAGACGATTATAGTCTACCACATGTAGACGGTATTGTCAATAGGGTGAAAAATTTTTAGATTGGAAATGGGTGGAAGTTTAGGTAAGAGCGAATACAGCAGCTGTGTCATAAAGAAAAGCAGGTTAAGAGAGAAAGAGAACAAAACCTCCCATACCAGTGAGCCAGGTGTGGGAGGTTTCAAGTTATTCAACGAAGGATTAAATTATAATTGCCTCGCCGAGAGCCATCACATAGTATGGGGGCGTATCGGGAAGCGTGTCCATAGCTTTAGCAAAGAGGGCAGGATTACCACCTTCCAGAGAGAGACACCAATAGTGACAAGGAACCGTAAGTTTGGCATTGACAATGCAGGATGCTTCGGCAGCCTCCTGTTCATTCAGGTTTCCAAAAGCACCGTTGATGGGGAAGATGGCCAGATCAAATTGATGCTCACGCATCTGGGCAAAAGTATCGGGACGAGGACAGGTATCTCCGGCCACGTAAATCTTTTTGCCGCCGAAATCCAGCAGTAGACCAATGGCGGAGGGAGCGGCTTCACCATGGTCGCAGGGAAGAGCAGTGACGGTAAAATCACCACCGTCAAAGTTGGCACCAACAGCAAGGGAACAGATGCGTTTTTCAGGAACATTCATGAGTGTATGAGCATCTTTGGCGGCCTGTTCGGCAGCTAAAAGTGTTGTAACGTTGTTGCTCATCAGGAAGGGGATACTGTCGGGATCAAGATGGTCATCATGTTCATGGGTAACGATAATATAGTCAAAGATCACCTCGTCACAGCCCAACACACTGGGGACAATCCGTTTAAAGCTGCCCTTGCGCCCTACATTGTCGGAAAGGTAAGGATCGATGGCAATAAGTTTACCGGTTGGCGTTTTAAAAACAAAACCGGCCTGTCCGATCCAGAAGACGCCGACATTTCCCTGGGGAATTGGTTTGGTGAGAATATAAAGCGCAGTATTCATGAAACAAACTCCTTTACAGATGATTTTATAGAACATTCAGCAAGAACGATCAAGACGGTTTCGGATAGCAGCAATGGCGCGGCAAAGTCCGCAGGCAGAGTGGATTTTGGTGGTATCAATGCTGTAAAGTGAATTGTCTTTACAGGTAGATGTGTAGTCTGCAAGTGCCTTTATGCCGCCGTTTAATAATGCAGCCATGGCAGGATCAGAATAAGGGTCATATTTTTCGAGGATGGTAAGGATGGGTTTTTCAAGAATATTACCTACCTTAAAACAACAGAAAATAACATCTCCGTTAGGATCAATAGAGAGAGAGGTGATCCGGTCGAGGGGAGAGGTATAGGGTTGAGTGCCGCATTTTTCATCCGGATCAAAAGAGGAGTGTTGAGGATAGTACTGAGCAAGATTTTTTTCAGCATTTCCCTCCAGAAAAATATCATTTCCTTCATTGGAGGGGATACCATGTTCGGCGAAGAGGGAGAGCAGCCGCTCGGTTTCAATGTTGTAAGGGTTGTTGTGTTCTCTGTTTACCAGCCATGCAGGTTGCGTACGCAGGCGAACAGAGGGATACTTCCGGATTTCGCTGACAAAGGTCAAAACTGGCTCGAGAGGGATATGCGCCTGATGGAAAGCATCTACCGAAAGGAGCAGATCATTGATACCGGAGGCGGCAAGTTTGGCTGCAACGGCGGCAATTTTCTGATGATCGGTGCTGAAAAAGCCGTTAGTGATAAGCTGTCTTTTGGTAATGCCGCATTGCAGGGCTGCAGTATGGATTGCTGAAACGGTATCAGGAAAGAGAAGCGGCTCTCCGCCGAAGGTCATCACCGAATCAACACGGTAGTTGGAGCAGAGGTCTTTTACAACAGCGAAAGCTGCTTGAGAAGAGAGATGTCCGGAGGTATGGAGCCGGTCTCCTACAGAACAGTGGGCACAGTGACCAGTGCAGGCATAGGTTACAGAAAACTCTATGCGGGATATGTTGGGAATGTATCGGTTTATCATAGAGGCTCCTTTAAAGCGTTGAGGGGAAAAGAGATTATTCCGCCTGACTTTGAATAGACTGAAAGATATCGGCAGGAAGTTTTTGTTCGAGGAGTGCCATAGCTTCGGAGAAATCGTTTTGATAACGAATGGGAAGCATGTTATCGTTAACAGAAGAGATCATTTCAATGTTTCTCTGCATTCTGTAGCCGAGAAGATGATAGATTTTAACCGCTTTATGACTCCAGCTTTGTGTATGCAGCCAGCCCGGCTCATTTGGATCCAATTCATGCAGCAAAATGGTGGCCAGTGCAGCAACAGCATACCCTAATCCCAAACCTTGATATTTTGGGGAAACAGCAACCCAGTGAAGTTGTGCCTGATGCTCGGATTCGGTATCTGCAAACCATACAGAAGCAGTGGCGACAGGAATTTTATCGGGCGAAAGGATAAACAGGCAGCGGGTATGCAATGTCTCCATCTGAGGAAGAAAGATAGTGTTGAAATAGGAGTACGCTTTGTCAAAACTTTCAAACTCCTCTACAGCAGCCTCAATATCAGCCCAATGAACAGCATCACCATCCTGATATTCTCTGACAGTATAGCCGTCCGGGAGAATGGGAGGAGCAGTACAGAGGCGAAGAATATCTTTTACAGGGATACGCATGATGATGTGTTTGAAGGGGATGGAACGATCAAGCATAGTATGATTTCCTTTCATAGAGTAATAAAAGAAAAACAAACGGTTCTGTGTCTGAGCAGCAAGTGGATATGCTGCTCAGATGAGTAATACGACAAAAAGCGGAAATTAGGGAATGCGGCAGCTTTACTGCAGAGATAAGGAGAATGAAATTATGAAAATAAAGCAAAAGCGCTGCTGTCAGGCTGTATTTTAGGCCTTCGTGAGCGCTTTTGAAAATAATATCGAAAATAAGTTATGGATTAAGTGGCTGGGATAATGAGTTGAATGGAATTATCCTCGTCATCAATTCCGTCGATGACAAACTCATCATCGCTGTGGTTGTCAAGACATTCAACACAATAACCGGGAACATTGCTCTTCTTATACCATCCGGTACCTGTGGATTCACAGTGTTCCGTGGCAAGATCGCCGGAGAGCTTACAATAAGTCTCGCTGACAATATTTCCCCATGTGTCAAATTCGGCGTATTCAAGGTTTTCATGGATGCGTTCCATAACCATTTTCCAGGTAAGTGTGGAGGAATACTGAACATACTCAATACGCTCAGGCTCATCATAACCGAGATAAACGGCACCGACATAATAGGGGGTAAGGCCGACAAAGAGCAAATCAACGTTGTTGGATGTGGTACCGGTTTTGCCTACGATTTGCATACCGTCAAATCGGGCAGCACGTCCGGAGCCTTCTGGAGCATTGACAACACCATACATCAGCTTGTTAATAAGAGTAGCGGTTTCGGGGGAGACAGCACGTTCCGGGATAGTTTCATTTTCAAGAATAACATTGCCTTCACTGTCTTTGACAACGGTATAAGCGTGGGGCTTATAATAGAGGCCGCCATTACCGTAAATCTGATAAGCGCCTGCCAACTCCAGCATGGTCATACCCTCGGTAAGGGCACCCAGAGCCATCGGACCGAGATCGACATCGTTAAACTCACCTTCACCATAAAGGGTGGTGATGTGCAGTTTATTGGTGAGGAAGTTGAAACAGCGCTGTGCACCAAGCACATTGGCAAGGTAGACAGCAACGGTATTTTTGGAACGATGAAGTGCTTCTGCTACGGTGATATCACCGATATACTTTTCATCGAAGTTGCTGGGGTAATCATTTTCCCAACCGTCATCTTCAACGGTAAAAACGGGTTCATCGGACATAATGGTAGAATAGGTAATCAGGTCGCTTTCAAAGGCAACAGCATAGGGAGAAATGGGCTTGATGGTGGATCCAACCTGACGTTTGGCCATGGTGGCCCGGTTGAAGAGTCTGTTGCCTTCTTTTTCACCGATACCACCCACAACGGCCACAATCTCACCGTTATAATTGAGTATGATCATACCAGACTGAGGACGGACATCGTACTTTACTTCAGGGAAATTGTCGGGATTGGCGTAAATCTCCTCCAATATAGACTGAATCTCATTGTCTACAGTAGTGTAAATGCGAAGACCGCCGTTGTTGAGCAGATTCATGGCTTCAACACCGGTATAGTTATATTCTGCCATCAGGTCAGCTTTGACTTCTTCGATAACATGATCAACAAACCAGTTATTATAAACAGAACCGCTGGCATTATTGGAGGTTTTGCTGACCGCTGTTACCTTAGTGCGGAGGGCAGCCTGACGCTGCGCATCGGTAATTTTCTCAAGCTCAACCATCTCATTGAGAATATACTCTCTTCTGTTGGCATTTTCCAAAGCACCTTTTTCGGTTTTAAGGTTATATTTGCTGGGGCTGTTGGTCATGGCAAGCAGAGAACAACATTCGGCAAGGTTGAGTTCACCGACATCTTTGCCAAAGTAGAAATCAGCAGCAGCCTGTACACCGTTGGTGTTGTTGCCAAAGGGGATGACGTTCAGATATGCTTCCATGATTTCGTCTTTGGAATAGTTCTTTTCAAGGCTTAATGCGCGGAAGATTTCACGCACCTTTCGATCCAGTCTAACCGCTTTATCATCGGTTATGTTTTTGATCAGCTGCTGGGTAATGGTGGAAGCACCTTCTGTTTTACCGCTGAGATCAAGAAAATAGTTGGCAAAGGCAAAAATAGTACGCTGCCAGTCAACACCCTGATGGGTTTCAAAGCGTTTATCCTCTGCTGCAATGGTGGCATCGATCATGATCTGAGGAATTTCATCCAAATCGACCCATTCGCGGTTTTCATTGGCCTGCATACGGTGGATTTCAGCAAATTCGCCGGTTTCTTTATCTTCTGCATACATAATGGTGGTGTAACTCAGATCAATGTTGCGCAAATCGATTTCGGTGGTATCGTCAATCATATTCAGAATGTAGACAGAAAGAACCGAGGCAACAATGCAGCCTGTGATCACCAGAACCATCAGTGTTGATAAAACGACAGTTAATGCCGTATACAGCAGCCAACCAACGGACTTTAGGGAGAAAAGAATTCCGGACCAGAAGGTTCCTTTTCCGGTGGCAGGAGCTGTTTTATTAAGGTTTTGCTTCATTAAACGGCCTCCAGTTAAGGGATTGATAAAATAAGCGGATTATCAAATAAATACATACATTTTATTATACCACAAAATGAAGGATAGTTGTTAATTTACTTTGAAAAGATTTCTGTATGAAAGAATATTGTTTTTATTCCCAGACAATAATACGCTAAAAAAGGTGATGATATTATGAAAAAAACGATGCCGATTGCTGTTGCAGCAATTCTATTTTCTGTTATTGCAGCTGTTTTGATTGCAAAGCTGTTGTTTATTCCGGAGGATAACGGAATGAATTTAGAAGAAAAAGCGGCTGAAGCCGAAGATGTGGCACAGTATCAGAAAAATAAGATGACAGAAGAGGATGAGCTGTCAGAGGAGCCAGAAGAAACGGGTTTTTATATCGGTGGGTATGAAGGTGAGCTTGCCGTATTTCGGGGAGAGAGTAAAGAACAGCCGATGATGATTTTTGGCGGGATATATCTCCATCAGTTGCCTGAATATGATCGCCGTCAATTGGAGGAGGGGATTTATGTCAAGGATTATCAAACATTGACAATGCTGTTGGAAGATTACATCAGTTAATAAAAAAAGAGACCCCGTCCGGAAAGAGATGACGGACGGGGCAGTGCAGTTTATCTGGATTTGAATTTGTTATAAGCGGCGCGAAGTTCTTCAGAAGTGGCTTCGGGGCAAGTGGGGTTGCAGTGAGCCCATACGCCGGTTTCGCTGGAAGCGTTGAATTTTTGCTTGTCCGCAGAACGCATCGGCGGGAAAAATTCAATATGGAAATGATAATTCTCGTCAAAGCTTCCGCTGTTAACAGGAGCGTTGTGCATGCACATCATGTAGGGGAAAGAGTAGTCGAAGAGGCTGTCCAACATACCGACAACATCTTTAACAGTGACAGCAAGTGCAGCTCTTTCATTATCGTTCAGGCAGGCGATGTTGGGAACGTGACGACGGGGCATGATGTATACACCGTAGGGATATTCGGTAAAGAAGGGAAGGAAAACAGTATAATAATCATTTTCAAAGATGATGCGTTTACCGAAATCCCGCTCGTTGTCCAGCATATCGCAGAAAAGGCATTTTCCGTTTTCAGTGTAATATTCTGCAGCAGAGTCAATTTCCAGAGCAATTTTCTTGGGAATAAAGCTGTAACCGTAAATTTGGCCGTGAGGATGAGG
>SVMZ01000053.1 GCA_015067185.1 Oscillospiraceae bacterium | reverse complement strand
GCAGGAGGTTCTCAAACTTCGCTTTCAGGAACGACTGACATATGATGAGATCGGTAAGGTAAGAGGAAAAACAGGTCACAGTGCATGTGGTACAGAAAATAATGCTATGCGGAAACTCCGCCGAACTACACTGCGAGGATATATCCTGTACGGTAAAGAAGGCTTTGAAGCGATAGACTGTGTATTGTGTCCTTCAAGTGAAAATCCACCGCCCAGGAAGGATACACCCGATCCAAAGGTTCTGAATCTTCCGTTTGAAGAACTGGATTTGTCGGTTGGTGCATTCAATACACTACGCAGAGCTGGTTATGAATTTGTTGGAGATATTGTTGATCTGAGCTATGATCAGATTCTGCAGATCAACCGTCTTTCGAGAAAGAGAATCGAGGAAATAGCAGCAAAATTACGGCTTCTCGGAATCCGGAATACTGCTTGGAGAGAATTTCTGTGAAAAGAAGACTGGACACATTGATGGTCTTATGCAAATAAATATGGTATCAGCACGCCAACACACAATTTCTGCCGAGAGCAACGTGAAGCTGCAAGCCCGCAACACCGTTTTTTCGGTGCATAAAAGTCAGGCTGACTTCCGTTTCAGCCTTGTTTGTAGTATAATAGTGGCGTGAAACTTGATATGGGCATCGATGTTAGCATCGGTGCCTTTCTATTAACAAATGGGAGAAATATATATGAAGCGATTTTGTGTATTGCTGATTACAATGTGCATGATTTGCACATTATTTATTGGTTGTGAAGAAACGGCTGTTACGGGCATATATCCACCTATATCCGCAGAGGATTGTGAAGGCATGATGTGTGAAGAGGTAGCTGCTCAGTTCGAGGCAGCTGGATTTTCAAACATCGAATATGAAATCATTGATGATCTCATTACTGGGTGGTTAACGAAAGATGGTGAAGTAGAGAGAGTCACATTGGAAGGGAATGAGGATTTTGAAACCAATGATGTATTTAGCGAGTCAGCGGTTCTAACCATTACTTATCATACATTCCCACAAGATGATGAAACAGAGCAAGAAACACAGGCACCAGAAACAGAACCTCCGAAAGTGGAAACACAGGCACCAGAAACAGAACCTCCGAAAGTGGAAACACAGGCACCAGAAACAGAACCTCCAAAGGTAGAAACACAGGCACCTGAAATAGAACCTCCAAAAGTAGAAACACAGACACCTGAGACAGAACTACCGAAGGTAGAAACACAGGCACCAGAGACAGAGCCCCCGAAGGTAGAAACACAGGCACCAGAGACTGAACCTCCGATGGTGGAAACACAAGCACCCGAAACAGAACCACCGAAGGTAGAAACACAGGTTCCCGAAACCGTAATTCCAGAGAACTCTACTTTCTCGATTCATTTCATTGATGTTGGGCAGGCAGATGCAGCTCTTGTGGAATGCGACGGTCATTATATGCTGATTGATGGCGGTAATAAAGGTGATTCCAGTCTTATCTACACCTTGCTGAAAAACACCAATGTACCGAAGTTAGATATTGTAATTGCTACTCACGCACATGAAGATCATATCGGCGGTATTCCCGGTGCATATAACTACACATCGGCAGACCTTACATTATGCCCTGTGACGTCGTTTGACACAGAAGCATTTAAGGACTTCAAAAAGTATGCAGACAGTAAAGGCGGCGGAATCACGGTCCCGGTGCCGGGAGATCAATACTCCCTCGGCAATGCATCTGTTGAAATCCTTGGCGTAAACAGCACTACTGAAGACAATAACTGCTCCATCGTGCTGATGATTACATACGGTGAAACCAAGTTTCTCTTCACCGGTGATGCAGAGCGAGAAGCAGAACAGGTTATCCTGGACTCCGGAGCAGCCCTTGCAGCGGATGTGCTCAAGGTAGGTCATCACGGTAGTGAAAATTCTACTACTTATCCTTTCCTGCGTGAGATCATGCCCAAGTATGCGGTCATTTCTGTGGGAGAAGATAATTCCTATGGTCATCCTACAGACAATACTCTCAGCCGCCTGCGTGATGCAGATGTTAAAGTGTTCCGTACTGATATGCAGGGGGATATTTACTGTACAAGTGATGGGAAGACTGTGTCCATGTCCGTGGAACGTAATGCCAATGCGGACACACTGACCAATCCTGTTAAGGTAGTGGAAACTCAACCTGCGCAGACAGAGGCTCCAAAGGAAGATCCTGTACAGCCTTCAGCCGGAACAGATTATGTGTTGAATACCAATACGAAGAAATTCCATTATCCGAGCTGCAGAAGTGTTAAGCAGATGAGTGAAAAGAATAAGTCATTCTATACAGGAACGAGAGAAGAGGTTATAGACATGGGCTTTGATCCGTGCGGCAACTGCCATCCATAATGCGAGGTATATGAAATGAAATGTAAAAGGATTATCGGATTTATTTGTGTGTTCATTACTGTAGCTTCAGTAATGGTATCCTGCGAGTCATCTGAAGCAAAAGATGATAGAATAGAACAAGTGGAAAAGATTTTGGATCAACTGCGTGAGGTAGATAGTAGCGCAGCTTTATATTCAACAACAGATTATTATAAACTGGTCTATTCAAACGATGCCGGGGATGAGATCAATTTCTATAATGTAAAAACAGAGTATTATGGCGAAATCCGTGAAATAGAGGGTGTCCATGTTGATGCGATCCGTTCAGTAATAGATCCAATTATCGCAGAAGACAGTCGTGAACTGAGAATAAATGATAAAGAAGCAATAATTTACACCTACAAAGGAAGAGAATATCTGTGCTGGACATTGTCTCCTGAAGATAGTTGTGTGATTGAATATGAACCTGGAGTTTTTCCTGATGAAGAAATCATAAAAATGGCTGAAAGTGTTGAGCCAACAAAGGAGGATTAGAATGTTTACCTACCAAAACCACCGCGTCCACGTTGCAGGAATCTCGTTTGAAATCCCGGATGGCTGTATTCTGAATTGGATGAACACGGAAGTGGAGATCAATGGATTCTCGGCTTTCACCCCAGATAGGAAAGTAAAAATCTATCTTCTTCCACAGATTTACAAAAACTATTTGGATAACCTGAATGCTGTGGATCGTATTAAAGATTCTTTTTCCGTGTATAAGGACATGGAAAATCCCTACACATTTCATACTGATATAACACCAATACATAAGTACGGATTGGATGGATACAGCCTGGCATATTCCAGCGAGACCGTTCATTATTACGATGAGTGTTTTGATTTGCCGGAACAGATTGATGGAATCTATCAAATTGAAGTTATGATTTCTGCGATGAATGGTGTCACGATGGAAGATGCTCTGCAGCATCCGATGGTACATGAATTCTTTGAGTCAATTCATGCCGATGAGTGATCACAACTTAGAATACAAAAAGACCGCTGATAGGGAATTGATGTTGCATTACATCAAACTCTATCGGCGGTCTTTTTTTTGTTCTTCTACATACTGTTCGTATTTTGCTTCTATTCCATTGGGTTGTTCGAGAGGACGGGATTTGTATTTCTCTTCAAATGCACGAATCATTTCCTGCGCATTACGTTTGTGTTCAAGTGCAATATCATAAGCATTGTCTTCTTCAGAATGCTCGTAATACTGGTAGTATAAACTGTCAAAGTGTTTGCATAATTCGCGGAATGCACCTTTTTCCATATACTTGTCGTATTCATCAATGGTACAGTGGAATGTATTTGTCACAGCGGAATACCAAAAGGGATTTGCAATGGAATGTCGGTAAAAGTGGCGGTTTGTCACCCACAAGTCTTCATCATAGGTATCCTCCATTTCTTCATACAGAGGATGGTCTTTGTCAACAATATACTTATCAATAGAAAGTCCGTCAATGTATTCTGAATTGTAAACGGACGATCCGAAACAATTCGCCAGGGACTCTGTGAGTTCAGCCAGCATTGAATAGTAGGTATCAGGTGCTTTTTCTTTAGCATATGTGCCTTCAGCGTCTGAAAAACGGCAAAGCGAGACAATATATCGTGCCAAAACTTCTGCAGCTCCTTCTTCAAGACCAACACCAAACTCTTCCTTAGTCGTTGAGTCTTTACGCTGAAAAGACGATTTTGCAGACTCGCACCCGGATTGACTTTCGCCACCAAAACAGAAATAGTCGTATGTAAAAGCGAAGAGTACATGAGCAAGTTCATGTGCCATGATAGCAGCGATTTGTTTGTCCGAATCCTTTTGGTTTATGCGGATATTCATACGATGAACGACATGGTTGTTGAGATAATTCAACTCTACAGTGCCGTGTGTTGGTATATCTTCTTCACCATAACCAAGCACCACCAGCATGTCGCTGAGTTTACCTGCCATCAACGAGCGATGATTGAGGTGTTCTAAATATTTTTGTGCCACACGCTGAAATATCTTTTTGTATCGTTCAAGACCGGGAATTGCATATATCTTCATAGGCTCCTCCTTCACAATTCAATATCTGTATAAACATATAAATTTCTCAAA
>SVMZ01000034.1 GCA_015067185.1 Oscillospiraceae bacterium | reverse complement strand
TCTTCCCTTAGCATCAGAGGGCGGTAGCTTCTCCTCTATAACCGTACCATCGGCGACAAGCATTCCTATAAGCTCCGAAATGCATCCCCAACTGAGCGAAAGTCTTGATGCAAGCTCACGCCGCGTTATATGCCCCTTCGAGCGTATAACCTTAATAATTGCAGAAAGATTGTCGAATCGCTCCGCAGCTTGTTTTTCACTTGGCATATACTTTCTCCTGATATTTTTCAACCGTTGATATAATTAATTATATCACAGATATTTATCCTTGCCAATATATAAAACATGAAAAAGCCGCAGATTTTTCTGCGGTTTTTGCTTTTTTCACCCGGTAGGTAATATACTGCCAAACTGTCCTTTAGGGCACAACCCTATCGCTGCCCCTGTTTTTTGGCTTTGTAAGAAAAATCTTATTCTTACAATTTTTTTATACATAAAGAAGAAAACCGCTATTTTAAGCGGTTTTCTCGGTGCTTGGTGGACGATAACGGGATCGAACCGCTGACCCTTCGCACGTCAAGCGAATGCTCTTCCAGCTGAGCTAATCGTCCACATATGCTGTTTTTTCCGTGTGCAATATATCATACACCAAAACAATGGAAAATGCAAGGGTTTATTGAGAGAAAAAATAAAATCGTTTTTTTGCACTGAAAAAATAAATATTTTTATGAATTTAAGAGAATTTGACATAAAACATAAGAATGCTATAAAAATATAGAAGAGCACTATTGACATTCATGCGAGTGTGTGATATTATCATTGTGATGTGTAAAAGAGGGTTATTTACACAGGGTATCGATCGATGCCAATAATGCAGAAGAAAGAAACAGAGAAGGAGGGTGACGGAGATGAATGTCTGTTTTCCGGGCACTCTGGTGCCGCGAAAAGGGAAAAAAGCCGGAGAACTCTTTGAAGGACTGTTTTTTGCTACAAAAGGAATCACACTTTCGCAGGTGAGGGAGATTACCGGGCTGGATACCACCTCGATCCAGAATTGGGTAGGAAGAGGCTGGGTACCGCGTCCGGTGGATAAGCGGTACAGTGCCAACCATCTTGCGCGGATCATCCTGATCAATATGCTGCGGAATGTGACCCGGCTGGAGAATGTGGCAAAAATCATGACTTACATAAACGGAAGTCCCGAATGCAGAGAGGATGATGTTATATCAGAAACAGAATTATATATTGCTGTCTGTGATATACTGGATAAAGCAGACTATGAAACCATTCTGTCGCCCGGTGCATTGAATAATATGATCAGTCACACTCTGACAGTTCGTGGTTATATCGAGCCTTTTCCGGGAGGACGTACAAGGTTGGAGAACGGAATTAAGCTGATCCTCTTCTATTATTCCGCATCCATCATCAAGGTACGGGCAGACCGACTCTCGCAGGAGTTGGGGTTGGGCGGAGATGCGCCGGATTGTGTTCTGTCAGTTCAGATTGAGGAAGAATTTGAAGAGGAAACATAAAGTAATCTGAAGTTTTGAGGAGGGTTTTCTATGTTGGAATGGTGGGGCAGCTTGTCTCTTGCAGGGCAGATATTTACCCTGATGGCGGTGCCTGCCACGGTAGTAATGATCATTCAGGCGGTGCTGCTGCTCTTTGGTATCGGCGGAGGCGGCGATGTGGATATCGATGTGGATGACATATCTGATATTAACGCGGATGCAGGCGAAGGACTTTCCCTGATCAGTGTGCGGGGAATTGTAGCGTTTTTCTCGGTGGGCGGCTGGGCCGGCCTTGTCTGCGAACTGGGAAATCTGCCGACGGTTTTTTCAGCGCTGATTGCAACCGCTGCCGGTTTGGCGGCGCTGATTGGTGTGGCACTGCTGTTCCGCAGTATTATGAAGCTGCAGACCAATGGTAATATTGTAATAGAGAATGCTATGGGTAAAAGAGCCAAGGTATATATTCCCGTCCCACCCAGAGGGGAAGGCAGCGGCAAGGTAACGATCCTGCTGCAGAATAGTTTTGTTGAACTGGATGCAGTGAACGAAGGCGACAGGCGGCTCGGTACCAACGAGACAGTAACCGTCTGCGCGGTAGAGGATGACAACACCGTAGTTGTTCGCGGTGCTGATATAAGAGAAAAAGAAGATTATGAAGAACAGGAAGGAGTTTCAAAATGGGTGTATTAACAAACAGTCTGCTCTATATGGGCGGAGGAGTCAATCCGGGAGTTATGGCATTGATTGTGGTTATCGCGATTCTGGTGTTCACTACCGTGGTCGTGATCCTCTCGAGGTACAGAAAATGTCCCTCCGATAAGATTATGGTTATCTATGGTAACACCGGCAGCAATAAGGACGGTACCACAAGAAGTGCCAAATGTATCCACGGTGGTGCGGCATTTATTGTACCGGTATTTCAGGCCTATG
The DNA here is from genome assembly GCA_015067185.1 of Oscillospiraceae bacterium. Classification (GTDB taxonomy): domain Bacteria; phylum Bacillota; class Clostridia; order Oscillospirales; family Ruminococcaceae; genus SIG526. Next base: position 32,251 of record SVMZ01000034.1, on the reverse strand, counting down.
AATATCTCGATCTGACCCCTATCTCTATTCAGGTTGATCTGAAAAATGCACTTTCCAAGCAGAATATCCGTATTGATGTTCCCTCCCGGTTTACGGTAGGTATCTCCGTAGAACCCGGTGTCATGCAGAATGCCGCTGAGCGTCTGTTGGGACTGAAGCTCTCCGAAATCCAGGAGCTTGCTAAAGATATTATCTTCGGTCAGCTGCGTCTGGTCATCGCCACCATGGAAATCGAGGAAATCAATACCGACCGTGATAAGTTTCTGGCTGCCGTTTCCAGCAACGTGGAGACAGAGTTGAAAAAGATCGGTCTGCGCCTCATCAACGTCAACGTAACCGACATTTCCGATGAATCTGGCTATATTGCAGCTCTTGGTAAGGAGGCTGCCGCCAAGGCCATTAACGATGCGAAAATCTCTGTTGCCGAAGCTGACCGCGCCGGTGCCATCGGTGAAGCCAACGCCAAGAGAGAGCAGCGTATCCAGGTTTCCTATGCCGATTCCGAGGCTATCGAGGGTGAAAACCAGGCCAAGGCTAATGTTGCCGAATCTAATGCAACCCTGAAGGAAAAGCAGGCAGAAGCCATGCGTCGTATTACTGCTGCCGAGAAGATCCAGACTGCCCGCGCCCTGCAGGAGGCCTATGCCGCAGAGCAGGAGGCAGAGCAGGCAAGATATATGCGTGAAAAAGCTTCTCTGGAAGCAGATGTTATTGTAAAAACTGAGATTGAAAAGCGCCAGAAAGAGCTGATGGCAGAGGCAGAAGCCGAACAGATCCGCCGCAAGGCAAAGGGTGAGGCAGACGCTATCTACGCCAGAATGGAAGCGGAAGCCCGCGGTATGCAGGAGATGCTCACCAAGCAGGCCATCGGTCTTGGAGAGATCGTCAAATCTGCCGGCGGCGAGGCCAACGATGCTATGCGTCTGATGATTGCCGACAAGTTGGAAGAACTGACCAGAATTCAGGTAGAAGCCGTCAAGAATCTGAAGATCGACAAGGTCACCGTCTGGGATGGTATGAGCGGAGGAAACGGTACTCCCACCACAGCCAACTTCCTTTCCGGTATGCTCAAGTCCGTTCCGCCGATGAACGAGATGTTCAATATGGCCGGTATGGAGCTGCCTGAGATTCTGGGTAAAAAGGCAGAATCTGCAGAGCAGACAACGCCCGGACAGGAGCAGTAACGTGAAGAATATCCTTGCAGTGATTCTTCGGTATCGGGAGGAAAGGGGCTGGACAGAATACCAACTGGCGGAGCGGGCAGACCTGCCGCAATCCACCATCTCCTCATGGTATCGCAGAAATATCGTGCCCAGTGTATCCTCTCTGGAAAAGGTTTGCACGGCTTTTGGAATTACCTTGTCGCAGCTGTTTGCGGAGGGAGAGAACGGCGCAGATTCCCAACAGAGGCTGATTGCACAATGGGCACGGCTCAGCAAAGAGCAGCAGGAAGCTGTTTTGACACTGATTGATAAAATGTAACGGAACGCCGCAGGGCAAAGCAGGACGGGATAGGGGTTATACCGCAGAACGTCCTGCTTTTTTAAATATTTGACGGGTGAAATATGAATTATTTCGATGAAAATTGACTTCAGGGTGCTAAAGTGGTACAATAGAAAAAATACGATATAAACGGAAAAATATGGGGTTGATTTTATGAACGCTGCAGACATCAAAAAAAGCGGAGAACGAATTATTGAAAACGTGGAAAAAGTAATTGTGGGAAAGAGAGAAATCCTGCGCAAAGTACTGGTAGCTATGCTCAGCGGTGGTCATGTACTGCTGGAGGATATGCCCGGAACCGGTAAGACCACTCTGGCCAAAGCGCTGGCCAAATCTATTGATATCACCTGTACCCGCGTACAGTTTACACCGGATCTGCTTCCCTCCGATCTGACCGGTATCAATTTTTACAACCAGAAATTGAGTGAGTTCTCCTTCCGTAAAGGACCGCTTTTCACCAATCTCCTGTTGGCAGATGAGATCAACCGTGCCACACCGAGAACCCAGTCCAGCCTGCTGGAGTCGATGGAAGAGGCTACCGTTACCGTCGATTCCGTTACCTATCGACTGGATAAGCCCTATTTTGTTATTGCAACCCAGAACCCGATTGAGACACAGGGTACCTTCCCGTTGCCGGAAGCACAGCTGGACCGCTTCTTTATGAAGCTCTCCATGGGATATCTGGAGCGTGACAGCGAGATTGAAATGCTCTCCCGCGGACGTTCCGGTTCTGCGCTGGACAGTATCTCCGCTGTGGCAAGCGGGGAAGATATCTGCGCTATGCAGCAGGCGGTTAAAAAGATTGCCGTCTCTGATGAAGTAAAGGGATATATCGTGGATATTACCCATGCCACCAGAGCCCATGCCAATGCCCGTCTCGGTGTCAGCCCCCGTGGATCCATTGCACTGATGCGGGGGGCGCAGGCCAATGCCGCACTGGAGGGCAGAGATTTTGTTACTCCCGATGATGTCAAAGCGGTTGCTCCTGCCATCCTCACCCACCGTATTGTTGCCAAGGGCAGTGCAGCCATGCGCAATGCAGATGCTGGTGCACAGATTGTGGAAGAGGTGCTGGCAAGTGTTGCCGTTCCGAAGGAAGTGGCGGAAGCCTGACCGGGAACTCTCCTGAAAGAAAAAACAAATCAGAGAAAGGGAGAGGGCTCCGTGGAAGATAAACCACGGAGCAGATACCATGGAGATTATTGCAATCATACTGGTCGCTGTTGTGCTCTATGTACTGCAGTCCTTCATATATCGCCGCTTTGCCTTTAAAAAGCTGAAATATGCCTGCAGCTTTTCAAAAGAAGAGGCCTATGAGGGAGAACGCATTGAACTAAACGAAGCGCTGTCGAATTATAAATGGCTTCCCGTGCCGTGGGTCAAGACAGAGATCATTACATCCCGTTGGCTCAATTTTGCGGGGGAGCAATCAGAGGTTACCCATGACGCCCGTTATGTGCCCAGCTTCTTCTTTGCCAGAGGCCGTAAAAAGATGAAGCGTAGCTGGAATGTGCTGTGTGAAAAGCGAGGCTATTATACTGTGGACAGAGTTACTGTGGTCGCATCCGATCTGTTTGGAACCAGCTGCGGTTCCATGCCGGTAGACGTGGGTGCCAAATTGCTGGTGCTGCCGGCTACGGTGGATCTTTCCGGTATGTTCATTTCCTCCCGCTATCTGCAGGGTGATCATGTCGTTCGCCGTCAACTGGTAACGGATCCTTTCCGGATCTCGGGTGTGCGGGAATATTCCCCCAGCGACCCCATGAAGAATATCCATTGGCTTTCCTCAGCCAAAACAGGAAGACTGATGGTGAAAAACGAAGAATACACCACCAGACAGAATCTGACGGTGGTGCTCAATATGCAGTCTATCAAGAACGAAAAGTTCAAGGTGGTTAATAACGAAGGCATTGAAAATGCCATCCGTGTGGTTGCCACCCTGTTGGAGAACACGTTGGAGGGCAATCTGCCTGTCCGGCTCATGTCCAACTACTCCGAGGAGGAGCGGGGACACAACTGTATGGATACCGGTGAAAACTGGGGCCAGTGGTATGTGATGGAGCTGTTCCGCCAGATGGCAAAAATGAACATGACCAGTGATATGGATTTTGAAATGTATCTGGAAAAATTCGGCCCTCAGATGGATAGTACCGATATCGCCATTGTCACCTGCTATCTGGATGAATTTATCTACGATTTTGTCCGCCGGAAAGTAGACGAAGGTATTAACGTCACCGTATATATGATGGAAGTGCCCAATGAGCCGATTCCCGATGACTGTGAAGTGTATCTTCCCATTCAGAAGGGGGGCGGCAAGACATGAAAATAACGATTAACCGGGAACGGCTGTTATACAATACCTGTTTTGCCATGAGTATCATCCTTAAAGGTGCTCTGTTTGTGCCGCTGCTCACCATCTCCGATACCGCCTTCTACGGTTGGGCAGAGGATGGTTGGTTATGGGCTTACATCGCTGTGGTTGCCGTCACAGCTCTGTTCGGGGTGCTGTGTGGCAGAGGAGCCATTAGACTCAAACAGCATGGAAAAAAGAAGCGTGCCGATTTGGTGAGAACACTGGTCTATCTGATAGGCACCGGATTGTGTGCCTTGGGTGTATGGCTTATTCATGGCATCAGCTTTGCATCCGGTGTTGCTTTTATCCTGATTACCATTACCTTTTTCCGTTGTGCAACGGCGGCAAAAGTGGATTATAAAGATAACTTCTCCGGGGCACAGATTATTGTTTTTGCGGGAATTTATCTGGGAACCATTGCTGCTGAGGCTATTTTACGGAACTTTTTCGATTTCAATCTGAATCGTTCCCCCATGATCATCTGTCTGATCATCTGCTGCGGCTGTATTGCGGTGCTGCTCAATCAGAGAAACATCGATGTGCTCACCTCTAAACGGCGAAAGAATGCACTGCCGGAGAAGGTGCGCACCAGCAACCTGAGAATGGTTCTTATTATCTTTGGTATTCTGTTGGTCAGTTACATCTTCCGCCAACAGGTTGTTGATATAGCAGAGTTTATTCTCTATTATATCTGGCGATGCATTTACTGGATCCTCCGCGGTTTCTTTGCCTTCCTTGGTTGGATTGGTAAGACAGAGGTTTTTCCTGTGGGAGATGGCGGAGGCAGCGGCGGAGGAATTGGCCTTCCGGAAGCAGAAGCGAAGGAACACAACGGCATATGGATTATGATTCTTATGCTGGCCGCCATTGTTATTTTTGCCATTGTTAAGCTGGGCCCGGGCTGGGTCAAGGCCATCCGGGAAAAATTAGCAGAGCTGTGGAAGATGTTTATAGCATGGCTTTCCCGTTTTGCAGAGCGGATGGACAGCGACGGCAGTGAATATTTCAGCGACAGTGAAGAGAATCTGGATATGACCGCAGAGGAAAAGCAGGTTATTATCAGCAAGCGCGCGGAACGCCGAAAACTGAAAAATGCCCGCCGCCGATACGATGGAACAACAGGCAGCGAGAGGATACGCGAAGGATATAAGCTGATGCTGGAAGTGTTGAAATATAAGGAAATTCCGGCATCGGAAGCAGATACCGCCGGCGAGATTCCGAAAAAGATAGAAAAACAGGAACTGGCGCAGCAATATGCAGCGGCAGCCCCTGTTTATGATAAAGTTCGCTACGGCAAAAAGGAAAGCAGCACGGAAGAAACCAGCAGTTTTGATGAAGCGGTGAATAAGGCGTTTGCCGATGCTATGTCAGGAAAAAGATGATGAGAGGAGTTGAAACCATGGATGTTTTGACCTGTATTGAAACCAGAAGAAGTATACGAGGATTTGAAGAGAAGCCGCTCACCAAAGAGCAGCTTACTACATTGGCTGAGGCGGCACGCAGTGCGCCCACTGCAAGAAATATGCAGACCAGACGGATTACAGTGCTGCAGAATAAGGTGCTGATGGAAAAACTGAGGGCTGCAATCCAACAGGAACTTGGTCGTGAAAGCTACAGCTTTTACGATCCCGATGTTCTGATTCTTGCATCTGAGAGTGAGAATGCCATTATGCCGGTGGAAAACTGTGCCTGTGCTCTGGAGAATGTGTTTCTTGCTGCTCATGCCATGGGTTTGGGTTCGGTATGGATCAACCAGCTCAACGGCATCTGCGGCAGACCTGCCATCCGTGCGGTGCTGAAAGAGCTGAAGCTGCCGGATGATCACCACGTCTGGGGTATGGCTGCTGTGGGATATCCCGCCGCAGCGCCCCGCACCATCGAGAAGACCGGTGCGTTGGAGTGGGTGCTGTAATCTAATCGAGACGGAAATGGTCTCTGTATAGAGTGTAAAAAATCCTCCGTATGTTATCATACGGAGGATTTGCAATTTAAAGCAGAATTTTTACCACAATCTTTTCCACCGGTTCGGCGCTGTCCACCGCAAGGGCGGGTTTATGGGCATCGCTGGGAAAGAAAATGGCAAAACGGCCGGAGGTGAGCAGAAACTCCACAGCATTTTCGCTGTCAGCAAAGAACTGGGCATCCTTTTCGGGGTTGTAGTCGCAGCTGGGGATCATACCCTCTTTTTCACACCAGAGAACACGTTCACGGCCATTGACCATGAACTGAATGTCGATATAACGCTCATGAGTTTCAAAGCGGGCATCGGCCTTGGTGTCGTAGCACTGCACCATGGCATAGAGATCTTTGCCGACGAGCTCATACTTTCCGGCTTCCCGCGGATTCTTCAGGTGCTCTTCAATAAAGGCAAAGGCCTGTGCAAACAGGGGATGATTTTTGATGTAGATGTCTTTGTTTTCAATGCGGTCCAGAATCATAAAAAATCCTCCATAAAGTGAATTGATAATGATTTTATTTCAGCACACATACACCGCCGCCAATCAATTCATCGCCATTGTAAAAAACAAGGGATTGACCGGGGGTCAGAGCGCGCTGAGGTTCTTCAAATTCAACGCAGAACAGCCCGCTGTTATCTTCCGGGGGATAGATGACAGCAGCTGCCTCTCGCTTACCGTAACGGGGTTTAACGTTGGCGCGGAATTTGCCGGGATATTCATTTGGATGCAGCAGGTTTACATCCCGTGCAAAAGCAATTTTCGAGAAGATGAGCTGTTCGTTTTCCACCAGGGTAACAGTGTTTTTAGCGGGGTCAATAGCACTGACATAGCGGGGGCTGCCAAGAGCAATTCCAAGTTTTTTGTGCTGACCAAGGGTATAGTTCCAGATTCCTTTATGAGGACCAAGTTCCTTGCCTTCGGAGTCGATAAAGCTGCCGGCGGGAAGGGAGATGCCCATCTGTTCCAGGTATGAGGCAATATAGCTACCGGCATTTTTATCGGGGATGAAGCAGATATCCTGGCTGTCCGGCTTAGTGCTGACCGCCAGTCCAAGCTCTGCCGCAAAGGCGCGTATTTCACCTTTGGTGTAGCTGCCGAGTGGCAGTTCAATGCAGTTAAGCAATTCTTCTGTCAGGTTATAGAGCATATAACTTTGGTCTTTCTCCAACGAGTGTGCTTTTTTGAGACGGGATATTCCGTCTTCTCCGCGGGAAATGAACGCATAGTGTCCTGTGGCAATGCGGTCATAACCCTTTTCTCGGGCGAAATCCCAAAAGGCGGGAAATTTGATGTGTTTATTGCAGTCTACGCAGGGATTGGGGGTGATGCCGGCCAGATAACCTTCCACAAAAGGACGGCGAACCTTTTCCTCAAACCGGCAGCGGAGATCCAATGTATAGTGAGGGATTCCCAACTGGGTGCAAATATCTTTGGCGTCCCGCACAGCGGGAGAGTGTTTGGCGGCCTCTTCGGGGGAGAGGGACAGTGGTTCACAGAGGAGGAAGGTGGCACCGGCCACCTCATGTCCTTGTTGAAGAAGAAAAGCAACAGCGGCGGAGCTGTCCACACCGCCGCTCATGGCAACCATAATTTTCATGCTGTCACCTCATATTCAGCGCAGCCGCCTCACGCTTTCCGATCTCTGGGTGTCAACCAGGACGGCGGTAAGGTATTTGATTTTGATGCCCTCATCGGAGAACATCTTCTCGTGTTCTGTGACAAAATCTCCGGCCGGAGCATCCTTGGCAGCATGGAGATCGTAGGTTTTGTAGATAATCTCATAGCCGCTGTCGATGAAATATTCCAAGGCATCGTTGAAGAGATCATCGTCATCCGTCTTAAAGCGGATTTCGCCGCCCTTTTTCAGGAAGATCTTGTAGTTATCCAGCTGTCTGGGATGAACCAGACGTTTTTTGTGCTGCTTGGAACGGGGCCAGGGGTTGCAGAAGTTGATATAGATCCGGTCAGCCACATCTTCTGTGGAAAGGATACCGTCGATTAGTTCAATGTTGCAGGCGGTGAGCAGTACGTTATCCGGTTCCCTGCCTGCTTCGGCATAGCTTGCCTCTACTTTGCGCTTGGCAAGTCCCAGCATTTCGCTTTTAATATCAACGGCAAGGTAGTTGATATCCGGGTTGGCAACGGCAATCTGGGAGATAAAGCCGCCCTTTCCGCAGCCCAGCTCCACATGAAGAGGCTGTTTTACGGGAAAACTGTCATTCCATCTTCCTTTTAGGGTGGCAGGTTCGTCAATGAAAAATTTGCAGGCGGCAAGTTCGGGTCTTGCCCAAGGCTTGTGGCGTATACGCATAAAGGTAAAACCTCCGGAAGGTGTGGGTAATAATCAGGCAAGAGTAATTTTATCGCCGAGAAGCTCTTTGTCTCTGACCGGGGAGCTAACACCGGCATCCATGGCGATTTTATCGGGGGGAGTGAGCAGCAGCTCGGGATTGGCCATCAGTTTGGAGAAGCTGCGCATGGCACGGGCATAGTAGAAGCCATCGCATACACGTTCATCCAGTGTGAATTTGAGAGAGATGCTCTTGGCAGATTTTTCGTTGCCGTCGGCATCATAAAATTTGGTGCGGATCTTTTTGCCCATACCAAGGAAAATGGTAGTGGTTCCGAATTCATAGAGATGATGGTAGATGGAAGAAATGCCCAGCGAGCCCACGTTGGTGATGAACATGGAGCTGTGCCAGGGGCTGACCTTGTTAAGAAACATGGGAATGCAGAAAAGATTATCCATGGTACGCAGCAGCCAAACCACAAAGCGGATAACACAGGAGGGAACGATGCTGATGATTTTGGCAGCCTTGTCAAAACCGCTGTTATCGCCCACATTGCCCTTCTTTTCATATTCCTCGTTGACACGGCGGACAACATCCTGCAGCGTGTCAAAGGGCGAGAATTCCGGTTTGATGAGTGTCTCTTCGCCGTCAATGGTCAGACTGCGCTTGATGGCGATGGAGCAGCTGATGGTTTTGCGGGCAAAAATTTTATTAAACACCACAAAACGGTTGGCATGAGGATACTGAGCCAACATTCGGACACAGGCGGCAATGAAAATATGCATCAGGGAAAGACCGGGAATGTCATCCTTGTGTTGGCGAACAAATTCTTCCATTTCGTCTATAGGAATAACCTCTTCAAAAAGGTTCTGAGAGTCCAGTCGGGTACGCATGAAGAAGGGACCCACAATGACCATTGGGTCTACCTTTTTTACTCTCCAGCCATCGTTGCGGTCGAGGATACTGTTTTTAAAAAAACGTTTCATATCAAAATCTGCCATAAAAACACCTCTATCATCAGGAGTGGGATACACTTATCACTAGAATAGAAACAAAAGTATCTACTATATTCTAACATTGATGGATGGGTAATTGCAAGAGATTTTGCAAAAAACGCACTCTAAACACCGTTTTTTTGCCGTTAACCCACCAAATTTACTGTAAAACCAATGCAAAAACAGCAAATAAAGGGCTTTTTTATCCGAAAAACGCTTTTTTTGCGCAGAGGTAAAAAACAGAAGAACATCCGATGTTGAGCAGAGAATAATTAAAAATCGGCGTAAAGTTTGGTGGAAAGATAGCGGTCGCCGGTATCAGGCAGCAGAACTACAATGCGTTTACCCTCATTTTCCGGACGTTTGGCCAACTTGATGGCTGCATGAAGTGCTGCACCGGAAGAAATGCCAACCAGAAAACCCTCGCAGGTGCCGGTCAGGCGGCCTGCTGCGAAGGCATCTTCGTCAGTGACAGGAATGATCTCATCATAGATGCCGGTGTTGAGTACGGCGGGGACAAAATTGGCGCCGATGCCCTGAATACCGTGACTGCCGGCTTTGCCGCCGGAGAGCAGGGGGGAAGAGGCCGGTTCCACCGCCACAATTTTGATGGAGGGAATGCGTTCCTTCAGGTATTCTCCCACGCCGGTGATGGTGCCGCCGGTGCCTACACCTGCAACAAAGAGGTCTACTCTGCCATCGGTATCCTCGTAAATTTCAGGACCGGTGGTGGCTCGGTGAGCAGCGGGATTGGCGGGATTGACAAACTGACCCGCAATAATGCTTCCCCTGATCTCTGCATGCAGCTGCTCCGCTTTTTCAATAGCACCACTCATGCCTTTGCTGCCGTCAGTCAGTACAAGCTCTGCACCGTACGCTTTCATGGTGATGCAGCGCTCGGCAGACATGGTGTCGGGCATGACAATGACGGCCTTATAGCCCCTTGCAGCCGCCACACAGGCAAGTCCGATTCCGGTGTTGCCCGAGGTCGGCTCAATAATTACAGAGCCGGGACCGATCAGTCCTTTTTGTTCTGCATCATCCAACATCTGTTTTGCCACTCTGTCCTTGGCAGAGCCGGCGGGGTTGAGATACTCCAGTTTGGCAATCAGTTCTGCCTTTAAACCGAATTTTTTTTCAATGCGTTCCAGACGCAGCAGTGGTGTTTTTCCAATCAGCTGGTCGATAGAAGTGTATATCTGAGCCATGATAAAATCTCCTTTATAAAGAGTTACTGAAATGATTGTAACATCAATTAACTGTCATGTCAATGTGAAGTTGAATGGGAAAAACAGCTCTTTCCAAAACAAAAAACCACCCGGGCGGATGACGGGAATGGTCTTTCCGCCCGGATAGTCTGTGTGAAAGGAAGGGGGAGTTTTACAATGAATCAGGCAGCGGCGCTGGACTGGAAGGTTTCGGGTACCTGTTCGATGAGGGGAACCTGAAGTGTCTCGGTGCCGTTTTCGCCGTATCTCTGCACCACAACAGTGAGAACATCGCCTACATTGTAGCGGGTGAGCAATTGTTTCATGGTGAGATAGGTGGTGAATTCCTCGTCGTCAATGGAGATGAGACAGTCACCGATACGCAGTCCGGCCTCATAGGCGGTGGAATCATTTTCTACGTTGGTAACATAAACACCCAGACGGTTAACACCATAGCGCATGGCAGTCATAGCATTATTGATCTCTACGATCTCAATACCCAGCTTGGGACGACCGGTGACATAGCCGTATTCAATCAGATCGGATACAACCTTGGATACATCGTCGATGGGAATGGCAAAGCCCAACCCTTCTACATCGTTGCCGGTGGATTTGGCAACAATGACACCGATCAGTTCACCCTGTGCGTTGAACATACCGCCGCCGGAGTTGCCGGGATTGACGGCTGCATCGGTCTGAATGAGAATCATGGTTTCATCATCGACGGTGATTTCGCGGTCGAGACCGCTGATGACACCGGAGGTAACACTGTTGCCGAATTCACCCAACGGGTTGCCGATGACGATGGAGGTTTCACCGATCTCCACGGAATCGGAGGAGCCGAAGGTAGCAGCAGTAAGGCCGGTAGCCTCTATTTTGAGAACAGCGATATCAAAAACATCGTCGGTACCCACCAAATCGGCAGTATATTCTGTGCCGTCACGGAGGATAACAGTGGCTGTTTCGCCGCCCTCAATGACGTGGTTGTTGGTTACTACATAGCCATCGGAGGAGATGATTACGCCGGAACCACTGCTGATGCTGGTGTATTCCTCTGTTTGACCAAACCCGGTCACGCTCTGGGTCACACTGACATTGATGGCAACCACCGAGTCCTGTACTCTGGCGGCAACATCTTTAACGCTGAGTTGCGTGCCGGTTGATGGAAGAGGTGTAACGGTTCCGGTATTGTTTTGGGTGGAGTTTGCATGTTTTTCGGTTTCAGCAGCAATGGATTCAAGGACGGATTGCTGTTCAGCACGAATTTCTTCCAGTGCAGCACCCTGCTCTTTTTCCAACCGCCTCATGTAGCCGGTGGATATCAGAGCACCGCCCACGGTGCCAAGGAGAAGAGAGAAGACGCAGCAGACACAAAGGGCAACAATGAGACCTGCACTAAAACTCTTTTGGGATTTTGTTCCGCGAGAGGGAGCAGACATGACAGGATAAGGGGTAGCGGGAGCAGTATTGAAACCGGCAGCCTCTTTGTCCTGGCCGATAGTTTCGGAGGTGCTATCCTGTATAACAAAGTTTTGGTCTGTATTGTTTGTGGTGTTCTGGGTAGAGGGCTCATTCCACTGTTCGTAATCGTCGTATTTATTCATATATGTCTCCTTTTGAATTTTTCCATCCTCTGAACAGCGAAAAGAATCACCATGCAGAAGAAGGGATAAGGGTGTAATTATTGTTTACAGCTATATTATGCCTTATAAATATGAATTTGCAATATTTTTTTTGTTATTGATCCATTTTTTTTCTTTTGACAAATATCAAATCTTTTTTGAAGAGGTTATGAGGAAGATAATTCCGTTTTTTGAACGATGAAAGGCGAAAAATAAGGAAAAAACAGTTCCGCGGAAAGAAGCGGAACTGTTTGAAAAGAGAAAAATTTTCTGAAAAAGGTTAGTCGGGGCCATCCAGAAGTTCACGGATAGCAGCCAGAATTTTTTTCTCCCGCCGGGAGACCTGTACCTGTGTCATGCCAAGCCGCTGGGCGGTTTGGGTCTGGGTCATGGATTTGCGGTAACGAAGGTAGATGAGCAGGCGATCCTCTTTAGGCAGCTTTTCCATGGATTGAATTAAAGAGAGTTTTTCTGAAAGTTGTTCTTCCGGAGGATCTACAGGAAGATCAATTTGACCGCCGTATTCGCCGTCGTCGTCTGCCGAGAGAGAAAGTACCGGTGCGGCGGCACAGCTGGCTTCTACCACAGCTTCTTCTGAGATGCCAAGCACAGCGGAGAGTTCACTTACGGTGGGTTCCCGTCCGTTAGCAACGGAAAAGCGTTCTCTTTCCCGTACCAGTTTCTGTGCCAGTTCCTTCAGCCCACGGGAGACCTTTACACTGCCGCCGTCGCGAAACAGCCGTTTGATCTCTCCCAGAATGACAGGAACAGCATAGGTAGAAAAACGCACACCGCGGTTTTTGTCAAAAGCATCGGCTGCCTTGATGATCCCGACGCAGCCTGCCTGAAAAAGATCGTCATATTCAATGCCGCGCCCTTTCAGCTTATGGGCACAGGCGTGTACCAGACCGAGATTGTTCTCAATCATTTCTTCCCGAGAAAGCTCGTCCTGCACAGAGCTGCCAGGTATAGCGGGAGAAGGTTGTTTTTGTTCCATTGTCAGTGCCGTTGTCATTTGTGAAATACCTCTGCCGATCATTGTGATATGTAACCGGTTATCGCTCGGAAAGCCGTTTTTCCAAAATGACACAGGTGCCCTTACCCGGTTTGGAGCTGACTCGTACTCTGTCCATAAAGGAGCACATGATGGAAAAGCCTAATCCTGCCCGTTCCCCGTTGGGATCGCCGGTATAGGCAGGCTGCATGGCCTGCTTGATATCTTCAATGCCGCAGCCGCAGTCACGGATTTTGATCCACAGCCGTCTCTCCGGGTAGAGCCGTGCTGTCAGGTAGATTTTACCGATACCACTTTCTCCATAGGCGTGCACAATACAGTTGGTGACTGCCTCACTGGTAGCGGTTTTGATATCGCACAGCTCGTCCATCAGCGGATCGAGTGGGGCAACAAATGCAGAAACGGTAGTTCTAGCAAAAGCTTCATTGGCAGAACGGGAGTCAAAAGTCATGGTCATTTCATTCAGTGGTTTCATATCGTTCCTCCTTGTGTCTGAGAGTTTCCACAGCGGCAATGCGGTCAATGCCCGAGAGACGCAGCACTTTTTTCAGCTGTCCCGATGCACCGGTTACCCGGACGCTGCCGCCGTGCTCATCCATCAGCCGACAGCGTCCCATAATCAGACCGATTCCCGAGCTATCCATAAAGCTGACAGCAGAAAAATCCAGTTCCAACAATTCCGGTTGTATGCGGGTAACAGCAGTGTCGATCTCATCCCGCAGCGTTTTGGCAGTGTGGTGGTCTATTTCACCGGAAAGTCTGGCACAAATCAGACTTCCGGCAATGTCAAGCTTAAGCGGCATGGCATGTTTTGTGCGGACAACAGCTTGTCCGCACGCTCCTTTCCGTTTGAATTTAAAAATAAAACTACCCTTACCATAATGATAAGGGTAGTTGTGTGTAAAATTTGTCGAAGAGACGGTGGAAGAAAAAATTATCTGTTTTCCGAATAGGCTGTGCTCTCAGGCAAGACAGATCTTTCGGATCTTTTTTTCGCTCTTCACAATGCGGACGGTATGTTTGGGCAGAGTGAGCGGGAATTCTTTCGCAGTCCCCAGATTTTCTTTGGCCCACAGGTCCCGAAGGGTGCTTGTTTTATCAAGGAGAGAAGTGCAGGATTCTTCTTTTTCGCCAAAGTTGAAAAAGGCATAGGCATAAGTGCCGTCCTGCAGTTCCTTTTCATAGATATGCAGCATGGAATCTTTGGTATCTTGACGGAAAATCAGGAGAGAGGGAGCAAAGGCCGCATCCTGGTTGATGGCAATGATCTCTTCATTGCAGTAAAGATCCAGTTCGAATTCACTGATCTCATCCAGCACGGCGCTGAGCTGAATGGGAGAGTTGAGGAACGCACGCAGAGAATAGGCAACAATCATCTCGTCTTCGGAGAGAAAATCCTCGCGGTCTTTGAAAACGCTCTGACCTACATCCAGCATATCCAGGTCGAAGTAGTGACCTTTCTTCATCTTTTCCGAACGACCGAAGGAGGAACGGTAAATCTCCAGAAGATTGCTCCAATGGCCCAGAGTATCCGCATTGTCCCGGTGGGAGTTGGTATAGTTCATCCAGTAATCGGTGTATTCCGGAAGCGCGTGAGTCGTGACACAGAAGCCAAAATCGCGGTTTCGCCGCATCAGTTCGCTGCGCATCAGCTCTGCATTGACAGGATCGGTGACCGACCAGTCGTATTTGAGGTAGTCAAAGCCCCAGGCTTCCCATTGGTCGGCATTATTTTTTTCCTTGCGGATGACACCGATACCGCCGTTGGTAGAGGCAAAACGGATATCGGCTTCTCCCTGAGTGCAGCCGGGAACGGATTCATATTCATCGGGACAGCCCCAGGCGGTCAGCATTGGTGTGGAATAGATACCGCATTTTAGGCCGAGAGTGTGAATTTCATCGGTCATAGCTTTCATGTCGGGAAATTTGGGATTGGGCTGAATGGCGTCAAACGGGCCGCCGTATTGATATTGCCAACCGGAATCCAGATTGACATAGCGATAGCCGTATTCGGTAATGCCGTGCTTGGCCAGATTATGGGCGGAAGAAATCACATCCTCCTGGGTAACGTGCTGAGCAAAGGCATTCCAGGTGGTGAAGCCAAGCAGTGGTGTTACGAGGACATGATTTTCTGCAATTTCAAAGGTAATTTTTTTCTCTGTTTTTCCAAGGGTATTTTCGGCAGTGAAGATTACCTCGTAGGTGCCTGCGTTTTCTACCGCACCGGTGATGATGTTATCCTGCAGTGTGAGACCTGCGGGAAGATTTTCTGCACCGTAACGGATGGGGCGTTCTCCTGTAACAGGAATACGGAGCAAAAAGGGTTTACAGGGCGACGCGCCGAAAACAGAGGCAAGGTTAATTTTCGGTATGCCCGAAAACGGGGCGGCATGAGCCAGTTTTATTGTTCTCATATAGAATTCCTCCGAAAAAGTTGATGCTTTTATTATAGCATGGCCGGAGGGGAACGGGTATTGACAAAAAATAGGAAAATATAGTAAAATCATAGGGGGTGATAAGATGAAGGATCGATTGGTTATGAAGGGAACCGCGACTGGACTTCGTGTCTGCCATTTTGGTACAGAGGAGATTAAAGAGGATGCTAAATGGGGACCTGGTGCCAGAAACGTATATATTTTTCACTATATTCTGGAGGGAAAGGGCTTTTTCAATGGGATACCGTTGGAGAAGCATCAAGGATTTCTGATTCGTGCCAATGAACTAGTGGAATATCATTATAATGAAACAGATCCGTGGCGATATTTCTGGGTTATTTTCGAGGGAGACGCAGCGGAAGAAATATGTCAAAAATACATGAAGGCAGACGCTAACGGTATTTTCTGCTATGACTTTGCCGACAAGCTGATTAGTATGGTTGCGCGGCTTTTTGCTTCTGTGGAAGCCCTTTCGCAGACGGAGGCGCTGGCACTGTTCTTTTATCTGCTGTCGCTCCATGAAGAGAAAAATACGGTGGGGAGCAACCGTTATGTCAGCGAGGCGAAAAACTATATGCATCTTCATATACATCAGCCTTTTACTATCACAGAGGTGGCGAAAGTACTGGGAATCTCGGATCGCTATCTCTACAATCTGTTTATCTGTCACGAGGGTGTTTCGCCCAAACAATATATCACTGCTCTCCGACTGCAAAACGCAAAGGATCTGCTGAAAAACAGCAGCTATACCATTACGGAGATTGGTATTTCCGTCGGCTTTTCGGATGTCCTCACCTTTTCCCGCTTTTTTGCGAGAAATGAAGGAATATCTCCGTCGGCTTACCGCAGGAAACTGTCGCTTTCATAAACAAACAAGGCCCGCAAACATTCGGTTTGCGGGCCTTAGTTTTGCCAATATTACGAAAATAAGAGAACATTAAAGGAGCAGCCCCAGCGAATAGGAGAGCAGGTTGGAGAGAAAAACAACAACCAGCAGATAGCCGCTTCGTCCGCACAACACCGAGAGCAGTAGCCACTCAGCGAGTACCACCAGCAGCTCCGCAGGGTACACTGCAGCCATTACGGCGGCATATTTTGCACCGGACAGAATGGCAATGCGCAGCGAAAGATTCAGCAACAGATTGGTGAACAGATTGACCAACGCCCAGTAGAGAAACAATAATCCGGTTGAGCAGGAAAAATCCAACCGAAAAAAGCGGTGTAGCCGGGAAAAAACGCGGGGGAGTTTATCAATCAACCTTTTGCCATATACCAAAAGGGAAAGAAAGGCAGACTCCGTAAGAATGGTTAAAAGAGCGGCACGAAACATAGTTAGTTATCCTCAGGAGGTTTTCGGCAGAGAAGAACCGCTGTTTTAGACTGTTTTTTTCTGTGCCGGGCGATGAGGAGAAAGATCACCACGGCAGCGGCAATCAAAACAAGGGCCGCAATCACAAAGGGCCACGCCAGAAAAATGGAGGAGGGCGGCGCTACCAGATCGGCAAATGAAATGATTGTGAGAGCAAAAACAAGAGCAGCTGCGATAAGTGCGAAAAGCAGTTTTTTCATTGAGAATCCGCCTCCTTTTGAGATTTTTTATTTTTGGAGAGTTTTCGAATCAGGAAAAACAGTACAACGGCAACAGCGATGAGAAGTACTCCTGCAAGCACAAATGGCATAACCTCAAAAAGGATAATCACAGGAAGTGATACCACATCGGCAAAAGCGGTTATTGTAGAGAGCAGCAGTGTGGCAGCGGCAATGAGTGTAAAAAAGAATGATTTCATTTAGATTCTTGTTCCTCCGTGATTGATTCCTCCGGAATGCTGCATTCGGGTTGAATGATACCGCTTTTTTTCTTTTTGCTCACAAAACGGATCAAAAAGGAAATAACAGCAGCGGCAATCAGAAGCAGTGCCGCGCAGAGCAGAAGAGAAAGAGTAGAGTCGGCCGGAGTGGAATCTTCCGGCAGATATACTTCATCAGCAAAAGAAACGACGGAAAAAAGAAAAGGCAGAATGACAGCGAAAAAAGGCGGGAAAAAGAAACGGAAATTTTTCATTGGTTATTCGACTCCTTTTTTGTTTTTTCTTTTCTTACAAAATACCGGATGAGAAAAAAGAGAACAAGAGCGATGACAATCAGGATCAGAGCCGCGATGCCGATGACAATAAAAGAGAGAAGGAAAGAGGCAGTAGCAGCGTAAGGTGGTGAAATGGCATCTGCAAAAGCAGTGACGGTGGCAAAAGAGGTACAGAAGGGGAGAAGAACAGTAAGAAATGTTTTGATTTTTTTCATGGCAGATCATCCTTTCCTGTTATCAGTGGGCAGAAAGCTGTTTTTTGCTGCGTTTGGCAATAAAAAAGGAAGAAAACAGCATCAGCATGGTATTGAGAGCAAAGACAGCCGCAAAGACGATGGTGCGCGCAGCAGGTTGTGCGGGGAGAAACTGAGCAAACAGCGTACCGGGATAGAGACAGCTGGCGGCAAGTCCGAAAGCGAAACCAGGGGACTCCGGCAGCAGCTGACAGAGCAGCCACAAGGTCACCGGCATGGAGAGGTTGAGCAGCAGCTGCCCCAACAGCGAAGGAAGCATCCATTGAGAACAGAGAAGAAGCAGCAACGCAGCAGAAGGAATGGAGATGGCACACAGCTTGATGGGACCAAAACGGTCACAGAGCAGCCCGCCCAGCATTTTGCCGGCGACAACGGCAGTTGTGGCAAGGAGGGTGGCGGTAACTGTTGTTTTCCAGGGAAAAGATACGGCACTGCCGCCGAACGCGCGGGAAAAAATACAGAAGAGCAGCCCGGCCCCGGCGAGAACAGCACCCGCAGAGAGAGAAGAAAACGAACGTGCGGCAGGTGCATTTTGCGGAAGCGGTGCCATCTTAGAGAGAAAGCAGAGGGCGACAGCGCAGGCAGCAAGCAAAACGGCAAACAGTCCGCCCAAAGAGGGGAACAGCGTGCCAAGGGTGAGTCCCATGGCACCGGGAGCCACAAAAATACCCATCGGCAGTGCCTTTTTGGGGGAAGCAAGAATTACTTTTGCACCGGCAGCAACGTGAAACAGGCTGTTTCCAAGACCTACCAGACAGGTTTTGAGGATGGCGGCAGTGAGAGAGGCACAGGGCAGCATCAGCCCCAGAATCACTAGTGCAGAAGAGAGCAGCGTGTATTCACGGTGTCTTCCCAGACGGTCCACCAATAAGCCTGTCAATCCCTGGGTGGAAAAGGCCAGCAGATTATAGAGCAGAATGATAAGGACAGTTTCGGCGGGAAATACCGGTGTAAGCTGTCCCAGAACGGTGGAGGCGCAGATGCCGTCCACAAAAGCATGCATAAAAGAAAGGAGACAAAGCATACAGATCACCTCAGAAGGCGCTTTCTCCGCCTTTTTGAATGGCGATGGTACCGGTGCGTACCACTTCTTTAATTTTGTAAGGGCGCATCAGATCTTCCAGCAGGTCAACACGGTCGGGAGAATCGCACATCTCAATTGTAAGAGTGTTTTTTGAGATATCTACGATCTTGGCACCCATAATCTTAACGATATCGGTGATCTCACCACGCAGAGAGTTAGTGGCAGTCACCTTAATCAGCATCATCTCGCGGCTGATCAGTTCGTCGCTGTTGGCGCCGCGCACCTTGATAACATCAATCAGTTTATTCAGTTGTTTTTCCATCTGCTCCGCAAGGTAGTCATCACATTCGGCAACGATTGTCATGCGCGAGACGGTTTTGTCGTCGGTAACACCTACGGCGAGGCTGTCGATGTTGAAACCTCGGCGGGAGAACAGGCCGGCAATTCTGGAAAGGACGCCGGCATGGTTTTCAACCAGAACGGATATGGTTTTTTTCATTTTTTTGCGGCTCCTTTCAGGTGTTTTGTTCGCTGCGGTCAGTTATAATTTCCAGTAAAAAGCTTTCATTGGGATTCTGCAGCAGCAAGGAAATGGCCTCGTTGGCATCACTCATTTTTTCAAGACGATAGAAAGAAAGACCGTAAGCCATGGCGATATAGCGAATATCGGGATAGGGAGCGAGATCAACAGCAACAAAATGTCCGTTGAAATTTTGTTTTTGAATATCTCTCACCATACCGAGAGAATGATTGTTGTCCACAATCAGTTTGAGTGGAATTTTATTTTGAACAGCGGTGCCTATTTCATTCATGCTCATCTGGAAACCGCCGTCTCCTATAACGGCAAGAACGGGGGTGTCGGGGGCAGCCAGCTTGGCGCCGCAGGCAGCAGGCAGAGCATAGCCCATGGTTCCCATTCCGCAGGAAGAGAGAATGCGGCCGGATTTTATTTGATATCCCATGGCGGTATCAATCTGATTGAGGCCTACATCGGTAACAACGATGGTGCGGTCATCAGTTTTTTCAGAGAGAAGATGCATGAATTTTCTCATATTGGGGATATCACCGGTGTCTCTGTCAGTAGGGGTAAGTCCGCATAATGTGTTCAGTCTTTCTTTCCAGGTGGTGGTGTCAGGATGAGGCGGATTTTCCATAAGTTGTTCCAGAATAGTACCGGCGTCACCAACAATGGGGATGTTGGTGCCCACGTTTTTACCAATTTCGGCGGGGTCAACATCGATATGGATGATGGTGGTGCTTTCGGTCAGCTTTTGAGAATTACCGTTTTGACCAAGGAACCGATCGCCCAGGCGGGCACCGATTACAATCAGGGTATCACATTCGTATACGGCACGGTTAGCAGGATTGTTGCCGTAAAGACCTACCATGCCGAGGTTGAGGGGATGATTGGCTGGCAGAACAGAGAGCCCCATCATTGTGCTGACAACGGGAATATTTGTCGCTTCGGCAAAGCGGCGGAAAATTTGCTGAGCTCCGGAATCAAAAATGCCGCCGCCGGCGCAAATCAGCGGCTTTTTGGCATGATTAATGGCAGCAACAGCCTTTTTGATCTGGAAGGCGTGCCCCTTAACACTGGGATTATAGCCGCGGATGGAAACGGTTTCAGGATATTTGAAGTCAAGGGTATTGTTTTGAATGTTGACGGGAATATCGATCAGAACAGGACCGGGGCGTCCTGTAGAAGCGATGTGGAAAGCTTCTTTAAAAACACGGGGAATATCGTGGGCGTTGGTAATCAGATAGCTGTGTTTGACAAAGGGTGCGCATGCACCGGTAATATCCGCCTCCTGGAATACATCTCTCCCCAACAACTCCAGCGAGACCTGACCGGTGATAGCGACAAGAGGGATGGAATCCATATAAGCGGTGGCAATGGCGGTGATAAGGTTGGTGGCTCCCGGTCCGGAAGTGGAGATACAGACACCGGTCCTGCCGGAGATACGGGCATAGCCGCTGGCAGCATGACCTGCATTCTGTTCCTGTCGCACCAAAATGTGGCGGATGTCTGTGTAGGAAAGTTTGTCATAAAGAGGGCATACAGCCGCACCGGGATAGCCAAAGATGACGGAGACACCTTCCTCTTCAAGACATTTCACAATTGCTTCAGCGCCGGTTATCATAAAGGATCCTCCTTGTGAAGATGGTTGGATTGATTCAGTCAAAAATTTCGGAAAGGGGATTGTGCAGAATGCCGGTGGCAATATAGG
This sequence comes from Oscillospiraceae bacterium, assembly GCA_015067185.1. GTDB lineage: Bacteria > Bacillota > Clostridia > Oscillospirales > Ruminococcaceae > SIG526. The sequence continues at coordinate 11,282 of SVMZ01000034.1, read as the reverse complement.
TTTCATCAGCGGTGCTGAGGACCGAGGAGGAGGCTGAGAATTCCTCGTCGGTCAACAAATAATAAGTGTCAATAAGGAGTTGTCCATTGACAACGGAATCCGGGGCAAAAGAATCTCCGGAGGCAGCCTGCACTGCTATCTTCAGCGCAAGAGAGGGCAGATCAGCGGCGCTGTTTACTGCGGCAAAGGTAAAAGGAACCTTTCCCTCATCTCCGGCAAACTGCAGAAGCGATGTGAGAAAATCAATACGGTCGGAGAGGGCAAACATGGGAAGATTGGGGAAAAGATCCAGAATAAACAGCAGGAGCCGACTGTCCAGCCTGTCGCAGAGAATGATCGGGATTGTATTCTCCTCCAAAGCGGCAAATGCAGGATAGATATTTCTGAGTAAAGAGGCAGCTTCCTCTACAGAGGTATATTGTTGATCGGCAATGACGGTTATTTCAGGGTATTGTTCCAAGGTCTGCAGAAAGATGTCGCGCTTGGCGCGTCCAAAGCTGTTGGGAGAGGTAAGGATGATTGCTGCAGCGGGAGAACCGCTGTTGGCAGCTTTGTTGCATACATAATTGGCTGCGGCCTGGTCGGATCGTGTAGTGGAACAGCTGATGCCCAAAACGGAAGGGTGGGCATACAAATCAGAGATCTCCGCAGCAAAAAGGATGCGCTGCTCTGCCATCAGCTGTGCGGCACAGGCAAGCACCCGGCTGCTGCAAGGATCGATAAGGAATACATCAAAGCCTTTTGCGGCAGCCTCCTCCATTTGGATAATCTGGGTTTCTTCGTTATCGAAGCAGCTAAAAAGCATGTATTGTTCAATTTTTCCGTCAAGCTTCAAGGTGTTGGCAGCTTCATTTACATAGGCATTGGCAGTGACAGCAGCGTCATCGGTGAGATTGCGTCCAAAGTAGGCAGCGCGAAGGCCGTGCTTTTCGGTAGTCATCATATATGTTTCCGGGTCAAGCTGGCTTTCGGTGTTGAGTGCTTTGACTGTTTCAAACAGGCTGCAGCCACCTAACAGGAATGAGAAACAGAGGGAAAGAGAAAGCAGGATACATAAAATCGTACGTTTCAGTTCAAATCCCTCCTTTTGAGCAAAAAAGTCCTATGATAAAATCATTTTATCATATTTTTTTGAATATTGCAATTTACATTTGCAAGGTTTGATTGTACAATATAAAGAGAATGCAAAAAAGGAGGAGAACGCGCTGGACCATATCGGAATTTATCTGCACATTCCCTTTTGCGATGGGAAATGCCCCTACTGTGATTTTTATTCCATGAAGGCAGATGAGAGTCGTTATGACGAATATATCCGAAGTTTGACAGAGCGGATGTATTGGTTTGCAGGGCAGACTCCCCGTCGGGCGGATACGCTCTATATTGGAGGCGGAACCCCGTCTTTGCTGGGCGGTGAACGTATTAGTGAACTGATTTGCCGCAGCCGGGCGCTGTTCGGATTGGAAGAGGCAGAAATCACAGTGGAATGTAATCCGCGTTCCTCCAATGGTGCTTTTTTTCGCGAGATTGCCGCAGCGGGGGCCAACCGGGTATCTATCGGTATGCAGTCTGCCTCAGAAGAAGAGCTGCTCCTGTTGGGCAGACGGCACCATGCAGAGGATGCGGCTGAAACGGTGGCGGCGGCGCGGCAGGCGGGAATCGATAACATCTCGCTGGATCTCATGATTGGTACGCCCGGGCAGACAACAGCATCTCTGCTGAGATCCGCCGATTTTTGCATTGCGCAAGGTGTGAAGCACATCTCAGCCTATATGCTGAAAATTGAAGAAGGCACCCGTTTTGACAGGGAGGACATAATTGACCGATGTCCCGATGGCGATGAGACCGCCGATATGTACGAGCAACTCTGTAAACGGTTGGAGCGAAACGGCTTTGAACGGTATGAAATATCCAATTTTGCCGTCACCGGCTTTGAAAGCAGACATAACCTGAAATATTGGCACTGCGAGGAATATCTGGGGTTGGGTCCGGCTGCGCACTCCTTTGTAAATGGCAGGAGGCTTTATTATCCGCGTTCCATTGAAAAGTTTATGGACAGCAGCAATCCGGAGCCGCTGTTTGACTGCGAAGGAGGTGGATTCGAAGAGTATGTGATGCTGCGGCTGCGATTGCGGGAAGGGATTGACCTGCAGGAACTGCAGCAGCAATATCCGGACTGCGGTTTAAACCGGACACAGCAGGAGCTGTTGGAAAAGAACGGGTTCCTGCACAACAGCAACGGGAGAATATCGCTCACAACAAAGGGCGTTTTGGTTTCCAATGAAATTATATCACGGCTTTTAGCCTGACAGAAAGGTGAATGAACATGAAGAAAGTTACCATTGGCATTGATATCGGTACATCGGGGTGTAAAGTTATTGCTCTGGATGCAGAAGGCACCATCGCCGCCAGCGCACTGGAGAGCTATCCTCTCTATCAGCCGCAGGAGGGTTGGACTGAGCAGGATCCCGAAGATTGGTGGCAGGCATCGGTTAACGGCATCAAGGGCGTGCTGGCGCAGCTGGGCGGCGCCGAGGTGGCAGGTATTGGTTTTTCGGGACAGATGCACGGTATGGTGGCGATGGACAGCGAGATGCGCGTTATCCGCAGAGCTATTCTTTGGAACGACCAGCGCACCCAGAAACAGTGCGATGAAATTACCGCAGCGGCAGGCGGACTGGATAAACTGCTGGATTACACCGACAATATGATGCTCACCGGCTACACCGGCGGCAAGATTCTCTGGATGAGAGAAAATGAACCGGAAAATTTTGAAAAGACAAAGCTGATTCTCAACCCCAAAGACTATATCCGCTTCCGCATGACAGGCGAACTCTGCACCGAAGTTTCCGATGCTTCCGGTACCGGTCTGTTCAGCGTCAAAGAGCGCCGCTGGTCCTATGAGCTGATGGAAATTCTCGGTCTCTCCCGCGATTTGTTCCCTGAGGTGCTGGAATCCACCGACCGCGCAGGCAGTGTCACCAAGGAAGCTGCAGAACTCATCGGCATTGAAGCGGGTATTCCTGTGTTCGCCGGCGGCGGTGATGCGGTCATCTCCACCATCGGTCTCGGACTGGCTCTGCCCGGCAAAGTAGGTGTAACGCTGGGAACCTCCGGCATTGTAGCCACCGGTCTGCCCGGCTATGCTCCCAACCCCGGCGGTAAACTGCAGGTATTCTGCGCCAATAATCCGGGCACATGGCTGGCTTTTGGCTGCACTCTTTCGGCAGCAGGCTCTTACCAGTGGTATCACGATAATCTTGGCGGCGGTGCCGGCTTTAAAGAGCTGGATGACGGCGCGGCACAGGTAGCTCCCGGCTGCGGCGGACTCACCTTCCTGCCCTATCTCACCGGCGAGCGCTGCCCGCATTTTGATCCCAACGCAAGGGGCGCGTTTATAGGCATCCATTCTTCCATGACACAGGGGCACTTCTCCCGTGCGGTGTTGGAGGGTGTATGCTACGCTCAGAAGCAGGTCTTTGATATCATCAAAGCATCCTCTCCCGATCTCAGCACCGATTCCATTGCCGTTGCCGGCGGCGGTGCCAAGAGTCCGCTCTGGCAGCAGATTCTGGCAGATGTGTTCAATATGCCGGTCAGAACCGTATTCGGCAGCGCGGAGGGCGGTTCCTTTGGTGCGGCACTGATTGCCCGTGTGGGCTGCGGTATGGCAAGCAGCATGGAAGAGGCCATGTCACTGGTCAGCGTGAAATCGGAGGTGCTCCCCATAGCGGAAAATGTTGGCATCTATGCTGAGCAGTACAACCGCTACTGCGCTTTCTATCCTGCCATCAAACACATCTGATGCCCAATATAGCAATATAAGCAAGAGCCGTCCGGAATTCGGGCGGCTCTTATGTATTTATTCGGTCGTGATGTTGGCCTTGCGGAAGGCATGAGGAGTGGAACCCACAATTTTCTTAAACACACGGATGTAATAGGAGGGATCCCGGAATCCAACCTCAACGGCAATATCGTTGACACTCTTCTCGCTGGAGAGCAGCATGGCTTTGGAGCGTTCCACACGTTGTGTAACAATATATTCCCGCAGACCGCACTGGAACAGGTTGTTGACCAGTTCGCTGGTGGCACTGTTGGAGAGTTTGAATTCGTCGGCGATCATGGTGCGTCCCAAGTCGGGATCGAATAGCCGTTCCTCTACAAAGGCGCGCACCGCTTCCATCAGGTTTTTCTCAAAATCCGCTTTGCGGCCTCCAATTTCCTCGCACACGGTGCGGGTCACCTTGAGCAGCTGATCTTTGAAATCGGCGAGGGAATTGAAGTTCATCAGCATAGCAGTCTCTGCGGAGGGAATGCGGATGCTGTTTTTGTTCAGCGATTTGATGAGCACATTGATGACATCATAGCAGACATAACGTTCAAACATGATGGAGGGAATGTTTTTCTCAATATGGGCGGTGATCTCCGAAAGTGCCTCGGAGGCAGAGTGGAAATCACCCTGATTGACCAGATGGACAAAACGCAGAACCTCTTCGGAGGGGTAGCAGTCCAGGGTGCTGAAATCACGCAGCGATTCCTCATAGAAGCAGACACGTCCCTGTTCGCCTTGCTCCATAGCAATCAGGGAGCTCAGGTAACAGTTTTTTACACCGGAGAGATCCTTGGCCGGTTCGCTGGTGCCCAGACGGAAATGATTATCCGAAAGCAGCTCTTCAATGGTGTTGCGGATGTATTCTGCTGTTTGTACAGCTATTTCCGGATCAAACACGGGATAGGCACACAGGAATGTTACACAGCGGTCATAGAGATTCTGGTTGATAAAGGTGCTGCACTGAAAGTGTTGGCGCAGCTGCTCGGAGAGATCGTCATAGCCATCGGTATCGGGGAAGGCGGATTCCAGCGAGAAGCAGCAGAACATCCGGTGGGAGCTGTCAATGCCGAGGATAGCCGCATCGTGCTGAGCAAGATTTTTTCCGGCAAGGAACCCGGAGAGAATATGCTGAGAGAGGTGGCGGGTACGGTCTACCATCAGCTCTTCCATCATGTGTTTTTCATCGGTAGTGCGGTCGATGAACTGCATAATCTCCTCTGTTTCGCTGACAGGGGGATGGGCGCTGCGGTTGGGGAACAGCTGGCGGCAGAGCTTGGAAATGGGCTTGTAGTTGATGTAGATTACCAGCACCAGCATGCAGAGGATAAACAGGGTGCTCATGAAGGTAAGGAGTTTCATGGATTTATAGAGGGGGCTGACATTTTCAAAGAGAGAATCGCGGGGGATCAGTTCAACAAAAGAGAGTTCCAGCGCAGGATCATAGCGGCGGAACAGGCAGTATTCCACATCATTGAAGGTAAGTTCCAGCGTATCCAGAGAGGGATCCCGGATAAAGTCTGTCACCTGGGCATCGGTCAGTGCGGTGTTGGGGTTGGTGCAGTCCGGGAAGAGAACCTGACCGTCCCGGTCAAGAATATACAGTTCGCTGTCCTCATCGGTACCGTGGCCGAAGAAGGATTCTGTCAGTGAGGATTCGTTGACATGGAATAACATAAACGAATCTTCACGTTGGAGTACCGAAGTAGAGATAAAAACGAGCATACCATTGGTGACAGGGTTTTTGGGATAGGCAATAGGAATAAACTTGATTTTTTCTCCGGCAAAGAGGGCATCCATGGTCTGAGAAAAATCTGATTGCCGTGTGGAGAGAAAATGATAGAAGTGTTTGGTTTGGTGGGTGTATTCGGTACTGGCAATATAGTCGCTGCCGTAAAAATATAAGAAGCAATTGGCCGCCATGGGGACGGTATTGCAATAGTTGTCCATTTGTGTGATTGCTTCGGAGCTATACTGGTTGGAAGCCAGCATGTTGGGGGTAACGCGTTTATAGACAGAAAGATCGACCGAGCATGCATGCATGTCTGTCAGCTGAGAATTGAAAAATCCTTGAAAATCTGTAACCAGATTAAGATGTTCCGTGCGGTTGCGGGATTCAATGGTTTGGTAGCTGCTCTGCACCGTGTACCAGTTGACAAGTGTCATGGGCAGGCAGAGAAAGATGAAAGCAGTTACTCCAAGCCGCCAGAGAATTTGATATCGGATATAAAAACTTTTGACATTTTTCAGCATGGTATGCCTCCGAAAGTGAAAAACGGTGTCCGGACGATAAAAAACAAGGAGAAAAAATAAAGGGGAGAAAAGCAGTATAAGCCGTCGCGGGACGGTGATTCCCGCGACGGCTGTTGAGAGGCAAACTCAACGAACTGTTAGAACAGATAACTTAAAATATCAATTATTTTACGTAAACGTCCTGATAGATCTTTTCGTATTCCTCTGCACCGAGCTTCTTGAGCTCTTCGATGAAGCCATCGAACTCACCGTCGATGCTGGCAGCACCGGTGATGAATTTAGCTTCCATCTGCATGACGTAATCGTTGATGATGGTGGAGTTCTCATCCATGAAGGTCTGCTGTTCATCGTTCAGATAAACGGTGGGATAACCAAACTGGATAAGATCATAGTTGTGCTTAATGTTCTGCCAACGCCACCAGCCTTCACCGCGGTTGGAGTTATCAGTGGGATCGGCTCTCTCGTAACGAGCAAGCTGAGTCTGATACTGATCTTCTGCGGTTGTCGGGCGGGTCGGGAAGAGGAGGTTCAGATAGTAACCTTCGGAGATGGTGGACTGGAAAGCACCATTACCGGGATGGTTACGGCAGTACCAATCCCAAAGGGTCCATTCGTCAGATTCAGGTTCCCAAGTGGAGTTGTCGAAACCGATGTATACGCCATCTGCATCAAGGGAGATAAGAGAGGCAACCAGCGGGTCTTCAGTAATACCTGCAGAAACATAAGTGACATTACCATTGGCATCTTTAGTGATGATCGGTCCATAGAGAATATCAAATGCATGCTCAGGCAGATAGAAGATGTCGATCCAGGAAAGTGCAATTTCAGGAGTCTCGCAGATATCGGTTACAACAAATTTGCCGAAGCCGATGGGAGAGCCCTGGGTAACAACGCGCTCTTCATCAGCGTTGTAGCCAACGGGGAGAAGTACATAGTGATCCAGATGGTCGATATCAACATAGTGAGAATAGTTGGTCATGATGGTACCAACGCGGTACTCAGCACCCTTTGCGAAATACTGGGACTGATCCTGAGTAAAGAGGTCGGCATCAACAAGACCTTCGCTCATGAGCTTGTTCATGAATACAAGGTATTCCTTATAGCGCTCATGGAAGGGGACAAAGACAGCGTCTCTGTCGCTGTTGGGATCAAGAGCGATATTGCCGTTAACAGTGTAGCTGCCGTCAGTCAGAAGACCGAACATACGGAGAAGAATACCACGCATCTCAGTGGAGTCGGTATAATAACCGGAGAGGGGAATCTCATCGTTGGGGTCGCCGTTTCCGTTGGCATCCTGCTCTTTGAATGCTTTCAGAACTTCATAGAACTCATCAATGGTGGTGGGAACTTCCATGTCGACGTTCTCAAGCCATTTCTGGTTGATCTGACCGGTAGAGGTGGAATACCAGTTTACCGGAGCTACGCTGGCGAGAGAGTAGTTCTTGCCGTCGGGGGTGGTTACGTAAGACCAGGAGCCGTCAATGGCATCCATCTCTCTGACGTAGTTGGGGGTGTAATCATAATAGGGAGCGAGGTCGATGAAGGTACCTTCCATACCGTTCTTGTAGATCTCGCCGGTGGTCCAGCTTGTGCCCCAGAATACGTCGGTGTATTCTGCGGTAGCCAGCATAATGGGTTTCTTCTCGCCCCAGTCATCCTTAAGGATGGCGGTAACGTCCCAGTGAATACCGGTGAGTTCTTCGTAGTACTGGAAGAACCACATGTCTTCAGGAGCATTATCCTTCGGGCCAACCAGAAGGGTCATGGTCATGGTAACGGGTTCTTTAACCAGCGGATAGGTGCCGGCGGGGTTGAGGATGGAATCATCTTCAGCCTCATCATCGGTGGGCTTCTCTTCCTCTTTTTCAGACTCTTTGTCTGCTGCAGAGGATTCCGGAGCGTCAGAAGACTCTTCGGTGGTGTCGGCGCAGCCGGCGAATACTGTCATAACGAGCAGCATAGCCAGCAAAAGGGCTAACAATTTCTTCATTTGATTTTCCTCCTGTTTAAATTTATCACAACACGCGGAAGGAACCGCGTTATTGCCGTATAAGAATGGGAATCATCCCTTGATGGCGCCAATCATAACGCCCTTAACAAAATATTTCTGAACAAAGGGATAGGCGATGAGCATGGGGACAGACGAAATAAAGATGATGGAGTATTTCATACCCTCTGCCATATATTTGCGCCGCATCAGTGCCTGCATGGCCTCGCCGCTTTCCATGGAGTCGACGTTGACGATGTTCATTTCCTGATTCAAAATCAAAATCGATCGCAAAACATACTGCAGCGGATACAGCTTCTTGTTGGTGATGTAGAGCAGGGCGCTGAACCAGGAGTTCCAGTGTCCCACCGCAACATAAAGGGCGATAACCGCGATGATTGCGCCGGAGAGGGGGAGAACCAGACGGAAGAAGATACCAAACTCGCTGCTGCCGTCAATTCTTGCTGCCTCATAAATTTCCTGTGCCATGTTGGCTTTGAAGAAGGTGCGGGCAATGATCATGTTATAAACGCTGAAGCCTGCGGGGATAATCAGTGCCCAGCGGGTATCCACCAGTCCCAGATTTTTAACCAACAGGTAAGAGGGGATCAGACCGCCGGAGAAATACATGGTGAAAACGAAAAATCCCATAAATGCGCCTTTGAGCTTGATTTCATCACGGGAGAGAACATAGGCGGCGGGAATGGTGATAGCCAGGTTCAGCAGCACCGAAACAACGGTGTTGAAGATGGAGTTGGCATAACCGATCCAGATTTCATCGTTGATAAATACGTTTTTGTAGGGCTCAACCGTAAAGCCTTTGATAAAGAAGACAACTTCGCCCTTTGCCACAGCGTGAGGATCGCTGAAAGAGGCAATAATAGTAAAATAAAGCGGGTATAAAACGATCAATGTGATCAGAATCAGCAGAATCAGGTTAATGGTGTCAAACACCTTATCGGACATAGTTTTTCTCTCTGCCATTTTTCAAACCTCTCTTTCCATTTGTTTATCTGCCGGATTACCAGAGCGAAGAGCCGCTCAGCTTGCCGGAGAGATAGTTTACAACAGACAGAACGATCATATTGACAATGGAGTTGAACAATCCGATCGCCGTTGTAAAACTGAACTGCGCGTCCTGAATACCCAAACGGTAAACATAGGTGGAGATAACATCGGAGGATTCCATGTTAAGCGCATTCTGGAGAAGGAGGATCTTTTCAGATCCAACGCTGAGCAGAGAACCGCAGCGGAGAATCAGCATAATAACAATGGTGGGGAGAATGTAGGGAAGGTTGATGTAGATGATCTTCTGGAAACGGCTGGCACCGTCGATAACAGAAGCTTCCACAACCTGCGGGTCAACACCGGAGAGCGCAGCCAGATAGATGATGGTGCCCCAGCCAAGCTCCTGCCAGATACCGGAGACAACGTAGATGGTTTTGAAATACTTGGGTTCTGCAAGGAACTCAATACCCTCTGCACCGGTGAGCATACGGAGGAAAACGTTGATGAGACCGTATTCTCTGTGGGTGAACAGCACGATCATACCGCAAACAGCAACCATGGAGATAAAGTGGGGGGCGTATGTAATCATCTGCATGGTCTTTTTCAGCTTGTTCATGGTCAGCTCATTGAGCATGAAGGCGAAGATGATCGGAGCAGGGAAGCCGGCAACCAGGCTGTAGATACTGATGCCGAGGGTATTTTTCAGCAGCGGCCAGAAAACACTGGAGGTGACGAAACGCTCAAAATGTTTGAGACCGACCCAGTCACTGCCCCAGATACCTTTTTTAATGCTGAACTCACGGAAGGCGATCTGTGCACCGTACATGGGCTGGTAAGCAAATATGATAATGTATATAACTGCGGGGAGCAGCAAGACATATAACTGCCAGTAACTTTTCAGATGTTTTTTGGCAGCGACCCAGCGGCTGTCTCTTGCCAGCACGGGACGTCCATCCGGTTGCTTTGTTTTTTTCACGGTGCATCGACCTCCTGAATTATTTTCAAATCGCAAAGGATTTAAATTTTCTGTAACGTGGGAATGATTTATTTAAGAATAACATTACAATTTGTTTTTCGCAATCGTAAAAATGTTTCCAAGACCGTAATTTTGTATGGAAACAATTGTACAATATTCGAAAAATGCAGGAATAATGCGGATAAAGTGTATCTTGATCAGTAAAAGCAGGGAAGAGAAAAAATCCTTTTTCCGACTGGAAACAAATTTACGATTGACGGATAAACAGAAAGTCTTTACAATGAACACAAGACAGGAGGAACAGGTGAGGAAATGTTTTCCTGTAAAACGGATGAGTAAATGCAGGGTTCGGAGGTTTTCTCTTAACCTGTAAAATAACAGCAAGAAGCATTCTCATTACCATTATAATAAGAAGGAGTTGTGTTTTATGAATGAACCTGCCACATGGGAAAGACCAAAAACTACGCGGCGGTATATCCATCCCCCAAAGGCGGAGCGTATGTATACCATTTGGGCCGAAGGAAAAATTATCTTCGGCGAGGTAGTAAAAAATATCGACTGGAGAAGTTATAAAACACTTGAGTGCAGCGGTCTCTGGCTGCTCCATGGCAACGGGGACGAGCAGATGGATTTCCGCACAGCCCGGAATATCATCCCGGAAGACGGTACCCCCATCCAGGGACTTACCAACCGTGTTGGAGAGATCGAAGTTACATACGAGACCTTCTGCGATATCGACCGCAAACCCACCTGCTTTGTTCGTCTTACTTTTACCAACAGAGGAACGCAGAAGGTACAACACCCCTTCTCCCTGCTTCTGCGCAGCGGCAAAGAAAAAGAACTGGTCTTCGGCAGCCCCGATGTCTATGTCAGCTATGCCCCGGATGCAGCTGTCTGGAAGAAAGCGCCCTCTACATGGTATCGCCCCGGGAAACAGGATAAGATGGTCGTGGTGGATGAGAGTGTTTTTCTCACAGCAGAATCCGTCCTGCCTCTTACATGGGATGAAGAGGTCGGTGCCCTCCGTTTTGATGTCTCCCTTGCTGCAGGAGCGTGCGCGGAAATTACCCTCTCTTTCGGAAAAGGCGATATCCTTCCCTTTGACTATGAGGAAGAGAAGCAGCGCACAATCACCTTCTGGCAGCGTGAGCTTTCCCGCATCACCAAGCTGCCGGCAAGCCTGCGGAACGACCCGGAAATTTTCCGCATGATTCAGAATCTCACCGTGCAGT
>SVMZ01000052.1 GCA_015067185.1 Oscillospiraceae bacterium | reverse complement strand
CAAGTGCTTCCATATTGTCAAGAGCCTTGAACAGCTTTGCTTCATCGCTCTCTCTTGCCTCCATTTCGGCAAAAAGTCCGGCAATTTCCTCCCGCAGCTTCTCGGGCAAACCGGAAAGTAATTGATCCACCGCGGTTTTTTCCTCTGTCTCATCCAAAGCGGTTTTGAGAAAGGCCGGAATATCTCCTGTAACGGCCTCTCCAAAATCATGCACCAGACACATCTTTATCACTTTATCCATATCCAGATCCGGATACTCATCCTTACACAGCAGTGCCATTACTGCAAGCCGCCAGGAGTGTTCCGCCACACTTTCGTGCCGCCCGGTAGATGTCCATGAGTGACGGGTATTGCATTTGAGTTTTTCAATCCTGCCTAAAAAGTCAATATAGTCTCTTGTATCCATGGTTTACTCCAAAATACCTTTTACAACAATTCCTTGATTTTGTTGTAATTCTGTTCCAGACCTTCCGCACCATCAAGACAAATCAGCGGACAGGGAAGCTGTTTCTGCCATGCATCGTGTTCCGCCTTGCTTCGCATTTCGACGCCTGCGGTATCATATTTCCTTGCCCACGCCAAAAACTCCCGGTGCTGCGCATACATATCGCCGCCCTCATCAATGCGGCTGCCAAAACGCTCCCGTTCCCTCTTTTTCAATCGTTCAATGCGAATATCTTCATCGGTTGTTAACCTTACTGCAAGGGTAAAATATGGGATCAGCTCGTCGCCCCAACCGCAGAGCGCACCCGATATTACCGCATTTTCAGAGGAATCCATATCAGCAAGCATCAACTTGATGCGCTCCTCCCGCGGCCGTTTTACGGTAAATTTCGGATCAGTCGGCAGCCAAAAATAATCATCGGTATCCATAAACCGATATCCTGTTTTTTCACAAATCCATCTTCCCAGTGTGGATGTGCCGGACCCGGAGGCGCCGAATATATGAATGATCTGTTTCACGTTCTATTCCTCCTTTTCTGCAGCAAGCCGCAGACTTATTGCAGGAATCCTCTATACGTTACTGTTCTTCGCCTTCAAACGGCAGGTATCTGCTCTGTTGTGAAGCGGTTATTTTTATTCCCGTTGTACCAAACCAGTCATACCAGCAACCTCTGCCTGCTGTGTATACACCCAGTTCCTCCGGGGTTGGGCCAACAACTTCCGACTCCGTGCCCTGTATATTTATTCCCTTGTCATCCATTTCTACAATGGCATACACCGGGTCTTTATAGGGAGCTGTATATTTGATATCTGGGAATTGTTCATCGACCGCTTGACCGTAACGGTTTTTCGAAGCAAATTCTTCACCCAACCAGCAGTTGCTCATGGAATTTACCTGTATGTACCAGACACCATCCTCTTTTGTTATCACGTCCATATGGTGATGTCCATTAAAACAGGCGGCCACACCGCAGGGGGCATTCCGGATCACTTTGCGGATAGCGCTGTTGTTATGCATCTCAAACCTACTCATCGCCTCGCTGAAAGACTGGTGAGAAAACAAAACCGAGGGCTTGTCCGTTTGCGCCAGATCTTTCTCCAGCCACGCAATCTGTTCGGGAGGCATCCATGGCAGACTCAAATTCTTGTTAAACCCACATTCAAAGTAATTGCCGTTTTCATAGGCAATAAAATTCCCGTCTGCATCTTTGTAATAGTTTCCATCCAAAACTACAAAATGAAATCCGCCGTGATCAAAAGAATAATACTCTCTATCATCCACACCAATAAAAGCCAGCAGTTCCTCTTTGGAGCACAAATCACATTCATGATTTCCTAACACATGGTAAGATGGTTTTTCAAACTCATTAAACATGCGCATGATTTCGGCTTTTTCATTCCTCTTTGCTCCTACCAGCGCATTGGCTATATTCACCGGGGTATGTTCCGGCTTGCAAACCACCTTTTTATTGTCATCCGGGTAGCAAAAATCCCCCAGATGGATAATGAAATCCACATCTTCTTTCCGGCAGTGATTTAAAAATTTTTCCAATCTCTCTTTCGCATCATGCATAATATCCGCATGAAGATCGGTAAAAATGCCAAATTTCACCTTGTGTTCCATCTTTTACACCCTACCCTCTTAAGATTTCTTTATATTATTATACTTTATTTTCTGATAAAAGGAAACAGAAAAACCGCGTGCAGTATAAAAAAGCATTATTTTGCCGTAGCCCACCATGTTTCGCGGAATACCGTTGTAACGCTTAACCTCTCTTAAATAGAGGAGCGTTTTTAACATAGACAATCAGAAAAAGACCACACCTGTTAAAATGGTGTGGTCTTTTTCTTGTGAAAGAGCAGTATTGCTGCAACAACTCTGTTTCACTGTATTTCTCTCTTTCTGAAGAACACAACTGACAGATACCAAGAAAGAATATACATACCGATACCGATAACAGCAACTGCGGCAAGGATCACATTAGGCTCAACCTCTGTCGCGAGCTGCCCTCTGAAAAAACTTGATGCTAAGACGCTGGCTCCGCATGCAGAACCAATCATCACATAATAGGCGGCTCGTCCTTTTTCTACGCCCAGCTTGAAAATGAACGGAAGAGAAATGGAAGATGTGAGGGTTGCCACAATCAGCATAAGCATCATTAGAACAATAAACTTACCGAGCATAAAATTACCGGCTACGGTCATTTTAATGCCTTGTGCAATGCCGGTAACGATCAGCATTGTTATCTGTACAAGTAATCCGATCAAATACTTAGCAGAGACGATCTGATTTTTTGTGAATGGCAATGTTCCGCTGTATTGCATCCAGCGGCTGCGTTCATCATAGCCGAGTAGATTTACCGGAATCATCCCACAAAGCAGGCAAGGATAAAAAATAAAGAACATATTATCATTGCTAAAAAGAGACACCGCAATGAAGACAACCGCAATAAGAAGATAGGATCTGCAGTATTTCTTCATCATATACCAATCTTTTAAGAGAAGCCCTTTCATATTATCTTGCCTCCTTTACCATAAATACGAACAGTTCCTCAATAGTGATGGGACTAATATTTACACCTGTAGGCACGGCACTTCTCAGCACCATCGCTTCAATGCCATATGGATTTTCCTTCTTATATTTAATTGCCTCTGCCGAAAGATTTTTTATTTCTTCAGAAGTGCAGTGTATCAAACCATACTCGGCAAGCAGTTGATCTTTCTCCTCGCAGAGCAGCAGTTTTCCTTTATGCAGAAAGGCCACGTAATCGCAGAGCTTTTCGAGATCGCTGACAATATGAGAGGAAATGAGGATGGAATGATTTTCATCCCTTGTAAATTCGCTGAACATCTCAACTACTTCATCTCGCACGACAGGATCAAGCCCCGACGTTGCTTCGTCCAAAATGAGCAATTTTGCATGGTGAGATAAAGCAATAGCGATACCCAGCTTCATCTTCATGCCGCGGGAAAACTCTTTGAACTGCTTGTTATCAGGCAAAGCAAGTTTTTGTACCAAGTGGGCATATTCAGCTTCATCCCAGTTACGGAAGGTATGCTTCATCACATTTCCAACTTGTTTTACAGTGAAACACTCGGGAATCCCAACCTCATCCATGACAACGCCGATATCTTCTTTAGTGAGTTCGATGCTGTCACTATTGTCTTTTCCGAAAATGGTAATACTGCCGCTATCCTTGTGAATTATATCCAGTATAAGTTTTATGGTGGTGCTTTTCCCGGCACCGTTCTCACCAATCAGCCCCATAATACAACCGTTTGGCAGTGTCAGATTCAGATTATCCAGCGTAAAGCCGGGATATGCTTTTGTTAGGTTTTTAATCTCAATCGCGTTCATCCTTGTTCCTCCAAACTGAAATTAACCATGTCGATAATATCTTTATTGCTCAAATTACAGGAAACGGCGAGCCTTACAATCTCATCTATATGTTCTTCAATCTTCTTCAAATTTTCTTCCCTAAGCAGCTCAACGTTCTTTGGTGCAACATAGCATCCTTTGCCGGGAAGCGTATAGATAAATCCGTCCTTTTCAAGTTCTTCGTAAGCACGCTTTGTAGTGATAAAACTGATACGAAGATCCTTGGCAAGCCCACGAATGGATGGCAGCATTTCGTTCTCTTGCAAAGCCCCGCTAATAATCTGACTCTTGATTTGAGAATATATCTGATCGTAGATCGGGGCTCCGCTTTTGTTATCGATTAGTATGGTCACACCATCACCTCTGTTATAACTGTATATGAATATTATATACGGTTATAACAGTGTTGTCAATACTTTTCCCCAAAACGCAAAAATAGCGCCGAGACACCCTAAAACGGTGCTCCGCGCATAAATTCGATGTTTTTAGGTCGATTTTAGTGCATGTGGTGCTTTTCAGCGAAGAAATGTATAAAGCACTGCAATTTTACATAAAAAGAACTCTATTTGTCTCTCAGACAAATAGAGTTCTTTTTATGCGAAAGAGCAGTATAACGGTGCGTAAACGGGGTAAAGAAAAGCGAAAAGGTGCGTACTATAAAATAAACACATTAACAAAATGGTTAAAATCGCCCCTGTAGTGATATGAGTTACCGTTTTTATTCATACCTATACTT
>SVMZ01000033.1 GCA_015067185.1 Oscillospiraceae bacterium | reverse complement strand
AGAATCGGATGGACCGGTGTTCAATTACCATCAGTTTGTTGAAGGGAATTATGAGCAGACGGAAGCATTCATTGCCGAATGCCGTAAACGTTCTCTTGTTCTCATTGAAGATGATGTGACGGGCCACGATAAACTGCTGACCCTTTCCACCTGTTCCTATGAGTTTACCGATGCCCGTTTTGTGGTGATTGCAAGAAAACTGCGTGTGGGAGAAGATACAGAGGTAGATACTTCCACTGCAAAGTATAATCCCAACCCGTTGATGCCGGAGAGATGGTATCAGCTGTATGCCAAGGATCAGGTGAAGGACAGCGGAGCGGATGCGTCGTCAAGTACAGTGGAAGAGTCTGCTGCCAATTCGGAGCAGAGTTCTGTGACAGAGTCCAGTATGGAATCTTCGATGGTATCGGAATCCTCTCTGTCCAGTGAGAGCAGTACATCATCTCAGTCATCTCACTCTTCACAGAGTTCACAAAGTTCGCAGAGCTCCCAGAGTTCTCATAGTTCGCAATCCTCTGCATCAAGTGAATCCTCTCAGAACAGCAATTCTGCATCAGGTGTGGATTCCTCCCAGAGTTCTCAGAGCAGCGAAGAGTCTTCCGGAAGTTCGCAATCCTCTCAGGAATCGCAAGCTTCCCAAAACTCACAGACTTCGCAGCCGTCGCAAAGCCCACAGTCTTCCCAGAATTCACAAGCATCTCAGAACTCACAAAACTCTCAGAGTCAAAATTCCTCACAGACATCTCAGCACCCCCAATCTTCTCAGCCCTCTCAGAGTTCAGCTTCGGGAAATACAACAGAGCCGCCGATGATGTCAACGGGGAATCCCTTTGCTTCTTCTGGAGAGCTGTTTACAGTAAACGGCGTATCCATGTCTGCTCTGGATGCAGTGAGTAGTATGGTCATGTCGGAAATTGGCGGAAGTTTTCATGATGAAGCGATAAAGGCACAGGCTGTTACCTGCTATACTTATCTGAAATATCATGGTCCTTCAGTAAGTGGTGTTGGTATCAGAACACCTTCCACCAAGGTGAAAAATCTTGTCAGCGCCGTGCTGGGTGAATACATGGTGGATGATATCAGCGGAAGAGCCATCGCAGCGTCCTATCATGCCATATCTGCCGGTGTTACCAATTCCTCCAGTATGGTATGGGGTGGTCATGTGAGAAACCTTGTATCAGTGGATAGTTGGATTGATGTCAATGCGCCCAAGTATCAGACAACGGTTGTTATCTCTGCAAGCGAACTGCAGGGGATGATGGAAAGTAAGTTTGGTGCATCCTTTGAAGGTCTTGATAAATCCGAGTGGTTTACAGTAATCAGCTATACTTCGGCGGAAAACCTCTATGTAAACAAGATAAAGGTTGGCAGTATCACCACGACCGGAAGGCAAATGAGGGAAAAAGGCGTTGTAAGGAATGGTTCTATGCTTTTACGTTCCGCTGCCTTTACCATAGACTATAATGCATCCACCGATGAATTTATCTTTACGGTCAGAGGATATGGTCATGGTGTGGGGCTGAGCCAATATGGTGCGCAGCTTTATGCCGTACAGGGAAAAGATTATAAATGGATATTAAACCATTATTTTTCCAATATTAAGATAGTCAAATAGGATTATCTTGATCACAGGAGTTGATATGTTTGCTTAACCGATGGGTTTATAAACTGGAATACAAATACGGCCGGTATGGTATCAAAGGCCTGATGCTGTATATTGTATTGGGAATGGCGGCCGTGTTTATTGGAAGAATGACAATTCCCAATGTGGATATTTTTTCTTATCTCGGTCTTTCCCGAGAGCTTGTTCTGCAGGGACAGGTGTGGCGTTTGGTGACATTTCTGCTTGAACCGCCAAGCACGAGTATTATTTGGATCATCTTTTCCCTGTATTTCTATTATTTTATTGGTACGGCGCTGGAACAGACATGGGGCACATTTAAGTTCAACGTCTATTATTTCATGGGCGTGATCGGTGTGATTATAGCCGCGATGATATCAGGTTATGGCTATAATATGTTCCTGAATATGTCTCTGTTTTTTGCTTTTGCCACTTTATTTCCGAATCATCAGGTAACATTGTTTTTCGTTATCCCGATCAAAATTAAGTGGCTCGCTATTCTGGATGCGTTGTATTTTCTGCTGATGTTTATTTTTGGCGGTTGGGCAATGCGGATTTCTATTCTGATGAGTCTGGTTAACTATTTTATCTTTTTTGGTGAAGATCTTTTCCGAATGATCAAGAGAGAAATCATGTTTATGAAAAATCGTGCCAGATATCGGAAGAGTGGATGGAGATAGAGAAAACAGATGCGCCAATAAGAAAAGTTAATGGTAATATTCACGCTTTCCTATTTGACATATAGGTTGAAAAAGGTTATAATATTTAAGGTTTATAAAGAATATCAATATAAAAGGGGTTTTATCAATGCCGGTAGTAAACTATGAACAGTACCGTAAAATGCTGGATGCAGCATCCGAAGGCGGATATGCTTATCCTGCATTCAACATCTCCAACATTGAAACAGCAAATGCTGTTCTCAAGGGTCTTGCAGAAGCTAAGTCCGACGGAATCATCCAGGTCTCCATCGGCGGAGCTGCTCACGCATCCGGAAGCGATATTAAGGATAGCGTAATCGGCGCCATCTCTCTCGCAAACCATGTACATCTACTTGCTGACAGATACAACGTATTTGTAGCTCTTCACACTGACCACTGCCAGAGCAAGAAGGTTGACAGCTTCCTTCTCCCTCTTATTGAAGAGACCGAGCGCCGCAGAGCAAACGGCGAAAAGAACCTCTTCAACAGCCACATGTTCGATGGTTCCGATATTCCTCTGAAGGATAACCTTGTTGTTGCAAAGCAGCTTCTCGAGCGCTGCGCAAAGAATGAAATCATTCTTGAAGTAGAAGCCGGTGTTGTCGGCGGCGAAGAAGACGGCGTAAACAATGAAGGCGTTGCCAACGAGAAACTCTATACCACCTCTGAGGATATGCTTGCTGTTTATGATGCACTTTCCAGCGTAGAAGGCGGTATCTTTACTCTTGCTGCAACATTTGGCAACGTTCACGGCGTTTATAAGCCCGGTAACGTAAAGCTTAATCCGAAGATCCTTCGCGATGGTCAGGCTGCCCTGAAGGCTGCTTATGGCGATGACAAGAAGTTCTATTTCGTATTCCACGGCGGTTCCGGTTCTGAGAAGAGCGATATCGAAGAGACTCTTGGTTACGGTGTTATCAAGATGAACGTGGATACCGATACTCAGTATGCTTTCACCCGTCCCATCGCTGCCCATATGTTCAAGAACTATGATGGCGTTCTCAAAGTTGACGGCGAAGTCGGTGTCAAGAAGACCTATGATCCCCGCTCCTACCTTAAGTCCGCTGAATGTGGCATGGCTGAAAGAGTTATTGAGACAGCCAACGATCTGAAATCTGCAGGAAAGACTCTCTGCAAATAAGGTTTCGGCAACTGAAATACAAGAACTGTTTTATCCCCGGATGTATGGAAGCGTCCGGGGATTTTTCTGCGGAGAAAAACGGGAAGATATACAAAGCGTGGGAGGGAAAATTGTATCGTTGATAGAATTTATTTGATAAGGAAAAAAATAAAAAAATTTAATTGAAATAAAGGAAGGTGTGTTGTATAATAACCTTGTAATAAAACGTTTAAGCTTTTGCTTTAATATGAGTAACAAACAGGAGGCGGCAATATGAGTAAAAATATTTCTGTTATCTGGAAAAAGATGGGCATGGCAGGTAAACTGGAAATCACCAATGCGGGAGCACTGAGTTGTGATTGTTTTGCATTGAACGGTGATGAAAACAGGCTGAATTTTACTGTTTCTGATGCCAAATTGGATCCGGGCGCATTCGGAACGATCGTTACCGTGCGTGCAGAAAATCCGTTCAGCTTTTTTGTGAGAGATGTCAATGCCAAGATGCCGATATACATCCGAGAATATGAAGTTATTGTAACAGAGGGCTGTGATCAGCGCAGTTACAGTGATATTGCGGAAGGGATTGCCAAAAATGGTCTGGTTCGTGAAATGGACCGTATGGAATTGGAACCGGAAGAGAGTTTTGAAAGTGCGGCTGCAAAGACAAAGAATATGAGAGTTCCCATCTGGCTTGGTTTGGGGCGGGATATCAGAATGTTTGAGGTAGCCCCGCACGCAGTAGAGAATGACAGTGCTCTTTGGGATTCCATCACCCCGATGTATCACCACAAGAGAATTAAATATGAAGAGATGGGGGACGCTAATATCCGCTTTGACTACTTTGCAGGCCGCGGAATTGGTGTTCAGTATAAATTGAGCCGTTGGTTGGAAAACAGAGTTTTGCCGATTCTAAATGTATTGAACGAAGACTGCGGTATCCGCTATGAACAGAAGCTGTTTGTAACCAACGAAATTGCACCTCTGACAGAGGAAAACGTTTTAGGAACCCATTATCTGGTTTCGGATCAGTATGCCGGTTGGCCCACTGAGAAAACACCGGAGCAGAAAGAGGCAACCGCCCGGATTCACGACAGCGAGCTGTTCCGTAATGATGAAACGGTGATCTATCTGAAGGTGGAAGCTGTCAATACCGCTAAGGTACCGAGATATGCATTTATGCGTCTGCCTCAGCCAAATGTGGCCTCCATCCCGGAACAGAGTGTGCATCCTGTTGTTTTTGAAGACGGTTATAACTATTTCAGCAAGACCGGCCGTGTCTTTATGACTGCTACACTGAATGGTAAGCCCTTCTCTGAAGTGGATTCTTCTGTTTTGTTGCAGCCGGGTGAAAAGGCTGTTTATATCTGTAAGATTCCGCATATGCCGATTTCCAGAGAGCGTGCGGAGGCTTTGATGCAGACCGATTATGATGAAAAGCTTGCGGAGTGTGTCAAATACTGGACAGATAAGCTGGATAATATAGCCGATATCCATCTTCCGGAAAAGCGCATCGAAGAGATGATGAAGGCAGGTTTTCTGCATTTTGATCTGGTATGCTTTGGCAACAATCCGGATGCAGCAGTAGCCCCGGTAGTTGGCGTTTACACACCGATCGGAACTGAGAGTACCCCAATCATCCAGTACATTGAGTCGGTGGGAGATACCAAGCTGGCTGAAAGAGCCATTCGATATTTTATTGAAAAACAGCGTCCCGATGGCTTTATGCAGAACTTCCAGACTTATATGTCCGAGACTGGCTGCGGTCTTTGGAACGCAGCCGAACACTTCAAATATACCCATGATATTGAATGGCTGAAATCTATCAAGGATAATCTGATCCGCGGTTTTGAATATATCAAAAAGTGGGCAGAAGAGAGTTATGATGAAAGTCTGCGGGGTAAGGGTTACGGCATGATCTACGGCAAGGTAGCCGACTGTGAGCATCCCTTCCGTTCCTATATGCTCAATGCCACCACTTATGGCGGTCTGCGCAGTGTAGCAGATGTGCTGGCTTATATTGATGAGGCTGAAGCAGCACGCATTGGAGACTTTGCAGAAGAACTGAAAAAGAATATTATTGAATCGTTGGAAGAAAGTTTTGCAGTGGCACCGGTTGTGCCTCTTTCAGATGGAACTTGGTGTCCTACCGTTAGCCTTTGGCCGGAACGCAATGCACTTGGTCTTCAGAGCCTGTTTTCTCTCGGTGGAACCTGTTATACTCATGGTTCCATGGTCATCGAAGACGATAATCTCGGCGGCGGCAACTATCTTGTTACAAATGGTGTTTTGGAGCCGGATAGCGTCTATATCAGCTTTATCAACAATGTCTTTGCTGAGATGCTGGCAATTGATAATGTCGCTTTTTCACAGCCGTACTATTGTGTACAGCCGTATACCAATCTCAATCTCGGCCAGATAGGAGCATTCCTGAAAGAGTTTTATAACAATATGTCCGCTCTCGCCGACCGTGAAACCTACACTTTCTGGGAGCATTTGTATCAGGTAAGCCCGCATAAGACCCACGAAGAGGGCTGGTTCCTGATGCGCTGCCGCTGGATGCTATATATGGACGAATATGGCAAGTTCCAGATTTTTGGAGCTATTCCGAGAGCATGGATGGAGGATGGAAAAGAGATCTCCTTCAATGGTATGAAATCCCGTTATGGTAAGCTTTCTGTCAAGGCTGTCTCTAATGTGGCCAACGGAGTAATCAAAGCCACCATCAAACTGGAGAGCAACGGATTTGTAGTACCAGAGAAGGTCAGCATTCGTCTGCCGCATCCTAACGGCAGAAAAGCAATCGGTGTTGTGGGCGGAGAATACTGCCCGGATGGCGAATGTGTCTACATCAGCGGTTTTGACGGTGAAGCCGAAGTGGAACTTCGTTTTTGAGAATTACTGAAAGAAAGATACCTGACAAAAGACAAATGAAAGTTTCCGGATATCTCTATGGTATCCGGAAATTTTTATATATGGGCTGTGGCCGAAGGAAAGATAGGAATAATTTAAAGGGAAGATAGAACAAAAAAGTCTGATTGCCAGCCAGTGTCGAGTATAATAAAATAGAGTATGATCTGTATTGTAGAAGCAGAAGAAAAACATATGCGAGGCGGAAAATTCTCTCAACAAAAGGCAGAAGAGATGCACAGAAAAGAATGGAAAAGTTGTAGTGGAGGGAGGTTAAACATTTTTTCGATTGAAAAGTAGGCTTTGGGTATGTATAATAAAGTTAAAATGATAGAACGTTTTAGCGTTTGATGTTTTTTATCCGATAAAACAGGAGGTTATGGTATGGAGAAAAATATTTCTATCATCTGGAAAAAAAGCGGGGTAGCAGGTAAATTGGAAATTACCAATGCGGGAAGTCTCAGCTGTGAGAAGTTCGTTTTGAAAGCAGATGAAAATAGATTGGATTTTTCCGTTTCTGGTGCAAAGTTGGATTTAGGTGCATTCGGAACGATTGTCACAGTGCGCACAGAAAATTCCTTTAGCTTTTTCGTAAGAGACGTAAAAAAACAAAGACCGATTTATATTCGTGAGTATGATGTTGTTGTAACAGTAGGTGAGGATCAGCGCAGTTACGATGATATTGTGGAAGCGATTGCAAAGAATGGTTTGATTCGTGAATTGGATCGTTTTGAGCTGGAGCCGGAAGAGAATTTTGAAAATGCGGCGGATAAGACAAAGAATATGCGTGTTCCCACATGGCTGGGTCTGGGGCGTGATATCAGAATGTTTGAAGTAGCTCCCCACGCAGTGGTGAACGACAGCGCCCTCTGGGATTCCATCACGCCGATGTACCATCACAAGAGAATCCGCTATGAAGAGATGGGCGAGGCCGATATCCGTTTTGATTATTTTGCAGGACGCGGCATTGGTGTACAGTATAAGGTGAAGCGTTGGTTAGAAAACAGAGTACTGCCCATTCTCAACGTGCTGGATGAAGACGGAGGCATTCGTTATGAGCAGAAGATGTTTGTAACCAACGAAGTTTCTCCGCTGACAGAAGAGAACGTTCATGGAACCCATTATCTGATTTCTGATAAATATGCCGGTTGGCCTACAAAGAGAACCCCAGAGCAGCAGGCAGAAACCGATCGCATCCATGACAGTGAAATCTTCCGGGATGAGGAAACGGTAATCTATTTGAAGATTGAAGCGGTCAATACTACAAAGGTGCCGAGATATGCATTTATGCGTCTGCCGCAGCTGAATGTGGCATCGATTCCGGAGCAGAGTGTGCATCCTGTTGTTTTTGAAGATGGTTACAACTATTTCAGCAAGACCGGTCGTGTATTTATGACGGCCACTTTGAACGGCAAACCGTTCTCGGAAGTAGATTCGTCCGCTTTGCTGGAGCCGGGAGAGAAGGCCGTTTATATCTGTAAGATTCCGCATATGCCGATTTCCAAGGAACGTGCAGAGGCTTTGATACAGACCGATTACGATGCCAAATTGGCTGAATGTGTCAAATACTGGACTGATAAGCTGGACAACATTGCCGAGATTCATCTTCCCGAAAAGCGCATTGAAGAGATGATGAAAGCAGGTTTCCTGCATCTGGATCTGGTTTGTTTCGGAAACAACCCGGATGATGCGGTAGCACCGGTGGTTGGTGTCTATACCCCCATCGGAACTGAAAGTACTCCGATGATCCAGTATATGGAGTCGGTGGGTGATACCAAGTTGGCTGAAAGATCCATACGTTACTTCATCGAGAAACAACGCCCGGACGGCTTTATGCAGAACTTCCAGACTTATATGTCTGAGACAGGCTGTGGACTCTGGAACGCAGCGGAGCATTTTAAATATACCCATGATGTCGAGTGGATTAAATCCATCAAAGATAATTTGATCCGTGGATTTGAATATATCAAAGCATGGGCAGATGAGAGCCGGGATGAGAGTCTTCGTGGCAAAGGCTACGGTATGCTCTACGGTAAAATAGCTGACTGTGAGAATCCGTTCCACTACTATATGCTCAATGCCACCACCTACGGCGGACTGCGCAGTGTGGCAGATGCAATGGCATATGTTGACGAGGCAGAAGCAAAACGTATTGGCGATTTTGCGGAAGAGTTGAAGCAGAATATACTGGATTCCGTAAAGGAAAGCTTTGCGGTTGGCCCTGTTGTTCCGCTTTCTGACGGAACCTGGTGTCCTACAGCGGGTCTCTGGCCGGAGCGTAATATTCTTGGTCTTCAGAGTCTGTTCTCTCTTGGAGGCAAATGCTATACCCATGGGTCCATGGTCATTCAGGATAAGAACCTTGGCGGCGGAAACTATATGGTCACAAACAATGTTCTGGAGCCGGAAAGTGTCTACGTCAGCTTTATCAATAATGTTTTTGCCGAAATGCTGGCCATTGACAATGTGGCATTCTCTCAGCCCTATTACAGCGTGCATCCCTACACCAATATTAATCTTGGACAGGTGGGTGCTTATCTGAAGGAATTCTATAATGATATGTCCGCCCTCGCCGACCGTGAAACCTACACTTTCTGGGAGCACCTGTATCAGGTAAGCCCGCATAAGACACACGAAGAGGGCTGGTTCCTGATGCGCTGCCGCTGGATGCTGTATATGGACGAATATGGCAAGTTCCAGATTTTTGGAGCTATTCCGAGAGCATGGATGGAGGATGGTAAAGAAATCTCCTTCAGCGGCATGAAATCCCGCTATGGTAAGCTTTCTGTCAAGGCTGTCTCTAATGTGGCCAACGGAGTAATCAAAGCCACCATCAAACTGGAGAGCAACGGATTTGCAGCACCAGAGAAGATCAGCATTCGTCTGCCGCATCCTAACGGCAGAAAAGCAATTGGTGTTGTGGGCGGAGAATACTGCCCGGATGGCGAATGTGTTTACATCAACGGTTTTGGCGGTGAAGCCGAAGTGGAACTTCGTTTTTGAGAATTGCTGAAAGAAAGATACCTGACAAAAGATAAATGAAAGTTTCCGGATATCCTTAAGGGTATCCGGAAATTTTTATATATGGGCTGTGCTTGGAGGAGATAAAAATAATTTGAGAGAAAGAAAAAACAAAAAAGTCTGATTGTAAGTCAGCATTTTTATAATAAAATGAGTTTGTAATCAACAGAATAGAACGGAAGAACATCTATAGACAATGTGAAAAAAGCTTTTAAAAGAATTACAGAAGCATTACACAAAGAATGGATGAAAAAGTTGTGATAAATGAGATAGGATTAAAGTAGGGAGAACTGCTAAACATTTTTTCGATTGAAAAATAGAATTTTGATATGTATAATAAAATTAAAGTGATGGAACGTTTTAGTGTATTATGCTTTTCCATCTGATAAAACAGGAGGTTATGATATGGAGAAAAAGATTTCTGTTATCTGGAAAAAAAGCGGAATGGCGGGTAATCTGGAAATTTTTAATGCGGGAAGTCTCAGCTGTGAGAAGTTCGTTTTGAAAGCAGATGAAAACAGATTGGATTTTTCCGTTTCTGGTGCAAAATTGGAGCAGGGTGCCTTTGGTACTATTGTCACAGTGCGTGCCGAGAATTCCTTCAGCTTTTTTGTGAGAGATGTGAAGGCGAAAAGACCGATTTATATTCGTGAATATGATGTTGTCGTAACAGTGGGTGAGGATCAGCGCAGTTACGATGATATTGTGGAAGCGATTGCAAAGAATGGTTTGATTCGTGAGTTGGATCGTTTTGAACTGGAGCCGGAGGAGAATTTTGAAAATGCGGCTGCCAAAACGAAGAACATGCGTGTTCCCACTTGGTTAGGATTAGCCAGAGATATCAGAATGTTTGAGGTAGCTCCTCACGCAGTGGTGAATGACAGTGCGCTCTGGGATTCTATTGTACCAATGTATCATCACAGCAGGATCAACTATGAAGAAATGGGAGATGCGCAAATCCGCTTTGACTATTTTGCAGGACGCGGTATTGGTGTTCAGTATAAGGTAAGGCGTTGGCTGGAAAACAGAGTACTGCCCATTCTCAACGTGCTGGATGAAGACGGAGGCATTCGTTATGAGCAGAAGATGTTTGTAACCAACGAAGTTTCTCCATTGACAGAGGAAAATGTTCATGGAACACATTATCTGATTTCCGATAAATATGCTGTTGCCCCCAGCGTCAGAACACCGGAACAGCAGGAGGAAACCGACCGTATTCATGACAGCGAAATGTTCCGGGAGGAAGAGAGTGTTATTTATCTGAGAGTGGAAGCAGTCAACGAGGATAAGGTACCGCGTTATGCTTATATGCGTTTGCCGCAGCCGAATGTAGATTCAATTCCTGAGCGAAAAATACATCCTGTGATGTTTGAGGGAGGGTGCAACTATTTCAGCAAGACCGGTCGTGTATTTATGACCGCTACACTGAATGGTAAGCCTTTCTCTGAGGTAGAATCAGCTCTGTTGTTGGAACCGGGAGAAAAAGCTGTTTATATCTGTAAGATTCCGCATATGCCGATTTCACGAGAACGGGCAGAAGCATTGCTGCAGACGGATTATGATGAGAAGCTTGCTGAATGTGTTAAGTACTGGACCGATAAACTGGAGAACATAGCAGATATTCATCTTCCTGAGAAGCGCATCGAAGAGATGATGAAAGCAGGTTTCCTGCATCTGGATCTGGTTTGTTTCGGAAACAACCCGGATGATGCGGTTGCACCGGTGGTTGGTGTCTATACCCCCATCGGAACCGAGAGCACACCGATTATTCAGTATCTTGAATCGGTAGGAGATACCAAACTGGCAGAGCGCTCCATCATGTACTTTATCAAAAAACAGCGTCCGGACGGATTTATGCAGAATTTCCAGACCTATATGTCCGAGACCGGCTGCGGACTTTGGAATGCGGCAGAGCATTTCAAATACACACATGATATCGAATGGTTGAAGTCTATCAAGGATAATCTGATCCGTGGTTTTGAATACATAAAAGAGTGGGCAGAAGGAAGCAGAGACGAGAAACTGCGTAATCGCGGTTACGGGTTGATTTACGGAAAGGTTTCCGACTGTGAACATCCCTTCCATTCTTATATGCTCAATTCCACCACCTATGGCGGACTCCGCAGTGTAGCGGATGCGATGGCTTATATTGATGAAGCTGAGGCGAAACGGATTGGTGATTTTGCAGAAGAGTTAAAGCAGAATATACTGGATTCCATGAAGGAAAGTTTTGCGGTAGGCCCTGTTGTTCCTCTTTCTGACGGAACCTGGTGTCCTACAGCCAGTATCTGGCCGGAACACAATATGCTGGGATTGAGAAGTCTGTTTGCGAAAGGCGGAACTTGGTATACACATGGTGCGATGGTTGAGAAAAACCCCGGCGGTGGTATCTATATGGTCACTAATAATGTTTTGGAACCGGAAAGTGTCTACGTCAGCTTTATCAATAATGTTTTTGCAGAACTGCTTGCTATTGATAACGTAGGATTCTCCCAACCATATTACAGTGTACATCCCTATGCTCATATTAATCTTGGACAGGTGGGTGCTTATCTGAAGGAATTCTATAATGATATGTCCGCCCTCGCCGATCGTGAAACCTATACCTTCTGGGAACATTTGTATCAGGTAAGCCCGCATAAGACACACGAAGAGGGCTGGTTCCTGATGCGCTGCCGCTGGATGCTGTATATGGACGAATATGGCAAGTTCCAGATTTTTGGAGCTATTCCGAGAGCCTGGATGGAGGATGGTAAAGAAATCTCCTTCAGCGGTATGAAATCCCGCTATGGTAAGCTTTCTGTCAAGGCTGTCTCTAATGTGGCCAACGGAGTAATCAAAGCCGCCATCAAACTGGAGAGCAACGGATTTGCAGTACCTGAGAAGATCAGCATTCGTCTGCCGCACCCCAATGGAAGAAAAGCGATTGGCGTTGTGGGTGGAGAATACTGCCCAGATGGCGAATGCGTCTACATCAGCGGTTTTGACGGTGAAGCCGAAGTGGAACTTCGTTTTTAAAAGTTGGGACTAAGAGAAAAGTGAAGATAAGAAGGTGATGAAAACTCCTGTTGCCGGTGTGCAACAGGAGTTTTGTAATAAAAAAGAAGATAAAAAATTCCCTCGCTGGGTGAAACAGCGAGGGGAAGGAAAGAGGCATTTGAAGACTTAATGGATGTAGGCACCGTGAGGAACCGGACGAACAAGATAGGTTTCGCCAAATTCGGAAAGATCTTTTACGGCACGCTTGGCAGCGGAGAGATTATCGAAAATACCGAAAACAGCACTTCCGCTTCCGGACATACAGGAACCGATGGCCCCGGCTTCAAGAAGCGCAGTTTTGATACGATTGGTTTCTTCGGGAAAAACAACGGCTTCGAAGGCATTACCGACACAGTGCCCAATGGTTTCAATATCCCGCATTGCAATGGCGTTAGTCATGGTTTCAGCACCGTTGAGAATAGGCTTATTCTGAAGAGAATCGAAAGCAGAAAAGGCCTGAACAGTAGATACATTATATTCCGGCTTGATAATAACAAATCGACAGTCATCATCGGGGATGGAGGGAAGCGCAGTGAGAATTTCACCAATGCCCTCTACAAATGCAGAGCCGCCAAAGATACAGAAAGGAACATCGGCGCCAACCCGGGCACCAAGATAACAAAGCTCACTCAGCGGAATATCGGTACCAAACAGCTTGTTGAGACCGACAAATACTGCAGCGGCATCGGAGCTTGCACCGCCCAAACCGGCCTGAGAAGGAATGTTTTTTTCGATTTTTATATGGATACCGGGATTTTCAATGGAGGTGTAATTGAAGAAGGCATTGACTGCTTTCAATGCCGTGTTGCTGCCATCATTGGGGACGTCTACACCATCGCAGAAAAGAGTGGAACAACCGTTGCCTTCAACAGAGATGGTTACAATATCGCAGAGATCAATGGTCTGCATGACCATTTTCATCAGATGATAACCATCATAGCGACGTCCGGTAATATCCAGAAAAAGATTGAGTTTTGCAGGAGCGTAAACGGTAATTTCGGTGTGTTGTGCAATGGGAACCTGAATAAATTCGGTTTTGTTTTCACTGCCGTCGTTGCTTTCCACAGCGCGGTACCTCCTGTGAATAATAATGATTATTTTTAAATGGTATAGTAACGGGTAAAAGACTTATCACAATTTAAGAATGGAGAAACGTTTAATAACAATTGCTTTAACAGGGCACATTTCCTGACAGCAGAAGCAGCGGATACATTCGGAATCATGGATCACAGCTTTGCGGTCAACAATATCAATTGCTTTGGCGGGACAGCTTTCAGCACAGCGGCCGCAGCCAACACAAAGTTTGCGTTGAAGCTTGGGACGGGGAGAGAGAAATTTCTTTTCAATGAACTCCACCGGCTTGTTGAGAAAATGGGGAAGCTTATCAACAAAGTTTGGTTTGACAGATTTAGGGCGGATGAAACTATATTTACCGATAAATCCGGTGTCACCGACAAGCGTCAGTTCGGAGAGCGAATCCGGGCAGAGTCCACGTTGGATGGAGGCTGTCACAGTTCCTGCTTCGGAGGGATCAAACCCCATCACTCCGCATAAGGCGAGATCACAGAAATAAGGATTTTGTGAAGCAACGGTAAGACCGGTATATTTCTTAGTTCCACCGGAAGGACCGTCTCCCTCCATGGACCAGATAGCATCTACAATAGCAAGAGAGGGTTTGACACATTCGCATAAATCAACGAGCATATCGCAGAAGGGCTCTTTCTCCTGAAAACGGAAATGAAACTCCGGTTTCATCAAGCCGGGGACGGTGCCGAAAAGATTTTTAACAGCGCCGGAGAGTCCTGTGTGGGCGTGGGTTTTTAGTTTGGCAACACTGATAATAAAATCAGCTTCAAAAACA
Source organism: Oscillospiraceae bacterium (assembly GCA_015067185.1). Classification (GTDB taxonomy): domain Bacteria; phylum Bacillota; class Clostridia; order Oscillospirales; family Ruminococcaceae; genus SIG526. The sequence goes on along the minus strand of SVMZ01000033.1, from coordinate 21,477 downwards.
GGGGAAATCAACTCAAACTCGCGAACCGTTTTTCCCTCGGGAAAAGTTGTTTTTTTAGAAGAGAAGTCATAGTTAAGGGTAACACCAGGGAGGTTTTCAAAACGCTTATAGCCGCAGCTGCCATAGATCATGCTAAGCAGCGGTTTAGAGTAGGTTCCGCCAGGGCTTTCTGCAATGACAATATTTTGAACCCCCATAGACTGAAGTTTATTTATGAGAGCGGCAACCAGTTCAGGATGAGTGGTTATAGAGGCTTCGGGAGAAGCTTTCATGAGCAGATTCGGTTTAATCATAACCTTTGTTTCAGGTTTGATGAGATCTTCAAGACCAAGTGCAGAAAAGTGTTTTTCCACAACAGCGCGGAGTGTTTCTGCAGAGTAATCGGCAGTTTCAAAGATGGAAACAGTGTTGCTGTTTATCAAAAGTATCCCTCCGTTCATATGGTGACAGGAAGTGCAGTACAGATGTAATCAGGATATCTTTTTCATTTCCGGTTTGCGGTTGCGATAAAAAGCAATATAGTCAAAACCGGCTTCTTTGGCAAGCTCCATTCCTTCGGAAAGACCTGCGCCAACGTGAGTAGTGAGGTGAGCATCGGAACCAACGGTAAGAAGTTCGCCGCCAAGTTCGCGGTAGCGTTTGATTACATCCAGAGTGGGAAGGGTAGTTTTCAGATTTTGACGAAGACCGGATGTATTGATCTCAAGAGCTTTTCCTTTTTGAATAAGCAGTTTGAGAACCTCGTCGATCAGGTCGCGATGGAGGCTGAGGTCGACAGTATCGCCGTCTTTATTGATAGCATATCTCAGTGGATAGGTGAGATGAGCAAGGGAGTCAAAACGTCCCCAATGAATGACACGGAGCAGTTGTCTGAGATAGCAGGCAAAAATGATATTGAATTGCTTGGCAGAGTAATTCTTATAGTAATTCAAAGCAAAGTCAAGCTGACCGGGAAGAGCATGGGTAGAGCAAAGAACAAAATCAAAATGATAAGAGGACAAAATCATCTCCGTCTTTTCAGGAGAAGCAAAGGGCTGCGCAAGCTCAATACCACAGGAGAGATCAAGTCGGCCGTTAAAAACATCCCGTGCTTTCAGTGCTTCAAAAAAGGATTGTTTAATGCGGAGAGAAAGATTTTGCTCATCGAAAAGTTCGATATCGCAATGGTCGGTTATTGCAATTCCGGAAAGTCCGTTTTCAACAGCGGATTCACACAGCATCATAGCAGAATGATGTCCGTCAAAGGAATTATCCGTATGAGTATGGCTGTCGAAGAGATTACTGTACACAGCGTATGCACCCCTTATTTCAAAATAGCCGATCCCTATTTAATGGCAAAATAATTTGTAAATCAACAGAAACAGATAGCCGTACATAATATATCATATCATATTTGGAAGAAAAATAAAATATGTTTTGCGTAGAACCTTTTTGGTTTTCTTTTGCATTTTTTAGTGATATATTGGATAAATCTCCGGGAGGGTATGCGCTTTACAGGAGAGGAAGGGATATGTTATAATAAAAACGCAGAAAAAAGGATGATAACAGCAGGAGGAGCCTCTCTTTGAAACGGATGGAGTATGTAGTAAAATCAAAGGATGACGGAAGAAAAATAAAAAGTGTTTTGCGGAATGAATTGAATATGTCTTCGTCTCTTGTTTCCAGAGTTAAGCTTTGTGAGGATGGAATTCTGCTGAATGGTTCACGTGCTTTTACCAATGCTGTTTTGCAGGAAGGAGATATTCTGTCAGTCAAAATAGAGGACATAGAACAGGAACAACAGATCAAGCCGGTAGCATATCCGCTTAATATTCTTTTTGAAGATGAGTTTTTGTTTGTCATAAACAAACCGGCAGGGATGGCGGTACATCCCGGTGCGCTTTCGGAGGATGAATGCACCGTTGCCAATGCGGCAGCTTATCATCTGGGAAAACCATTTGTTTTTCATCCTGCCAATCGATTGGATAGAGGGACGACCGGGATCATGACAATAGCAAAAAGTGCCTATATCCATGAATTATTAAAAAAGGAACTGCACACGGGGCATTTTTTCAGAGAATATCGGGCTGTAGCAGTGGGGATACCGGAACCGGAAAAGGGTGAAATCGATCTGCCGATTGGAAGAAGTCCGGACTCTGCGATAAAGAGATGTATTGATCAAAGCGGAGATACGGCAAAAACAAGCTATGAGGTGCTTTCCCAAAAAAATGGATATTCATTTTTAAAATTGCTGCCGCAGACAGGGCGGACTCATCAGCTTAGAGTACATATGGCGGCAATGGGAACACCGTTGGTCGGCGATTGGCTGTATGGAACAGAAGACAGGGAAGTGATATCACGGCCGGCACTGCATTCCTTTTTTATGTCATTGCAGCACCCTGTAACAAAAAAACAACTGGAACTCTATGCAGAATTACCGGAGGATATGCGAAAACTGATATAAATAAACAGTTAATAAAATACTGTGGGGCTTTCTTTTTTACAGAAACTGTGGTAAAATATAGAAGTCAAAAGAATAAAGAAAGTAGGTTGAATCATGAGAGCCGTTATCACCGTTATAGGTAAAGATATGGTAGGGATTCTGGCAAAGGTAAGCACAAAGTGTGCAGAGGCAAATGCAAATGTAATTGAGGTGACACAGTCTGTTCTGCAGGATATGTTTGCCATGATTATGTTGGTGGATATATCTGGACTCAACGTGCAGTTTGCAGAGATGGCTGAGGGACTTGAAGCGCTCGGAAACGATATGGGTCTTTCTGTTCATGTGATGCATGAGAATATTTTTAACTCCATGCATAGAATATAACAAGTAAAAATATTTGGCGAAGGAAGATTTACTGTGCTTAATGCAAGAGATATTTTAGAGACCATCCATATGATACAGGATGAGCATCTCGATGTCAGAACAATAACTATGGGAATATCCCTGTTGGATTGCTGTGCAGAGGATATTGACAGATCCTGTACCAGATTGTATGACAAGGTGACAAAATCCGCAGAGAAATTGGTATCTACCGGTGAGAATATCGAGCGCGAGTTTGGTATTCCCATTATAAATAAGAGAATATCGGTAACGCCGATTGCTATGTTGGCAGCGGCTTCCGGCGGGGATCCGATCAAATATGCTTATGCTATGGAAAAGGCCGCCAGAGAGGTTGGCGTTAATTTTATAGGCGGATATTCGGCACTGGTACATAAGGGATTCAGTGCAGGAGATAAAGAGCTTATCCTGTCTATTCCGCAGGCTTTGAATGAGACAGAGCATGTCTGTTCTTCGGTCAACATTGGCAGCACTAAGAGCGGAATCAACATGGATGCTGTTAAGATGATGGGAGAAACGGTGCGTAAGGCGGCAGAACTCAGCGCAGATAAGGGCTGCATCGGTCCTGCAAAGCTGGTTGTATTCTGTAATGCTCCCGAAGATAACCCCTTTATGGCAGGCGCTTTTCATGGTCCCGGTGAGCCGGATTGCGTGATCAATGTCGGTGTTTCCGGACCGGGTGTTGTGCATGCAGCGTTGAAAAAAGCCGGTGATTGTGATCTGACAAAGGTGGCAGATGTAATAAAAAAGACCGCTTTTAAGGTAACTCGTATGGGGCAGCTGGTTGGTACAGAGGCATCCCGCAGACTGGGAGTGCCCTTTGGTATTGTTGATCTTTCTTTGGCCCCCACTCCTGCTGTGGGCGATTCGGTTGCCCGCATTCTGGAGGAGATGGGGCTGGAGTGCTGCGGTACCCATGGTACAACAGCGGCTCTCGCCCTGTTGAATGACGCTGTAAAGAAAGGCGGCGTTATGGCTTCTTCCCATATCGGCGGTCTCTCCGGTGCATTTATCCCTGTTACAGAGGACGAGGGAATGATTGCTGCAGCGGAAGAAGGAATTTTGACACTGAATAAGCTGGAAGCAATGACCGCTGTCTGCTCGGTGGGCCTTGATATGATCGTCATTCCGGGTGATACGCCGGCATCCACCATTTCGGCTATTATTGCGGACGAAGCTGCCATTGGTATGGTCAACTCCAAAACTACCGCAGTCAGAGTGATTCCCGCTATCGGAAAAGAAGTAGGCGAGCAGCTGAACTTCGGCGGATTGCTGGGTTATGGCCCGGTTATGCCCTTGTGTGATAAGAGTGCGAACCGCTTTATCAGTCGCGGAGGAAGAATCCCCGCACCGATGCAGAGCCTGAAAAACTGAATAAAGATAAATTGCCTTGCTGTGAGCAGAGTAATTTTTAATACAAATGAGAGCCATGTTCGTATAATCAAACGAACATGGCTCTTGTTGTAACTGAGATATGATAATCAATCCTTGATGGAAAATTCAGCATAATAGGTGCGCTCGGTATAATCTCCAGCGCCTCTGAAATCCATAATATCTTTGCAGATTCGATAGTCGCCGGCGGGAAGTTCACCGTATGCAAATTCCCAGTTGATTTCCCAGGTTGTGGTCTGATCCAGAGGAATCGTGTAGCCGATAGCCGTAAAGATAAGGTCGGATATCGTTTCTGCGGCGGTCCACTCATTGCCATCTTTTTTTTCAAGATAATAATCGGCACCGGTTTCCAGTGTGCCGGTATAATCGCCGCCGGATTGTGTACACTTTAAAGACATTCCTGTGGAAGTGACGTTGGTGGCAGAAAGAGAGATGCCCCAGGGATCGGTCTCATCGGAAGATTGAGCGGTGCTGCATCCGGCAAAGGAGAACAGCAGGAACAGTGCGAGGGAAAGTAGTACCATTCGTTTCATACAGATCCTCCTGAACACATAGTTGTAATATCATTATAACAAGTCAGTAAAAGAAAAGCAAGATATTCTGCAAAGAAGAGACAGTCTCCGAAAAGACTGTCTCAGAAAATTTATTCTGTTCTGAGTGCAACCACGGGATCTTTTTTTGCGGCGCTGCGGGAGGGGATGATTCCCGAGATCAGCGTGAGAAGGATGCTGATAACAATAAGAATGATTGCTGCGGGAATGGGAAGAATCGCTTTCAAGTTGGCAATGCCTGTCAGGTGATGCAGCAGCATATTGATCGGGATGCAGAGGAGATAAGTGACCGCAATACCGAGAAGACCGGAAGAGAAGCCGATAATAACCGTTTCTGCATTAAACATGCCGGAGACATCCCGTTTGGAGGCACCAATGGCACGGAGAATACCGATCTCTTTGGTGCGTTCCTGAACAGAGATCAGGGTAATAACACCGATCATGATGGAAGAAACAATCAGAGAAATGGCAACAAAAGCGATGAGCACATAAGTGATAGCGTTAATGATGGTGGTGATGGAAGACATCATAATGCCGAGATAGTCGGTATATTTGATCATTTTGAGCTCATCAACCGTGGTGTTATATTCATCGATGGCTTCGGTGATGATATCTTTATTTTCAAAAGAAGAGGCATAGATGTTCATCACAGAAGGATATTCAAGGTCAATGTATCCCATGGCAGTGAGATTATCCTCATAAGTGGAATCGGAGAAAACCATGATTTCATCATAGTAGAGGGAACACTGCTCGGTAGTATAGGAGGGGAGCGCAAAATCCAGTGCGGCAGCCAGCTGATCGGGAGTCATGGCAGCCATCTGTTCCGCAACCTGCTGGGCATACTGGGTCTTGATTTGCTCCGTCATCATCTGTGCAAAGAGATCATTGATCTCTTCATCTGTCATGTTTTCAAGGTAGGAGGCAATTTCATTGGCACTGATGCTCATTTGGCTTCCCATACCCTGAATCATGGTGTTTTCAATGTCTTCACGGGTCATGGAAGAGAGTGTGACATCAATCTGCTGCTGAACAAAATCTTCAGAGGGAAGACTGTTGATAGATACATAGGCAGCAGCTTTTTCTGCTTCGTCCATATCAGCAATATAGTTTCTGAAGATTTCCTCTTTTTCAGTATCTGTCAAAGTACCGGTAGTGGAATCAAAGGGAAGGCCGGAGATGATATCGGTGTCGGGATTTTCAAGCTGGGCAGTAATTACATCAGATGCCTGAGATTTTTCAATGAGGTATTTGGTAAGAGCACTGGTGTAACAGATATTGCCGGTGAGCATGGTGGTGTCCGCATCTTCATTGGGGCGAATGATACCGGTCACTTTCAAGGAGAAGGCGTTATCGTAGAGATAGCGGAGTCCGGCTTCAGTATCTCTCAGGTCAGTATAAAATCCGGTGGCCTCATCGTAATGGTAACAATCGGCATTGAGGATAGCTTTATATTCTGTATTGCAAATATCCTCATAAGACCAGTCTTTTGTTTCGATTTCAATAGGAGCCTTATTTAAAGAGGCATTGGCGAGATCATCAATATCCTTTTCGGAGAGAAGACCGAGGGCATAGAGGGTGATGTCGTCCATTTCGTTGTTTTCATCTACAACAAGAACAACTTCATCATAGCTGTTGGGCCAGGAGCCATAGATAACGTCATACTGGTTGAGGAGCAGATCATTGACCGGTGCACCGTCGATACCGGGGAGAAGCTCCTGCCAGAGGGTAGTGCCGCCGCCCATGGAGCCCATGGAAGCCATACTGCCCATAGGGGACATAGCGGCCATGGAGGACATATCAACACCGATATATTCGATCATCAGATCGGTGAGGATTTTCTCCAGATCAGAGTGGATAATTTCGCCATCCACATTTTCGGTATAAATCAGGAGATCCAGATCGTAAGCATATTGAATACCATTGATCGCCTCTGCCAGAGCAGAGTCTTCCTCGTCCATCCTATCCAGAATATATTCGTTGAAGGCTTTGAGGTCGTTTTCGGTTTCCTCAATGTTATTCATGGCATTGATCATATCATAAAATGCCGATTTTTGATAGACAGCATCATTTTCGTGTGTTTCATCTTCAGAGGCGATATTCATGAAAGCATTCATCAGAGAGGTTAATTCCACGGTGGAAGCCTCAAGCGTGAGAGGATAGGAGGATAAGGTGCTTTCCTGAACAGCATCAATATATGTGGTCATTCCCTGAGAGATAGCAAGGATTAAGGCGATGCCGATAATACCGATGGAGCCGGCAAAGGCAGTGAGCGTAGTACGACCTTTTTTGGTGAAAAGGTTTTTCAGGGAGAGCATAAACGAAGTGCCAAAGGACATAGAGGGTTTTTTGACCTTTTTCCTTTTGCCTTGAACTGCGGAATAAATCTCCTGCTCAGCCTGAATCTCTTCCGGAGTAAGAGGTTTAGAATCGTGGGTAATAACGCCATCCAGCATATTAATAATGCGGGAGGAATATTTTTCAGCAAGCTCAGGATTGTGAGTAACCATGATGATAAGTCTGTTTTTGGAGATGTTTTTCAAGATCTCCATAACCTGAACACTGGTTTCGGTGTCAAGGGCACCGGTGGGTTCATCGGCAAGAATGATGTCGGGGTTATTGACGAGGGCACGGGCAATGGCGACACGCTGCATCTGTCCACCGGACATTTCATTTGGCTTTTTGCTCAGCTGATCACCGAGACCAACCTCTTCAAGTGCCTCTTTCGCGCGTCTTTTTCTCTCAGATTTGGAAACGCCGGAGAGGGTGAGTGCCAGTTCTACGTTCTGGAGGACGGTCTGGTGGGGAATCAGATTGTAGCTTTGGAAAACAAAGCCGATGGAGTGATTTCGGTAGGAATCCCAATCGCGATCTTTGTACTCCTTGGTGGAAACGCCATTAATGATAAGATCTCCGGCGGTATAACCATCCAGACCGCCAATAATATTCAGCATGGTGGTTTTACCGCAGCCGGATTGACCGAGAATAGAAACAAACTCGGATTTGCGGAACTGCAGGGAAATGCCTTTCAAGGCTTCTACCTTGCCGTTACCGGCCGGGTAGTCTTTTTTGATGTTTTTCAATTCCAACATATTCATCGTGCCTTTCGAGAGAATTTACAGTCGTATATAAAGTGCAGTATACTATGTAAGAGAAAAGGAAATAAGTTACAATTAAACTTTTTTTATTATACGCTTGTTTCTTTAAATGTGCATAATACTATTGTGAAAGGTTTGTTAAAAATATACACGAAAAGTTGAAAATCCGCAGTGTATACCCTAATAAAGGAGATACACTGCGGAAATGGTATGATTAACAGGTGATTTTACGCCGCCGATGCCACTCGTTCCAAAAGGCGATATAGCCGTTGCGGTCCCATTCGTTCTGCGGCAATATTTTGGGAGCGCAGGCAAGGTAAAAGCGTTCTACCTTGTCGGCAAAACGAAAGACTTCGTCACGATAATCGGCAAAGGGTACAATTGTCTCAGTAGTGTCCGGCATCAGGAGGTGTATCATGGTACCGTGATGGAGGGTAGTCCAGTCGAGACCATACGGGCAGCCGGAAATAGTTACATTGGTAAGCGTCTGATCTGCAAAGAGGGAGTGTCCGCAGCAGGGAACCATTTGAATATCAAATTCCGACATATATTTGTCCTGCGAGAGGGTTTTCAGCAGATACAAAGCAGTGGCACTGACAGTACCAATAGCCTCCAGATGATTTTGTCCAATTTGAACCGTGACATGCCCATGGAGGCAGAGATCGGTTGGATCATCTTGAGAATCACCGATCCAACACATTTGGTCTACATCAATTTTAAAAATACCCATAATATTACCTCGAATCAACAGGAGAAGGATGTTTGAAGGAATGATATCGATGGCGAATCAGCAGTTCAGTGATAAAACAAACTATAGTGAGAAGAACATAGCCGCTGTACCAATAGAGATAAAAATTATTGGGAAGAGTACCATGAGGTGTCGGTGTATCAAGAAGTCGGGCAAGCCAATAGGTCAATGGATATAGTAAGACGGCGACCCAACCAAAGAATCTAAAATTTTTAAAAATATGGAGAAGAATGGCGGCAACGCCGAGCAAAAAAATGGTATCAGTCCAGATGGTGTAACAAAAAAGAGCAAGAAGTCCGGAAAGGGCAAGAAAGAGCAGGAGTTTTTTAGTGGGGAATTTTGAGACAGACATAGGAATACCTCGCAAATAAATTAATATCCCCAGGTTTGCAGAATCCAGGGTTCGCCGTTATTTTTGGTGAGAATCCATTGCCAGTTTCTGTAGGTCGTGTTGGTGGTGAGACTTTCGTCGGCAAAGAGACCGACAAAGAAGGATGAGGTGAGTACAATGGCTCTGTCGGCAGCGTATTGGGAGGCCCACTCATCACATGCTTTTAGGGAAAAGGATTCATTGTATTCAAGTTCTGTCATACGGCAGCCATTAAATTCTTTTTTGAAATGCTGTTCAACAATCTCCATAATCTGTTCAATTTCATCATCTGTATAAAGCTCGCTGGCACCAGAGATTCGATGTAAATCGGAAGTATCGCCACCGGTAGTTCTGAAAAGAAGCTGTGCAGAGAAAAGAATTATGAAAAGGGCAAGGGCAGCAATGAGGAGTTTCTTTTTCATGATTTTCCCTCCCTCTATTTATTGGTAATATCATGGTAAGCGGATAAAATTTTCTGTTCCATAATGTTCGCTGCTGAAGCCGTTGTCGAGGAAAATGCTGAAAAACGGTATCATTTTATTGGCGTATACGGTATTGGCTGGTTTGGATAAGGAAAGAAGAAAAGAGATAAAGTCAGGTGTAACAGAACCGGAGATGACAGTTCCGTATTCCCAGTCGTAGGGTTTGATGGAACCATATTGTAAGGCAAGTGCCAGTTCTTCCGATTCGTCAGACCAGCAGTGGATTTCAAAACTTTTGGCAGAGGAAAGATAGGGGGAGATTAATGTTTTCCATTCTGTGTTGTCTGCTTGGGGATCATTAAAACAGATGGATTTGTAATTAGTGGTGTCTTCCGGTTGGAAGGGGGCAGGTTTTAAATGAGGGACAAGATCAGAGAGCGTATCCTGAAGTGAGGTGAAAATATCTTCAAATTTCATATTCATTCTCCTTCATAAAAGAATAGTGGGATCGGCGGCAAACCATGTTCTTACATCGTATTTATGATAATCATTTGTCCATGCAATACCGAATACAACTTCATTGATCTGGGTGAGGAGACGATATTCTAACCCGTTTGAGAGTCTAACGGACTCAAAAGCAGGATTCTCATCTTCCATGCCAATGTGAAGAATGATATTTCCCAAAATAAATTCAGCGTTCAGGTATTTTTCACCGGAATCACCGCTGTTTTTAATGGCTGGATTGTTGTACTCAAGTATACAGCTTATGGTGCAGAAATCTTTTGCAGCGATATGAATTCGAAAGCAACCGGCAATGGGATGTTCTGAGACAGGGGGTCTGTTGAAGGAGAATGGAATTGCCTTATAGTCCAAGGGTTTTCCATCGGCAGATATAATAATATTTCCCAGTGGGGTAGAGAGCATACCAACACCTCATAGAAAGGATAAATAGTCAGATAAAATAAGTATAATGTAATTGCATTGAAATTTCAATGATATAAATATGAATGCAAACAGATGTGGTTTTATTATTTCAAAAAAGGCAGCAGAGACGAAAAATAGCAAAGGCATTGCCTTTGCTATTTTTCATCATTCAGGAATGAAGATATCCTGACCGGATATAACAACATTGGATATAGATACAGCGCAGTCTATGATGTTGTTTTCTTTTTCAATATCACCGGCATAGGAGACCTGCACGGTATCCCCCAGGGTAACGACTCCATAATCAACATAACGGGTGAGGCGGAGATCATTCAGCAACACTTGATAGACGATACCCTTTTCAGGATTTTTACAGAGAAGAGAGTCATCTACAAGGAGATAGGAATCTGTTATTTCAACAACTGTACCGGTAATACTGTTCCTGTAGGGCTCATACGCTGCTTTTTCGGAATTTTGTTTTGCGTATTGGATAATCTCTTTTGCAGCGGCTTCTCCAATATCAAACAGATATTGCCAACTGAAGGCATTGGTCCAAAGATAGCCGTCTTCAGTAATATACATTGCAACCTTGTAGACACCAAGTGGTTCAGAGGTGATGGTAAAGCTGATATATTCTCTGTCTCCTGCGTGCCAGTTCTGGTCATCAATAAACGGTGCATCGCTGCAGTGTGAAAGGATGTTCCAAACATAGTCATCATCGGTCAGGCGATAGTGTTTATTGCCAGGAGTACTGCCATTTTCGGCAAAGCGGCTTAAGGTTACTACTTGGGGTAAAGCCACCTGATCCAAAAGTTCGCCCAATGTGTTGGGTGGAGCATATTCATCATTTTTAAAAACATAATAGCTGTCTTCAAGTTTTATAGCAACAAATTGGCTGGAAGAGATATGATTCAGCTTATATGCCGAAGCCTCGATAGTATATGTTTGGTTGTTAATTTCATCATAACCTACAACCGTATAAATACCAATGTTTTCACCTACCAACGTTTCTGATACCGTGTTTCCTCTGCTGTGATATTCAATATCATCTATTTTTGTACTTGTATATTTCTCGGAGGGAGTCAGGTATTCCCAGGGCCAGATGACAGCAGAGTCAGAGCTTTCAATGGAGAAATTTTTGTACCGGGCATCAGCAGCGATGGAAGAGAGCAGATCCCCAGACAAAAGAGAGGGAAGGATAAATGCTCCGGCAATTACAAGTAGGGCAAAACAGGCGGCAAGAGAGCTCCATTTGAGCCAGTGCGGTTTCTTTTTCTTGTTTTCTGCGGAAGCAGAAACAAGGTCGTCATCAATATGTCCAATGGCATGGACAATTCTCGGTATTTTCATAGTTCAACGCCTTCCTTGATCAGGTAATCTTTCAGTTTGTTTCGGGTGTAGAACAACATATTCTTTACTTTACTCTCAGTAAAAGCATAACGGTTTGCAATCTCTTCGATGGAATCGAAAAAGTAGTATTTGCGAAGAAAAACATTTCTGGCATCTTCCTTTTGGTGTCGGAGAAAATTGCTGATCAGTTTGCCTGTTTCTTCGTCACTTACATCGGGAGAATAACGCTCATCGGGTAATATTGCTGCAAGCTCATCCAGTGATACAAGAATATCCGGTGAACGCTTCTTCCGCGTTGAAAACTCCAGATACTTCAGAGAGAGATTTCTTGTAATTTTACAGATAAAGGACGTAAAGTTGTTGGGTTTTACAGGTGGAATTGCATTCCATATTCCCACATAAGTATCGTTGACGCATTCTTCGGAATCCTCGTGATTTTTCAGAATGTTATATGCGATGCTGTGACAGAGCTTGCCGTATTTGGCATCGGTTTCCCGGATAGCCTGTTCATCTCTCTGAAAATAGAGTTCTATCAGTTTTAAATCGTCCATGCTGTTCACCTTCTTTCGCTGCCCTCAAAGCGTTTTCAACTATTAAGTACGTTTTTTTTAGCGGAGGTCTTAAAAGAAAAAGAATTATTTGAATTATAACATAAAAATCCGAATTTTTCCACTTGCCATAAGAGAAAGAGGAGATGGATGAAAAATGGATGCATACCGAAAATCCATCCATGTACAGAAAAAGCTTTGAGGTACCTGCAATAGACAGATACCTCAAAAGTATGTTTTTAACAATGTTGAATTAGTCCAGCAGATTGGCAATGGAAGGGAAGGACTCCAGACTGCGTTTGAGAATACCGTGCATCTGGGCAATGGCCACACCGTAGTTGGTCATGGGGACAGTGCTATCAGCGGCGGTGTGAAGACGCCGTTTCATCTCGCGCTCGTTGAGCATACAGCCGCCGCAGTGAATGACCAGCGCATATTCGGAAAGATCCTCCGGAAAATCTCCACCGGAGGTGAAGGAGAAGTGAAGATCTTTTCCGGTATAGATTTTGATCCAACCGGGAAGCTTTACGGTGCCAATATCATTGCACTGACGATGGTGGGTGCATCCCTCCGAAATGAGAATACAGTCGCCATCCTGCAGATGATCAAGCTGCGCTGCGCCGCGTACCACCTGCTCGAGGTCCCCCTTATATCTGGCGAACAGAATGGAGAAAGAGGTGAGAGGAATATCCGCAGGTGTCAGCTTATTGACTTTGCCGAAAGCCTGCGAATCGGTGATGACCAAACGGGGCTTTTTGTTGAGAGAGGCAAGTGTCTGCTGCAGTTCCGTATCGCGGCAGGCAACCACCGTTGCGCCGGAATCAAGAATATCGCGCATGGTCTGCTGCTGAGGAAGGATAAGACGTCCTTTTGGTGCAGCAGAATCAATGGGGATAACAAGGACAATAAGATCCTCGGGCGAGATCAAATCAGAAACAAGCTTGCGGGAGTTCTTTGCATTTTTAGAGAGATGGGCAATCAGTTCCTTGAGTTCGTTGATTTGATATTTCTCCGTTGCACTGACATAAAGCGTATTGGCGGCAGCTTCCGGCAGAGAGGGGAGAAGATCGCACTTGTTAAAAGCAATGACATAGGGAAGGGCTTTCTGCTCGAACAGAGAGATCAGGGTGCGGTCAATATCATTGAGGCCTGTGGCGGCATCCGCAACCAGCACAGCAATATCAACGGAGCTGAGAATGCGCTGTGCTTTTTTTACGCGCATTTCGCCCAGAGAGCCTTCATCATCCATACCTGGCGTATCGATGATAACGACAGGACCGAGGGGGAGCAGTTCCATTGCTTTTTTGACAGGGTCCGTGGTAGTTCCCTTGACGTCGGAAACAACAGAAAGATCCTGACCGGTAACGGCATTGACAAGGCTGGATTTACCGGCATTTCTAGCACCGAAAAAACCAATCTGAATCCGCTCGGCAGAGACTGTATCATTAAGTCCCATGAAAATTCTCCTTATGAAATGGTAAACAATGAGGTGTAATCAGAAACGGAAATCGCGTCTGTTGGAGTTCTGAATATCTTTGATATTCTGCTCTGCAATAGTGCGGACCTTCTCGCTGGGAATCTTTTTGAGTTCTTCGGCAATTAACTTGTAGCCGACCTTCTTAGTCTCTTCGGAAGCATAGTCAACAAGATATTCGGTAAGAGTCATAAGCGCATTGGGGTGGCAGCAGTTAAGAATCTGTCCGCTCTTGCAAAGACTCATAAAGCGGTCGCCGGTGCGTCCTTCGCGATAGCAGGCAGTGCAGAAGGAGGGAATGTGTCCGTTTTCCATCAGCCAACGAACAACTTCATCCAGAGTGCGCTGGTCGGAAACATCAAACTGTTCAGAATCGTGGGGACGCTCTTCTTCGGCATAGCCGCCGACAGAAGTTCTGGAAGCGCCGCTGACCTGGGATACACCCATATTGAGCAGTCTGGTGCGAACCTGTTCGGATTCTCTGGTGGAGATGATGATGCCGGTATAGGGAACAGCCAGACGGATGCAGGCGGTGATTTTGGCAAAAATATCGTCGGAGATACCGTTGTCAAAGGTATCGGGATCGATATCGTCAGCACGTTTCAGTCTGGGAACGCTGATGGTATGGGGACCTACGCCATGAACAGCTTCAAGGTGTTCCGCATGCATAAGCAGTCCGGCGAACTCATATTTGTAAAGCTCAAGACCAAACAAAACGCCCAGACCGACATCATCGATGCCGCCTTCCATAGCTCTGTCCATGGCCTCGGTATGATAGGCATAGTCGTGTTTGGGGCCGGTGGGATGAAGCTGGAGATAGCTTTCTTTGTGATAGGTCTCCTGGAAGAGGATATAGGTACCGATGCCTGCTTCTTTCAGGCGGCGGTAGTTTTCAACAGTGGTGGCAGCAATATTGACGTTGACACGGCGGATAGCGCCGTTTTTATGGTTGGTGGTGTAGATGGTGTTAATGCATTCCAGAATATACTCAAGAGGATTGTTGACAGGATCTTCACCGGCTTCGATGGCAAGACGTTTGTGTCCCATATCCTGAAGGGCGATAACCTCTTTGCGAACCTCCTCCTGTGTCAGCTTTTTGCGGCAGATGTGCTTGTTCTGGTGATGATAGGGACAGTATACGCAGCCGTTGACGCAATAATTGGAGAGATACAGCGGGGCGAACATGACAATACGGTTGCCGTAAAATGCCAGTTTGATCTCTTCGGCAATGCGGTAGATCTCCTCGATTTTTTCAGGAATTTCGCATGCAAGGAGAACAGAAGCTTCACGGTGGGTGAGTCCCTGACAGGTGTAACCGAATTCACCTTTTCTGGGGCGGGCCTTTTCAAGGATAGAATCGATCAGTTCAACATTGTCTTTGTTTTTATCGGCATATTCGAGCGTTTCGAGTATTTCGGCATCATTGATGAATTCTTCAGCTTTCAGGGATTTGGGATTATAAACAGCCATTGATAAGGTTCCTTTCTGAATGGTATCTTTGCTAAATAGTTTTTAAAGTTTAATATCCCCGCGGGTCATGGCAATTTGATAGCCAATTGCTTCCATGCGATCCGCAAGCTCTTTAATGTGCTGTGCGGATTCGCCGCCGCTGGAGAGTTTGTTGTTGTAGAGCATATATTTGCTTCTGACATCGGTGGGAGAGAGATTGGGCATAACGACATTGGCACCGGAAAGAATGCCTTTTTCCCGTCCATTGGGCTCCAATGTGCCAAGAGCCGTTGTGGCCGGGAGCAATACAGGAGGATGGAGCAGGCGAATGATGGAGAGCAGGTAACAGGTAAAATCCACGCTTCCTGCCGGGTAATCGCGGAAGGGTGTATCTTTGTGGGGGATAAAGGGTCCAATACCGCACATATCCGGTTTGAATTGCTCAATGAATTGAAGATCTTCAGCAATATATCTAGGGGTTTGGTAGGGGGAGCCCACCATAAATCCGCAACCGGTCTGGAAGCCAATATCTTTCAGGTCCCGGAGGCAGCGCATGCGGTTGGCAAGTGTCAGTTCTTTTGGATGCAGCTTGGAATAGTGAAGCGTATCGGCAGTCTCATGGCGGAGCAGATAGCGGTCGGCACCGGCATCAAAGAGTCGCTGATAGCTTGCCCTGTCACGTTCTCCCAGCGAAAGGGTCACAGCACAATCGGGGTAAGCTTTTTTGATGTTGCCGATCAGCTCACAGAGAAGCTCATCCGTAAAATAAGGATCCTCACCGCCCTGCATAACAAAGGTGCGGAATCCAAGCTTGTAGCCATCATAACAGCATTGCAGAATCTGCTCCGGAGAAAGACGGTAACGATCGCAGGTGTGGTTGCTGCAGCGGATGCCGCAATAGAGACAATCGTTTTTGCAGATGTTGCTGATCTCGATCAAGCCGCGGATGTAAACCTTGTTGGAGTAAATGGATTTTCTGATCCGGACAGCTTTTTCGGCAATATATTGTGCTGTTTCATCAGTCCGATTGGAGATGAGATACTCGTATTCGGAGAGGGAGAGCGAGTGCTCACGCTCCAGTTTATCGATAAGTGAAAAAATATGATTCATTGGCAATCA
This sequence comes from Oscillospiraceae bacterium, assembly GCA_015067185.1. GTDB lineage: Bacteria > Bacillota > Clostridia > Oscillospirales > Ruminococcaceae > SIG526. The sequence continues at coordinate 5,214 of SVMZ01000033.1, read as the reverse complement.
GGCAGTGACATTGGAGTAAGCAGTTTTGACATTGATACCGTCCAGGTTACCGATTTTACCGGAGAGTGCGGCAATGGTGTCCTGCGGGGCATCGATGGCAATGCTGATGATGTTGATTTTCTTTTCGCGGTAGGGAATGCCCATGCGGCCGATGATATATTTGCCGTAATCGTGGAGAAGTGCGTTAAGCTGTTCCACGGAGTTCTCATTTTCAACAATGATGGCCATAAGGGCGATGCGTGTTTCCATGTGTTTGACCTCCAAACTTGTTTGCCGCTGACGGGAAAGATGACAACAAGAAAATAAAAAAATGCTGTGCGGAAAGGCACAGCATGAAAGTACGAATAACGCCGAGCCTTTCAGTCAGAACCAGGTTGGATCTTTCGGTCAGGTGTGATGTTTAATGTACCTATTTAGTATATATTATTTTTGCGGAAAAATCAATAGATGGATGAAAAAATTTTGGTTTTACCAATTATTCATCGGCAGCGAGGATCGGTGCGTCATAGGGGAAGCAGGGCATCAGTTCCAGTTTGAATTTGCTGAATCGGCGCTTCCGATCGATGACTGCTTTCGTTTCCGGGTCTTCGCAGATACCTTCGCGGATATATTTATCCAGCACAGCATAGGTGAAGCCCAGGTTATCTTCATCTGTTTTGCCGCAGAGACCGTCAATGGGAACCTTATCCACAAACATAGAGGGAAGTCCCAAGGCGCGTCCCACGGCCTTAACTTCGTCCACGGTTAGCTTGGAAAGAGGGCTGAAGTCACCGGCGCTGTCACCGTAGCGGGTAGAATAACCGACCCAATCCTCCGAGAGGTTACAGGTGTTGACAACGCGGCCGTTCATGGATTGAGAGACGGCGTAAACTGCTGCCATGCGGAGACGGGGAGGAAGATTGACGATGGTCTGGTTTTGAACATCAATTTGTTTTTGAATTTCAGAGAGCATGCCCTGATAGGCATCGTGAATATTGATGGTGTAGTTTCTGATTCCGAGAAATTCCACCAGTGCTTGAGATACATCAATATCAAACTGTGTGCCGTTAGGCATGAGAACACCGATCACACGGTCTTTTCCCAGCGCTTCGACACAGAGGGCGGCGGCAACAGAACTGTCTTTTCCACCGGATACACCAAGTACGGCATTACAGCCTTTGCCGTTTACTTCAAACCAGTCACGTATCCACGCAACAATATCATTTTTAACTTTTTCGGCATTGAATTCCATAATATCTGTCCTTTCGGTCGAACCATATTATATTTCTTTTTCGGTCAGATAACAGAGATCTGGCACATTTTCATGGCAGAAAGTGCGTTAAGATGACTTTCCGGTGTAACACCGGCGCAGCAGGAAGAATCGACTTGTATTTCAACTTCGGGAAGCTGTGCTTTCAGAATCATGGCGTTGGAGATAACGCAGATATCGGTGCAAAGCCCAATCAGTTCAATTCTTTCAAAGCCGCCGGCAGTATTGTTGAGATCAAGGACCCGCTGGGCAAGGGCAAGGGAACCAAAAGAAGGTTTATCGATAACTTCACTGTCGGAAACAGCCAGTACAGGAGAAAGATTCCAGCCTGCGGTACCTTTGATACAATGGGGAACCGGGAGGTTTTTCCCCTCCTGCGTGGTCATATAGTTATCGTAATGGGTATCTCTTGTGAAAATGACAGAGTAACCGTGATTGCGGTAAGCGGCTATTTTTTCGGCAACTTTTGGCACAATAGCAGTAGCTTCGGCTGTGCCGAGAGCGCCATCAATAAAATCGTTTTGCATATCAATGACAAGCAAAAGGCGTGAAGACGACATGAACGGTTCATCCTTCCATGAAAAAGATGTTTACTGTGTCTATTATAATACGATTCCGAAAGAAAGTCAAAACAATTGGAAAATGATGATGAAATATGAAATTAAAGCTTGCTGAGGGGTTTGCGCAGTGCCGTATATAAAAGAAATGCGATAATGGCATTGATAATGGATTTTAAAAGATTAAAAGGAATGATGACAGGAATCAGCATCTGAAGAACGGTTTTGAGAGGGGTTCCCATGAAGAGGGGGGTAAAGATGAGGTTCATTCCGGCCATAAGTGAGGTCATGGTAAGTACACCAATGGAAAAGGCAACAATGGCCTTAGTGAGAGAGGGCTGCTTAATCATGGAGGGAGTTGTGCTGTTTCGGTAGCTGCCGGAAATAAAGCCGGCGATAACAGCAAAAGAGCCGGTAGCCACAAAGTGCATGATAATACCGGTTACACCGCTTGCGGCACTGACGGTGAGTCCTTGAATAAGAGATACAACGGCCGTCATCCCGAGAGCCCACCAGGGACCGAAAACTAGGGCGACAAAAAAGATGGGAACATCAGCGGGATCGTATTCCAGAAATGCTGCTGCAGGGAGAAGGGGGAAATGGATAAGATAAACCAGCACGACAGCGATGGCAGAAAGCATGGCTGTTGCTGTAAGCATGCGAAGATGACGGGAAAAGGCGGGTTTGTTGTTTGTCATAAAAATCACTACTTTCCAAAAAAGAATAAAAAGAAGCTCCCACCGAAGATCGGGGGAGCTTAAAAACGAATTCTATAACAGTAAGACAGAGACACAGCAGAACAACTGTATCAGACCGTTATATTTTCACAACGCTTCCTTATCCGGACTGTACCGTCGGTACCGGAATCTAACCGGTTCTGCGCACCGCTGATGCGGTTGGCCCTCGGACTTGTAGACGAAACGGCAATGCCGGATGTCTCTTTACCGCCGGTGAGGAATTTCACCTCGCCCCGAAACGTATTCAATGTTTTCAGTAAGAATTACTCGTTATTGCAGTCGCAGCCGCATTCACAGTCGCAATCGCAATCGCAGTCATCCTCTTCCAGCTCAAACTCAAGCAGTTCGCCGCAGTTCGGGCAGGTGAGTTCGCCGAGCTCGAGAACATCGTCATCAATGCAGATGGTGTTTTCGCACTTGGGACAAACAATCTCATAGGTGAAATCTTCATCGCAGCAATCGCACTCGTCGTCGCAATCACAATCACAGTCGCACTCGTCATCGTCGATCTCATAGCAGAAATCTTCGAGAGTCTGAAGATCAGCATCGATATCGTCGACCTGATCGCCCATATCGGCAACCTCTTCCTCGAGCATGGCAATGCTTTCGAGAACGTCCTGAAGAATATCGGTGAGAGCATAGATGATTTTACCCTCTTTGGTGTTGGGGTCAATCTCGCTGCCTTCGATGAAGCCCTGAAGGTGAGCAAGTTTTTCTGACATCATGGACAGAACCTCCTTGCAAAAATCTTAATGAAATATGGAATCATGAAGCTATTTTTGATTGGATCAAAAACAATTAGGCACGCTCCATGTATTCACCGGTGCGGGTATCAACGCGAATCATGGTGCCCTCATCAATAAAGATGGGAACCTTGATCTCTGCGCCGGTCTCAAGGACAGCGGGTTTGGTAACGTTGGTAGCAGTGTTGCCGCGTACGCCGGGCTCGGTTTTGACAACTTCGAGTTCAACAAAGTTGGGGGGTTCTACGCCGAAAACATTGCCCTTGTAAGAAAGAACCTTAACTTCCATATTCTCTTTAACGAATTTGAAAGCCTCACCGAGAACGTCAGCGTTGATGGGAACGGACTCATAGGTCTCGTTATCCATGAAGTAATAAAGATCGCCATCGTTGTAGGAATAGGTCATGTCTTTGCGCTCAATAAAAGCGGTGGGGAACTTATCGGTGGGGTTGAAAGTACGCTCAGTAACAGAACCGGAGATAACGTTTCTGATCTTGGTGCGAACAAATGCAGCGCCCTTACCGGGTTTAACGTGCTGGAACTCGATGATCTGGAAGACATTGCCGCCATCGTCAAAAGTAACGCCGTTTCTGAAATCGCCAGCTGTAATCATAGTTTACATCCTCCATTAGAAATCTATTTGAAAAGCATAGTTCATACCCTAATATTTTAACCTATTTTTGCGATGATTTCAAGTGGTTTTTCAATTTCCTGTATCATATAAGTTTTTTTATAGCATCTGTAGCTAAAATATAGCTATTTTTGCCAAAACCTGCAATGGTTCCGACGCAAACAGCGCTGATTGTGGATTTGTGACGGAACTCATCCCGGGAAAAAACATTGGACATGTGGACTTCAATGCAGGGAAGATGGATTGCGGAGATGGCATCACGGATGGCATAACTGTAATGTGTATAGGCTCCGGCATTGATAATAACGCCGGCATAGTCGTGGCGAAGAGAGTGAAGGTAATCGATGATGGCTCCCTCATGGTTGGATTGGAAGAAACTGCAATCAAGACCGAGCTGCTCTGCATGGGCGGCAATTTCGCGGTTGATGCTGTCAAGAGTATCGGCGCCGTAGATGCCGGGCTCACGTTCGCCGGTGAGGTTGATATTGGGACCATTGATAACGGCAATTTTGGGATTGGACATGGAAAAGCATCCTTTCTGGTTTAAAATATCATATGTTTTTATCGGTTTGATGCTCCATCTTGATGGACTGAAGGCCGCTGGCCATGACAAGACGACGCAGGAATGGTTGATACATAAAGGGGCATTTCAAAAGCTTCAGCAGAAGTTTGATGCGCAGAGGAAGCGTAGCGCGGGAATAGGCAGCGGCAAGACGCTGCGGAGAATCGGATAGACGGTCACGCAAAATATGGGCAAGCAGACGGGCACTTTCCAGTGCACTGCTGATTCCTTCGAGAGAACTGGGACTGACAAAACCTGCAGCCTCACCGATAAGGAAGACACCGTTTTTACCGGTACAGAAATGAGAAGGTGAGGCAGGGCGCAGAACCTGACATGCCTCGGTATGGAGAGGTGCAGAGAGATCAAAACCATGTGCAGCGAGTTTTTGTTTTTGCAATTCGAAATGCCTGCGACAATTTTTAGCGGGATAGGCACCGCCAAAAATGAGAAATCCATCCTTGGAAACAGACCAGGAATAGCAATCGGTGATTTTAGAATCAAAAATACAGGAATAATAAGGTGCAGGAGATTTTGGAAGAGGGGATGGGGAGCCGGGAGAGAAAAGCGGTTTCTCGGCTGCAAACCATTGCTGAATGGATACATAGCTCCTTCCATGGAATTTCGGGAAAAAGGTGCGGCGGACAAAGGAATTGGCGCCGTCTGCACCGATGATATAGCGGGCTTGGAGGGTTTGTTTGATGGATGAATCATCCGAATCAGTAATCGTAACGTGAA
>SVMZ01000032.1 GCA_015067185.1 Oscillospiraceae bacterium | reverse complement strand
GACTCGATTTTCCAGTCAACATTGAACTTAGCAAGAAGTTCATCGTGGATCTTCTGCATAGTGGGGCGTTCCATGTTGAGGGGATACTCGGGAACGTTGGTGTCTGCTACGAGAACAACAAGTTCAGGAATCTCGCCGTCGTCAGCGGGCTTTTCGTCTTCAGCTGCATCGTCTTTCTTATCGTCAGCAGCAGAGGACTTGTCTTCTGCCTTAGATTCGTCAGTGGTAGTGTCGGCGCAGCCGGCAAATACGGTGACGATCATCATAAGGGCAAGAAGCAGAGCAAGGATTTTTTTCATTGCAATACCTCCAAAAATTTTAGTTTACGGTAGAGTAAAGTTCCGTAAACCATGTATTTTCTATAACTGCCCCAACCGAAGGAAGTGGGCTTCATACTTTTATTGCATGAAACGTTTACCTTCGGCGGAGAGGTTACAGCAAAGAGAATGTAAGAATACAGATCACTCTTTGAGGGAGCCGAGGAGGGCGCCCTGGATGAAGTATTTCTGTACGAACGGGTAGATCATGATAACGGGAATGGATGCAACCATGATAACCGCGTATTTGAGCTGAGAACCAACGGCTGCCATGAGCAGTTTGTTCTTGATGAGCTCGGGGTCGATGTTACCTTCCATCTTGAGAACGTTACTCATGTTACCCCAGATCAGAGTCTTGGTGAGGTACATCTGGAGAGGATGCCAATCTTCAAGGGAGGGAACATAGACAAGGAAGTTGAACCACTGGTTCCATACGCCAAGAGCGGTATAAAGAGCAAGAACGGCGATGATCGGCTTGGAAAGCGGAATAACGATCTTGAAGATAACGTCAAAGTCGTTGGCGCCGTCGATGATAGCAGCCTCTTTAAGACCTGCGGGAAGACCGCTGATGTAGGTTCTGGCGAGGATGATGTTCCAGATGGAAACGATGGACGGAAGGATGATAGCCCAAAGGGTGTTGAACATTCCGTATCTGGAGATGATGATAAAGGTCGGGATCAGACCGGCGTTGAAGAACATCGGGATCATGATGAAGAGAACGATGTACTTTCTGGCGAACAGACCTTTAACGGAAAGGGCATATCCTGCGAAAACAGCGTTCAGAACGCTGAGGAAGGTGATGAGAACGGTGTAACCAACAGAGTTGAGGAAGGAACGAAGGATGGAGTCACTGTTCAGGATCTGTCCATAAGCCTTCAGAGAGAATCCCTTCGGATAGAGCCAAACGGTGTTGGCGGCGCACTCAACAGGGTTACTGATGGAGTTACTGAAGATCAGGATGAACGGATACAGAGTTACAAGTGCAACGATACCGATGAAAGTATAGATGATAACATCGACAAGAACGGAGCCCTGTTTAATCCGGTTCTGTTTCGGAGTAAAATCGATAACTTTAGCCATTTTTATATCCTCCTCACATTACCACAGGCTGTAGTCGGTGAACTTTCTCGAAATCATATTGGTTCCGTAAACAAGTACGAAGCTGATGATGTTGGAGAAAAGACCAACGGCTGCAGTGTAACTGTACTTAGCGTTAACAAGACCGATACGGTAAACATATGTACCGATAACGTCTGCCTTGGAATAGATCGGTGCGCTGTACATAAGAAGGATCTTCTCAGTGTTGGCACCAAGAACACCACCGACTGCAAGGATCAGAAGGATGATAGCAGTGGGGAGAATGGCAGGAAGGGTGATGTGAACCATCTTGTGGAAGCGGTTTGCGCCGTCAACGGTAGCTGCCTCATAGAGGGAGGGGTCGACGCTGGCGATTGCTGCCAGGTAGATGATGGAGTTGTAACCGAATGTCTGCCAAATGTTGGTGATGATGTACATGAAATCGAAGTACTCAGCCTTCTGCATGAAGGGGATGGACTGACCGCCGAACATCTGTACGAGACGGTTGATAACACCCTCGGTGGAAACCATGTTCAGAAGGATGGAAACAACGATAACGGTGGATACGAAGTAGGGAAGGTAAACGAAGGTCTGGGTGACTTTCTTGTACCATTTGGTTCTGATCTCATTGAGAAGCAGAGCGAATACGATGGGTACCCAGAAACCGAAGAGGATGTTTTCGAAGCTCAGACGAAGAGTGTTTCCGAAAACGCGTCCAAAGAAGATGGACGTTACGAAATCGTAGAAGTGTTTAAGACCAACCCATTCAACAGAGCCGTCGAATGCGAGAATCTTACCGCCGACCTTGTAGTTCTGGAATGCCATTGCCAGACCATACATAGGTACGTAGTTAAATGCAAACAGAGCTACAAGTGTAGGAACAAGCAGGAGCAACAGCCACTTATCTCGCCAGAAATGCTGGAAAAATCCGAGTTTTTTGCTGCCGTCGCGAACCATAGCCATTCCGCTTTTAGATTTTGCCAAATCAAGTCCCCCTTATTTTTATTGCCCGTTCCGCGCGGAAGCGAGCGTTTTTTTTATGAAAACGACCGGTGGCATATGTCCGAATACCAATGGAATCAGCTATGGTACACATCATCAGCCGCTTACATCATGAGAATAAAATGATAAAAAAGATTTTTTATGCAGTTTAAAAAATCTTTTTTATTTGATATAGGTGTGTGATTTTTGAACCTGCAAGAAAAGCTGTGGTCAAATATCACAAAATATACAACTTGTGTTGTAGAAAACAACGAACAAAAACAATTTTTGAACGATAAAACTCTTTCTGTCTGTTATTATATATAAATACTATGTATAAGTCAATAGGAAATTTAAAATCGTAATAATTTTGTAATTTTTATAGAATTCAGGTGAATAAAATTGTCAATCGACAGAATTGGTTCATAAATTTAGGGAATTTACAGGAAAACAAATTTCTTATTTGCAAAGCAAAAAGCTGCGCAAATGAGAAAATGGTTTTGAGATAAACAAGTGTTGATTGCGTTGTATATATTATATGACGGTTTGAGAGAAAAATCAAGAGTTTTTTTGTGATTTTAAGAAAAAAGATGGAGTTTTTATAAAAATGAATTTTACAAAATAAATGCAAATAAAGAAAAAGCGCATGAATTCAGCAAAAACTCATGCGCTCAGCAATTTTAACAATTTTGAACGAAAAATAATTCAGTCCAGATCGTTGCGGATAATATCCTCCAGTGTTTCTCCTTTTACCACCACACGGGACTGACCGCCGCTGACCATAACGACAGGCGGACGAGGGATACGGTTGTAGTTGGAGGACATGGAGTAGTTGTAGGCACCGGTGGCAAAAACGGCAACCAGATCACCGGGTTCAACGGGCTGGAGCTGCATGTCTTTACCGATGAGATCTCCGCTTTCGCAGCATTTGCCGGCCAGGGTAATGGTATTGCTGCGGGGAGCAGCTGCATTTTTAACGGAGCAAACCTCATATTGGGCACCGTAGAGAGCATAGCGGGGGTTATCCGTCATACCGCCGTCAATAGAGACGTAGGTGCGGATGCCGGGGATCTCTTTCACGGCACCGACGGTGTAGAGGGTGATGCCGGCGGGACCGGAGATGGAACGGCCGGGCTCAAAATAAAGCTTGGGAACGGCAAGGCCCAGCTTGGCACATTCATTCTTCACAGCCTTGGCCACACATTCGATATGCTTTTCATAATCCACAGGGGTATTGTTCTGGGTATATTTGATGCCGAAGCCGCCGCCCAGGTTCAAACCGGGAATGGCAAAGCCCAGCTCGTCCTTGACCTTCTTCATCAGCCCGAGCATGATGGCGGAAGCATATTCGTAGGGATCCACCTCAAAAATCTGAGAGCCGATATGGCAGTGCAGGCTCTTGAGATCCAGATTGCGATAAGAAAGAGCGGCCTTGATTGCTTCAAATGCTTCGCCTGTCTCCAGGGCAAAGCCAAACTTACTGTCAATCTGTCCGGTCATGATGAAATCGTGGGTATGGGCATCCACACCGGGCTTGATGCGCAGCATAATACCGACAACCTTGTCCGCCTTTTCGGCAATTGCGTTCAGAGTTTTCAGCTCGGCAAGGTTATCCACGACAACGGCACCAATGTTGCTGTTGACCGCAAAGGTAAGCTCACTGAATTTTTTGTTGTTGCCATGGAACACGATGCGCTCGGCAGAGAAGCCGGCGGAGAGGGCGGTGTAGAGCTCTCCCTCGGAGACAACATCAAGACCAAAGTGCTCTTCGGCGGCAATACGGCACATCGCCTTGCAGCAGAAGGATTTGCTGGCATAGAGGACAAGTCCATTGCCGTCACAATAGTCGTTCAGCGCCGAATAGTAGCGGCGGCAGTTTTGTCTGAGCAGATCCTCATCCATGACATAGAGGGGGGTACCGTATTGAGCAGCCAGCTCGGTACAGTCGATGCCACCGATGGTGAGGTTGCCCTGTGCATTTACGTTAAGATTATCTGATACAAACATGTTGGGTTCTACCTCCGTATAAATAGGTGAATTATATACATATAGTATATAAGGGATGGGAAATATCATTCTTCGAGAACTTCTGACAGAATCTCCTTCAGTTCGGGAATGCCTTCGCCGGTTTCGGAGCTGGCCACGACATAGGTGATATCCTCAAAATAAGGGATTTCTTTGGCAAAGCCATCCATACGTTCGGCGCGCTGCCGGGCAGAGAGCTTATCGGCTTTGGTAAATACGACGATCATGGGAAACTCATCTTCGATGAGATAGTTGATCATGTTGATGTCATCCTTGGAAGGGGCATGGCGGATATCGATCAGCTGGACGATCAGCCGGATATCGCGGTCGGAGCCGAGATAGGTGCTGATCAGTCTGTTCCAGCGGTCTTTTTCCGCTTTGGAGACTTTGGCATAGCCATAGCCGGGGAGATCAACAATGCGGGCAGAGCCATCGGTAAAAAAGTTGATGGTGGCGGTTTTGCCGGGGGTGGCGCTGACGCGTGCCAGATTCTTACGGGCAAACAGCCTGTTGATCAGCGAGGATTTTCCTACATTGGAGCGTCCGGAAACGGCAACTTCGGGGAGATCCGATTCCGGCAGCTGGGAAACACTTCCGAAAGAGGTTTCAAACTGTATTTTTGCGAAATCCATGGTGTATCTCCGTTTCGGATATTATTGTCTGAGGGGGGTGGCTGCATCATTGTGGTCGATGACGGGGATGGTGGTCATTTCGTCAATATTGACCGATTGGGGCTGGGGATATTCCTTGAGGGCAATGCGAAGCACCTCATCAATGGTGGAAACCGGAATGAAGGTGAGGGCGTTCAGCACCTCTTCGTCGATCTCGGCGAGATCGGGCTCGTTATCCTTGGGGATAACCACCGTGGAAACGCCGGCGCGGTAGGCGGCCATGGCTTTTTCCTTGAGTCCGCCGATGGGAAGTACCCGGCCGCGCAGGGAGATTTCACCTGTCATGGCAACGGTTCTGTCCACGGGAATATTGGTGAGGGCGGAAACAAGGGCTGTACTCATGGTGACACCGGCGGATGGACCATCCTTGGGAACGGCGCCCTCCGGGGCATGGATATGTATGTCGCGGTTTTTGTAGAAATCGCTGTCAATGCCGTATTTGGTGCTGAGGGTGCGGACAAGGCTGACACAGATGCGGGCAGATTCCTTCATGACATCGCCCAGAGAACCGGTCAGTTCAATCTTGCCGCTGCCCGGCATGGTGGCCAGTTCAATCTGCAGCATCTCGCCGCCGACAGAAGTCCATGCCAATCCGTTGACAAGACCAACGCAATCCTCTTTTTCAATGAAATCGGGACGGTATTTCTTCGGACCCAGATATTCGCCAATGTTGGCAGCGGTGATCCTGACAGCCTTTTCCTCTTTGCCTACAATCTTTTTGGCAGCCTTGCGGCAGAGAGAGGCGATGGTGCGTTCTGCCTCACGGACACCGGCTTCTCTGGTATAGAAATCAAGAATGGCATAGATGGCATCGTCGGTCAGTTTGAAGGTGCGGGTATTCAGACCGTGGCGTTTACTCTGTTTGGTATAGAGGAAACTGCGGAGAATATGGAATTTTTCCTCACGGGTATAGCTGGAGAGGTGGATGACCTCCATTCTGTCCAGCAGCGGTGCGGGAATGGTATCCATATTATTGGCAGTGGCGATGAACAGTGCGTTGGAGAGATCAAAGGGGATCTCAATATAATGATCGCGGAAAGCGACGTTCTGTTCGGGATCGAGCACCTCCAGCATGGCGGAAGCGGGATCGCCGCGGAAGTCATTACCCATCTTGTCAATCTCATCCAGAAGGATGAGCGGATTGTTGGAGCCTGCCAGCTTGACGGCGTTGATGATTCTGCCGGGCATGGCACCCACATAGGTTTTGCGATGGCCGCGGATATCGGCCTCATCGCGTACACCTCCCAGGGAGAGACGGGTATACTTGCGGCCCATGGAGGCGGCAATGGATTTGGCAACAGAGGTTTTACCAACACCGGGAGGTCCGACAAGGCAGATGATCTGTCCTTTGATATCGGGAGCCAGCTTGCGGACAGCCAGCAGTTCAAGGATGCGTTCCTTGACTTTTTTCAGACCGTAATGATCTTTGTCCAACTGTTTTCTGGATTTGGCAATGTCGATTTTATCGGTAGTGGCAATATTCCAGGGAAGTTCGAGACAGGTGTCAAGATAACCTCGGATCACGCTGGCTTCCTGAGAGTTGCCGGGCATTTTGCTCAGCCTGTCCAGTTCTTTGTGCAGCTTTTCGGAGGATTCCTGATTCAAACCCAGTTTATCTATTTTCTGGCGGTAATGTTCCAGCTCATCCTGAAGATTTTCGGTATCACCGAGCTCTTCGGAGATGATCTTCATCTGCTCACGCAGAAAGTATTCGCGCTGGTTTTTATCCATCTGATCCTTGACGCGGTCAAAGATCTCGTTTTCTACGGAGAGGATAGAGATCTCATTTTCCAGAATATCGTTGAGGATTTCCAGGCGGCGGGTGGGATTGGACTGTTCCAGAACGCTCTGTTTATCGGCGACGGCAAAATTGAGGTTGCCGGCTACCATTTCAGCCAGTTCAACCGGTTCATCGCAGGAGATGATGTTCAGCAGCAATTCCCGGGGCATGCGGGGAACAAGAGCGCTGTAATCCTGAACCTGCGATTTAACGGTGCGCATCAGTGCGCTGCAGAGAACGGTTTTTTCTATTTTAAGTTTTTTCAGCGGATGCGGTTCTACCAGTGCTTCAAAATAAGCGCCGTCGTTGTAGAACTCAACGGTTTTAGCACGGTAAAGTCCCTCTACCAGTACCCGTACGGTGTCACCGGAAGAACGCAGAATCTGTTTGACTTCTGCCACAACGCCGATTTTATAGAGCATATCGGGACCGGGGTCATCGGTGATGAGGTCTTTTTGTGCAACGAGAAAGACCTTCTGATCATGTTTGACGACCTCATTGAGGGCGAGCAATGATTTTTTACGTCCCACATCGAAGTTGAGCACCATCTTGGGGAACATAACCAGTCCGCGCAGCCCGATGGCAGGCAGTTTGACCTGATTGATCTCTCGGTCAGCGGAACTGCTTTCTTTGATCTTTATGTCAATAACTTTCGCAGCCGTAGTGGTTTTTGAAGAGTTTTTGGTTGCCATGTTTATCCTCCATTCTCCGCAATTTATTTTGCAGCGGAGCTTCAAAAACTATTGTAATATATATATCAAAAAAAATCTACCGGTTTTCGTGATTTATCAGTTAAAAAATAAAACCAATCCTGTTAATAAAAGGAGAAAGTAAAAAGTAATTGGAAAAACACAAGGGACGTCCAAAGACGCCCCTTACATTTCAGGATACAGAGCTTCTGCGTGCTCTGACAGTTTTTTTGGCCGGAATGCAAAGGTTAGAAGGTTTTCTATCCTCGTTGATAACAAATTCCGGCTGATCGCCATCTGTTACACAGCCCTTGTCGATAATGATTTTCTCAATGGTATGGTCGGAAGGAGCATCGTACATAACATCGGTAAGGGTCTCTTCCATGATGGAACGAAGGCCGCGTGCTCCGGTTTTGCTTTCAATGGCTTTGGAAGCAACGGCAGTGAGAGCATCCTCAGTAAACTCCAGGTCGATGCCATCCAGCTCAAAGAGTTTGGCATACTGTTTGAGGATCGCGTTTTTGGGTTTGTGGAGAATGGTTACAAGAGTCTCCACGTCCAGAGGATCCAGTGTTGTGATGACAGGAATACGTCCGATGAGTTCAGGAATAAGACCGTATTTTACGAGGTCATGGGAAGTGACCTGACTCATAAGATGGCCTGTTTCGGCAGAATTGACCTCGCGCAGCTCAGAACCGAATCCGATAGAGGATTTATCGGTACGCTTTTCGATGATCTTTTCTATTCCGTCAAAGGCTCCTCCGCAGATGAAAAGAATGTTTGATGTGTTGATCTGAATAAATTCCTGCTGGGGATGTTTGCGTCCGCCGGAAGGGGGAACATTGGCAACGGTGCCCTCAAGAATTTTCAGAAGTGCCTGCTGTACACCTTCACCGCTGACATCGCGGGTAATGGAGACGTTTTCGGATTTACGGGCAATTTTATCGATTTCATCGATATAGATAATACCCTTTTCTGCGCGCTCAATGTCATAATCGGCAGCCTGAATCAGGCGGAGCAGAATGTTTTCGACATCTTCACCGACATAGCCGGCCTCAGTGAGGGTGGTGGCATCGGTGATGGCAATGGGGACGTTGAGAAGTCCGGCAAGGGTCTGGGCAAGATAGGTTTTACCCACACCAGTGGGACCGAGAAGGAGCACATTGCTCTTCTGCAGTTCAACATCGCCTGTGTTTCCGAAGCAGACGCGTTTATAGTGATTGTATACCGCAACAGCAAGTCTTATCTTTGCGGTATCCTGACCGATAACATATTCATCCAGTTTTTCCTTGATCTCATGGGGCTTGGGGATGACAAAATCGGCAGTGGATTCCTTTACCTGTTGGCGACGGTGAGAGGGAATCTCACCGTCGTCGATAATGCTTTTGCAGAGCTCAACGCATTCATTGCATATACAGACTCCGGGACCTGCAACCATTCGGGAAACCTGTTCCTGGGTTTTCCCGCAGAATGAACAGGTGAGAGGTCTTGTGTCTTCGTTTCTGGGCATAGGTACCTCCGGAAAAATTATCTGCTGGTAATGACCTTGTCTATCAAACCGTAATTGCAGGCTTCCTCAGCAGACATAAAGTTGTCGCGGTCGGTGTCGCGCTCAATGATATTGAGCGGCTTGCCGGTGTTTTCAGCAAGGATACGGTTGAGTTTATCACGGGTGCGGAGAATGTGCTCGGCGTGGATCTTGATATCGGAAGCCTGACCCTGAGCACCGCCAAGGGGCTGGTGGATCATGATCTCGGCATTGGGGAGCGCAAAGCGTTTGCCCTTTGCACCTGCAGAGAGAAGAAATGCACCCATCGACGCAGCCATACCGATACAGATGGTGGATACGTCCGGTTTGATATACTGCATGGTGTCATAGATGGCAAGACCTGCCGAAACGGAACCGCCGGGGCTGTTGATGTAAAGATGGATGGTCTTCTCGGGGTCCTGTCCCTCGAGGTAAAGCAGCTGTGCAACAACCAGACTGGCCGACACATCATTGACCTCTTCGCAAAGCATAATAATTCTGTCGTTAAGCAGACGGGAATAGATATCGTAGGAACGCTCTCCTCGGTTGGTCTGCTCAATTACTACCGGTACAAGACTCATGATATTACCTCCAAAACGGATAGATTATTCCTCAGAAGCGGGCTCCTCGGTCTTTTCCTCTTCAATGGAATCAACAACAGTGATGACAGCATTGTCGCGGACAAACTGGATGGCCTTGCTTACTGTGGCGTCGGCCTTCATATCGTCGGCCGGAACATACTTTTTGAGTTCGTCTGCTGTGATGTTGTAGGTCTCAGCAGCCTTGTTGTATTCTGCCTCAAGCTCTTCTTCGGTAAGGTCAATGCCTTCAGCCTTTACGATGCCTTCGAGAGCGAGACGGGTCTTAACCTGACGCTCAGCCTGCTCGCGGAAGTTGCCGCGGAAGCTCTCCATATCCATACCGGTGTACTGGAGATACATATCCAGGTTGATGCCCTGAGCAGACATACGATACTCGAAATCACGAACCATCTCGTCGATGCGGTTGGTGTACATGACTTCGGGAATTTCAGCCTCGAGACCTGCGATAACAGCGTCCATCAGCTTGCCTTCCACTTCGTTGTTGGCAGCGGTGTCAAAACGGTTCTTGATCTTCTGAGCAATATCCTCGCGGAGCTCAGCAAGAGTATCAAACTCGCTGGCATCTTTTGCAAACTCGTCGTCAAGCTCAGGAAGCTCGCGCTTCTCAATCTTGTGGAGCTTTACCTTAAATACGCTGTCTTTGCCCTTGAGCTCTTCAGCGTGATAATCTTCGGGGAATTTAACGTTTACATCGAACTCATCGCCGGTATTATGCCCAATAATCTGGTCTTCAAATCCGGGGATGAACTGATTGGAGCCGAGAGTGAGGGAATAATTTTCGCCCTTGCCGCCTTCAAAGGCAACGCCGTCTACGAAGCCTTCGAAATCGATCTTGGTGATGTCGCCGTTCTCAGCAGCTCTGTCTTCAACAGTGATGGTGCGTGCATTGCGCTCGCGGAGACGTCTGATATCGTCATCGATGTCAGCATCTTCAACCTTGCGGTCAAGTTTCTTTACTTCAATGCCCTTGTAGCCGGTAACGGTAACTTCGGGTTTGGTGGTAACAACAGCTTTGAAAGAGAAGCCTTCCTTGCTGACTTCGGTGATATCGATATCAGCTCTGTCAACGGGGATAAGTCCGGATTCAACGATAGCATCGGAATAAGCCTGGGGATAGAGAGCGTTTACGGCATCCTCATAGAATACGCCTTCACCGTATACCTTCTCGATGAACTTGCGGGGAGCCTTACCGCGACGGAAACCGGGAACCTGGATCTGCTTGGCATTCTTTTTAAAAGCATCCTGCAGTCCCTTTTCAAATTCCTCAGCACCGACGGTGATCTCGAGTTCATACTTGTTTGTCTCGATCTTGTTAACGGATTTCAGATTCATTTTACGACCATACCTTTCGATAAAATGGCGGGAGGCAAGACGTTTCTCCCGTCTTATTATTAATGAATGTAATGTGCGGGAAAGGGTAAACCTCTCCAAGCATAAATCTACATTATATTATGATAGCATAGGAACCAAAAAAATTCCAGATGTCAATAACACGATTTTTCAACACTTATTCCACAAGCAAAGGTTTAAATTTCACAAAATCCCCGGAAATTAATTGAAAGTGTGTACCGTATTTCTCGCTGTTGAAGGCGAAAGCGCAGGCAGAAGAATGGAGATGCCCATAGTAACAGCGGCGGATACCGTGTTTTTTTATAATTTCCAGAATTTCGGTGGATTCATCCAACGCAAAGATGGGAGGATAATGGAGAACGGCAATTTTCTCTCCGCCCAGAAGATCCGCTTCTTTAATGGAGGCTTCCAGACGCATGGCTTCCCGGACAGTCACTTTTTTATCGGCGGGTTTCCCGTCTTCCAGCATCCAGCCTCTTGTTCCGCAAACGGTGATATCTCCCACACGTACGGCATTGTTATGCAGGATATGGAGAGAGGTGAGTTCGTTTTCGGCAAAAAAGCGATCCATTTTAGATTTTGTGGTCCACCAGTAATCGTGATTGCCCTTGAGCAGATATTTGGTGCCGGGAAGTGCATGGATAAACCGAAAATCCGGCAGAGACTCGCTAAGGCTCATGCCCCAGGAGCTGTCGCCGGCAAGGATAACGGTATCTTCGGGTTTAACCATAGAATTCCAATTTTCTGTCAATTTTTCGACATATCCCGACCAACCGCGGAATTTTTCCATCGATTTATTGCCTTCGATGGAGAGATGAAGATCGCCGATAACAAAAAGAGCCATCGGAATATAACCTTTCTTTTCAAGTAATAAGAATAGGGTGAACGGCAAATAATAGGAGTGTCGGAGCATAACCGGCAAAAAGCCGGCTGTGATCTGACAGGATAAAACGGAAAGGAGCTGTATTGCTTTGAATAACAATTGCAACTGTGAGCATATCCGCGGAATCGATTGCTCTGTAGAGAACTGTAAATATAATGAAAAGGGACATTACTGCACAGCCAGTGAAATCCATGTGGGGCCCGGCTGCGCCTCATGCAGTTCGGACACCGTGTGTGCGACCTTCAAGCCGGAAAAATAAATTTTGAAAAAGGCTGTCCCATTGCGGACGGCCTTTTTTTAAAGGTAAAGGCCAACGGTAGAGGGGGAGAAGGCATCTTCCAGATAACGGAAGGAGAGGAGCCGAGGATCGGAACAGCGTTCAAGAGTTACCTCAGCGATATCGAAGCGGAGATAGGTCTCGTGGATATTGATCTCGTTTTTGTAGAGATAATCCATGGCGGTTTTCACCAACTTTACCATTTTGGCTCTGGTTACCGCCTCTGCACCGCAGACAAGAGAACCGGCCGTTCTTGCTTTCACTTCCACAAAGCAGAGCATGTTGCCGCGTTTGGCTACAATATCCAGTTCGCCGTTTTGAGAATGCCAGTTGCGTTCCAGTATGTTCCAGCCTTCCTGCTGCAGTTTTTGTGCGGTAAGCTCTTCGCCAAAGCTTCCGGCGGATATCTGTCGGCTCATGTCAGATCGGCCTGCCTCTCGGAATAAATCATATCAGATGTGTTTATCCAGTGTTTTTAAAAAGGTTTTGCGGTGAATATCGCTGATGCCGTGTTCGGCAATCATCTGATAGTGCAGTTTGGTGGGGTAGCCCTTATGCTTGTCAAAACAATACTGGGGATATTTTTGGTGCAGTTCCAGCATATAGCGGTCACGGGAGACCTTGGCAAGAACTGAAGCGGCGGCAATGCAGGCGGATTGGGCATCTCCTTTGACAATGGCTTTGACGGGGAGGGAGAGATCAGGCGTTTTGTTTCCGTCCACGATGACCATGTCAGGGGTGATCTGTAGTGCTTCCACCGAGAGCTTCATTGCCTTCATGGAGGCAGCAAGAATGTTGATCTCGTCAATCTCCTGCGGAGATATCATCTGTATGGAATAGGCGAGGGCTTTTTCGATGATCTCATCGAAGAGCAGCTCCCGTTTTTTTTCGGTGAGTTTTTTGGAATCATTGATCCCGGGGATTGGGTTCTGCGGGTCCAGAATGACAGCGGCGGCAAAAACGGGGCCGGCCAGCGGTCCGCGTCCGGCTTCATCCGCGCCGCAGAGATATTTGACATCCGGAAAGCTCTCTGCATCAAATAAAAAGAGATCCGGTGAAGGGATATCGTTTTTCTTCATGATATTATTCCTCCGGAAAGGCATTGGTATCATCAGGGGGAAGATCATCGCTGTGTTTGCTGCCTGAGAGGGGCTTATCGGGAAATTCCAGTGAGATTCTGCCGATTTTTCCTCCGCGGAATTCATCCAGAATTGTTGCGGCAACGCGGTCATAGTCGGGTTCTCCGCCAGAGATCAGCATACCGCGGCGTTTGGCGATCATGGTGATCAGTTCTTCGGGATGGACATCGACAATGGAAGAAGGATCCAGCTTGTAGCGCTCGCAGAGCATGGCAGGATAGTCGTTTCTGAGCAGCTCGGCAAGGCGCATGGAGAGCAGGACAGTGTCGAGAATGTCATCTTTGACGGCACCGGTAAAGGCGAGGTGTTCACCTACAATGGGATCATCGAATTTGGGCCAGAGAACGCCGGGCATATCCAGCAATTCCACGCCGGTCTGGAGAGAGACCCACTGTTTGCCTCTGGTGACGCCGGGGCGGTCCTCTACTTTGGCACGTTTGCCGCCGGCCATCCGGTTGATGAAGGAGGATTTACCTACATTGGGGATACCGACGATCATCATGCGAATGGGTTTACCGGCCATACCTTTGGCGGCACGTTTTTCAAGCTCGTCTTTCAAAAGGGTTTTGGCAAGGGGAATCACCTGTTTGAGACCGCGTCCGCTGCGGCAGTCCACCGCGAGACAGGAGATTCCTTTTCCTGCCAGGTGTTCGCACCAGAGCTTTGTTACGGCATCGTCGGCGGTATCGGATTTATTGAGAAGGATGATACGGGGTTTGTTGCCGGTCATCTTTTTCATTTCGGGGTTGGCGCTGCTGAAGGGGATCCGGGCATCCCGAAGTTCGACAATAATATCGACAAGGGGGAGGCTCTCCTTCATCAGACGGCGTGTTTTGGCCATATGGCCCGGGAACCATTGTATCTGAATTTCTTCCATGATTGTCTCCTTGTTGTTTCGTATAAAACGAAGGGACGAGACGCCATATGGCGTTTCGCCCCAATGTAAGTCGGTATTGATGTAGAAAGACAATCCAAAACCGACTTGTTGCCCCAATACTTAGCGGATCTTGGACTTAACCTTGGCAGCCTTACCGACCTTGCCGCGGAGATAATAGAGCTTAGCTCTGCGGACATGACCGCTGCGAACAACTTCGATCTTTTCAACGTTGGGGGAGTGGAGCGGGAAAACCCTCTCAACACCGCAGCCGTGAGCTACGCGGCGAACTGTAAAGGTCTCGGAGATGCCGCCGTGCTTTTTAGCGATAAGAGTACCCTCGAAAAGCTGAGTTCTCTCTCTGTCGCCTTCCTTGATTCTGACGTATACCTTAACGGTATCGCCGATCTCCATCTGCGGAACTGTGGTTTTCATGCTGGCCTGCGCAATCTGTTTCAAAGCATCCATTGATACTTCCTCCTTAATTCTCAGACATTCATTCCCACCGGGTCTTTCCCCGAAAGGTACCGTGTTTATTTGCCGATACCTGTGCGCGTGGCAGAGGACTGTCCGCTTTCATGTCGCCTCCCGTTTGGGAGAGGCATTCATCCCCGCTTTCGCGGTAGAAAAATGCATGCATACACATACTAATATAATATAACACACAAAAGTATGTTTTGCAAGTGTTTTTTTAAAAAATAATGAGAAAAGAATAAAGATTTCAAAGAGAGATACTAAAAAGGGAAAACCGGGCGTCAGGTGTCAGGCTTTAGATTCAGTTCTGGCACTGGTTTTTCCTTCCAGTTTGATGTCGCCTGCTTTGGTGAGGGCCACTTTGGTGAGATAGGGACCGACCAGTTCGTAGATCAAAACGGAGAAAAGGGTGATACTCTGGACAAGCACGCCCACATCACCGCCGAAGGTAAGAGCCTGGCTGGCCATGCCGAGTGCAACACCGGCCTGGGGCAGCAAGGTGATGCCGAGATATTTTACAATGTTTTCATCACAGCCGGTAAGTTTGGAGCTGAAGCGTGCGCCGTAATATTTACCGAGAGAGCGGAAAACAATGTAGGCGAGACCGATGATAACGTAGATCCAGTTGGAAAATACGGAGAGATCCAGTTCAGCACCGCTGATGACGAAGAAAAGCACAAGAAGAGGAGCGGTCCAGCGGTCTGCTCTTTCCATCAGTTCTTCAGAAAAATCGCAGATGTTGCAGAAGATGGTGCCGAGCATCATGCAAGCGAGAAGACTGGAGAAGGCGATATGGATGCTGCCGATCTCAAATTTAAGAGAAGAGATGGCAACGGTGATCATAACAAAGGTAACGGTGATGGCCATACGTTTGGAACGGGAGTGGAAGAATTTCTCACAGAAGGTGAAGAGGTATCCCATGACGGCACCAAGGAGAATAGAGAGGATAACCTCCAGGATGGGATTGATGATCATGGAAACGGCGTCCACAGTACCGGTGTTGATGGCGCCGGCGATGCCGAAAGAGATGGCGAAAACAACCAGACCAACCGCATCATCCAAGGCAACAACGGGGAGAAGAATATCAGTGACAGGACCTTTGGCTTTATACTGACGGACAACCATCAGAGTAGCGGCGGGAGCGGTTGCGGTGGCAACAGCGCCGAGAATGATAGCAGCAGGCAGCGGAAGATAGCCTTCGGGCAGGATAAAGGAAAGGGAAATCAGCGCGATATCGACAACAATTGTTGTGAAAACAGCCTGCACAATACCGATAATCGTGGCCTGTCTGCCGATTTTTTTGAGCTGGGCAAGGCGGAATTCATTACCGATAGCAAAGGCGATAAAACCAAGAGCCAGGTCACAGAGGATGGAGTAGCGGTCCGGGGCATTGGTTTCTGCGTGAAAACCAATACCAAAGTTGCCCAGAAGGAAGGGACCAATGATGACACCGGCAACAAGATAGGCAGTAACAGCGGGAAGACCGACTTTTTTTGCAAGGCGGGACAGCAAAAGGCCCGACAGCAAAGCAATGGAAAGAGTAAGAAGAATTTGTGTTGTTTCAAGCATAGGATAGCTTCTTTCTTTTAAAATTTTTTAGGAGCAGCATTATATTTCCACGCTGTTGTCATACAGCAGATCCAGACCGGAGGCATACAGATGGGAGACATCCGAATAACAGAGACATTGGGGGGCGGTAATTCCGTTGGGGTTGTTTTTAAATTCAAGAACTGTGACACCGGTATGGGTGTAGCGGAAGGAAGCCCATACAATATGAAGGGGGATGTGCAGCAGCACGGAAAGCCAGGCTCTTGCAAACACGGAATGGCAGAAAAGCGCAACCTTTTCTTCGTTGTTTCTCAGAATACGGTAGATGCCGTTTTCTTCACGGTAGCCCAGCCGCTCCAGAAATTCTCTTCCGTGGGATTCGATGTATTCCAACGCCGATTTCATATTGGATTGACTGAAACCGTCACATTCGTAAGTTCTGTCGTAGGGAAGATCTTTATTGCCGTTGATGAGATAGTAGGTATTTTGAATCAGCGAAACCGATATCAATTCACCATTAGGGAAGGGAGTCAGACGTTCGTCTTCCACTTCATGTGTCCAGTCTTCGATGGTTTTCTCGAGATTCAGCAAGCGGCAGGCAGGATCGGCAGTTTCCTGGGCACGCCCCATGGGAGAAGAGAAAATCCGGTCTACTTTGGCATCATACATTCTCTTGCCTACGGCTTCTGCCTGTAATTTTCCTCTGGGGGTAAGGGTATCTGTTTCATATATGGGATCGCCGTGCCTGATGATATACAGCAGCATAGATTGTACTTCGCTTTCCTTTGTGATTTCCTGGTTCATTATAGCACACCAAAACGGCTTTTTCAACACGGCAGAATTATTTATGTGGTTTTACATATTTTATGTTTTTCAGGTGGAGTGTTTCTGTCTATTTACAGTGAAAAAACAAAAAGAGAGAAGATACACTGTATCTTCTCTCTTGAAAAGGGATATTTTAGTGTTGGAATACCGATGGTTTCTTATGCAGCCTTTTTGCCCAGAACGATTCTCATAACAAAGAGGGTGAGGATCATAAGAACGATGGCGATGGGCAGTGCGATGAACCAGTTCTGGATGAAGCCGGTGATGATGTAGCTGACGAAAGAAACTGCTGCAACTGTCACAGCGTAGGGGATCTGGGTGGATACGTGGTTAACGTGTTCACACTGGGCGCCGGCGGAGGACATGATGGTGGTATCGGAGATGGGGGAGCAGTGGTCACCGCAGACAGAACCTGCGAGGCAGGCGGACATACCGATGATCATGATCTCGCTTCCGGCAGGGAATACGCTGAGAACGATGGGAATGAGGATACCGAAAGTACCCCAGGATGTGCCTGTTGCAAAGGCAATGCCGCAGGCAACAAGGAAGATGATAGCCGGCAGGAAGTTGTGAAGAGACTCTGCGTTGGCAAGAGCAGCCTTAACAAAACCGTCGGAATCCAGGAGGGCAGTCATGTTTTTAAGAGCGGTAGCCATGGTGAGGATGAGGATTGCGGGAACCATAGCGATGAAGCCCTTGGGAATGCAGGACATGGCTTCCTTGAAGCTGATGAGTTTGCGGCAAATGAGATAGATCATGGTGAGAACAAGAGCTACAAGACCGCCCCAGGGAAGAGCGACGGTAGAGTCTGTGTTACTGAAAGCGCCTGCAAAGTCGTTGAGATAACCGGAATCAGCGGTGAAGAAGCCGCCGTTGTAAACAAGAGCGAGGATGGAGAGGATGATGAGAACAGCGATGGGGAGGATGAGGTCGAGAACACGGCCCTTGCTGTTGCCCTCTTCGGCTTCCTCAGTAACAACAGCCTTGCCATAGGTGAAGAGGTCGCCGTTGGCAGCGTTGATCTCGTGTTTCTTCATGGGGCCGTAATCAAACTTCATAAGAGTGATGGCAACGATGAAAACGAGGGTGAGAAGAGAATAGAAGTTATAGGGAATAGCTTTGCAGAACAGTGCCAGGCTGGAGATCTCTTCGCCTGCCGCGTTAACAACACCGGAGGTGTATTCGGAAACAGCGGCAGCCCAGGAGGAGATGGGAGCGATCATGCAGATGGGGGCTGCGGTTGCGTCGATGACGTAAGCAAGCTTTGCACGGCTAATCTTGTTGGAATCGGTTACGGGACGCATAACGGAACCAACAGTGAGACAGTTGAAATAGTCATCGATAAAGATGAGAACGCCGAGAGCAAATGTGCAAAGAATAGAGCCAACCTTGCTCTTAACATGGGTCTGTGCCCAACGGCCGAAAGCAGCAGAGCCGCCGGTCTTGTTGATGAGGGCAACCATAATACCGAGAACAACGAGGAAGATGAAGATACCAGCGGTGCCTTCAACAGATGCGATGAGACCGTCGGAAACAATGGTATCAACAGTGCCGACAATATTAAATTGGTTGGCAAACAGTGCACCGACAACAATACCGACAAACAGGGAACTGTAAACTTCCTTGGTGATGAGTGCGAGAACGATAGCTACCAGCGGGGGAACGAGGGACCAAAATGTTCCAACAAACATGTTAGTGGCCTCTTCAGCTTCTGCAAATGCTGTAACTGTGCACATAACGCAAATCAGTACAACAGTGGCAATAAGAAGCAGCTTTTTCTTCATGAGAACAACTCCTTAAAATTTTTTTGTGAAACTCTCCGGTTTCGGGAAAAAAGAAAAGACTGCGGACTAACGCAGTCTTGCAGTTCCTTCCTTTGAACGACACAGACACGATAGCCCTCCACAAATGTGACAGTGTACGACATATTTTATCGCACCCCAACCTGCAGTTTGCGGAAACATTCTGCAAGTTTCGGCGGTATTTCCTTTCACATGGGCTTTTCCGAGCCGGCGGAGAATAAAACCGCTGCCATGTTACTGATAAAAACCGCACCTCTATCATTGTGAGATTATTATACATGATGCGTGTCGCAAAATCAAGAGCAAAGGAAAAGTTTATTGATAAATAGCAAATTTAGTGTGAATTGTTTGTCTAAAAAAGAAGAATAAAGGCAAAAAAAGCCATGATTTCCGTTTTGAAGAGAAAAAATAACTTTTGAATATAAAAAACACGAATGTCAGAAGTCGGTGCGCAGCAGGGAATACATTTTCATATCCAGCACGGTACCGTTTTTTACGGCATTGCTGCGCAGGGTGCCCTCAAGGGTGAAGCCGGCCTTTTCCAGCACGCGGCAGGAGCCGATGTTGTAGGCAAAGGGTTCGGCAAAAATGCGGATGATATCGCTGTTTTCAAAAACATGGGTACACATCTGCTTTACTGCAGCGGTCATAATGCCCTGTCCCCAGTATTCCTCTGCAATGTAGTAGCCCAGTTCGGCGGTCCGGGAGTGAATATTGGTCATCCGCGTGACCGAAATATTGCCGATAATCTGCTCGTCGGCGGATATGGCAAAGAAAAAGTTGTTGTTATGGTTGGCGGCCTGCATGGAGAGGATAAACTTTTGGGCCTCCTCTTCCGTATAGGGATATGGCAGACCGTCACGGAGATTGGCAAGGATTTTGGGGTTGGAAAGAGACGCGGCCAGAGCGGGGGCGTATTCCAGCTTCCATTCTTTCAGTTCTGTTCGTTTGACGGTCATAGAATCATCCTTTCAGGGGAAAGATAGTTTGTTTTAAATGTGGCATAGATATCGCTCTTCCATACGGTCATCCAAACCGCTGTTTTTGGTGGTGCCGTCGTGAAAAAAGCCGTTTTTCTCATAAAATGATTTTGCGCGGGCATTTTTATCCAGAACCCCAAGGGAAACCGTGTGATTCCTCTTGCCGCTATCTCAGAGTTAATCCAGGAAAGGGCAAGATTTCCCAGACCCATTCCTGTGTAATCCGGATCAAGGTATAATCCTGTAAGTTCATAAGTGTCGGTTATATCACTGTCGCGGGAAGGATTAATCGTGAAAAATCCTGTTATTTTATCATCCGCTTCGATAACGTAGTGGATATTTTGATTATTTGAAAGCAGTTTCGAACAGAGGAGGGGACGATTGGCATTCTGTCTTTCAAGAGTCGTTTCAGAAATGTAATTGCTGTATGCAAATATCCAGGATCGAATATGGATATCAGCACATCTTGCAGCATCATCGTGACTGGCAAGTCTTATTGCAGTGTAATCCTTTTTCGTATGCATTATAAAAGATGTTCCTCCAGCCAAAGAGCCACACCATCCTCATTATTGGAGGTGGTAACATAGTCTGCTGCTTCCAGTGCCTCGGGGATGGCGTTGGCCACAGCCACACCAACACCGCAGTGGGTGAGGATATCCAGATCAATATGGTCATCGCCAAAGGCAGCGGTGTTTTTGAGCGGAATATCCCAGCGTTCACACAGCTGTTTAACGGCACTGAGTTTGGCGGCGGCGGTGCTCATAATCAGAATCAAGCGGTTTTCTGCAATGCGGGCGTAGGCAGTTGAGGGGAGAAGATGGTTGATTTCACTGAATTGTTCGGGAGATTGTATGGACGAAATGATCTTGTAAAAAGGTTCATGGAAAGGCCGGGAGAGATCGTTAAGAGTATATTGGGTAAAAGGCCAGATGGTTTTGGCATCAAAATTGGCATATAACCGATCGCCGATCTCTGCGGAGAGAAGCGATGTGGGATACCGGTTAAGCAGATCCTGCAAAATGGCGTTGCCGTCATCAGGGGGGATGGCATTGCTCATGACAGTACGGTTGTTTTCACAGATTCCTGCGCCGGTGTGAAAAACGATGGCGTCGGGTGTGAAAACAGCGTTATACGGTACAATATCTCTTAAAGGTCGGGCGGATGCAAAAATAATGCGGATTCCCTTTTGGCGGCAGCTGTTCAGCGCAACTGCAGAACGTTCTGACAGTGTTTTGTCAGAACGGAGCAGCGTATTGTCGAGGTCAAGGACCAGTATACGGATATCCATGAAATACTCCTTATATATAATAATGTATCGGGCCGAACATCAGCGGTACCGGCAGCGTATCGTATAAAGCGTTACCCTAAATGACAATAACAGACATAAGAGGACAAAAGAAGAGAGGGGATATATACCGATAGTAAATGTTTATGTGAAAAATTCTTTTGGTATTAGATTTATTCCAGGAAATGCAGCCCGGAAGGCAGCAGAGCACACCTTCCGGGTTTTGAAAATATAATTCTTCAACATTAAGCCTTGGATTTATCCTGATTGCGGATCTCAACGCGGCGGATCTTACCGCTGATGGTTTTGGGCAGCTCATTGACAAATTCAACGATGCGGGGATATTTATAAGGAGCGGTCTGCTTCTTGACATAGTTCTGCAGCTCTTTCACCAGTTCGTCGGAGCCTTCGTAGCCCTTCATCAGCACGATGGTGGCCTTGACAACCTGGCCGCGGACAGGATCGGGTGCGCCGGTGACGGCACATTCCAGAACAGCAGGGTGCTCCATCAGGACACTTTCGATCTCGAAGGGTCCGATGCGGTAACCGGATGCCTTGATGACATCATCGGTACGGCCGACATACCAATAATAGCCGTCTTCATCCATCCAGGCGGTGTCGCCGGTGTGGTAGATGCCGCCTGCCCAAGCCGCTTCGGTGCTTTCCGGGTTGAGGTGATAGCGCTTGAAGAGACCAACATTGCCGGTGTTGTTGGGATAGATGGTGATTTCACCAACCTGACCGGGAGCAACAGGGTTGTAGTCCTCATCCACAAGACGGACGTCATAGAGGGGGGAGGGTTTACCCATGGAACCGGGCTTGGGTGTGGTGCCGGGAGCGTTGAACAGAGCGAGAGTGGTTTCGGTCTGACCAAAGCCCTCCATCAGGCGCAGTCCGGTATATTCAAAGAAACGATTGTAAACTTCGGGATTGAGAGCCTCACCGGCTGTTGTAGCATAGCGCAGGGAGGAGAGATCATAACCCTCCATACCTTCCTTGATGAAGAAGCGGTAGATGGTGGGAGGTGCGCAGAAGGTGGTGATGTGATATTTTTCGATCTTTTCAAGCAGATCCTTCGGAGTAAATTTATCAAAGTCATAGACAAAGACGGTGGCGCCTGCCAGCCACTGACCATAAAGCTTACCCCAAACAGCCTTGCCCCAACCGGTTTCGGCAACAGTAAGATGGATATCGGTATCCTTTACATCGTGCCAGAAGCTGCCGGTGATGATGTGTCCGATAGGATAGGTATAGCTGTGCATAACCATTTTGGGATAGCCGGTGGTGCCGGAGCTGAAGTAGAGCAACATATCGTCGTCTTTGCTGTTCTCACGGCGTGCAAATTCTGCGGAAGCAGCTTCAACGCCTGCATCAAAGTCGTCCCAACCGTCACGGCTGCCCATGGCGGAGATTTTTATGATGGGAGCTTTGAGCTTGGGCTCGGCGGTTTCTACATGATTGGCAACGGCATCCTCGCCGCTGCAGACAACAGCCTTAATCTGTGCCATATCACAGCGGTAGACAATATCCTTCTCGGTGAGAAGATTGGTTGCGGGAACGATAACAGCGCCCAGTTTATGAAGCGCAAGGATAGTGAACCAGAACTGATAATGTCTTTTGAGGATAACCAGAACGGTGTCTCCTTTGCCGATACCGAGATCGGAGAAATAGTTGGCGGTTTTGGAGGAATATTCACTCATATCCTTAAAGGAATAGATGTGTTCCTCACCCTTATCGTTGCACCAGATCATAGCACGCTGTTCGGGTGCAATACGAGCCATTTCGTCTACGACATCATAAGAAAAGTTAAAGTTATCGGGGCATACCGGCTCAAACTTATTGAGAACCCCGTTTTCATCGAAGCTTACTTTACAAAATTTCTGATAAAGACTACTCATTGTCATTTTCCTCCTTTTCTCCGAGAACCAAAGCTAAGAATACACATTCTTCACCGCCGCAGGCGATCATTCCGTGTCCGTGACCGGAATCGTAGAAGATAGAGTCTCCTTCATGGAGAACTTCAATGTGGTCTTCCATGGCTACCTTAAGGCTGCCGCTGAGAATGTAATCAAACTCCTGTCCCTCATGTTGGGAGAGTGCAATAGGTTGGTGCTGAGCTTCTTCGCTGTAGGGAGCCTTTACAAGGAAAGGTTCAGCCTTTTTATTTTTGAAGCTGTAAGCAAGGTGATTGTAAGTAAAGCCTGCGCGGCGTTTGATGGGGAGTCCGCTGTTCTTGCGCACGATGGTATAGAAAGAAAGCTTTGGAGCTTCTCCGGTAATCAGTTCAACAATATCGATACCAAAAATTTTGGCGCATCCATATAAGAAGGTGAAAGAGAAGTCTCGGTTTCCGGATTCGTGTTCCAGATAATCTTCTTTGGAAATTCCGAGTTGCTCTGCCATGGTTTCATGGGATATTTCAAGAATTTCCCTCATGGTTTTGATGCGTTGAGCGATTTCGATAAGTTGATTTTCCATAATTTTTCCTCCTTTGATTAATAGAAAAAATAAAAAGTCCGCCCCATAAATGGGACGGACATAATCCGCGGTACCACCCATATTGCGCACAAAGCGCCTCTTAGCAAGACTCCAACAAGTCCTTGATCTTAACGCGATCTCACGGGATAACTTACTGGATTTTACCGTGTAAAACCGTTCAGCTTCCGGCTCTGGAGTGATTCGCTGATGTACTGTCTGTCTCCGGCTTTCACCATGTTTTTCAAAAAAACCTGCCGTCTCTCTGTGCACAGAACACTGTACATGCTGTCTCCGTCGCAGCCTTTGTTTAAAGTATGTAGATATGATACACCCTTTTGGTGGATTTGTCAACCTCAATTTAAAATTAAATCGGCAATCTGCTCAACTTTGTCAATTGTGCAGGTAGCACCGTTTTCTTCAAGCTCGTTTTTTGGTCTGAATCCCCATAAAACACCGACAGTATAGAGTCCGGCATTGACACCGGTTTCCATATCTACGCCACTGTCGCCGAAATAGATTGTTTCTCCCGCTGTAACATCAAGGTGCTCCATCATTTCATAGATGGCATTGGGGGCGGGCTTGATGGGAACACCGTTGCGTTCACCGAAAACAAGATCGAAAAGACCGGGAAAATGCAGTTCAGCCAGCTCATTGGTGGGAGCATTGGGTTTGTTGGAGACGACACCCAGGCGTACACCGTTTTCTTTGAGTTTGGTCAGTATGTCAACAATGCCCGGATAGGGACAGGTGTGATCGTTGCCGTGGTCCTTGTAATAAGCGGTGTAGCGCGCATGAACAGCATCAAGCAAAGCCTCGTCAAACTGTTTTTCTTTCGGCATGGAGCGCTGGACCAGCGTGCGAGCGCCGTTGCCGATAAAATAGTGATAGGCCTCTCTGGGGTGGGAAGGAAAACCAAAATCCTCCAGGGCTCTGTTGCAGCACAACACAATATCCTCCAGAGAATCGAGAATGGTTCCGTCCATATCGAATATCGCCAGTTTGTACATGATATTTTCTATCCTTTCTGTTGCGGTTAAAATCAATTTTTTCTATTTTTCTCTTCGGCGAGAGCTCGTTTGATATATTGTCCGGTATAGGAACGGCGGCTTTTTGCTACTTGTTCGGGTGTGCCGCAGGCAACCAGTTCACCGCCTTTATCTCCGCCGTCGGGACCGAGATCGATGATATAGTCGGCGGTTTTGATCACATCCAGGTTGTGCTCGATCATGACGATGGTGTTGCCTGCATCCACAAGGCGCTGCAGCACTTCAATCAATTTTTTGACGTCGTCCTTGTGCAGGCCGGTGGTGGGTTCATCGAGAACGTAAATGGTTTTGCCGGTGGAGCGTTTGGAGAGCTCTGTGGCCAGCTTAACGCGCTGGGCCTCACCGCCGGAGAGGGTGGTGGCAGGCTGTCCCAGTTTAATGTAACCGAGACCAACTTCGTAGAGTGTTTCCAGCTTGCGTTTGATCTTGGGGATGGCGCTGAAAAATTCCACACTTTCCTCTACGGTCATTTCCAGCACATCATAGATATTTTTGCCTTTGTAGCGGACTTCCAGCGTCTCATTATTGTAACGTCTGCCTTTACATACTTCGCAGGGGACGTAGACATCCGGGAGGAAATGCATTTCAATTTTAATGATTCCGTCTCCCTCACAGGCTTCGCAGCGGCCGCCTTTGACATTGAAGGAGAAGCGGCTGGCATTGTAACCGTGCATTTTGGCATCTGCCGTTTCGGCAAAGAGGGTGCGGATATCATTAAACACACCGGTATAGGTGGCGGGGTTGGAGCGGGGGGTGCGGCCGATGGGGGACTGGTCGATACCGATAATTTTATCGAGATTTTCAAGTCCTTCAATGTCATCGTGATCTCCGGGACGGGTGTGAGCACCGTTGAGCTTGGCGGCAAGGGATTTATAGAGGATCTCGTTGACCAGAGAACTCTTACCGGAGCCGGAAACACCAGTGACAACGGTGAAGGTGCCAAGGGGAACCTGGATGTTGAGATTTTTCAGGTTGTGTTCGCGGGCGCCTTTTATCTCAAGAAAGGTGCCGTTGCCTTCGCGGCGGGAGGTGGGAATGGGAATGACGCGTCTGCCGCTGAGATATTGTCCGGTGATGGAGCGTTCGCAGTTTTTGATATCCTCCAGGGTACCGGAACAGACAATCTCACCGCCGTGAACACCGGCACCGGGACCGATATCCACGATGTGGTCGGCAGCGAGCATGGTATCGTCATCGTGTTCGACAATGATGAGGGTATTGCCGAGATCACGGAGATTTTTGAGTGCATCGATCAACTTATCGTTGTCCCGCTGATGCAGACCGATACTGGGCTCATCCAGGATATACAGAACACCCACCAGAGAGGAGCCGATCTGCGTGGCAAGGCGGATGCGCTGACTTTCGCCGCCGGAGAGCGTTTCGGCAGGGCGAGAGAGGGTGAGATATTCCAGACCCACGTTTTTGAGGAAGGTGAGACGGGAGCGGATCTCCTTGGTGATTTGTCTGGAGATCATCTCTTCACGCTCGGACAGGGTGACGTTATCGGTAAATTCCAGTGCTTTGCGCACCGACATCTTACAGAAATCACTGATGTTGATGCCGCCGACGGTGACGGAGAGAGATTCTTTTTTCAGTCTGTTTCCACCGCATTCGGGGCAGGGGACGGCACTCATGACGGAGGCGATCTCCTCCCGGGACCAATCGCTGTTGGTTTCGTTGAAGCGGCGTTCCAGATTGTTGATGACTCCTTCAAAATCGGTATAGTAGGTGCCGCTGGAAAATTCGGTATCCCGTTTTACCGTCAGTTTTTTACCGTTGGTGCCGTAAAGCACAACATTCAAAGCCTCTTTGGGAAGCTCGGCAACGGGGGTATCCAGGGAAAAGTTGTATTCTTTGGCAAGGGCT
The DNA here is from genome assembly GCA_015067185.1 of Oscillospiraceae bacterium. Taxonomy (GTDB): domain Bacteria; phylum Bacillota; class Clostridia; order Oscillospirales; family Ruminococcaceae; genus SIG526. The sequence continues at coordinate 9,275 of SVMZ01000032.1, read as the reverse complement.
TCATAGTACATCTGTGCGATACCGCCGTCAGAATAGTACCAGCCGCTGGCGCGGATGGCCCCCTCTTTGATGGAGAGCTGTTTGTTGGGGATGACAAGGTCGGGATCAACACGCATAAATACGCCGAGACCGGTACATTTTGGGCAGGCGCCATAGGGGTTGTTGAAGGAGAACATTCTGGGGGTAAGCTCTTCCACACTGACACCGTGGTCGGGACAGGCATAGTTCTGGGAAAAGCTGAGCGGCTTTTCTCCGTCCACATCCACATTGACCAGACCGCCGGAGAGAGACATGGCAGTCTCCAGAGAATCGGCAAGACGGGAGCGGACTTCCGGTTTGACCACAAGGCGGTCCACCACAATTTCGATGGTATGTTTTTTATTTTTTTCCAGCTTGATCTCTTCAGAGAGATCATAGATTACCGAATCCACGCGCACACGGACATAGCCGGATTTGCGGGCAGCAGCAAACTCCTTTTGATATTCGCCTTTGCGTCCGCGGACAATGGGTGCGAGGATCTGGAGCCGCTTCCCGCTGGGAAGCGCAAGAATTTGCTCCACGATCTGATCCACCGTCTGCTGACGGATCTCCTTACCGCAGACAGGGCAGTGAGGGATACCGATTCTGGCATAGAGAAGACGGAGGTAGTCGTAGATTTCGGTAACGGTACCCACCGTAGAACGGGGATTTTTAGAGGTGGTTTTCTGATCGATGGAAATGGCGGGGGAAAGTCCCTCAATGTATTCCACATCGGGTTTATCCATCTGACCGAGGAACATACGGGCATAGGAGGAGAGACTCTCCACATAGCGACGCTGTCCGTCGGCATAGATGGTGTCGAAAGCAAGGGTGCTCTTGCCCGAGCCGGAAAGACCCGTAAAAACAATCATTTTGTCACGGGGGAGCACGAGGTCGACGTTTTTCAGGTTATGGGCTTTGGCCCCTTTGATTACAATTTTATCAATTGGCAATGTTATCTTCCTCTTATCTTTCTTCCATCAGTTTCTTGATCTTGTCTCTGAGGTATGCCGCATGCTCAAATTCCAGAATCTTGGCGGCATTTTTCATTTCGGTTGTCAGTTTACGGATCAGTTCCTCACGTTCTTGAGCGCTCATCTTTTTGCGCTTGCCGGGAGCCTTTTTCTCGGTGTTTTCCGCAGTGGAGATCTCAATAATACCGCGTACGCTCTTGACAATGGTCTGAGGAATGATGCCGTGTTCTTCGTTGTATTTCTGCTGGATCTCACGGCGGCGCTGGGTCTCATAGATGGCATTTTCCATGGATTGTGTCACCGAATCGGCATACATAATGACCTTTCCGTTGGCGTTTCGTGCGGCGCGGCCGATGGTCTGTATCAGCGAAGTCTCGGAACGGAGGAAGCCTTCTTTATCGGCATCAATAATGGCGACAAGGGAGACTTCGGGGATATCCAATCCTTCGCGCAGCAGGTTGATGCCCACAAGTACATCAAATTCACCTTCGCGAAGGTCACGGATGATCTCCATGCGTTCCATGGTATTTATGTCGTGGTGCATGTAGCGCACCTTCACGCCCATATCCTCCAGATAGCCTGTCAGGTCTTCCGCCATCTTTTTGGTAAGGGTAGTGACGAGAACACGTTCCTTTTTTTCGGCACGGAGGTTGATCTCGGAGAGCAGATCGTCGATCTGTCCTTCAACCGGGCGAACATCGATCAAGGGATCCAGCAGGCCGGTGGGACGGATGATCTGTTCCACTACGGCATCGCTCTTGCTGCATTCGTATTCACCGGGGGTGGCACTGACATAGATGGTTTGGTTAAGGTGTTCCAAAAATTCATCGTAATTCAGCGGACGGTTGTCGTAGGCAGAGGGTAGGCGGAAGCCATAATCGATGAGGTTTTTCTTTCTGGCGCTGTCGCCGCCGGACATACCCCTGACCTGAGGCAGGGTGACATGGGATTCATCGATGAACATTAAAAAGTCATCGGGCAGGTAGTCCATCAGTGTATAGGGGGTACTGCCGGGAGCACGTCCCGAAAGCACGCGGGAGTAGTTTTCCACGCCTTTGACAAAGCCCATTTCCGTAAGCATTTCGATATCATGAAGGGTACGTTCGCGGATGCGCTGTGCTTCGATCAGCTTGCCGTTTTCAAGAAAATATTTCTCCCGCTCCTCCATCTCGGCATAGATTTCAGAGATGGCGGCATCCCGCTTGTCTTTGGAGACCACATAGTGGGAGGCGGGATAGATGGCGATGTGCTGCAGTGTCCGCAAAACCTCACCAGTGATCACGTTGATTTCGGAGATGCGGTCAATTTCATCGCCGAAAAATTCGACGCGGACCACTACGTCATTGGCGTAGGGGGGGAAGATCTCCACCACATCGCCGCGAACGCGGAAGGTGTTGCGGTCAAAGCCTACGTCGTTGCGTTCATATTGGATGAAGACAAGGCGGCGAAGCAGTTCATCCCGTTCCATCTCCATACCGGGACGGAGGGAGACAACCATGTTCTGGTATTCCTCCGGGTCGCCGAGGCTGTAGATACAGGAGACACTGGCCACAATGATGACATCGCGCCGTTCCGACAGAGCGGAGGTTGCCGAATGGCGCAGACGCTCGATTTCGTCGTTGATGGAGCTGTCTTTTTCTATATAGGTGCCGGTGTTGACGATGTACGCCTCCGGCTGATAATAATCGTAGTAGGATACAAAGTATTCCACTGCGTTTTCGGGGAAAAACTCGCGAAATTCGGTGCAGAGCTGGGCTGCCAGTGTTTTGTTGTGGGAGAGGACGATGGTGGGACGGTTGACCCTTTCAATCACGTTTGCCATGGTAAAGGTTTTGCCGGAGCCGGTGACACCCTTCAGAGTCAGATCCTTTGAGCCGGAGAGGATGCCCTCCACCAGTTTATCAATGGCTTGCGGCTGATCGCCGGTTGGTTTATAGGGGGAGACAAGTTTAAAGTGATCCACGGCGATGCACCGTCCTTTCGATTGTTGTGAAAACACTCACCTATATAGTATAACACTACTGAGGAAAAAAAGAAACAAAATCGTTTAAAATACCTTTTAATTCAGAGAGTAGATTAATTTTTCGGTTTGGAACGGTTCAGTACTGCCGTTTTTTCTCTGTTGACGGGGCCGACACTAAGATGACATAAAATGCTTTTGGAAGGAAAGAACTGTTTGTAGTTTTTCTTTATATCCTGCATCCTGTAAACTGTTCGAGTATTACTCTTGGGCATATCTTCGCAGGATACTCATGGAAAAATAAATTTATCTTTTTCTATACTAACCCTGCAGTGAGTTGCTTTTCCGTCAGGGGTGTGGAATTGAAATGGATTCAAACTTCGATAGAGATAGCGTAGTCTAAAATAACATTACCATTTTCATCGGCTGCTGTAAATCTCGGACAATGATACCGTTCAAAGCACCAGTCATCTTCTCTGTGTTTTAATCCAAGCTTTTTTAATTCTTCCAAACACATATTATGTGTATCCATTGTGTAGAAATCAGGACTGTTTTCCTTATCATACAAATAGCATACGGCATATTCCGTAGGGGCAATGTCTATATACTCAAAGCCATCGGGAACAGTTGTATTTATCGGAAAGAACATGCCAATCCAATGTTCGGGTGCACCGGCTGCAATATGGACAGCTCCGATATAGGCATCATCGTTTATTGGAAGACGTTTGTTTTTCTCTAAGATTGAAAACCAATCGTTTTGCCACCATTCTCCCCAATTGGGAGCCGTGTTGTATTTCTTTCCAATGAACCGTGCAGCAGGACTATTTTCTTTTTTTATCTCTAAAATTTTAACTGACATATAGGAGGCCTCCAAATTTGAATTGGATTGTATGTCACCGAGGCAATATCCAAACAACAGCGGAAACAAATGTTCTTTATAAGAGCATACCACAATCCAGGAGATTTGTCAAATCTTTCATGGTGTTTTTGGGGGAGAAAGAGGAGAGAAATAAAATACAGAATATCTGCCGATTTAGACTTGACTTTTACAGAAGGAGAAGGTACAATAGTATTAAAGATTTAGAGTATTAAAGTGTGAAAATAATGGGATAAGTATTAGTTACGAAGAAAATACTGATATAGTGAGTCTTCGATGCGGAAAGGATAATATCTTATGAACAACAAGCTCAAGGATAAAAATCTGGATTTTTTATTTAAGGTTATCTTAAAGCTGGAAACCGTAGAGGAATGTTACGATTTTTTTGAAGATCTCTGCACAGTTCCGGAACTGAAGGCTCTTTCTCAGCGCCTTCATGTAGCAAAAATGCTGGACAGCCGCCGTGTATACAGCGACATCGTTCAGGAAACCGGTGCCAGCACCGCAACCATCAGCCGTGTCAACCGTTCCCTCAACTACGGATGCGACGGATACCGCATTGTGTTTGACAGACTGGAACAGGATGAACAGGAAAACAACGAAGAATAACGGGAGAAACAGATGAGCGGATATAACAGCCTTGCAACATTTTACGATCTGTTGACCGGAGATATATCCTACCAAAGCCGCGCGGATTATTTCGAGCGGCTTATTAAACGTTATAATCCAAATGCCGGGTTGCTGCTTGATCTGGCCTGCGGAACGGGAAGTCTCTCGGTGGAACTGGCAAAAAAGGGTTTTGATGTAATCGCAGTGGACGGCTCCTGCGAGATGCTGACCGAGCTGCTGAAAAAGAAGATTGAGACTGGTTTGGATATTCTGCCGCTGTGTCAGGATATGCCGGAGCTGGATCTCTACGGAACCATTGAGGCAGCGGTCTGTGCGCTGGACAGCCTCAACCACATCACCGATGAGAAGCTGGTGAAAAAGACCATTGAGAGAGTTGCACTGTTTACCGAGCCGGGCGGTGTGTTTGTCTTTGATGTCAACACACAGTATAAGCACCGGGAGGTGCTGGGCAACAATGTTTTTGTCTACGATTATGACGAGGTCTACTGTGTCTGGCAGAACAGCTATGATCCGCAGACAGACATCGTGAACATGGAGCTGGATCTGTTTGAAAACGTGGACGGTGCCTACTTCCGCAGCAGCGAGAATATTGCCGAACGTGCCTACAGTGATGCATTCTGGCGCGAAACGCTGACAGAGTACGGCTTTGGGGAGATACACTGTTTCCACGAGGATTCTTTTGACCCTCCCAGAGAGGATTCTCAACGGGTGGTTTATGCCGCGGTGAAAAAATAACGGAATGGGCGAAAAGCTCTTACGGACAGAAAATGGATTATTACAGGGTTGGAGATGCCGTGTGTATGTTATTGCCGCATTTCCAATCCTGTATTTTTCAGGAAAAAGCTTGTATTGTTGGGGGAGATGTGCTATAATCATACCAAAATAATCCTGTGAAAGCAGGAGCGAAAGGAGAAAACAAGATGACTGTATTTTATGAGGTAATTGAGCCGTAAAATGGAATATGTGGCGCAGACAATGGTTGGGGATACACTCCTCTTGGTTGTTGTGCCGTTTTAAGTGACCTTTCGTGAATACTATAACTTTCGGTTGTAGCACACTCAAAGGGTGTGTTATTTTTATGCTTTAATCAGCCGTAGAGAGTACCCACAAAAAGGGTTGCTTTCTGCGGTATTTTTGCGCCCATTTTCAGGCACCAATTACAGGAAAGGAGATGTTGTAAATGGAAAGAGCGGATATAATTGAAAAAAACAGAGAAACAACAACGGAGGAAAAAAGCTTAAATGTTAAATTTACAAAAATATGGTTTTATGCCGCAAATGATGCCGGAGAATGCAGAAGAGCTTCCGGCAAGAGTAACTGCAGTTCATAGAGAACGGTATGAGCTGGTATGTGAATATGGAGAGATATCCGGCAAGCTGAAGAAAAAGGAATATTTTGTTGAAGGGGAAGATTTTCCGACGACAGGCGATTTTGTGCTGATAAATTATAACCCTGCCGGCGATAGCCTTATTGTCGGTACGTTGCCGCGGAAGACATTTTTCTCAAGAAGGGATCCCACACCCGGACGGGGAGAACAGGCGGTGGCATCAAATTTTGATTATGTGTTCATCATACAGTCGTTGAATCAGAATTTTAATATTAAACGGTTGGAGCGATATCTTACATTGGGATGGCAATCGGGTGCCCTGCCGGTTGTGATATTGACAAAAGCGGATTTATTGGAGAATCAAACCGACTACATCCAGGCTGTGCAGAAAACAGCGGCAGGGGTTCCCGTATATGCAGTCAGCGCGAAGAGCGGATTGGGATTGGAACTGTTGGCTGATTATGTGAAACCGGGAAAAACAATTGTTTTTTTGGGTTCCTCCGGCGTTGGAAAATCCAGTCTTGTTAATGCATTGGCTGGTGAAGAGATGATGAATGTCAGCGCCATTCGCGAAGAGGACGGTCGGGGGCGGCATACAACAACGCACAGGCAGCTTATTATGTTGAAAAATGGGGCCATGATCATTGATACCCCCGGAATGCGTGAGCTTGGCATGTGGGATATTTCCGAAGGACTCGGCGAAGCCTTCCAGGATGTGGAAAGATTTTTAGGCGGCTGCAAATTTCGTGATTGTAAGCATCAAACCGAACCGGGCTGCGCAATAAAAGAAGCCCTCTCCAGCGGAAAACTTTCCCGGGAACGCTGGGAAAGCTATATCAGACTCAAGGGAGAAGCAAAGTATTCGGATGACAAGGAAGCGTTTTTGCGGCAAAAGCAGCAGAGAAACAAAAATATTGCAAAAATAAACAAACAAAAGAAAGCAGCTGCCAGAAAGTTCAGGGAAGAGTGAGAATCATCACAGGTGTGGATTTGCTGTGAATAGAAAAAAGCAGCGCGGATCGTAAAAAAACAGAGGCAGCCGGATGGTATTTTACCAACGGCTGCCTTTTTGACATATATTGTTTTGATATTCATTTTAACGGTGCCGCAGCAGAGATTGGGGTGAGGAAAAGAACTGCCTTTAAACCATCAGACTCTCCACCAGAGCACCGTCGGGGGTGACAATGGCGGTCTGGTAGGTCTCGTAGATCACCATACCCGGCTTGGCGCCGCCTGGCTTTTTCACATTCTTTACGATAGTGTAATCCACGGGAACTTTGGTGGATTCACGTGCGTTGGAGTTGTAAGCGGCGATGATGGCAGCCTCCTCCAGTGTGCGGTTGGGTACCTGCTCGCCGTTTGTGATGATAATGGTGTGAGAACCTGCAATCTTCTGGGTGTGGAACCAGATATCCCAGGGGCGGCTTTGTTTGAGGGTGAGCTGATCGTTCTGCAGGTTGTTGCGTCCTGAGACAATCTCAAACCCGTCGGAGGAGCGATATCTGAGAGGAGCAAGCTTTTCGGGCTTTTTGTCCTTGAGGTTCTTGCCGTTTTTGATGCGCTGTGTGCCTCTTGCCTTGACAAAGCCCTGCTGTATCAGCTCGTCGCGGATAGAGTTAAGTTCTGTCTCGGTGCGGGCACGGGTGATGAGACCGAGAACCGAGTCAATGTAGGCGGCATCCTCTTCTCCCGAGGCGATCAGTTCGGAGAGCTTTTTCTCTGCGGTGCAGGCCTTGCGGTATTCGGAGTAATATTTCTGCGCATTCTGTACAGGGGTCAGTGCGGGATCCAGCTTGATTTTGATGATGGGGCAGCCTTCGGCATAGAAATTTTCCAGTTCACAGCTGATCATGCCTTTTTCAAGACGATAGAGATTGGCGTTGAGAATATCGCCGCAGACACGAAGCTCATCGCGGTCACGGCTCTGTTCCAGCTCCAGACGCTGGTTCCCCAGTTTTCGGGCAATGCGCTCGGAGATGTTGGTGACATGACGGAGCAGCTCGTGAGAGCGCTGTTTCATTCTGTCTGAGGCGCCGCGTTCACGGTAAAAATCATCGAACAAAGCGGAGCAGGTAGGATATTCACGGATAGATGCCAGATCCCCATACTGCCTGATGGGGATAAAAGAATAATCGAGAGGGCGTCCGTCCTCATTCAGTGTCATGTAACAGGGCACCGTTTCTGCACCGAGCAGAGCGCGGATTTTATCCAGTTGTTCGGCAAGGCGGAACCGTCCTGCAGCATCAATATCACAGACACAGCAATCGGTGCTGCCGCCTGCGATAAAGGCAAGCTCGCGGCAGAGCAGGGGAGAGAGACCTTCCACGGTGGAGATGATTCGTTTCTGCAGCTGGGAATCGGGATGTTCGGAGAGAAGGCGGTCAGCCAGCTCACTGCCGGAAAGGGTACGAGGATCCAGTTTATCCTGAGAAGGGGGAAGTTCATAGAGAATGCCGGGAAGGATCTGTCTGACAGAAGAGGTCTCACCGGTGATTCTGCGGACAGCATCGATGACGGTGTTGTCCTTGTTGATGGCAATGATGTTGGTGTGCCTTCCCATCAGTTCCACCGCAATGGTTACGGGAGAGGGATCGCCCAGTTCATCGGTGGCATCAAAATCGAAGAAGACGGCCCGGTCCAGCCCAAGCTGACGGATCCCCACCAGCTTTGCGGCACCGATGCGTTTGCGCAGCAGCATGCAGAGCATGGGAGGAACTTTCGGGTTTTCGATGGAGCTTTTGGTAAAATGGATACGGGGACTGTTGGCTCCTGAGCAGAGCAGCAGTTTGACGGCATTGCCATAGGGTTCGGTATACTGAGGAAGACGGAGGGCAATGACCAGCTCCTCCTGAGAGGGTTGGTAGATCTTTTCCACTCTGCTTCCGATGGCAACAGCCGAAAGTTCTTTTATGATAACGCTGAGTAAAGCGCCGTCTAAAGCCATAAAATAAAATCTCCTGTAAAATCAGATGTAGTGAATCGGGTTTTTGACAGCGGACAGGAGAAACTCCGTGTCCGGGAATTTGTCGGAGAGAATTTGCTGTAAAAGGGGGAGGATCACCGCTTCGGTGGGAAAATGTCCCGCATCGATCAGGGTGAGCCCCATATCGCGGGCATCCAGAAAATCGCTGTGCTTGACTTCACTGCTGACAAGGGCATCGCAGCCAAGGGAGAGCGCCTTAGCCGGTGTAGTGGAGAGGTGGCCGCCGCTGACTGCCACAGTGGTGATGGGTTTGCCGCCGTCCACATAAGAGAGACCGCCGCAGCCAAGCGTAGTTTTGACAAAAAGTGCGAAATCCTCAGGGTTCGTGGGAGAGGAAAGCGCACCGATCCTGCCGAGGGAGAGGGTGTCGGTCATCATATCAAAGTGGCGGATATTCTGAAGTTTTAACCGCTGAGCCAGTGCATCGTTAATGCCGCCTGCCGCAAAATCCAGATTGGTGTGGGCGCAGATGACGGTGATATCATTTTTGATCAGGTCGGCATAGA